>NZ_BAABEO010000012.1:0-282220 GCF_039540195.1 Arthrobacter ginkgonis | reverse complement strand
GGGCCGGCGCGATGCGCAAGAAGGGCCTGCCCATCCCCGAGGCCCTGGCCCACATCGAGTCCTCCGGGGCCACCCGCCAGGAAGCCGCCAGCCTGATCCCCGCCCCCTGAACCGGGACTTCCGAATCCGGGCACCCGACGCCTGCATCTTGAGTCCCGGCTTTCCCTTAGAATTGGATCACTATGGCCAATACCTCCGATAGCGCCTCCGCCGAGGCCTCCCAGCCCAAGCGCGGCCTCTTTTCGCGCAAGCCCAAGCCCGCGAAGGGACCCAAGCAACCGGGCCGCCTGAAGCAGATCGGGCAGGTCTTCCAGATGACCCGCCGCCACGACCCTTCGGTGGTGTGGCTGATGCTGCTGGCGTTCCTCGGGATCACCGCAGTGGGCCTGATCCTGGGCCTGATCATGGGCAACTGGATCACGTTCCTGCTGATCTCCCTCCCGCTCGGCCTGCTGGCCGCCGTGGCAATCCTGTCCCGGCGCGCCCGCCGGGCCGCCTTCGCCCAGATCAAGGACCGTCCCGGCGCAGCCGGCGCGGCGTTGAGCGAACTGGGCCGCGGCTGGGTTGTCAAGGACCAGCCGGTCGCGGTGGCCCCGCGCACCCAGGACCTGGTGTTCGCCGCGATCGGCCGACCCGGCGTCGTGCTCGTCACCGAAGGGCCGTCCGGACGCGTCCGCCCGCTCGTCGAAGCCGAGCGCAAGCGCATGGGACGGGTGCTCCCGAACGTGCCGATCCACATCATCAACTCCGGCAGCACCGAGGGCCAGACCAGCGTGGAGGACCTCGCCAAGGCCATCAAGAAGCTGCCCAAGGCGCTGGGCAAGCAGGAAATCCACCAGGTGGACCGCCGCCTGTCCACCCTGGGCAGTGCCAAGCTGCCGATCCCCAAGGGCATCGACCCGAACCGCGCCCGCCCGGACCGCAAGGCCATGCGGGGACGGTAGTCCGCGGCACCACGCTACGCAGCACCACATAGGGAAGGCCCCGAACCGTTCGGTTCGGGGCCTTCCCTATGTGGTGCCGGACCTCAGATCCGGACCAGGATTGTCTTCATGGCGCGGTCGTGCAGTCCGCGCTGGTCCGCGTCCGCGACCAGTGCCGGAATCACCAGGCACACCAGCGCGGTGCGCACCAGGACGGCCAGCGGCTTGGCCGGCCTGCCGTCCATCCCCTGGACCTGCAGGCCGAAAACGCGGTGCCCGATCGAATGCCCCGTGACGCCGACGAACAACAGCTGCATGGCCGCGAACAGGGACAGGTTCGCGAACGAGTCGCCCCCGAAGAACCAGGCGGAGAGCGCCATGGCCAGCCCCCAGTCGATGAGCAGGGCCCCGATGCGGCGGCCGATGCGGCCCACGCTGCCGGGCCCGTGCTCCGGGCGGCCGAGGCGCTGGCCCGGCCACGTCTGCGAATTCAGCTGGGGAGGGCCCTCGAGCCAGGAACCGATGTCTTTTCTTTCCACACTTCCAAGGGTACCGTCGGGCCGTGCGCACCGTCCCGCCGAGGCGGGGTACGATGGCTCACGAGCGCGCCGCGTAACCTCCCGGAAACAATTGGGACACAGCCGGGTAACTGCCCATTGCTAGATTTTGGTGCGGCGCCGGGAACCGACCCTCGGCCCACGGGACCATATGTGCCCGGGAGCAGCGATTAGGAGCAACCTTGTTCAAGAATCCGGACGAAGTCCTCAAGTACATCGCCGATGAAGACGTGAAGTTCGTCGACATCCGATTCACCGACCTGCCGGGCGTGCAGCAGCACTTCAACGTTCCCGCCAAGACGGTTGATGCGGACTTCTTCGTGAACGGCCAGCTCTTTGACGGCTCCTCCATCCGCGGCTTCCAGGGCATCGCCGAGTCCGACATGCAGCTGATCCCGGACGTGACCACCGCGTTCATCGATCCCTTCCGCGTCGAGAAGACCCTGGCGCTGAACTTCTCCATCGTGAACCCGCGCACCGGCGAGCCCTACCACCGCGACCCGCGTGGCGTGGCCGAGCGTGCCGAGGCCTACCTGGCCTCCACCGGCATCGCCGACACCGCCTTCTTCGCCCCCGAGGCCGAGTTCTTCATCTTCGAGAACGTCCAGTACGACTCCAAGCCGCAGGGCTCCTTCTACAAGGTCGACTCCGACGAGGCTCCGTGGAACACCGGCCGCGAGGAAGAGGGCGGCAACCAGGGCTACAAGACCCCGTTCAAGGGCGGCTACTTCCCGGTCTCCCCGACCGACAAGCAGGCCGACCTGCGCGACGCCATGTGCCTGGAGCTGGACGCCGCGGGCCTTGAGGTCGAGCGCTCCCACCACGAGGTCGGCGGCGCCGGCCAGGCGGAGATCAACTACAAGTTCAATACCCTGGTCCACGCGGCCGACGACCTGATGAAGTTCAAGTACATCATCAAGAACGTCGCCGACTCCTGGGGCAAGTCCGCCACCTTCATGCCGAAGCCGATCTTCGGCGACAACGGCTCGGGCATGCACTGCCACCAGTCGCTGTGGTCCAACGGCGACCCGCTGTTCTACGACGAGAAGGGCTACGCCGGCCTGTCCGACCTCGCCCGCTGGTACATCGGCGGCCTGCTCAAGCACGCCGACGCGGTCCTGGCCTTCACCAACCCGACCGTGAACTCCTACAAGCGCCTGGTCAAGGGCTTCGAGGCCCCGGTCAACATGGTGTACTCGCAGGGCAACCGCTCCGCCGGCATCCGCATCCCGATCACCGGCTCGAACCCGAAGGCCAAGCGCATCGAGTTCCGCGCCCCGGACGCCTCCTCCAACCCGTACCTGGCCTTCGCCGCCCAGCTGATGGCCGGCATCGACGGCATCAAGAACCGCATCGAGCCGTCCGCGCCGGTCGACAAGGACCTCTACGAGCTGCCCGCCGAGGAAGCCAAGGACATCGCGAAGGCTCCGGGCTCCCTCGAGGAGGCCCTGGACGCGCTCGAGAACGACTTCGAGTTCCTGCTGGCCGGCGACGTCTTCACCGAGGACCTGATCCGCACCTGGATCGATTACAAGCGCGAGAACGAGATCAAGCCGCTTTCCCTGCGCCCGAACCCGTACGAGTTCGAGCTCTACTACGGCTGCTAGCGCGCGGGGCAGGACCTGCATGTCGACTTCGTCGCCATGCAGGGACCCGGCTGCCCCGCGTTTGGCGCTGCAGGGCAGCAGCCACCAGCACGACGGCGGGGCCGCACCTTTCGAAGGTGCGGCCCCGCCGTCGTTGTGCCAGATACTCAGTTGCGCCAGGTACTAGTCTGCGATGGTGGTGAGCAGGAAGACGGAGGGTTCCGCGGAGGACACCTTGTGGGTGGGACCGGGCAGGACGTAGAGGCCGCCGTGCTCGATCGTGGTTTCCCCGCCGTCCCAAGTCACGGTGACCGCTCCCTGCATGACCTGCATCGTGGCGGCCTCGGGCTTGAAATGGTCATCGATCTCGCCCCCCGCATCCAGGGCCACCAGGGTGTGCCGGAGCCGTCCGTCGTGGAGCACCGCATGCGCGCTGCGGTTGTGGGGGGCCGTTTTGGCCTTCTCCAGGTGTTCCGCGGCAAGTTCCTCGAGCTGGGCCTGGGTGACATGCATGGCGGTTTCCTCTCGCTGGTGTGCCTAACCCTCGAACCCGTAGAAGTGGCGCTCGAAGACCTGGCGCGCACGGCGCGTGGTCTTGAGGTAGTCCTCCTCCAGGCGGGCCGCCTGCCCGGCGGGATAGCCGCACCAGCGTGCCACGGCCTCCAAATCGCGGCGCGAACTGGGCAGCACGTCCGACGTTCGGCCCGTGCACACCACGATGGCACTTCGCACGCGCGCGGCCAAGGCCCACGCCCGGTCCAGCAGTTCCACGTCGCCGGGCGGCAGCAGCCCCTCCTCGCCCAGCGCCCTGAGCGCGGGGCGGGTGGAGGTGGTGCGCAGCGCAGGGTGCTCGGCGGCGTGCAGCAGCTGCAGCAGCTGGACCAGCCATTCGACGTCGCTGAGTGCCCCGCGGCCCAGCTTGAGGTGCCGTGCCGGGTCCGCGCCGCGCGGCAGGCGCTCGGATTCCACGCGCGCCTTGATCCGGCGGATCTCCCGCACGTCCTTCTCCTCCAGGCCGCCGCGGTAGCGCACCGAGTCGACCAGCTCCATGAAGTCGCGCCCCAGCGCCTCGTCTCCGGCCATGGGACGGGCGCGCAGCAGGGCCTGAGCTTCCCAGACCAGGGCCCACCGCTCGTAGTACTCCCGGTAGGCCTCAAGCGAGCGCACCAGCGGGCCCTGCCGCCCCTCGGGGCGCAGGTCGGCGTCCACCTCCAGCCGGGGTTCGGCCAGCACCGCCGGCTGCAGGGGCTGGCCCAGCAGCGCCCCCAGCCGCGAGCAGATCCGCAGCGCCTGCTCCTGCGCGGACTGGGGGTCCGCCCCGGGCAGGGGCCGGTGCACGAACATCACGTCGGCGTCGGAGCAGTAGCCGATCTCGCGGCCCCCCTGCCGGCCCATGGCCACCACCAGCAGGTCGGTGAGCTTCTCGCGGTCGGCGTACTCGGTATCCTCGGCGACCCGCAGGGCCCCGAGGACGGCCGCCTGGTCCGTCTCGGACAGGGCCCGGCCGACCTGGTCCAGGTCGATCACCCCGGCCCCGTCGGCCAGGGCGATGCGCAGCAGTTCGCGGCGGCGGATCAGCCGGATCAGGCGCATGGCCTGATGGCGCCCGCGGTGGCGGCTCAGCTTCGCGGTGATTTCCTGCCACTGCTGCTCGAACGGCATCGGCACCAGGTCCTTGTCATCACCCAGCCAGGCCGCCGACTCCGGGGAAACCTCCATCAGGTCCGTGATGAAGCGGCTGTTGGAGAGGCTGTGGCACAGGCGCTCGGCCCCGGCGCTGGAGTCGCGCAGCATCCCCAGGTACCAGTGGCTCTCCCCCAGCGATTCGCTCAGGCGGCGGAAGCCGAGCAGGCCCGCGTCCGGGTCCACTCCCTCGGCGATCCACCCCAGCAGCACCGGCAGGAGCTGGCGCTGCAGCGCTGCCCGGCGGCTGACGCCGGCGGTGAGCGCCTCGATGTGCCGCATGGCACCGCGCGGGTCCGCGTAGCCCAGGGCCTTCAGCCGCGCCTGGGCCGCTTCCGGGGTGAGGCGGACCTCGTCGGTGCTCAGGTGGGCCGCGGTGGCCAGCAGCGGGCGGTAGAAGATGCGCTCGTGGAGCGAGCGGACACCGCGCTTGGTGCGCTGCCACTCTCCCGTCAGCTTTTCGGCGCTGGGGCGCACCGCCACGGCCGGGCCCAGCGAGGACTTCGCCAGCGCGCGCAGCGCGTCCTCCTTGACCGGCATCAGGTGGGTGCGGCGCAGCTGGACGAGCTGGATCCGGTGCTCCAGCACCCTCAGGTAGCGGTAGGAGGCGTCGAACTCGATCGCGTCCGAGCGGCCGATGTACCCGGCCGTGCTCAGCGCGGCGATCGCCGAGGTGGTGTCGCGGACCCGGAGCGTCTCGTCGACCCGCCCGTGCACCAGTTGCAGCAACTGCACGGTGAATTCGACGTCGCGCAGCCCGCCGGGGCCCAGCTTCAGCTGCCGGCCCACCTCCTGGGCGGGGATGTTGTCGGTGACCCTGCGCCGCATGGCCTGGGCCGATTCGACGAAGCCCTCGCGTTCGGACGAGGACCACACCAACGGAGCCACCGCGGCCTCGTAGGCGGCCCCAAGCGCCAGGTCGCCGGCGATGCGGCGGGCCTTGAGCAGGGCCTGGAACTCCCAGCTTTGGGCCCAGCGCCGGTAATAGGCGACGTGGGAATCCAGCGTCCGCGAGAGCACGCCGTCCTTTCCCTCGGGGCGCAGGTTCGCGTCCACCTCCCACAGGGCCGGTTCCGGGGCGTGGGTCCCCAGCGCGCGGGCGATGCCCGTGGCGAGCGCGGCGGCGATCCGGGAGGCGCTGTCCTCCTCGAGCCCCACGGACTCGTGGACGTAGATCACGTCCACGTCGGAGATGTAGTTCAGTTCCCCCGCCCCGCACTTGCCCATGCCGATCACGGCCAGCCGCACGGCGGCCACGGCCTCGGCGCCGAAGCGCTCGGCGGCCTCGAGGCGGGCCACGGACAGGGCCGCCTCGATCGCGGCCGCGGCGAGATCGGCGAGTTCGCGGCCGACCTCGGGCATGGAGCGCAGCGGGTCCGCGGAGCACAGGTCCCGCAGGGCCAGGTCCACCAGCAGGGCGCGGTAGGTGGTCCGCAGGGGCACGTAGGCGTCCTTGCCCCCGACGGCGGCCACGGGGGCGTTCCCCTCCGTGGCGTCGGCGCCGACGGCGGAGAGCATCGCCGCGCGCAGCCCGTCGGCGGGGGCGCGGACCAGCACGTCGGGACGGGGCCTTTCCAGCAGGGGCAGCCGGTCCGGATGGCGGATGAGGAAGTCGGCCAGCGCCTCGGAGGAGCCCAACAGCCGGAACAGCGGCCGGGAACGGCCGCGGTCCCCGACCAGGTCCAGGACCTGCGGGGCGCGTTCGGCCAGCCGCACCAGCGACAGGACGGCCAGGTCCGGGTCGGGGGCGTCGGCGAAGGCCTCCACCAGCGCCGCCTCGTCAAGACCCTCGAACTCCGTGGACCCGAGGAACCGCTTGGCCCGGTCCAGGTCCCCGAACCCGGCCCCGAGCAGCCGGCGCGTCAGACTCATGGCCTGGCCGCTAGAGGATGCCCAGGTAGCGGTTCAGTTCGAACGGGCTCACGTTCTGGCGGTACTCGTGCCACTCGTCGCGCTTGTTCCGCAGGAAGTTCTCGAAGACCTGCTCGCCGAGGATCTCCGCGACCAGCTCGGACTCCTCCATGCTGCGGATCGCGTCGTGCAGGCTGCCCGGCAGCGGGTCGTGGCCCATGGCGCGCCGTTCGGCGGCGGAGAGGCTCCAGACGTCGTCCTCGGCGCCCGGCGGGAGCTCGTAGCCTTCGCGGATGCCCTTCAGGCCGGCCCCCAGCAGCACCGCGTAGGAGAGGTAGGGGTTGGCCGCGGAGTCGATGCCGCGGTACTCGACGCGCGCGGAGAGCCCCTTGTTCGGCTTGTACAGCGGCACGCGCAGCAGCGCGGAGCGGTTGTTGTGGCCCCAGGACAGGTAGCTCGGCGCCTCGCCGCCGCCCCAGAGGCGCTTGTAGGAGTTCACGAACTGGTTGGTCACGGCCGTGAATTCGGGGGCGTGGCGCAGGATCCCGGCCATGAACTGGCGGGCCGTGGTGGAGAGCTGGAACTCCTGGCCGGCCTCGTAGAACGCGTTGGCGTCGCCCTCGAAGAGCGAAAAGTGGGTGTGCATGCCGGAGCCGGGCTGGTCGGAGAACGGCTTGGGCATAAAGGTCGCGTAGATCCCCTGCTGGAGGGCGACCTCCTTGATGACCGTGCGGAAGGTCATGATGTTGTCAGCGGTCTGCAGCGCATCCGCGTAGCGCAGGTCGATCTCGTTCTGCCCCGGACCGCCCTCGTGGTGGCTGAACTCCACGGAAATGCCCACGGATTCGAGCATGGTGACCGCCCGGCGCCGGAAGTCCTGGCCCACTCCGCCGGGGACGTGGTCGAAGTAGCCGCCCTGGTCCACCGGGACGGGGGCACCCTGATCTCCCAGCGAGTCCGACTTCAGCAGGTAGAACTCGATTTCCGGGTGGGTGTAGCAAGTGAAGCCCATGTCCGCGGCGACGGAGAGCTGGCGCTTGAGCACGTTGCGCGGGTCCGCCGCGGACGGGGCGCCGTCCGGGGTCAGGATGTCGCAGAACATGCGCGAGGTCGGTTCCTTCTCCCCGCGCCACGGCAGGATCTGGAAGGTCGAGGGGTCCGGCTGGGCCAGCATGTCGGACTCGTAGATGCGGGACAGGCCCTCGATCGAGGAGCCGTCGAAGCCCAGGCCCTCCTCGAAGGCGCCCTCCACCTCGGCCGGGGCCAGCGCCACCGACTTCAGCGACCCGACGACGTCGGTGAACCACAGGCGCACGAAGCGGATATCGCGTTCCTCGATGGTCCTCAGAACGAATTCCTGCTGGCGGTCCATGTGCGGCTCTCCTTACCATGACGGCTCACGGGGCGGCGGCCCGTGGCCACCGCAGTCCACTTTACCCATGCCCGCCGCTCCCTCGTGTCCCCACGCCGCTTCGTGACGGCACAGGTCAACGGGGCAGGTCAAGGGTCGAGTAGTCTGGTGCCCATGAGTGCCCAAGAAAGCGCGCCCTACGGACAGGGACCGGCGGCACAGCCGGCTCCGGTTCCGGCGCCCCCCGCCCGGATCCGCACGCACCACCTCGCCCAGGCGAAGGAAGCCGGCCGGCGGTTCGCGATGGTCACCGCCTACGACCAGTACATGGCCGGGATCTTCGACGAGGCGGGCATCGAGGTCCTGCTGGTCGGGGACTCCGCCGCCAACAACGTGCTCGGCCACGAGACGACGCTGCCGATCACCCTCGACGAGATGGTCATGTTCTCCCGGGCCGTCACCGCCGGTTCCCGCCGCGCACTCGTGGTGGCCGACCTGCCGTTCGGCTCCTACCAGGTCTCCCCGGGCCAGGCCGTGGAATCCGCGGTCCGCCTCATGAAGGAGGCCCGCGTCCACGCGGTGAAGCTGGAGGGCGGCGCGCACTTCGCCGACCACGTGCGGGCCATCACCCGCGCGGGCATCCCGGTGATGGGCCACATCGGCTTCACCCCCCAAAGCGAACACGCCCTCGGCGGCTACCGGGTGCAGGGACGCGGCGAGGCCGCGCGCGCCGTCGTCGAGGACGCCCTGGCCATCGAGGCCGCCGGCGCGTTCAGCGTGCTGATGGAGATGGTCCCGGCGGACACCGCCGCCGAAGTGGACCGCGCCGTGAAGGTCCCCACCGTGGGGATCGGGGCCGGGGCGGACACCACCGGCCAGGTCCTGGTGTGGCAGGACATGCTGGGCCTGGGCAACCGCAAGGCCCCGCGCTTCGTCAAGCAGTACGCCGACCTGCGCTCGATCATCTCCGGGGCGGCGCGCGCCTACCGCGACGACGTGCTGGCCGGCACCTTCCCCGACGCCGAGCACAGCTTCTAGGGCACGGCTTCCCGGGCACGAGCTCCAAGACCGGGCAGGCTCAGTCCTCTTCGCCCTTTTCCCAGGCCTGGTTGCGTTCGTGGACCTTCTCGATGGCGTGCTCGGCCTCCTCGCGGGAGGCGTAGGGGCCGATCAGCTGGGTCCAGTCGGACTGCGGCCCGACCTCCACCTTGCCGGTCACGAGGTTGTACCAGTAGTCGCCCTTGGGCTCGACCATGGCCGTTCCTTTCCGTGCGTGCTCTCCGTGCCTGCTTCTGGGCCCAGAATACCCCGCGCCCGGGCCGCGTCCATCGGGTTCTCTGTTGCCTTCGATACGAGTGGTTCCGGGAGGGCAGGATGCCCGTGCCGGTGGTGACGGAGATCGGGTCGGGGCCTGACGGTTCGAGGTGGAAGCTCTCCCGGCCCTTGGCGGATCCGGTGGTCGGCGGGATGGCGGTGGAGCACAGGGAATGGCTTTTACGGTTTGGGTTCGGCTGCATCGCCCGCCGCGCCCATAGTGTCGGGGTGCTGGCCCATGTTGTGGTGAGACAGGAGCCGGCGATGGCCTGGTGCGGGACACGATCGATGTCCTCACCGGCATGTGCGCACGGCTCCACGGTCGTCGGTCGGCATTGCGGAAGGCCGGGCGGGCGGCCCGGCTGAGGGTGGGTGAGCGGGATTGAGCGGCATCGCGGACAGGACATCGTCAGGGCTGAGGAGGATCGCCCCGAGCTTCCTGGTGCCCGAACCGGCCGGGGCGCGCACCCGGACCCCACGGCCGCAACGGGAAACCCGTCGAGCCGCCGGCCGGCACCGAGCCGAACCGGCCCCTCGGCCACCCGGGCACCCCGCGCTCCCAACACCGTTCGGGGAGCAACCCAGTCACCAAGACTCACCCAACAGGAACGGTTAGTATCGGTTACATGCCCAGCACCACCGCCCCTGTCGGCACCCTTGTCCCCGGCACCGTCTCCCCCGAACGCTCCGTCCCGGCCGGGATCGCCCGCCCCGAGTACGTCGGGCGCCCCGCGCCCGCGAAGTTCACCGGCTCCGAGGTCAAGGACCCGGAGACGATCGAACGGATCCGTGCCGCCTCACGCCTGGCCGCCCGGGCGCTGCAGGAGGTCGGGCGGGCCGTCGTGCCCGGGGTGACCACCGACGAGCTGGACCGGATCGGCCACGAGTTCCTCGTCGGCCACGGCGCCTACCCCTCGACCCTGGGCTACCGCGGTTTCCCCAAGTCGCTGTGCTCGTCGCTGAACGAGGTCATCTGCCACGGCATCCCGGACAGCACCGTGGTGCGGGACGGCGACATCATCAACATCGACATCACCGCCTACATCGACGGGGTGCACGGGGACACCAATGCGATGTTCCTGGCCGGGAACGTGGACGAGGAGTCCCGGCTGCTGGTCGAGCGCACCGAGGAATCGCTGCGCCGCGCCATCAAGGCCGTGATGCCCGGACGCGAAATCAACGTGATCGGCCGCGCGATCTCCGCCTACGCCAAGCGCTTCGGCTACGGCGTCGTGCGCGACTTCACCGGCCACGGCGTCGGCGAGGCGTTCCACACGGGCCTGATCATCCCCCACTACGATGCCGCGCCCGCCTACAACCGCGTGATGGAGCCGGGCATGGTGTTCACGATCGAACCCATGCTGACCCTGGGCACCATCGAGTGGGACATGTGGGAGGACGGCTGGACCGCCGTCACCAAGGACCGCAAGCGGACCGCGCAGTTCGAGCACACCCTGCTGGTCACCGACTCCGGTGCCGAGATCCTCACCCTGCCCTAGACCCCCTACCCCAGGAGAGCCCATGCCCAAGGACAGCAACCAGGCGCCGCGCACCGCGATCGGCATCGACGTCGGCGGCACCGGCATCAAGGGCGGGATCGTGGACCTGGACAGGGGGAAGCTGATCGGGGACCGCTTCCGGATCCCCACCCCGCGCCCGGCCACGCCCGCTGCGGTCGCCGAAACCGTGGCCGAGATCGTCGCCGAGCTGTCCGCGCGTCCGGAGGCCCCGTCGCCGGGGATCCCCGTCGGCGTCGCGTTCCCGGTGATCATCCACAACGGGATCGCGCGCTCGGCGGCCAACGTCGACGCGTCCTGGATCGGCACGGAAGTGGACGCCCTGATGACCGCCCGTCTGGGCAGGCCCGTGCAGGTGGTGAACGACGCCGATGCCGCCGGCCTGGCGGAAGCCACCTACGGGGCCGGTCGCGACGTGCCGGGCACCGTGCTGATGCTCACCCTGGGCACGGGCATCGGGTCCGCGCTGATCCACGACGGCGTGTTGGTGCCCAACGTCGAGCTCGGCCACCTGGAGCTGGACGGGGTGGACGCGGAAACGCGGGCCTCGGCCGCCGCCCGCGAACGCGAGGACCTGTCCTGGACGGAGTACGCGCAGCGGCTGCAGCGGTACCTCTCCCACGTGGAGTTCCTCTTCTCCCCCAACCTGTTCGTGGTGGGCGGGGGAATCTCCAAGCTGGGCCACGAGTTCCTGCCACACCTGGAACTGGCGACGCCGGTGGCCACCGCCAAGCTGCGCAACAAGGCGGGCATCGTGGGCGCCGCGCTGCGCGCCTGGCTTCCGGGGATCGACTAGCTGCCGGGGATCGGCTAAGTCCCGGGGATCGACTGCGCTGCCGGGGTCCCGCGACCCATGGACCCCGCCGTTTCGCCCACCTACCCTTGCCAGAGGGGGCCCGCCCGGAGGGACCGGGACGCGAGTCCGTGGCGAGGGAAACCCAGGGAAGAGGGCAGCGGGGATGGGCGAGACACCGGCATCGGACCACGTCCTGCGGGCCAACCGGGACGCCGCGCACACCCTGCCGTTCGGCGACCGCCGGGACTTCGACGCGGCGCAGCGGGGATTCATCGCCAAGCGCGAGCCCGGCGCCATCCGGTCGGCGGACGGGACGGTGGTCTGGGACAACGACACGTACGCGTTCCTGGCCGGGGACGCGCCAGGCACCGTGCACCCCAGCCTCTGGCGGCAGTGCCAGCTGAACAGCATGCAAGGGCTGTACGAGGTGGTCGAGGGCATTTACCAGGTGCGCGGATTCGACCTGTCCAACATCACGTTCGTGGAGGCCGACACGGGCGTGATCGTCATCGATCCGCTGACCACCGTGGAGACGGCCAGCGCCGCCTGCGAGCTGTACCGCAGGTACCGCGGGGACCGGGAGGTGCGCGCGGTCATCTACACGCACAGCCACGTCGACCACTTCGGCGGGGTCAAGGGAGTGACCACCCAGGAGGAGGTCGACGGGGGCAGGGTCGCCGTCATCGCCCCGGCTGGCTTCACCGGGCATGCGGTGGCGGAGAACGTCTTTGCCGGGACCGCCATGGCCCGCCGCGCCGGGTACATGTACGGCGCGGCGCTCGACCGCGGTCCCGCCGGGCAGGTGGGAGCGGGCCTGGGGCAGACGGTGCCAACGGGCGAGGTCACGCTGATCGTGCCGACCGTCGACATCACCTCCACCGGGCAGACGCTCACGGTCGACGGGGTGGATTTCGAATTCCAGCTGGCGCCGGGCACCGAGGCCCCGGCCGAAATGCACCTCCACATTCCCCGTTACCGCGCGCTGTGCATGGCGGAGAACGCCACCCACACGCTGCACAATCTCCTGACGCTGCGCGGCGCCCTGGTGCGCGACCCGCGCGCGTGGGCGCACTACCTCACCGAAGCCATCGAACTGTTCGGCGACCGCGTCGACGTCGAGTTCGCCTCCCACCACTGGCCCACGTGGGGCCGGGCGGAGATCATCGGCTTCCTGTCCACCCAGCGCGACCTCTATGCCTACCTGCACGACCAGACGCTGCGCCTGCTCAACCAGGGCCTGACCGGCCCCGAGATCGCCGAGGGGTTCAGGCTTCCGCCCGCCCTGGAGAACTCCTGGGGCGCCCGCGGGTACTACGGCTCGGTCAGCCACAACGTGAAGGCCGTCTACCAGCGCTACATGGGGTGGTTCGACGGCAACCCCGCCCGGCTCTGGCAGCACGTTCCCGAGCAGGCGGCCACGCGCTACGTCGCGGCGATGGGCGGCATCGATGCGGTGCTCGCCCAGGCGGAGACGGCCTACGACGACGGCGACTTCCGCTGGGCCGCCACGCTCCTGGACCACGCGGTGTTTGCCGACCCCTCCGGGTCACGGGCCAGGGAGTTGCTGGCGCGCACCCTCGAACAGCTCGGCTACGGGACGGAAAACGGGACCTGGCGCAACTTCTTCCTCTCCGGGGCGGCGGAACTGCGCGGGGACACCTTCGGCACCCCGAGCGTTGCCAGCTCCCCGGACCTGGCCCGGCAAATCGGCGTCCAGGACCTTTTCGACGCGCTCGCCGTCCGGATCGACGGGCCGAAGGCCTGGGAGCTGGACATCGCCATCGACTGGACCTTTCCCGACCTGGGGCACAACTACCGGTCCACGCTGCGCAACGGGGTCCTCACCACGGTGCGGAAGCCCGCGGCCCCCGGCGCCAACGCAACGGTGACCTTGGCCAAGCCCCTCCTGCCGGTGTTCGTCACCGACTCGCCTGCCGCGGCCGCGGCCGCCGGGGCCATGGTGGAGGGCGACGCTGCGGCGCTCACCGCACTGTTCTCGGTGCTGGCGCCGGGCAATCCGTCGTTTCCGATCGTCACCCCGTAGGCGGACGCCCGCCGGCGCCCGTCCCGGCGGCTACTTCGCGGTCAGCGGGCGCTGCCGGCCGGCCGGCTGGGCGCCCGCCTCGCGGCGCAGCTTCGCGATGGCCGCCTCGAAGTCCTCCAGCGAATCGAAGTCCTGGTAGACGCTGGCGAAGCGCAGGTAGGCGACCTGGTCCAGGCGCTGCAGCGGGGCCAGGATCGCCAGCCCGACCTCGCGGGCGGCGATCTCCGCCGCTCCCGTGGCCCGGACGGACTCCTCCACCTCCTGGGCCAGCATGGCCAGGTCGTCGTCGGTGACCGGCCGGCCCTGGCAGGCCTTGCGCACGCCGGTGATGACCTTGGCGCGGCTGAACGGCTCGGCCACCCCGGACCGCTTGATCACGTTCAGGGTGGGGGTCTCCACCGTGGTGAAGCGCTTCCCGCAGGCCGAGCACTGGCGGCGGCGGCGGATCGAGGAGCCGTCGTCGGTGACGCGGCTGTCCACGACCTTGGAGTCGGTGTTGCGGCAGAACGGGCAGTACACGAAGTTCCTACCTTTCCGCGCCGCGGCGCAGGTCGTGGACGGGCCGGGTGGACCTCAGGAGAGGTCCCCGTCGAAGCGCACCAGCACCGCGTCGCCGTGGGCCGGCAGGTCCTCGGCGCGGGAGAGCGCCACGACGTGGCCCCCGACCTCGCGCAGCGCCTCCCGACCGTAGTCGATCACCTGGATGGCCTTCAGGAAGGTCTCCACGTTCAGTCCGGAGGCGTGCGCGGCGGTGCCGCTGGTGGGCAGGACGTGGTTGGAGCCGGCGCAGTAGTCGCCCAGGCTGACCGGACTGTGGTCGCCGACGAAGACCGCGCCGGCGGCGGTGATGCGCCCGGCCACGGCCGCGGCGTCGCGCGTGTGGATCTCCAGGTGCTCGGCCGCGTAGGTGTTGCAGACCCTGATGCCGTCCTCGAGCCCGTCGACCAGGACCACCGCGGACTGCGGACCGGAGAGCGCGGTGTGCACGCGCTCGGCGTGCTTGGTGGCCGCGGCCTGGGCGGCCAGTTCCACCCGCACCGCCTCGGCCAGTTCCACCGAGTCGGTGACCAGCACGGAGGCGGCGTTGGGGTCGTGTTCGGCCTGGCTGACCATGTCCGCGGCCACGTAGGCGGGGGTGGCCGTGGCGTCGGCGAGGATCGCGATCTCGGTGGGGCCGGCCTCGGCGTCGATGCCCACCACGCCCTTGACCAGGCGCTTGGCGGTGGCCACGAACAGGTTGCCGGGTCCGGTGACGACGTCGACCGGTTCGATCGCCAGGCCTGCGTCGGCGCCCGCGGGAGCCGGGACGCCGTACGCGAAGGCGGCGATCGCCTGGGCGCCGCCGACGGCGTGCACCTCCTCGACGCCCAGCAGCGCGGCGGCGGCCAGGATGGTCGGGTGCGGCAGCCCGCCGAACTCCTTCTGCGGCGGGGAGGCCAGCGCCAGCGAGCCGACGCCGGCGGCCTGGGCGGGCACGACGTTCATGACCACGGAGCTGGGGTAGACGGCCAGGCCGCCGGGAACGTACAGGCCAACGCGGCGCACCGGGGACCATCGCTGCACCACGCGGGCGCCGTTGGGGTACTCGACGGCGGTGTCCCCGGGGACCTGGGCCGCGGCGAAGGCGCGGGCTCGCCGGATGGACTCCTCGAGGCCGGCGCGGACGGCCGGGTCCAGGTTCTCCAGCGCCTCGGCGAGGGCCCCTGCCGGGACGCGCGTGTATTCCTGCTCCACGCCGTCGAAGCGGGCGGCGAGGTCGGACAGGGCGGCAAACCCCTCGGCGCGCACCCGCGCGATGATGCCCTCGACGATCTCGGAGGCGGTGTCGAAGTTCAGCTCCGGCCGCGGCAGCGCGGCCTTGAGCCCGGCGTGGTCCAGATGGGTGCCGCGCAGGTCGATGGTGCGAAGGGAGGCAAAGGCGGAAGCGGCAGGGGAATTCACCCCCCAATCCTACGACGGCGGGCCCCCGGGGGCGGGGCGCCGCCCCCGGGTTGCGCTTAACATTCGCCGGGCGGACCCCGCTGGCCTCCCCGTACCCACTGGCCGCCCCGCGCCTACCGGCCGCCCTCGTATCGGCGCGGTGGGGTCCGGGCTTAGGCTGGAAGCGCGGCCGAACCGGTTCGGCCGCGGCAGCAGGAGGTCGCCATGGTTCCCCCACCATCCGTCCCGCCACAAGAACCTGCCCGGCAGGAAGCAACCCGACAGGAACCGCCCCACCTCCAGGCCGCCCGGCACCGGCAGGCGGCGGACCTGACCGAACTCTTCCGCGACGCGTTCCGCCACCACGCGGCGGGCGTGGCCATCCTGACCGCGACCTGGGACGGGGTTCCGTACGGCTTCACCGCCACGTCGCTGGCCTCGCTGTCCGCCGATCCCCCGCGGTTCACCTTCAACATGGCCCTGTCCGCCTCCTCCTGGCCGGCGGTGGCCAACGGCGAATACGTCGGCGTGCACCTGCTGGGCCTGGACGATGCGGAACTGGCCAACCGCTTCGCCCGCGGGCCGGACCGGTTCTCCGGGGACCACTGGGAGCCGGGCCCGTTCGGCATCCCGCTGCTCAAGGACGTGCGCGGCTGGCTGCTCGGGCGGATCCTGCTACGGCTGTCCTTCGGCAGCAACGCCGTGGTGGTCGCCGAAGTGGTCGACGGCGGCATCGGCCCGGACGGGCACCCGCTGCTCTACCACGGCGGGTCCTACCACCGGGCGGCATCCCTGGAGTACGAGATCTAGGGCGCGGGGCAGGCCCATTCGTGTCGACTTCGTCGCCACGTAGGGACCCTGCTGCCCCGCGCGCCATACGTCCAGGGGCTTAGACGTCCAGGCAGGTCGGGCCCAGCAGCACCTTCAGGTCGCCGAACAGCGCCGAATTGGGGTTGACCCGGTACTCGATGCCCAAGCGCATCAGCTGCACCGACCGGGTGCCGTTCAGCCTCACTCGCACCTCGGTGCTGCCCGAATGGGTGCGCAGCACCTCGCCGAGCGCGGTGACGACCTCCTCGGTGGCCTTGTGCGCGGGCAGGCTGATGACCACCGGTCCGTTTTCGCCGTCCTCGCTGATCTCCGGGACGGTGAGCTCCTGCGCGTTGAGCGTGATGGACCCGTCATCGCGGCGCTGTACGCGGCCCTTGACCACGACGATCAGGTCCTCGGCGAGCACGTTGGCGATCGGGGCGTAGGCGTTGCCGAAGAACATGGTCTCCATCGACCCGCCCAGGTCCTCGATCTCGCAGCGCGCGTAGGCGTTGCCGCTGTTCTTGGCGATGCGCCGCTGCAGCGAGGTGATCATGCCGGAGATGGTCACGATGTGCCCGTCGGACGGGCCGTCTTCGGAGAGGACCTGGCTGATGGACAGGTCGGCGTGCTGGCTGAGCAGCCCGCCCAGGCCCTGCAGCGGGTGGTCGGAAACGTAGAGGCCCAGCATGTCCCGCTCGAACGCGAGCTTGTCCTTCTTGTCCCATTCGGGCAGGTCCGGCACGACGACGGTCAGGCCCGAGCCGGCCTCGGCAGGATCGTCCAGGGCGCTGAACAGGTCGAACTGGTTGGCGGCCTCGTTGCGCTTGAGCACCACGACGGA
Organism: Arthrobacter ginkgonis; assembly: GCF_039540195.1. Classification (NCBI taxonomy): domain Bacteria; kingdom Bacillati; phylum Actinomycetota; class Actinomycetes; order Micrococcales; family Micrococcaceae; genus Arthrobacter; species Arthrobacter ginkgonis. Next base: position 265,024 of record NZ_BAABEO010000012.1, on the reverse strand, counting down.
GTCGACGGCCTCCTCGTGGACCATCACCAGCGCGCGGCGGGCGTGGCCCATGGAGTCGAAAGCGCCGGCCTTGATCAGCGATTCGATGGTGCGCTTGTTGCAGACCACGGCCGGGACCTTCTGCAGGAAGTCGGAGAAGTTCTCGTACCTTCCCTTCTCCTCGCGGGCCTCGACGATCGCCACCACGGCGTTGGCACCGACGTTGCGGATCGCGCCCATACCGAAGCGGATGTCGTTGCCGACCGGGGTGAAGTTCAGCGAGGACTCGTTCACGTCCGGGGGCAGCACGGTGATGCCCATGTGGCGGCACTCGTTGAGGTAGAGGGCCGACTTGTCCTTGTCGTCGCCCACCGAGGTGAGCAGCGCGGCCATGTATTCGGCTGGGTAGTGGGCCTTCAGGTAGGCGGTCCAGTAGCTGACCACGCCGTAGGCGGCGGAGTGCGCCTTGTTGAACGCGTAGTCGGAGAAGGGCAGCAGGATGTCCCACAGGGTCTGGACGGCCTCCAGCGAGTACCCGTTGTCCTGCATGCCCTGGGAGAAGCCGGCGAACTGCTTGTCCAGTTCCGACTTCTTCTTCTTGCCCATCGCGCGGCGCAGGATGTCGGCCTGGCCGAGCGAATAGCCGGCCAGCTTCTGCGCGATGGCCATGACCTGTTCCTGGTACACGATCAGGCCGTAGGTACCGCCGAGGATGTCCTCGAGCGGTTCGGCCAGCTGCGGGTGGATCGGGGTGATGTCCTGCAGCCCGTTCTTGCGCAGCGCGTAGTTGTTGTGCGCGTTCGCGCCCATCGGCCCGGGCCGATAGAGCGCGAGCACCGCGGAGATGTCCTCGAAGTTGTCCGGGCGCATCAGCTTCAGCAGCCCGCGCATGGGCCCGCCGTCGAGCTGGAAGACCCCGAGCGTGTCGCCGCGGGCCAGCAGCTGGTACGACTCGGCGTCGTCCAGCTCCAGGTGCTCCAGGTCCAGGTCGAAGCCCCGGTTCTTCTTGATGTTCTCCAGCGCGTCGGAAATGATCGTCAGGTTGCGCAGTCCCAGGAAGTCCATCTTGATCAGCCCCAGGCCCTCGCAGGTCGGGTAGTCGAACTGGGTGATCACCTGGCCGTCCTGGAAGCGGCGCATGATCGGGATGACGTCGATGATCGGGTCCGAGCTCATGATCACGCCCGCGGCGTGGACGCCCCACTGGCGCTTGAGGCCCTCGATGCCCTTGGCGGTCTCGAATACCTTGGCCGCCTCCGGGTCGGTGGCGACCAGCTGGCGGAAGTCCGCGGCCTCGCCGTAGCGCTTGGCCTGGGGGTTCTCGATGTCGCCGAGCGGGATGTCCTTGGCCATCACGGCCGGCGGCAGCGCCTTGGTGAGCGTCTCGCCCATGCTGAACGGGTAGCCAAGCACGCGCGAGGAGTCCTTGAGCGCCTGCTTGGTCTTGATGGAGCCGTAGGTGACGATCATCGCCACGCGTTCGTCGCCGTACTTCTCGGTGACGTACTTGATGACCTCGGGGCGGCGGCGATCATCGAAGTCGACGTCGAAGTCGGGCATGGAGACGCGCTCGGGGTTCAGGAAGCGCTCGAAGATCAGCCCATGGTGCAGCGGGTCCAGGTCGGTGATGCGCATGGCGTAGGCGACCATCGACCCGGCGCCGGAACCGCGGCCGGGGCCGACGCGGATGCCATTGTCCTTGGACCAGTTGATGAAGTCGGCCACGACCAGGAAGTAGCCGGGGAAGCCCATCTTGTTGATGACGTCCAGCTCGTAGTCGGCCTGCTTGCGCACCTCGTCCGGGATCCCGTTGGGGTAGCGGTACCGCAGGCCGGAGTCGACCTCCTTGACCAGCCAACTGGTCTCGTCCTCCCCCGGCGGGCAGGGGTACTTGGGCATGAAGTTCGCGTCGGTGTTGAAGGAGACCTCGCACCGCTCGGCGATCAGCAGGGTGTTGTCGCAGGCCTCCGGGTGCTCGGAGAAGAGCTGGCGCATCTCCTGCGGGGACTTCAGGTAGTAGCCGGAGCCGGAGAAGGCGAAGCGGGAGCCGCCCTGGTCGTAGGTCGGCTCAAGCAGCGTGGAGCCGGACTGGATCGCCAGCAGCGCCTCGTGGGCCTTCGCGTCGTGCTCGTGCGTGTAGTGCAGGTCATTGGTGGCGACCAGCGGGATCTCCAGTTCCTTCGCCAGCCGCAGCAGGTCCTTGGTGACCCGGCGTTCGATCTCCAGGCCGTGGTCCATCAGCTCGCAGAAGTAGTTCTCCTTGCCGAAGATGTCCTGGTACTCGGCGGCCGCCTGCTTGGCCTCGTCGTACTGCCCGAGCCTCAGCCGGGTCTGGACCTCCCCGGAGGGGCAGCCGGTGGTGGCGATCAGGCCGGGGCTGTACTGGACCAGGAGGTCGCGGTCCAGCCGCGGCCACTTGCCGAAGACCGAGTCCAGCGACCCGATCGAGGAGGCGCGGAAGAGGTTGCGCATGCCCTGGTTGTTGTAGCTGAGCAGCGTCATGTGCGTGTAGGCGCCGCCGCCGGAGATGTCGTCCTTGCGCTGGTGCTCCTCGCCCCAGCGCACGCGGGTCTTGTCCGTCCGGGCGGTGCCGGGGGTGACGTAGGCCTCCACGCCGATGATCGGCTTGATCCCGGCCTGGTTGGCCTTGTTCCAGAAGTCGAAGGCGCCGAACAGGTAGCCGTGGTCGGTGGTCGCCATGGAGGTCATGCCGAGGCGTTCGGCCTCCTTGAACAGCTCGCCCAAGCGGGCCGCGCCGTCCAGCATGGAGTATTCGGTGTGTACATGGAGGTGGACGAATCCGTCCCGGGTTGAGCTTGCCACCCGTCAAGACTACCGGTCAGGTGAGCCCGTCGCGGAGCAGTTCCAGCGAATGCTCGAGGTCGGCCGGGTAGGAGCTGGTGTAGTCGACCCACTCGCCCGTGACGGGGTGCGGGAAGCCCAGGCGGTGGGCGTGCAGCCACTGCCGGGTCAGGCCCAGGGCGGCGGCCAGCCGCGGGTCCGCGCCGTAGGTCTGGTCGCCGGCGCAGGGGTGGCGCAGCGCGGCGAAGTGCACGCGGATCTGGTGGGTGCGCCCGGTCTCCAGGTGCACCTCCACCAGCGAGGCCCGGCCGAAGGCCTCCAGGACCTTGTAGTGGGTCACCGAGGGTCGGCCGTCCTCGATGACGGCGAACCGCCAGTCGTGGCCGGGATGGCGGCCGATGGGGGCGTCGATGGTGCCTTCGAGCGGGTCGGGCAGGCCCTGGACGACGGCGTGGTAGACCTTCTCCGGGGTGCGCTCCTTGAAGGCGCGCTTGAGCGCGGTGTAGGCCCGCTCCGTTTTTGCCACCACCATCGCCCCGGAGGTGCCGACGTCCAGGCGGTGCACGATGCCCCGGCGTTCCGGGGCGCCGGAGGTGGAGATGCGGTAGCCGGCAGCGGCCAGCGCGCCGACCACGGTGGGACCGACCCACCCCGGGGACGGGTGGGCGGCCACGCCCACGGGCTTGTCGATGACGACGTAGTCGTCGTCGTCGCCCAGGATCCTCAGGTCTTCCACGGCCTCAACCCTCACTTCCAACGGGTCCGGACGTTCCGGGACGGTGACGTCGATGGCCTCTCCGGCCACCGCCTTGCGTGACTTGGCGACGGGCCTGCCGCCGATGGCGACGTTGCCCTCGGCGCACAGCTGGGCCGCGGCGCTGCGGGAGATGCCCAGGCCGGCGGCGACGACGGCGTCGATGCGCTGCCCGGCCTGGTCGGCGGCGACGTCCAGGTGCGGCATCAGGAGCCCGTCCGGGCCCCCGCGTCGCTGCGGGTGCCGTCCAGGGCGATGCCGCGGAACATCAGCAGGCAGATCCCGATCATGGAGCACACGATCAGCGAATCGGCGATGTTGAAGATCGCGAAATTGGGCAGGGCGATGAAGTCCACCACGTGCCCCATCCCGAAGGAGGGTTCGCGGAACAGCCGGTCGGTCAGGTTGCCGGCGGCGCCGGCGAGCAGCGCGCCCAGCGCGACCGCCCACACCAGGGAAGTGACCTTGCGCAGTAGGACCAGGATGTAGGCCACGACGGCGGCCATCACCAGTGTGAAGATCCATGTCACGTCGGTGCCGATGGAGAACGCGGCCCCGGGGTTGCGGATGAAGTGCCAGCGCAGCAGCGGGGGCAGCACGTCGATGCTCTGCCCCTCGTACATCCGCGTCTCAACGATCCACTTGGTGAGCTGGTCCAGCCCGTAGCCGACGACGGCGATCGCCAGCGCCAAGGCGGCCAGCCGGCGGCGGGCCGGACGGACCGGCGTCCCGGGCAATGCGCCGGAGGGCGTGCCTTGCGGCGCCGCTTCCGGCGTCGGATCCTCTTCCATCACTTCCCCTTTAACGTGCCGTCGGCGGCCGGGGGTTCCCGGCCGCCGACGGTTGGCGCGCACCGCCGGTGTGGCGGTGCGGTGGCGCCTAGGCGTTTTCCTTGGCCTCCGGCGTCGCCATGGAGCCCTTGGCCTCGAGGTCGCGCAGCTGCCCCTCGATGTAGGTCTTCAGGCGGGCACGGTAGTCGCGCTCGAAGCCGCGCAGCTGCTCCACCTTGCGCTCGAGCACGGTCTTCTGCTGCTCCAGGGCGGTGAGCGTCTTGCGGCTCTTCTCCTCGGCCTCGTTGACCAGGCCGTTGGCCTCGATCTGGGCCTCGGAAATGATCTTGTCGCGCTGCTCGACGCCGGCGCTGACGTACTCGTCGTGCAGGCGCTGGGCCATGGCCAGGACGCCGGCCGCGGATTCCGCGGTGGAGACGTGCCCGGTGACCGGGGCTGCCTCCTCCTTCGCCGGCTCTTCCTTCTTGGGGGCCGGCTCAGGCGCCTTCTCCTCCACCACGGGCACCGGGGCGGCGGCGACCGGGGCCGGAACGGCCTGGCCTTCGGCGCCAGAGGACTGGAGCTCGGAGATCCGGCGGCGGAGCTCGTCGTTCTCCTGGTTCAGGCGGCGCAGCTCGACCACGATCTCGTCAAGGAAGTCGTCCACCTCGTCCTGATCGTATCCCTCACGGAACTTGGTCGGCTGGAATCGCTTGTTGACTACATCTTCTGGCGTGAGCGCCATCTGGTCACCTCGATACTTGGTTCTCTCCCCCCGCCGCTTGATTGCGGCAAGAGTACACTTATCCCGGTCGCTGCCATGTGGTGCGGCTTTGCCGCAACACATGCAGTCACCAGACTATAACGGTTCGGGCGGCGAACCCTAAACAAGCCCGCAGGACGTGTTCAGGCCGTGGCCGACGCGAGCCCGCGGACGATCAGCATCGCCACCCACACGGCGATGTAAAGCACGATGAAGGCAAGGTCCAGGCGCATCCCGCCCAGGTCCAGCGGCTTGATCTTGGACTTGAGCCAGCGCATCGGCGGGTCGGTGACCCGGTAGACGGCGCTGGCGAGGACCAGCGCGAGGCCGCGCGGCCGCCAGGAGCGGGCAAACATCTGCACCACGTCGAACACGATGCGGAGGATGAGCAGGACCTGGAAAAGCGTCAGGGCGATATAGATCAACGCCCAAATGATCTGCACGGCGGATGTGCCCCGTTCAGCTCTGGTTGAAGAAGGAAGCCTGGCCCTCGGAGGACTTCTTGTCCTCGCCCAACACTTCCACGGTCGAGGGTGAGAGCAGGAACACCTTGTTGGTGACCCGCTCGATGCTGCCGTGCAGTCCGAAGACCAGCCCGGCGGAGAAGTCGACCAGGCGCTTGGCGTCGGCCTCCCCCATGTCGGTGACGTTCATGATGACCGGGATCCCCTCGCGGAAGCTCTCGCCGATGATCTTGGCATCGTTGTAGGAGCGGGGATGGACCGTGGTGATCTGGCGCAATGAAGAATCCTCGTCCCTGGCTGACGGCGCGCGCTTGATGGGTGTGACGGGCGCCCGGTATTCGGTTTCGGCAGGCTCCGCGGGTTCCTCCGGGCGGTTCGCGTGCTCCTCGTTGGGCACGGCCTCCGGGCGCTGCACGACCTCCCGCTCGGCGTACTGGTCCGAGTCGTAGTGCTCGTCGCCGTCGGCGAGTCCCAGGTAGATCATTGTCTTGCGCAGGGCGCCAGCCATGGTCTTCTCCTCCAGGTCATGCGCGGTGCCGTGGGGCGGGCTCCGCGAGAGTCTCCTCGCGGACGACGCTACCGCAACGCGGGGCGCGGACCGAGGACATCGGACCCGACACGCAGGTGTGTCGCCCCGGCCGCCACGGCCTGCTCCAGGTCCTGGCTCATTCCGGCGGAGACCACGTCAGCCCCGGGATGGGTGGCGCGCAGGACCATCGAGAGTTCCATGAGCCGGGCGAAGGCGGGGGCGGGGTCGGAGCCCAGCGGCGCGACGGCCATCAGGCCGCCCAGGCGCAGCCCGTCGGCGGCGTCGATGAGCCCGGCCAGGGTTCCGATGTCCGCGGGGAGGGCGCCGCCGCGGTGGGCCGGTCCGGCGTCGCCGGCGTGTTCGGCGGGGCTGCGCAGGTCCACCTGGATGAGGCAGCCCAGCGGGGAGCGGGCGGGCAGCCCCTCGTCGGCGCGGCGCTGGTTTTCGGCGGCCACGGCGCGGGAGAGGGCGGAGACCAGTTGCGGCCGGTCCACCGATTGCACGGTGTGGGCGTAGCGGGCCACGTGGCGGGCCTTGTTGGTCTGCAGTTGGCCGATGAAGTGCCATTCGAGGTCCAGGTCCGCCAGTTCGGCCGCCTTGGCCGACGCCTCCTGGTCCCGGTTCTCCCCCACCCTGCGCACGCCCAGCCCGGCGAGCAGGCGCACGTCGGAGGCGGGGAAGAACTTGGTGACGACGATCAGCTCGGGCGCCTCGCCGCGTCCGGCGGCACGGGCCGCGGCGGCGATGCGCTCGTGGACCGCGCCCAGCCTGGCCTCGAGGTCGGACCTGCGGGCCTGGAGCCCGACGGGAGCCGGTTCGGTCACGGGCAGTCCTTGCGGTTTGAAGTGGAGCTTGAAGTGGGGTCCGTCCAGACCAGGCCGGCGAAGCGGCCGGTCCCCGGGTCGCGGCGGTACGAGGGGTAGGAGGGGTCCTCGCGGGTGCACACGCCGCTGGACTCGACGGCGACGCCGAGGCCGCCCAGCAATGCGGCGGCGGCGGCGGGCAGGTCCAGCGCGGGGGTCCCCCACGAGGTGGTGCAGGCAATGCCGGGCAGAAGACCCTCGGCCTCCGCGGCCATCGCGGCGGGCACCTCGTAGCAGCGGCCGCAGATCGCCGGACCGATCCACGCCTGGAGCCGGTCGGCTCCGGCCGCCCGCAGGCGTTCGACGGTGGCCTGCAGCACGCCGTCGAGCAGTCCGCGGCGGCCGGCGTGGGCCACGGCAGTGGCGGCTCCGGCGCCGGTGGCGCCGGCGAAGACCACCGGCAGGCAGTCGGCGACCATAACCGCCAGCGCGGCCGAGGCGTCGGCACTGACCATCGCGTCGGCCACCGGCACGGGTGCCCCGGGCCGCGCGGGACCGGCGGGCACGTCGTGGACGGTGGCCGAGTGGACCTGCTCCATGAAGCGGAGCCCGCCCGGGACCAGCCCGAGCCGGGCCTCGAGGCGGGCCCGGGCGGAGGCGACCCGGGCCGGGTCGTCCCCCACGTGCAGCGCGAGGTTGCCCTCTGCGCCCGAGGTGAACGCCACCCGGAGGCCGGGCAGGCCGGCGGGGACGTAGCTGAGCAGCATGGTTTCGGGCAGCATCGAATCGGGCATGGCGGGCAACCTCGCGGGACGGTCGGCTACTTCAGGAAGTCCGGGACGTCCAGGTCGTCGTTGGAGCCGACGGCCAGGTCGGGCTCGACCACGGCCGGCAGCTCCTCGTAGCGCGGGGCGGCCGGAACGGTGCCGGGCACCGTCCCGGGAGCCAGCGGAACCGTTCCGGGGACGCTCGGCGCCGCGGGGGCCGCCGCGGGGGCGGCGGGAGCCGCCTGAACGGCCGGTGCGGCGTGCGCCGGGGCCGCGTGGGACGGTGCGGCATGGGACTGGCCGCCATGGGCGGGCGCCGAGGTGACATCGACCTGGTCGAAGCCGGCCGCGATCACGGTGATGCGGGCCTCGTCCCCCAAGGCGTCGTCGATCACGGCGCCGAAGATGATGTTCGCCTCCGGGTGGGCGACCTCCTGGACCAGGCGCGCGGCCTCGTTGATCTCGAACAGGCCCAGGTCGCTTCCGCCCTGGATGGAGAGCAGGACGCCGTGCGCGCCGTCGATGGAGGCCTCCAGCAGCGGGGAGGCGATGGCCAGTTCCGCGGCCTTGACCGCGCGGTCCTCGCCGCGGGCCGAACCGATGCCCATAAGCGCGGAGCCGGCACCCTGCATCACCGACTTCACGTCGGCGAAGTCGAGGTTGATCAGGCCCGGGGTGGTGATCAGGTCGGTGATGCCCTGGACACCGGACAGCAGCACCTGGTCGGCGGATCGGAAGGCATCAAGGACGGAAACGTTGCGGTCGCTGATCGAGAGCAGGCGGTCGTTCGGGATGACGATCAGCGTGTCGACCTCGTCGCGCAGCGCGTCGATGCCGGCCTCGGCCGAGTTGGCGCGGCGGCGCCCCTCGAAGGTGAAGGGGCGGGTCACGACGCCGATGGTCAGGGCGCCCAGGGAGCGGGCGATGCGGGCCACCACGGGGGCGCCGCCGGTTCCGGTGCCGCCACCCTCGCCGGCGGTGACGAAGACCATGTCCGCCCCGCGCAGGACCTCCTCGATCTCCTCGGCGTGGTCCTCGGCAGCCTGGCGGCCGACCTCGGGGTTGGCGCCGGCGCCCAGGCCGCGGGTCAGTTCACGTCCGACGTCGAGCTTGACGTCGGCGTCGCTCATGAGCAGCGCCTGCGCGTCGGTGTTGATCGCAATGAATTCGACCCCGCGAAGGCCGACCTCGATCATTCGGTTGACGGCGTTGACGCCGCCGCCGCCGATGCCGACCACCTTGATGACGGCGAGGTAGTTCTGTGGAGCTGCCACGTCCTGTTTCCCTTGTTCGAAGTGCTGCTGACCTACGGAAGCTTCAACCGGACGAACCTTAACCTTCAACTTGAGGGTTATAGTTATGTCAAGTAAGCGCTATGGAGACGCTATGGTTTGCGCTTCCGTCATGCAACGACCACCCCGCGTGTCGCCGCAAGAAGTCGCCCCGAGAAGTCTACCCGGCAACTCGGAGCGCGAACGCCGTGACGGCGCGGGCCCGCTACCGGGTGACCGGCTGGTCGGGACTGCTGACGTCGTAGACCTTGACCGGGGCTTGGGGGTCGTCCTTGACCTTGAGCAGGGCCTGCAGGACGCGGGCCTTTTGCGCCCCGCGCTCCTCGTTGCCCCACATCACCGTCTTGCCGTTGGACAGGGTCAGTTCGACCGAGTCGATGGTCTTGGCCCCGGCGTGGTCCAGCTGGGCCAGGACCGACCCCGGCAGTCCGGCGAGCACGTGCGTCAGGGTGCGGAACACCGCCGGGTCGCCGGTGGCGGCGGAGGCGGAGATGACCGGCAGCAACGCATCCGAGCGCTTCGCCAGCGGCGCCAGCGTGCGCCCGTCCTCCCCCACCAGGGTCAGCTTCTTGCCGTTCTTGAGGATCGCCACGGGCGCGTGCTCGACGACGCGCACCTGCAGGGTGTGCGGCGCCTTCGCCTGCACCACGACGTCGGCCACCGGCGCCAGGCCGGACAGCAGCTGCAGCACCCGTCCGGGACCGACCTGGGGCAGCGGGACGCCGTCGAGCGGCTCCAGCGCCCCGGCGACCGCGTCGTCGGAGACCAGGCGGTTGCCCTCGATCTCGATCCCGCGGATGGCCAGCAGCGGCGAATACATCAGCACCAGGATCATCGCGACGATGGCGGCGAGCACGCCGCCGGTCCACAGCAGCACGCGGCGGCGGAGCCTGGCTCCGGGCGCCTCGGGCAGCGCCAGGACGTTGTCCGGGGCCGGTGCGGTGCCTGCGCCGTGGGGAGCCCGGGTGCTCATGCCTGCGCCGTCCCCCGCAGCGCGGCGAGGATCTCCTCCCCCAGCTCGGTGACGTCGCCGGCTCCGATGGTCATCACGATGTCCCCCGGGGCGGCCGCGGCGGCCAGCCGGACGGGCGCCTCGGCGGCGCCGGCCAGGCCGCCGTCGGTGTTCAGCGCGTTGGCGACCAGGCCGCTGGTCACCCCGGGGATCGGCTGTTCGCGGGCCGGGTAGATGTCCAGCACCAGCGCGGTGTCCGCCAGCGAGAGCGCGTCGGCAAAACCGCGCCAGAACTCCCGGGTGCGGGAGTACAGGTGCGGCTGGAACACCACGTGGACCCGGCCGTCGCCGGCCACGGCGCGCGCCGTGCGCAGCGCGGCGAGGACCTCGGTGGGGTGGTGGGCGTAGTCGTCGTAGACGCGCACGCCGGCCGCCTCGCCGCGGAAGTCGAAGCGGCGGGAGGCGCCGGTGAAGGAGGCCAGCCCGCGGACGGCCTCCTCGGGCTCGAGTCCGCAGTCCAGTCCCACCGCGAAGGCCGCTGCGGCGTTGAGCAGGTTGTGGTCCCCGGGCACGGCCAGGTCCAGCACCACCTGTTCGCCACTGCCCCACTCGAGCGTGCATTCGGCGCGCCCTCCCTCGTGGGCCGGGTCGACCAGGCGGCGGTCGGCGTCGTCGCCGAAGCCGTAGGTCTGCACCCGCAGGTCCGGGCGCTCGCGGCGCATCCGGGTGGCCAGCGCGTGCGCGCCCGGATCGTCCGCGCAGCAGATCAGCAGGCCGTCCGCGGGCAGCAGCGAGGCGAAGGCATGGAAGCTCTCCGCGACGGCCTCGGCGGTGCCGTAGTGGTCCAGGTGGTCGGCCTCGACGTTGGTCACCACCACGACGTCGGGGCGGTAGTTCAGGAACGAGGCGTCCGATTCGTCCGCCTCGGCCACGAACAGGCGTCCGCCGCCGTGCTCGGCGTTGACCCCCAGCCCGGCGACGTTCGCGCCGATGGCGAAGGACGGGGCCAGCCCGGCGTGGCGCAGCATCACGGCGATGAGGGAACTGGTGGTCGTCTTGCCGTGGGTGCCGGCGACGGTGACCACGTGGTGGCCGTCCATGGCGGCTGCCAGCCCCTCGGAGCGGTGCAGGATGCGCAGCCCGCGCTCCACGGCGGCGTCGTATTCGGGGTTGCCGGGCTTGATGACCGAGGAAATGACCACGGTGTCCGCGTCCTGGAGGTTCTCCGCCGCGTACCCGACGTGGGTGCGGGCCCCCAGGGCGCTGAGCTCGCGGAGCACCGGCAGGTCCTTGGCGTCGGTTCCCGAAACGGGCACGCCGCGGGCGAGCATCAGGCGGGCGACGCCGGAGACCCCGACGCCCCCGATCCCGAGGAAATGCACGCGGCCAAGGTCGTGGAGGGTGTGCGTCTGCTGCATGGCTCTAGCTTCCCACGCCCGGGGCCCCGGCGGCGTCCAGGACGATCCCCGCCACGGCCTCGGCCGCGTCGCGGCGGCCCTGCCCCAGCGCCGCCGCGGACAGGGCGGCCAGCCGGCCGGCGTCCTGCAGCAGCGGCAGCACGTTGCCGCGGAACCAGTCGGGGGTGAAGGCGGCGTCCTCGACCAGCAGCGCTCCCCCGGCCCCCACCAGGCCGGCGGCGTTCAGCCGCTGTTCCCCGTTGCCGATGGGCAGCGGAACCAGCACCGCGGGGGTTCCGGTGGCCGCGAGTTCGCACACCGTCCCGGCCCCGGAGCGGGCCACCACCAGGTCGGCGGCCGCATAGGCCAGTTCCATGCCGTCGACGTATTCGACCTGCCGGTAGCCCGGGGACGCCAGCGGCACGCCGGCGTCGTCGAGCAGCTGCTTGCCGCGGCCGGTGATGTGCAGCAGCTGGATGCCGGCCGCGGCGACGTCCGGCAGGACGGCGCGGACGGTCCGGTTGATGGAGGCCGCCCCGGAGGAGCCGCCGGTGACCACGAGGGTGGGCAGGTCCGCGTCCAGGTTCAGCGCCGCGCGGGCCTGCGGGCGCGCGGCGGCGCGGTCCAGGCCGGCGATGCCGCGGCGCATCGGCATGCCGACCAGTTCGGCCCCGCGCAGTCCGGTGCCCGGAAAAGCGGTGGCGACGCGGGCGGCGAAGCGCGCGCCGACCTTGTTGGCCAGCCCGGCGCGGGCGTTGGCCTCGTGGATGACCACCGGGATGCGGCGCTTGCGGGCGGCCAGGTAGACGGGGGTGCAGACGTAGCCGCCCACGCCGACGACGACGTCGGCGTCCTCGCGGTCCAGGATGTCGCCGGCCTGCCGCACCGCGGCGCGGAAGCGCCACGGCAGCTTGAGCAGGTCCACGGAGGGCCGGCGCGGCAGCGGGACGCGGTCGATGGTTTCCAGCCGGCGCCCGGCCGCGGGGACCAGCCGGGTTTCCATGCCGCTGGCGGTGCCGACGGCGACGAGGCCGGCGGCCGGGCGGGCCGCGGCGATCGCGTCGGCGATGGCCAGCAGGGGCGAGATGTGCCCGGCGGTGCCGCCGCCGGCCAGGACGATGGAAGGACCTGTGTTCATGGTGCTTGTGCCTTCGGTTGGGGGTGGGGGTCAGGCGGAGGGGGCCCTGCGGGCCTGGTCCAGGCTGCCGCGGGTGCGGGCGAGGGCGCGGGAGAGCGGACCCTGGCGCACCGGCGGGGCGCCGGGGCCCTGCCGGGCGAAGGCCAGGACCACGCCCACCGCGGTCAAGGCGAACGTCAGCGCGGAGCCGCCGTAGGAGATGAAGGGCAGCGGGACGCCGACGACGGGCAGCACGTTGGTGACCATGCCGATGTTGATGAAGGCCTGCCCGATCAGCCAGACCATGATGCCGCCGGTGGCGACCCGCACGAACCGGTCGTGGCTGCGGGCCGCGACCCGGTACATGGCGACCGCCAGCAGGCCGAACAGGGCGATGATCACGATCGTTCCCACGAGCCCGAGCTCCTCGCCGATGATGGCGAAGATGAAGTCGTTCTCGGCCTCCGGGATGTAGTTCCACTTCTGTCGCGACTGGCCCAGGCCCAGGCCCCACCAGCCGCCGGAAGCCAGCGCGTACAGCCCCTGCTCCGACTGGTAGCAGGGGTCCGTGGCCGAGTCGCAGTTCAGCCGCAGCCAGGCGTAGATGCGGGTCATCCGGTTGCCGCTGACCGCGACCATCAGCAGGGCCAGGCTGGCCGCGCCGCCCAGGGCGACGCCGAACATGCGCAGCGGCGCCCCGGCGAGGAAGATCGTGGTGCCCAGGATCAGCAGCAGGACCAGCGCGGTGCCGAGGTCGCGGCCGAGCAGCACCAGCAGCACCACCAGGCCGCCGAGGGGGAAGACGACGGGCACGACGGCGTGCCTCCAGTTGGAGATCATGTGCGACTTGCGTTCCAGCACGGCGGCGGCCCACACGGCCAGCGCGAGTTTCGCCGCCTCCGAGGGCTGTCCGCTGAAGCCGCCGATGCGGATCCAGTTGCGGTTGCCGTAGACCTCCACCCCCAGCGGGGTGAAGACGAGCAGCAGCAGGAGCACGGCCAGGCCCAGGGCGGGCCAGGCCAGTCTCCGTATCGTGTCCACGGGCAGGCGGGCCATAACGACCATCAGGACGAAGCCGGCCAGCGCCCAGATGCCCTGGCGCATGAACAGGTCGTAGGAGGAGGTCTCCTTGGTGATGGCCTCCACGGCCGAGGAGGACAGCACCATCAGCAGCCCGATGAGGGTCAGCGCCACCGAGCTGCCGAGGATCATGTAGTAGCTGACGCCGCCGCCGGTCTCGGGGTCGCCCTCGAGCCAGCTCCACAGCCTCCGGATCGGGGACCGCGCCGGCGGGGAGCCGGCCCGCACGGGGGCCGGCTTCACTGCCGATGGCGCGCCGGCCGATGGCGTCCGGGCGGAGGACACCGCGGTGCGGCCCTTCGTCCGCGGGCGGGGCGGTCGTGCGGGTCCGCGCGGCGGGGTGGTGGGGGCTGGCACGGATGCTCCTTTAGTGCTGTTCGTCCGCCTCCATGAGGGCCCTGACGGCCTCGATGAAGGCGTTGCCCCGGTGGGCGTAGGAGGCGAACTGGTCCATGGACGCCGCCGCCGGGGCCATCAGGACGGTGTCCCCGGGCTCGGCCACGGAAGCGGCGGCGGCCACGGCACCGGCCATGACCTCCCCGCCGCGCGCGGTCTCCGGCGGCTCCTGTCCAGTCTCGCCCACCGCCGCCTCGATGACGGGCACCTGCGGCGCGTGTCGCTCCAGCGCCGCGCGGAGCCCTGCGGTGTCGGTGCCGATCAGCACCACCGTCTTGAGCCGGTCGGCGTTGGCGGCCACCAGGTCGTCGTAGTCGACGCCCTTGGACAGGCCGCCGGCGATCCACACGACGGAGGCGAAGGCGCCCAGCGAGGCGGCGGCGGCGTGCGGGTTGGTCGCCTTGGAGTCGTTGATCCACAGGATGTCCCCGCGCCGGGCCACCGGCTGGATGCGGTGCGCGCCGGGGTCGAAGGCGCGCAGTCCGTCGCGGACGGCGCGCGGTTCCACGCCGTAGGCGCGCACCAGCGCCGCGGCGGCCAGGGCGTTGGCGACGGTGTGCCGGGGCGCGACCTCGCCGAGGTCCTCGAGCGTGGCCAGTTCGGCGGCCGAGGTGCGGCGGTCCTCGATGAAGGCGCGGTCCACCAGCAGGCCCTCGACGACGCCGAGCATGCTCACCGCCGGGATCCCGGTGGTGAAGCCGATCGCGCGGCAGCCCTCGACGACGTCGGCGTCCTCGACGAGGCGCTCGGTCTCGGCCTGCTCGACGTTGTAGACCGCGGCGACGCGGGTCCGCGCGTAGATCTTGGCCTTGGCGGCGACGTATTCGGCGTAGCTGCCGTGCCAGTCGATGTGGTCCTCGGCCAGGTTCAGCACCACCGAGGCCAGCGGCGACATCGTGTGCGTGTGGTGCAGCTGGAAGCTGGAGAGTTCGACGGCGATGGCGTCGTAGCCTTCCGGGTCGCGGACCGCGTCCAGGATGGGGGTGCCGACGTTGCCGGCGGCGACCGCGCGCAACCCGGCGGCGCGGAGCATGGATTCGACCATGCCGACCGTCGTCGTCTTGCCGTTGGTGCCGGTGACGGCCAGCCATTCGGCGGTCTTGCGGCCGGCGCGCTCGCGCACCCGCCAGGCCAGTTCGACGTCGCCCCAGACCGGGATGCCGGCCTCCGCGGCGGCGGCGAGCACGGGGTGGCGCGGGTTCCAGCCCGGGGAGGCGATGACCAGTTCGGCCGGTTCGCCCTCCACCAGGGGCAGTTCCGCCACGTGCCCGGCCCCGAGCAGCACCGCGGCGGCGCCGACGATCTCCAGCGTGTCCGCGCGGGAGCGGTTGGTCTCGGTGTCGGCGCCGTCGATGACCACGACGCGGGCGCCGAGCTCGATGAGCGTGTCGGCGGCGGAGAAGCCGGAGAGCCCCAGCCCGGCCACGACCACGCGCAGCCCGGCCCAGTCGGCGTCCCAGCTGGTCAGTTCCCCGATCGGCGCGTGCGTCACAGTCCCACCACCCATTCGGCGTAGAAGATTCCCAGGCCGGCGGCGACGAAGAGGCCGCCGAGGATCCAGAACCGGACCACGACCGTCACTTCCGCCCAGCCCTTGAGTTCGAAGTGGTGCTGCAGCGGCGCCATCTTGAACACGCGCTTGCCGCCGCTGATCTTGAAGTACCCGACCTGGATGATCACCGACAGGGTGATCATCACGAACAGCCCGGCCAGCACGACCAGCAGCAGTTCGGTGCGGGAGAGGATGGCGAAGGCCGCGACGGCGCCGCCGATGGCCAGCGAGCCGGTGTCGCCCATGAAGATCTTCGCCGGCGAGGTGTTCCACCACAGGAAGCCCACCAGGGCGCCGCAGAGGATGGCCCCGAGCAGGGCCAGGTCCATGGGGTCGCGGACCTCGTAGCAGACGGTGCCGATGGAGCGGGAGGAACCGCAGGCCTGGTTGTACTGCCAGATGCCCATCAGCGTGTAGGCGGCGAAGACCATGATGGCGGCGCCCGTGGCGAGTCCGTCCAGGCCGTCGGTGAGGTTCACGCCGTTGGTGGTGCCGGTGATGATCAGGTTGGCCCAGAGCACGAACAGGATGGCCCCGAGCAGCGGCCCGGCGAAGGCCAGGTCGATGTTCAGGTCGCGGATGAAGGAGATGTGCGTGGAGGCCGGGGTGAGGCCCTTGTCGTTGGGGAACTGCAGGGCCAGGATGGCGAAGGCGATGCCGACCGCGGCCTGGAGCACGATCTTCTGCCAGGCCCGCAGGCCCAGGCTGCGCTGCTTGGAGATCTTGATGAAGTCGTCGAGGAATCCGACCAGCCCCATGCCGACCGTCAGGAACAGCAGCACCAGGCCGCTGACCGTGGGACCGGCGGAGTGGTCGCTGATCAGCGACAGGATCCCGTGCGTGCCGAAGTAGGCGATCAGCACGGCCAGCACGATGACGGCACCGCCCATGGTGGGGGTGCCGCGCTTGGTGTGGTGGGACGTCGGCCCGTCGTCGCGGACGAACTGTCCGTACCCCTGTTTGACAAGCAGCTTGATGAACAGCGGCGTGCCCAGCAGCGACAGCAGCAGCGCCGAGCCCGCGCCAATGATGAGGGCGATCACCGGACGCTCTCCTCCCCGGCGGCGAGGCCGCCCGCGGTCGTTGCCAGCCGGTCGCCCAGGAAGCGCAGCCCTGCCCCGTTGGAGGACTTGAACAGGACGATGTCTCCGGGCCGCAGCCGCTCGTTGAGCAGGCGTTCGGCCTCTTCGGCGGTCTCCACGAACATCGCCTCGTCGCCCCAGCTGCCTTCGAGGACTGCCGAGTTGTAGGCGGCCTTGGCCCCGTGGCCGACGACGACGAGCTTCTTGATGTTCAGGCGCACCGCCAGCCGGCCAAGCAGGTCGTGCTCCAGCACGGAGTCCTCGCCCAGTTCGAGCATTTCGCCCAGCACGGCCCAGGTGCGCCGGGCCTGTCCCTGGCCGTCCGGCAGGCCGAGTTCGGCCAGCGTGCGCAGGGCCGCGCGCATGGAATCGGGGTTGGCGTTGTAGGCGTCGTTGATGACGGTGACGCTGTCGGGGCGGTCGGTGCGCTCCATGCGCCAGCGGCTGGCCGGCCCGCGCCCGGTGAGGGCGGCGGCGATGGCGGCCCCGTCGACGCCGAGGGCGTACGCGGCGGCCGCGGCGGCCAGCAGGTTGGTCACGTGGTGGCGGCCGATCAGGCCGCTGCGCACCGGGTGGGCGGAGCCGTCCGGCAGGCGCAGCGTGAAGTGGGGATGCCCGTCGCGGTCCACCTCGACGTCCTCGGCGGACACGGCGCCGGCCGGGGCCTGCTCGCCGAAGCCGAGCACGGCGGCGCGGGTGCGCGAGGCCATGGCGGCCACGGCCGGATCGTCCAGGTTCAGCACCGCGGTGCCGTCCTCCGGGAGGGCCTCGACCAGTTCGCCCTTGGCGCGGGCGATGTTTTCGGTCCCGCCGAACTCGCCCGCGTGGGCGCTGCCCACGCAGAGCACGACGCCGACCTCGGGACGGACCATGCGGGCCAGGTACTCGATGTGCCCGACGCCGGTGGCGCCCATCTCGACGACCAGGTTGCGGGTCTGATCCGTGGCCTTGAAGACGGTCAGCGGGACGCCGACCTCCCCGTTGTAGGAACCGATCGGGGCGACGGTTTCCCCGGTGCCGGCCAGGATGGCGGCGAGCAGGTCCTTGGTGGTCGTCTTCCCGGCGGAGCCGGTGATCCCCACCGTGCGCAGGGCGTTGGTTTCGCGCAGCCGGGCCACGGTGTGCGCGGCGATCTTCCCCATGGCCAGAACGGCGTCGGGAACGATCACGGCGGGGTGCACCGTGCCGTCGGCGGCGGTGGTTTCGCGCTCGGCCAAGGCCAGCACGGCGCCGGCCGCGAAGGCCTGCGGAACGAAGTGGTGGCCGTCGGAAGCGGCACCGGGCTTGGCGACGAACAGCCAGCCGGGCGCGCATTCGCGCGAGTCCGTGGCAACGCCGCGGACCTCGGTCTCGGGAAGTGCGGTCGCCGTCGGGCGGCCGCCGGTAATGGCCGCAATTTCGGCGGTACTGAGATAAATCATGGCTAGGTGGACTTTACCCTTTGGCGGTGGAGTGGGCGGAATCGGCGGGCAGGAAGCCGCGTGCGCGCAGGGCTCCGCGCAGTTCCACGCGGTCGTCCAGGGGCAGGTTCACGCCCCGGACCTCCTGCCAGACCTCGTGGCCGCGCCCGGCCACCAGGATGGTGTCCTCCGGCCCGGCGAGGTCCACGGCCGCGGCGATGGCGGCCGCGCGCGGCGCCACCTCGAGAACGTCGGCGGCACGGGCTCCGCCGGCGACCGCGTCGCGGGCGCCGGCCAGCACGGCAGCCCGGATGCCCGCGGGTTCCTCGTCGTGCGGGTCGTCGTCGGTGACCACCACAACGTCCGCGTGCCGGGCGGCGACCGCGCCCATGACCGGGCGCTTGGTGGCGTCGCGCTGGCCGGTCGCGCCGAAGACCACGATCGTGCGGGCCCCGGGACGGGTGCTGTCCACCGACTCCAGCGCGCGCTGGAGCGCGTCGGGGTTGTGGGCGAAGTCCACGATCGCCGCCGGGCGCTGGGCGATGACCTGCATGCGCCCGGGAACCTCGACGGTCAGCGGGTCGGCCTCCTCGAGCACGCGCTGGAGGTCCTCCAGCGGCGTCCCGGCGGCGTGGACCATCAGCAGGGCCAGGGCGGCGTTGGAGACGTTGAACAGGCCGGGCAGCCCGGTGCGGGCGCGCAGCAGCGCGCCGTCGGGTCCGGCCACCTCGAAGCGGTGGCCCAGCCCGTCGGCCACGATCGCGCGGACCCGCCAGTCGGCGTCGCTCCCCTCCGTCCCGGCCGCGGTGGCCAGCGTCCACGTCTCGGCGGTGGAGGCCTCCGCCATGCGGCGGCCCCACGCGTCATCGACCGTGACCACGGCGCGGCGGGTGCGGGAGGACTCGAACAGGCGGGCCTTGGAGGCGAAGTACTCCTCCATGGTGCCGTGCAGGTCCAAGTGGTCCTGGGTGAGGTTGGTGAAGCCGGCCACTTCGAAGGCCAGCCCGCCGATGCGCCCGTAGTCGATGGAGTGGGAGGAGACCTCCATCGCGGCCGTGTCCACGCCGGCCTCGCGCATGCGGGCCATCAGGGCGTGCAGCTGCGGGGCCTCCGGGGTGGTCAGGACGCTGGGGATGCGGGTGTCGCCGGCGACGATCTCGATGGTGCCGACCAGCCCGGTCCGCTGCCCGAGGGCGCGCAGCAGCGAGGTGGCGAAGTAGGTGGTGGTGGTCTTGCCGTTGGTTCCGGTGACGCCGACCAGCGCCGGTCCGGAGGCGGTGCCGTGCAGAAGGGCGGCGAGGGGCCCCACCGCGGCGCGCACGGAGCCGGCCACCAGTGCGGGCAGGCCGGCGGCGCGGACCCGGGCCAGGCCCTCCTCGTCGGTGAGCACCGCGGCGGCGCCGGCGGCGGCGGCCGCGGCGGCGAAGTCGGCGCCGTGGCGGTTGGCGCCGGGCACGGCCGCGTAGAGGTCCCCGGGCAGGACGGCGCGGGAGTCCAGGCAGACCCCGTGCACGACGGCGGACCCGTCCCCTTCCAGCCTGAGGCCGGCGTGTGGGGCGGCTGCGAGGTCGGCCAGGGACAGGGCGGGTGCGGTGGCAGGGCGGAAGGCGCGCTCGGCGTCGCGGGCCGCAGTGGTGTTCGTGTTCATCAGTCCCAGCTGTACTTCTGGTTCTTGCCGACAAAGACTTTGTAGGCTTGGGATTCCGTGGTGCTCGGCGCCACGTCGTACGTGTTCAGGGTCTGGCTCATGATGCGGGTGAAGGTATCACCGACCGACCAACTGCGCCAATTGCCCTTGGGGCGGTGCATGGTGACCACCACGAGGTACTTCGGGTCATCGATCGGGACCATGCCGGCGAAGGAACTGGTGTGGCCGTCGTACACGCCGGTCGGCCCGGCGGCCTGGCCCGTGCCGGACTTGCCGCCCACCCGGTAGCCCTCGATGGCCATCAGGGTGCCGGTACCGGCGTCGACGACGGTCTCCATCATGCGCCGCATCTCCTCGGAGGTCTCCTCGGAGAAGATGCGCGTGGGCGTGGCTGCCTCGACCGGGTGCTCGGTGCCGTCCGGATCGACGTAGGCCTCGATGAGGCTGGGCTCGATCTGCACGCCGTGGTTGCCCACCGTCTGGAAGATCTTGGCGGTGTGCAGGGCGGTCTGCGTGTAGGCCTGCCCGAACATGGTGGTGAACTGCTGGCGGCGGTCCCAGGCGGCGGGCGGGGCGAAGATGCCCGGGTTGGAGGACGGCAGCCCGATGTCGATCCTGGTTCCGATGCCCAGTTTCTTCATCCACTCGTAGCGCTGCTCGTTGGTCAGGCGGCTGCCGATCTTGACGGTGCCGGTGTTGTAGGAGCGCGCGAAGATGCCCGCCGCGGTCATCTGGAACGTGGCGTGCTTGAGCGAGTCGTTGATCTTCTCGTTCTGGATGGTGTAGGAGTTCTTGACCGTGAACTCCTCCGTGGGCTCCACGACGCCCTCCTCGAGGGCCGCGGCGAAGGTGCCAACCTTGCCGGTGGAGCCGGGTTCGAACGCCTGGGTGACGGTGGTGGAGGTGCGGAACTCGGGGTCGGTGGCCCCGGGGTCGGAGGGGTCCACGGTGGTCGAGTCCGCCAGCGCCCGGATCTTGCCGGTCTTCACCTCGACCACAACGGCGTTGACCCACTCGGCCTTGAACTGCTTCTGCTTGGCCATGACCGCCTCCTGGGCGGCCCACTGGATGTCGCTGTTGATGGTCAGGCGCACGTCCTGGCCGTCGACCGCGTCCACCTCCTGCATGGTGGCCATCGGAATGCGGATGCCGTCGGCACCGACCTCGTAGGTCTTCTTGCCGTCGGTGCCGCTGAGGGCCTCGTCCTGGCTCAGCTCAAGGCCCTCGGCGGCCTTGCCGTCGGAGGTCGTAAAACCGAGGATGCTGCCGGCGACGGAACCGTTGGGGTAGTTGCGCTCGGTGCGCTGTTCGCTGGTGAGGCTGGGGATGCCGACCGCCAGGACCGCGTTGCGGACCTCGGGCGTGACGCCCTTGGCGACGTAGGAGTAGCCCTTCTTCTCGGCCCCGTCCCGGCCCACGATCGAGGTGCGCAGGGTTTCCGCGTCCTGGTCAAGGAGCGGGACCAGTTCGGCGATGGCCTGGTCGATGGCGACCTTCTCGCGTTCGCCGCTCTGCTGGTTCTTGCGCGTGAACTCGGACTTGAGCAGGCGCTGGTTGACGACGAGGTCGTAGCGTTCGACGCTGGCGGCCAGCACGCGCCCCTCCGAATCCAGGATCTGCCCGCGTTCGGCCTGGATGGTCTGGGCGCGGATGCGGTTCTTCACCGCGGCCTGGGCGATGCCTTCCGGGTCAAGCCCCTGGACGAAGAACAGGCGCCCGCCGAGCACCAGCAGCATCACCAGGGCCATGGCCAGGCCGACCCGCAGCCGGACCCCCGTGCGCGGCTGTCGCCGGGCTCCGTCGTCCCCCGTGCGGGTGCCGGCGGTCCCGGTACGTGGCGCTGCCATCCATCAATCCTCGCGTCGTGCTAGTTCTTCGGCTGCTGCTGGCTAGTTCTTCGGCTCCTGCTGCGCCGGGGCAGGAATCGTTCCGCCATTGAGTTCCTGCTCGGTGAACTCCGCGTCCACCGTCCGGGCCGGCACCTCCGCGACCGGCTCGTTGGCCGGGTCCTCCGCGACGGAGTTCTCGGCGGCCGGGTCTTCCGCCACAGGGTCGGTGGCCGGTTCGGCGGCGGACGCGGCGCCGGCCGCGGTTTCCCTGTCGGCAACGAGCGAGGTGGGGCTCTCCTCGGCCTTGGCCGCGGAGGAGGTGCCGGCGACCTTGAGGGTGTCGAGGTCGATCGAGGCGACGGAGCCGGGAACCACCATGCCGAGTTCGGCCGCCTTGGCCGCAACGCTTTGGGGGGCCTCCAGCTTCTGGGCCTGCTGGGACAGGGCCTCGTTCTCCTGGGTCAGCGCCTGCTCCTGGT
The DNA here is from genome assembly GCF_039540195.1 of Arthrobacter ginkgonis. NCBI lineage: Bacteria > Bacillati > Actinomycetota > Actinomycetes > Micrococcales > Micrococcaceae > Arthrobacter > Arthrobacter ginkgonis. The sequence continues at coordinate 243,169 of NZ_BAABEO010000012.1, read as the reverse complement.
TGCGCAGCTTGACGACCTCGTACTGCCCGCCGGAGACGGAGATGTTCAGCACCAGGACCGTGGCCAGGGCGGCCAGCATCACCCCGAAGCAGAAGACGGCGAACGGCAGCCGGCGGCCTCCCACCACGGCGGGGACAACCGAGAGGGCGGTCCGCCGCCGGGGTTCGGGCGCACCGTGCCCGGGCTCCGGAACGAGGGCGCGGGCCGTGGCCCCGTCCACCGCCGTGGCGGGAATCCCGTGCGGCACAACACGCGTCTGGGACCGGATGCCCATGGTCAGCTCCTCTTCAGGATTCGTTCGACGGCCCTCAGCTTTGCCGAGGCCGCGCGGGGGTTCTCTTCGATTTCCTGCGCCGTGGGGGTTTCGGTCCCCCGGGTCAGCGTCTTGTACTGCGCCTTGTGCTCCTCCAGTTCCACCGGGAATCCGGCGGGGGCGGAGGACCGCGAACCGGCGGCAAAGTGCCGCTTGGTGATCTTGTCTTCCAGGGAGTGGTAGCTCATCACCACCACCCTGCCCCCGACCTCAAGCGCCCCCATGGCGGCGGGGATCGCGCGGTCGAGCACGTCGAGCTCCTCGTTGACCTCGATGCGCAGGGCCTGGAAGGTGCGCTTGGCCGGGTGGCCGGCGGTGCGGGCGGCCGCCGCCGGGACGACGGAGCGGATCGCGGCGACCAGTTCCCCCGTGGTGGTGAGCGGGGCGGCCTCGCGGGCCTTGACGATGGAGGAGGCGATGCGCCCGGCGAACTTCTCCTCGCCCCAGGTCCGGATGATCCGGACCAGCTCCTGCTCGGAGTACCCGTTCACGATGTCCGCGGCGGTGGGGCCCGTGGAGGTGTCCATGCGCATGTCCAGCGGGGCGTCGTAGGAGTACGCGAAGCCGCGGTCTCGCTCGTCCAGCTGCAGGGAGGACACGCCCAGGTCGAAGAGGACGCCGTCCACCCCGGTGAAGCCGAGGTCGGCGACGACGTCGGCCACCTCGTCGTACACGGCGTGGACCAGGTCGGTGCGGCCGGCGAAGCGTTCGAGCCGGGCGCCGGCGAGGGCCAGGGCCTGCTCGTCGCGGTCCAGCCCGATCAGGTGCAGTTCGGGGAAGCGCTCAAGCATCGCCTCGGAGTGCCCGCCCATGCCCAGCGTGCAGTCGACGACGACGGCGCGGCCGCGGGCCTCGATCCCGGCCCTGATGCCGGGCTCCAGGAGGCCGACGCAGCGGTCCAGGAGCACGGGCACGTGCCGCTCACTCGCCGGACGCGACGCAACCTCGTCCCGTTCGTCGTCTGCCACAGGGCCCCCTTCCCGCGTCGTTGGTGTTCGTTCAATGCAGCGGCTTGGGCCAGATCCCCCTCCGGCCCGGCGGTGCCCCTGCCTGGCTCAGGGGAAGGTGAGCCAGGTCGGTGCCTGCCGGGCGGCTGGAGATCTCGTCCAAGCCGCCGTCCGGGCCCTTGGCGGCGGGCGCCGCTAGAAGATGCCCGGCAGTATGTCTTCGTCCGTTTCGGAGAAGGCTGCCTCCTTCTCCTCCAGGTATTCGGTCCAAGCCCTGGTGTCCCAGATCTCGGCCCGTGTTCCCGCCCCGATGACCGTGACCTCCCGGTCGAGCCCCGCGTAGGAACGCAACGGGGCCGGAATCGTGACCCGGCCCTGCTTGTCCGGCGTTTCGTCCGACGCGCCGGAGAGGAAGAGGCGGATGTAGTCCCTCGCCTGGCGGGAGGAGAGCGGGGCCTGTCGCATTTGCTCATGGACCCGTTCGAATTCCCGCTGGCTGAAGACGTAGATGCATCGCTCCTGGCCCCGCGTCAGGACCAGCCCTTCGGCCAGCTCGTCGCGGAATTTTGCCGGGAGGATCAGGCGGTGCTTCTCATCGAGCCGCGGTGCGTACGTCCCTAGGAACATGAGCACCGCCTTCTCGGTTCAAGGAGCTTTCCCGCCTCACCTTCTCCCCTGCCCTCTTCTTGGCCCCACTTTACCCCACTTCCCTCCACTGTCAACGAGATTGACAAACCGGCGCGCCGGACGGGACGGCGCGTCGCCGCACGTCATCCGCGGCTTTCCGGGCAACGGGCGGGGTGGAGGGAAGTGGGGGGACGACGGGAGGGCAGTGGGGCACAACGCGGCACCGCTGCGGGGTTGAACGGGGGGCGTTAAAACGGTGAAGGACCCGTGGAATCCACGGGTCCTTCCGGTGCTGGGGGCGTTGCTGGCGGGGCCGGGACTACTCGTCGCCGCGCCGCCGCTCGTCCCACTTGCGGTCCAGGTCGTGCATGAAGGAGGTCTTGCCCTTGCCCTTGCCCGCCTTCCGGCCGGACGAGGAGCGCATGCCCGCCTTGGACAGGGCGATGTACACGCCGGCGCACATGGCCGCAAAGCCCAGGACGCCTAACGGGATCAGTTGGCCGGAGATGCCGAACAGCAGCACGATGATGCCCGCGACGGCCACCAAGGAGCCGATCGCGATGTTGCGGGTCGAGTATCCTCCCGGGCCCGCGGCGGATTTCATGGAGGAGGCGAAACGGTGATCCTCGTGCAACTGCTTCTCCAGTTGCTCCAGGAGTCGCTGCTCGTGCTCGGAAAGCGGCATGGTCCCTTCCCCCGTCCCTTCGTTCCTTCGGTACGCCTCGATGCGGCCCTTTGGGGGTGCAACGTCCGCCTCCCCGGAAAAGTTCCCCCGGACCATGCGGCCGCACCACTACGCTCTAGTGGTTCAAGGATAGTCCCGCAGTGCCGAAGTGCGGTAGTTTGAGTGTGATATGCGGCGCGGCGCGCCCCCTCACGCGGGCCCTATGCGTCGGCCTCTGCCTGCCCCGCGAAGGGTTCCCGGCCAGCCAGCAGCGTGGCGGGCCGGACCGCCCCCTGCGGGAAGCGGGCGCGGATCCGGTCCATGGCCTCCTCCGCCTGCCGCCAGTTGCCTTCGCTGCGCTCGATGCTCAATTGGTAGCCGGTGGACTCCACGAGTTGCTCGGCGCGCACGCCGAGCAGCCGAACGGGCTGCGGCAGCGTGCCGAGGGCGTCAAGGAGGGCTTCGGCGGCCTGGTGCACGGCGGGTGCGGCACCGGCGGGCTGGGCCAGGCGGCGGCTGCGGGTGATGGTGGAGAAGTCGGCGTAGCGCACCTTCAGGACCACCGTTCCGGCCTCGCGTCCGGAGGCACGCAGGCGCTCCGCCACCCTGTGGGACAGCCGCAGCAGTTCGCGCCGGAGCGCGTCGGGGTCGGAGACGTCCCGCTCGAACGTCTCCTCGGCGCCGATGCTCTTTTCCACGCGGACCGGCTCCACCGGACGGTCGTCCAGTCCCCAGGCCAGGGCATGCAGCTGCGGCCCGTGGGCTCCGAGCATCCGCTCGAGCGTGCGGACCGGCATCTGCGCGAGGTCCGCAACGGTGGCGATCCCGGCGTCGGACAGCACCCGCGCGGTCCGCTCCCCCACGCCCCACAGGGAACGCACCGGCAGGGACTGCAGGAACTGTGCGGTCCGTGCGGGCGGCACCGCCAGCAGGCCGTCCGGCTTGGCATGGGTGGAGGCCACCTTGGCGACGAACTTGTTGCGGGCGATGCCCACGCTGGCCGGCAGCCCCAGTTCGGTCCGGATCCTGCGCCTGAGCATCTCCCCGATGGCCTGGGGGTGCCCCAGCCGGCGCAGGCTCCCCGTGACGTCCAGGAAGGCCTCGTCGACGCTGACCTGCTCCACCAGCGGGGTCACCTCGCGGAAGATCGCCATGATGCGCCCGGAGTAGTGCCGATAGGCGGCCATGTTCGGTTCCAGCACCACGGCCCGCGGGGCCATCCGCACGGCGGCGGTCATCGGCATCGCGGAGCTGACCCCGAGCGCGCGGCAGGGGTAGGAGGCGGACAGCACCACCGACCGCTCCCCCGCGTGGCCCACGATCACCTGCCGTCCGGCCAGGTCCGGGCGGGAGAGCAGCTCCACGGACACGTAGAACGCGTCCATGTCCACGTGCAGGATCGCCCGCTCCCGTGCACCGTCCGTCATGCCACCATGCTATGTCTTGCGCGGGCGGTCTGGCGCGGGCGGGCGATTGCGGGGGGCTGCGGATACAGTGGGGCTTGTAGCCCGTCCCCGCAACAGATTGACGCCATGACCGAGCACCCGCACGCCCCGCAGCCCACCACGCACACCGCCCCCAGGGCCACGGCGGCGGAGCTGTCCGCCGACTTCGCCGGCCGCGTCAATGCGGCCCTGGACTCCTTCCTGGAGGGCCAGGCAGGCACGATCGGCGAAATCTCCGCCGACGCCGTCGAGCTGGTGGGCAGCATCCGCGCGCTGGTCCGCGGCGGAAAGCGGCTGCGCCCGCTCTTCGCGTTTTGGGGCTTCCTGGGGGCCGGTGGCGATCCGGCGGACCCGACGATCGTCCAGGCCGGGGCGGCGCTGGAGCTGTTCCAGGCCGCGGCGCTGATCCACGACGACCTGATCGACCGTTCCGACACGCGCCGCGGACAGCCCAGCGTGCACCGCCGCTTCGAGGCGCTGCACCGCTCGCGTGCGTGGCACCGCGACGGGGGCCGGTTCGGCGAGGCGGCCGCGGTGCTGGCCGGGGACCTGTGCCTGTCCTACAGCGAACAGCTCTTCGGCACCATCGTTCCGGTGCCTCCGGCCGCCCGCGCGGTGTTCGACACCATGCGGATGCAGGTCATGGCCGGGCAGTACCTGGACGTGCTGGAGGAGTCCGCCGGACCCACCTACGGCCCCGAGCACGCCGTCGCCCGGGCCCGCACCGTGGTCCGCTACAAGTCCGCGAAGTATTCGGTGGAGAACCCGGTCCTGCTGGGCGGGGCCCTGGCCGGGGCCCCGGAACCGCTGCAGCGCGCCTACTCGGAGTTCGCCCTGCCGCTGGGCGAGGCGTTCCAGTTGCGCGACGACGTGCTGGGCGTCTTCGGCGATCCGGCCGAAACCGGCAAGCCCGCCGGGGACGACCTGCGCGAAGGCAAGCGCACCGAGCTGATTGCCCACGCCCTGCTGCTGGCCGGCGACGCCGACCGCGGGTTCATCCAGGAGCGGCTCGGCGCGGAGGACCTCTCCACCCAGGAGGTCGGCCGCATGTGCGCGATCCTGCGCGGCTGCGGCGCGCTGGCGGCCACCGAGGGCGCGATCTCCGAGCTCTCCGGCTCCGGCTTCGACGCGCTGGAGCGGCTGCCGGTGGCCGAACCGGTGCGTGGGGCGCTGCGCGGACTCGGGGAGGCGGCCATCCGCCGCACCTCATGAACGCCGCGCCCCCTGCCCCCTAGGGGCAGCCGGCTACCAGGCTTCGGCTACCAGGCCAGGGCCTGGGCGCGGCGGCGGATCTCCGTCTTGCGTCCCTCGCGCAGCGCCTGGATGGGCGTGCCCGGCAGGGACTCGTCCGGGGTGAACAGCCACAGCAGCAGTTCCTCGTCCGTGAAGCCGGAATCGACCAGGACGGAGATGGTGCCCTTCAGGGCGTCGACCAGGTGCCCGTCCTGCACGAACGCTGCGGGGACGGCACGCACGCGCTTGTCGCCGAGCTCTACGCGGGCGGCCACCACGGCGCGCTCGTCCAGCAGGCTGTGGACCTTCTTGATGTTGACGCCGAGCTGGTCGGCGAGGTCGGGCAGGGGCAGCCAGTCGGCCACAAGTTCTTCGAGAGTGCTCACCGCTCCAGATTGCCACATCAGGGACCCCCCATGCGCGACACACCCCCCATGTCCCTCCCGGAATACGGGTTTTCCCCGCCGGGCCCGTGGTGTACATTCACAGGAGTAACACTCGCAACTTGAGTCACACGAGTCACTTGGGCCGTCAACCCGGCCCGGGACGACGCGTGCGACGCGGCTGACGCCGCCAACACGACCAGAGGATCCGTTACATGACAGACTCCGCCATGACCGCCTCCGCACTGCCCCGTGTTCGCCAGGCCGGCCGCTCGCGCCACGGCGCCGTCGCCGCCGCGGCGATTCCCGCCGTCGTCCTGTCGGCCCTCGGCACGGCCGCCCCGGCGCTGGCCTCCGAACCGGCAGCCCCCTCCTTCCTGGCGCCCAAGGCCGCCACCGGGGCCAACATCGCCGCCGCCCAGGACCGCATCGCGTCCCACCTGGTGGCCTCCCAGGTGCCGTCCCGCGTCACCGTCGCCACCGCGGCCGCGGCAAGCGTTGTGGTGAAGTCCGGCGACACGCTCTCGGCCATCGCCCAGAAGCACGGCGTGGGCGTGGCGAGCATCGTCAAGCTCAACGGACTGGCCTCGGCCAACCGGATCTACGTGGGCCAGCGGCTCACGCTGCGCTCAGGGTCGTCCGCGACGGCGGGCACCAGCGCCGCCGCGTCGGCCGGCACCTACACGGTGGCCTCCGGGGACACCCTCTCCGGCATCGCCGCCAAGCGCGGCATGGGCCTGAGCACCCTGCTCAAGGCCAACGGGCTGAAGTCGACCTCGACCATCTACCCCGGCCAGAAGCTGAAGGTCTCCGGCTCCGCCTCGTCGGCGGCCTCCACGGGCGGCACCTCCGTGTCCGGCACCTACACGGTGGCCTCCGGGGACACCCTCTCCGGCATCGCCGCCAAGCGCGGCATGGGCCTGAGCACCCTGCTCAAGGCCAACGGGCTGAAGTCGACCTCGACCATCTTCCCCGGCCAGAAGCTGAAGGTCTCCGGCTCCTCGACGACGACGGCGAGCAACCAACTGGTGCCGAGCACCTTCCTGCACTACACCTACCCGGCGACGACGGTGGCCTCGGCCAACCGGAACAAGGCCATCCTGCTCTCCCGGAACCTGCCCAGCCGTGCGGGGATGAAGTCGATCATCGCCTCCACCGCCCGGCAGATGGGCGTCAACCCCGCGCTGGCCCTGGCCCACGCCTACCAGGAGTCCGGCTTCAGCATGTCCGCCGTCTCCCCCGCCAACGCGATCGGCGCGATGCAGGTCATCCCGGCCTCCGGCGAGTGGGCCTCCCAACTGGTGGGACGCAAGCTGGACCTGCTCAACCCCTACGACAACGCCGTCGCCGGCGTCGCGATCATCCGGGCCCTGCAGCGCACCAGCGCCACCGAGAAGATCGGCATCGCCTCCTACTACCAGGGCCAGGCCTCGGTGCGGAAGTACGGCATGTTCAGCGACACCAAGCGCTACGTCGCCAGCGTCCTCGCCCTCAAGAAGGACTTCAGCTGACCCAGGGCCGGTAAACGCAACTGGACACAAGAGCGCGGGCGAGGCATCCAATGCCCCGCCCGCGCTCTTGTGTCAGCTGCCGGCACGCCTACGGCTGGCGCGCCTCCACCGGCATGTCCAGCACCACGCGGGTGCCGCCGCCCGGCCGGGATTCCCACTCGATGGTGCCGCCGAGCTCGCTGGTGACCAGCGTGCGCACGATCTGCAGGCCCAGGCCCTCGCTGCGCGGCTCGGCGGGCAGGCCGACGCCGTCATCGGACACCGCCACGCGCAGACGGTCCGACCCGTCGGGGCCGGTGCCGCGCTCGGCGGCCAGGCTGACCGTGCCGCCCCTTTCGCGCAGGCCGTGTTCGACGGCGTTGGATACCAGTTCGTTGATCACCAATGACAGCGGGGTCGCCAGTTCGCTGGGCACCTCGCCGAAGCTGCCGGTGCGCTCCGTGCGCACCGACTGCCCGGGCGAGGCGACCTCCGCCGCGAGGCGGAACTGCCGGTCGATGAGCCCGTCGAAGTCCACGTTCTGGGTCAGGCCCTGGGAGAGCGTCTCGTGGACGAGCGCGATCGTGGACACCCGGCGCATTGCCTGTTCCAGGCCCTGCTTGCCCTCTTCGCTGCGCATGCGGCGGGACTGCATGCGCAGCAGCGCCGCAACGGTCTGCAGGTTGTTCTTGACCCGGTGGTGGATCTCGCGGATGGTCGCGTCCTTGGAGAGCAGCTCCATCTCCCGCCGGCGCAGCTCGGTCACGTCGCGGCAGAGCACCAGCGCGCCGTAGCGGCGGTTGTTGTCGCGCAGCGGGATGGCCCGCAGCGACAGGCACACGCCCTTGGACTCCAGCTCGGTGCGCCAGGGCATGCGGCCGGTGACCACCAGCGGCAGCGTCTCGTCGACCATCCGGCGGTCGGTGAGCAGGCCGGTGGTGACCTCCGCCAGCGAACGGCCCTCGAGGCTGTCCACGCCGCCGAGGCGGCGGAACGCCGAGACGCCGTTGGGGCTGGCGTACTGCACGATCCCTTCGGCGTCGAGGCGGATCAGGCCGTCGCCCACGCGCGGGGCCCCGCGGCGGGACTCGGTGGGGCTGGCGAAGTCCGGCCACAGGCCCTGGGTGCCCATCCGAAGCAGGTCCTGGGCGCACTGGCGGTAGGTCATCTCCAGCCGGGAGGGCATGCGCTGGTTGGAGAGGTCCTGGTGGCAGGTGACCACCGCCAGCGGACGGCCGTCCCGCACGAACGGGACGGCCTCGATCCGCATGGCGGCCTCGCGGGTCCAGTGGTCCTCGTCGGCCCGCTGCACCTGCCGGGTGCTCCACGCCTTCTCCACCAGCGGCTTGAGGTCGCGGCGGATCCGCTCCCCCACGAAGTCGGTGTGGAAGACGGTGTGCGTGGTGGAGGGGCGCACGTGGGCCAGCGCCACGTACGTCCCCTCCGGCGCGGGGAACCACAGCACCAAGTCCGCGAACGCGAGGTCCGCGACCAGTTGCCAGTCCCCCACCAGCAGGTGGAGCCATTCCTCATCCCCCGGAGCGAAGTCGGCGTGTTCCCGAATGGCGTCCGTGAAGATGGCCAAGTGTTACCTCCGTACGATCGATCGCAGCAGCCGCAGGGCCACCGACAGCGACGCCATGTCGTCACGTTCGAGCCTGCTGACTTCGTCGAACATATTCATAGCACGCCCCAGGCCCTCGGCGTTCCGTTCGCCCCACGTGTCCAGCCTCACCACCGGGTCGGTGGTGTCCGGAGCCGCCTCCATCGCGGCCCGGGCGATGTCCGCCACGGTCGAGTAGAGGTCGTCGCGCAGGGCCGCGCGGGCCAGCGCCTGCCAGCGGTCCTGGCGGGGCAGGTTGGTGATCCGTTCCAGCAGCGAGTCGACGCCGAAGCGGTCGAAGACCGCGTAGTACACGGCGGCGACGTCGCGGGCCGGCTGTCCGGTCTCGGCGGCCAGCCGGGCGACGTCCAGCAGCGAGAAGCTCTCGAAGGCCATCGCCCAGCGGTCGGCGACGTCCTCGGGGGCGCCCCAGCCGAGCGCCTCGGCCTTCCATTCGGCGGTGCGGGTCGCATCGCGGCCACGCAGCAGGCCGCCCAGCTCGGCCCGCAGCCCGGCCACCGTGTCGCGGTACGCGGCGATGTCCTCCCCGACCGTGCGGCCTCCCTCGGAGTGGTTGATGAGCCAGCGGGTGGCGCGGTCCAGCAGCCGGCGCTGGTCCAGCTGCATGCGGCACCACTTGTCCGTCGGGAACCCGGCCGGCAGCGCGCGCACGTCCTCGGCGAAGCCGTCCAGGTCGTAGATCTCCCGCAGCGCCACGAAGGCGCGGGCGACGGCGTGCTCCGCGGCGCCGGTTTCCTCCATGACCCGGAAGGCGTAGGTGATCCCGCCCAGGTTGACCATGTCGTTGGCCACCACCGTGGCGATGATCTCCCGGCGCAGCGGGTGGGACTGCACGTCGGCACCGAAGCGTTCGGCGATTTGTTCCGGGAAGTACCGCACCAGGGTGCCCGCGAAGTACGGGTCCTCGTGCAGGTCGCTGGCGGCGAGCGCCCGGCTCAGCTGGATCTTCGCGTAGGCGACCAGCACCGACAGCTCGGGGGCGGTCAGTTCCTGGCCCCGGGCCAGCCGCGCCTCGAGTTCCGCGTTGCCGGGAAGGAACTCGATCTCCCGGTCCAGGTCGGCGGCGACCTCCAGCCAGTCCATGAAGCGCTCGAAGCTGGGGCTCCATTCGGCCAGGCGCTGCTTCTCGTTCAGGAGCAGGACGTTCTGGTCGATGTTGGTGCGCAGCACCAGCCTGGCGACGTCGTCGGTCATCGAGTGCAGGAAGCCGGTGCGGTCGGCGGCGTCGAACTTGCCGGCCTCGACCATGCGGTCCACGAGGATCTTGATGTTGACCTCGTGGTCGGAGCAGTCGACGCCGGCGGAGTTGTCGATCGCGTCGGTGTTGAGCAGCACCCCGTTGAGGGCCGCCTCGACGCGGCCGAGCTGGGTCATGCCGAGGTTTCCGCCCTCGCCGACCACGCGGGCCCGCAGGTCGCGGCCGTCCACGCGGATGGCGTCGTTGGCGCGGTCGCCGACCTGGATGTTCGTTTCGGTGGAGGCCTTCACGTAGGTGCCGATGCCGCCGTTGTAGAGCAGGTCCACCGGTGCGGCGAGGATCGCCCGCAGCAGGTCCGGCGGGGAGAGCCGCTCGGTGCCGGCGGGCAGGCCGAGGACCTCGCGCACGGCTTCGGAAACCGGCACGGACTTGGCGCTGCGCGGGTGGATGCCGCCTCCCTCGCTGATCAGGGAGGCGTCGTAGTCCTCCCAGCTGGAGCGGGGCAGGGCGAACAGGCGCTCGCGCTCGGTGAAGGAGGCCTCCGGGTCCGGGTTGGGGTCCAGGAAGATATGGCGGTGGTCGAAGGCCGCCACCAGGCGCACGTGCCGGGACAGGAGCATCCCGTTGCCGAAGACGTCCCCGCTCATGTCGCCGACGCCAACGACCGTGAAGTCCTCCGTCTGGGTGTCCAGGCCCAGTTCGAAGAAGTGGCGGCGGACCGATTCCCAGGCGCCGCGGGCGGTGATGCCCATGGCCTTGTGGTCGTAGCCGACGGAGCCGCCGGAGGCGAAGGCGTCGCCGAGCCAGTGTCCGGTTTCGAGCGAGATCGCGTTGGCGATGTCGGAGAAGGACGCGGTGCCCTTGTCGGCGGCGACGACGAGGTAGGTGTCGTCCCCGTCGCGGCGCACGACGTCGCGCGGCGGAACCACCTTTTCGCCGTCGGGGCCGGCCACGAGGTTGTCGGTGACGTCCAGCAGCGCCCGGATGAAGATCCGGTAGGCCGCCTGTCCCTCGGCCATCCAGGCGGCGCGGTCGACGGCGGGATCGGGCAGGCGCTTGGCGAAGAAGCCGCCCTTGGCGCCGGTGGGGACGATCACCGCGTTCTTGACCACCTGGGCCTTGACCAGCCCGAGGATCTCGGTGCGGAAGTCCTCCCGGCGGTCCGACCAGCGCAGGCCGCCGCGGGCGACGTCGCCGAAGCGCAGGTGCGTCCCTTCCACGCGTGGGGAGTACACCCAGATCTCGTACTTGGGCCGCGGGAAGGGGGCGCCGCCGATCCGGGCGGGGTCGAGCTTGAACGCGAGGTGGTCGGTCCCCTGGTAGTGGTTGGTGCGCAGCGTCGCCTCGATCACCTCGGCGAGGCGGCGCAGCAGCCGGTCGGCGTCCAGCGTGGGGACCTGTTCGAGGCCGGCGGCCAGGGCGGCGCGGGCGGCCTCGACGGCCTCCGGGCGCGTGGACTCGTCCAGTGCGGGATCGAACAAGGATTCGAACAGGGTGACCAGGGCCCGCGCCGCGGCGGGGTTGGCCAGGACGGTGTCGGCGACGAAACCGTAGGAGTTGGGCACGCCCAGCTGGCGCAGGTACTTGGTGTAGGCGCGCAGCACCGCGACCTGGCGCCAGTGGATGCCCTCCTTGAGGATCAGCCGGTCGAACGGGTCCGATTCGGCGCGGTCCAGCGCGACGGCGGCCCAGGCCTCGGAGAGCAGCGTCTCGGTGCGCAGCGGGTCCACGCCCTCCGGGTAGAACAGGCCCAGGTCGTAGAGGAAGAGCTGGCGCCCGTCGCCGCGGGAGACCTCGAAGGGCTTCTCGTCCAGCACGCGCAGGCCCAGGTTGTGCAGCACCGGCAGGATCTGGCTCAGCGACACCGGTTCGGTGAGGTAGAGCTTGAGCCGGGCGTCCTCTTCGGCGTCGGCGTCCTTGGGCCGGTAGACGCGCAGGACGGGCCCGCGGTGCGCGGGGTCGTCGTAGGCGCCGAAGCGCGCGATGTCCTCGAGGGCGTCCTCGACCTCGAAGTGGACGCGGTAGGCGGGCGGGAAGGCCTCGGCCCAGCGCCGGGACACCAGGGGCGCCTGGTCCGCCGGATAGCGCCTGCGCACGACCTCGTCGATGCCCTCGGGCCAGGAACGGACGGCGCGCTCGAGGCGGTGCTCGAGCTCGGCGCGGTCGACGACGGGGAAGTCGCCGCGGCGACGCAGCCGGATGCGGTAGAACAGCCGGACCAGCGAGGACTCGCTCATCCGCACCTCGAAGTCCATCGACTCGGCGTCGTAGGCCTTGCGCAGCTCCTCCTCCACGCGCAGGCGCACGCTGGTGGTGTAGCGGTCGCGGGGCAGGAACACGAAGGCGGACATGAAGCGCCCGTACACGTCCGGGCGGACGAACAGGCTGGTGCGGCGGCGCTCCTGGAGGGCCAGCATGCCGGTGACGGTCTCGTGCAGGTCCTCCACCTCGGTCTGGAAGAGCTCGTCGCGGGGGTAGGTTTCCAGGATGGTGAGCAGGTCCTTGCCCGAGTGCGAGTCGGGGGCGAATCCGGAGGCCTTCAGCACGGCATCCACCTTGTCCCGCACCACCGGGACGCTGCGCACCGAGCGGGTGTAGGCGCCGGAGGCGAACAGGCCGATGAAGCGGCGTTCGCCGCTGACGTTGCCCTGGGAGTCGAAGCTCTTGATGCCCACGTAGTCGAGGTAGACGGGGCGATGGACCGTGGAGCGGGAATTGGCCTTGGTGATGATCAGGGCCCGGCGTTCGCGCGCCTTCGCCCGTCCGGATTCGGTCAGGTGCTGCACCCCGCCGCCGCCGGAGCGGCGCATCAGCCCCAGGCTGCTTTCCTGGCGGGCGCGCAGCACGTCCTTGCCCTCCTCGGTGGCGAGGTCGTACTCGCGGTAGCCCAGGAAGGTGAAGTTGCCGTCGTCGAGCCAGCGCAGCAGGTCGCTGGCGGTGTGCAGGTCCGGAATGGAGTCGGCGCCGTGGATCCAGCCGAGGTTGTCGGCGATCTCGTGGGCCTTGTTCCGCATGGCTTGCCAGTCCTCGACGCAGACCTTCACGTCCGCAAGGATCCGTTCGATTCCGGCGACCAGGAGTTCGGTCTGCTCCTCGTCGGGAGAGCCGCCGATCTCGATCGCGATCCAGGATTCGAGGCGGCTGTGGGAGCCGCCGTCGAAGAACTGGGACAGGTCCGCCAGCGCGGCGGTGTCGCCGCTGGCGACGGGTGCGTGGGTGGGCACCGGCCGCAGGCCGGTCAGTTCGTGGGTCTCGCGGTTGCGGGTGGCCACGAGGATCGGGTGGACCACCAGGTTGATGCCGTGCTTCTGGCGCACGATCTCGGCGGTGACCGAGTCGACGAGGAAGGGCATGTCGTCGGTGACCACGTACGCCACCGCGTTGGCCCCGCTGGGTTCCACGCTGACCACGGCTTCGCCGGGGTCTCGGGTCAGGCCAACGCGCAGGTGCGCCTCGACCCGTGCCGGCAGCTCCTCGGGAGGGTACGCCGCGGCGTCCTCCGGTGCCAGATGGCCGTAGTAGGACTCCACGAAGTCGGGAGAAAGGATGTCTGCAATGAACTGGTCCGGGGTGCGGGAACCGGTGGACATGCGCTGAACGCCTCCATGTAGCGATACGGGGCCGCGCCATTGCGACCTCGAGGTCCTCCCAGCCTATCCCCCCTTGTTACGACAATCACAAATCAGTGCGCCGGCGGGCCAGCAGCGGCGCCCGGCGGCGCGGGCCGGCCCCGGCCAAGGCGGCCACCGCGGAGCGGAGCGCGCTGTTGGGGGCGGCCTCGGCCAGCACCGATCCGGCGTGCAGGGCGAGGTCGGCGGCCGCGGCGTCCTGGGGAAGGAACCCCTTGATGCGCACCTCGGGGCCGAACCGCTCCCAGGTCAGCCGCAACTGGCGCTCCGGGGAGGGTCCGACGGCGGAGGCCCGCACCCGGTTGAACACGACGGCGGGTTCGCACCCGGGCACCGCCGCACGCAGTTCCTCGACGCCCTTGACCAGCCGCGGGACCCCGACGCTGTCGGCTGCACCGACCGCGAGCACCTCGTCGGCGGCCTCCAGCACGGCCAGGGCGGCGCCGTTGCGCTGCGGCGCCGACGTGTCGAAGGACAGGTCCTCGTCGGCCTCGAGGCAGAAGGAGACGTCGACGACCACCACGTCCGCCTGCCGGCGCAGGAACTCCAGGACACGGGCCAGGGCTTCCGGGCGCAGTTCGGGCCAGCGCGCCGGGCGGGAGATTCCGGTGGCCACGCGCAGCCGGGTTCCGGCCACGGCCACCACCGAGCAGGCCCGCTCGAACCCCGCCCCGTCGAGGACGAACTGGTCGGCCAGCCGGCACAGGTGGGCCAGGCCCGCCGATTCGTCGAGCAGTCCCAGGTGCGCCGCCACGGAGGCCCCATAGGTGTCCGCATCCAGGAGCACCACCCGCCGCCCCGCGAGGGCCGCCTCGGCGGCGAAGTTCACGGCCACGGTGGTCCGGCCGGGCGAACCTGCCGGGCCCCACACCGCAACGATCCTGCCCGCCGGAGTTCCACCGGCCATGGCCGGACCCGGATCCGGCACCTGCGTCCCCGCGCGTTCCGGTCCGGCCAGCCCCGCTCCGGCCGCCGGGGTCCCGACGGCGCCCGCCACCAGCATCTCGAGGAGGTCGGACAGGGCCTGCGCGTCGGTCCCGGGCGATTCGACGGCGGCGCCGAGGCCTCCCAGCCGTGCGGCCTCACCGGGATCGTTGGTGAGGACCACGGCCAGGATCCCGCGCCCGGCCAGGGCATCCAGGACCGGGGCGTCGATCAGGCCCGGGTCGCCTGCCAGCAGGGCCGCATCCGCCAGCCCGGTCTCGGCCAGCGCCACGACCTCGGTGAGTTCGGCGCAGCGGCGCACCACGGTCACTGCCCCGCGCAGCCGTTCGAGGCCCTCGACCAAGGCGCCGTTTTCGCCCCAGACCACCACGGCGACGCTCACGATCCCGTGCCTGTCGAAGCGGGGCCCGCGGGATTGTGGACGACGGTGACCCGGGCCTCGTTGGCCACGGCCGCCAGCAGGTCGGCCATCCGGTCGTCTTCGACCAGGAGTTCCACGACGGCCCCCGACGTTCCGCCGAACCCGGAGTCGACGGCGGACACAGCGGCGACCTCGGCCGAGGGCAGCAGGATCACGGGCCGGCCGTACGCGTTGGCGGTGCGGTCGCGGGCCGCGGCCCAGACGTCCACCCTGCTTCCCGGCACGACGGCGGCCGGCAGGGTCTGTTCGAGTTCGACCGCCACCGGCTTGCGGGTGGTGCCGTCGTCCAGGCCGAGTCCGCGCAGCGGAACCAGTTCGCCGGCCCGGATCAGGGTGTTTGCCCGGGTGCCCGCGGCCGGTTCCCGCCCCGCCGGAAGGTAGTGCTCCTGGGTCCCGTCAAGCCGTACGTCCACGACCTCCAGCCGGGAGGCATCGACCGGTTCACCGAAGGAGATGTCCTCCTTGGCGACGTACATGGGCACGGTCCGGTCCCGGGCGGAAACGAGCCCCACGGTACCCGCAACCGATCCGGCGACCAGCAGGATGCCCACCAGCAGCCGTGGATCCTTCCAGCCGGGTTTGCGCAGCCGCCGCGCCCCGCTGCCAACGTGATCGGCACCAACCTGACCGGCCATGGACATCCCCCCGAAATGTTCGCCTGCCGCACCCCCTGCGGTGCTCCGATGCTTGCATCAGGGCAGCACGGATTCAACAGTGCGGGGTCACCAGGGGGCAAAACTTCACTTTTCGGTGGGCGGAAACCCTTACCGGGCGGGGATCAGGAGTCGCGCCGCACTGCGGCGAGGGCGGTGAACGGGACGGCCACCACGGTCCGGACGGCCCCCGGCCGGCGGTACTCGTCGCGTGCATGCACCGCCAGCTGGAGGTAGTCGGCCCCTGCGTGGTCCAGCGTGCCGACACCCAACAACAGGCCGTCCGTGCCATGCAGGGCCACGCGGGTCCGGTCCCGCACCAGCGCCCGCAGGGCCGCCCCGAAACCGAGGCGCCGGCGTGAGGGGCCGAGGGCCGGCGCCTCCGGGGGGAACGCCTTGGCGTCCATGCCTTCGATGCCGCGCAGGGCCGCGAAAGGGACCACGCACTCCGCCGGGCCTTCCGCCATCGCCAGCCAGCCGGCCCCGACGTGGCGGAGGGTGCCGCGCAGCCGAAGGCCTCCGGCCAGATCGAGGGCCAGGACGTTGCCGTACTGGGCTCGGAGGCGGTCGGCCAGCCCCACTTGCGAGCGTTCAATGCGGACCATCTCCTGGATTTCCGTGGCCCGGTCGCGCAGTATCTCGCCATTGAGCTGCGTTTCAAGGTCCTCGAAGAGTGACTCCCATCTCATGAGCCCAAGAGTACGTCCCGCACGGCCAAAAGCGCCCGTCGGGGACGGGAAGCCGTGCCGGAAAACGGCAGGGGGCACAGCCGTCTCTGGACAGGCGTGACACCAACTGCAAGCATGGGCCACCAGCAGATATCAAACAGCATCAAATACCATCAAATTTAGCGAAACCCATTCCTGAGAAGGAGCGCCGCCATGGGACCCACCACCGATGCCTCTCCCAGCCCCAGCCGGGGACGGCACGCACGGGCCGTCGCCGCCTTGGCCGCCTCCATTGGGGCCCCGGCGGCCCTCCTCCTGGCTGCGGGCCTCCAGCTCGGGGAGGGGGTGGGCCGGGTCTTCAGGTTCGGGGGCAGCCTGTTCGGGGACTCGCCGTCCACGTTTCCGCCGGGTCCGTTTGGAGGGAGCCCGTTTTCCGCAGGCGTGTTTTCCGGGAGCCTGTTTTCCGCAAGCCCGGCGGAGGTGGACCGGTTCGCCGCGGGGGGCGTGGTCCTGCTGGCCCTCGCGGTGGTGGCCTGGTGGCTGCTCGCTTGGGCCGCGGCCGTGGCCTCGGCCCTCCTGCACCGGGCAGGGCGTCCGGCAGCGGCGCGCCGGGTGGGCCGGTTGAGTCCGCGGTCCATCCGGAGGGTGGCAGCCGCCGCGCTGGGGGTCCACCTGGTCCTCGCCCCAGCGGCCCACGCCGATGCTCCGTTCCACGCCCCCGTTCCGGTCCCCGCCGCCGTTCCGGTCCCCGCGGTCGGGGCGGAAGCCGCGGCCGGCGCGAAGTCGACGGAATCGGGGGACGGCGTCCCGGACCCCCGGTGGACGCCGGAACGCCCGGCTACGCCCCTGGAGCGGGTGCTCGGCGGCGGACGGGACGGTGCCGCCCGGGAGGCGGAAGGCGCCGCGCAGGAGGTGGTGGTGCGGGCCGGGGATTCGCTGTGGTCCGTCGCGGCCCGGAGCCTGGGCGGGCACGCCACCGCAGCCGAGATCGCCCGGGAATGGCCCCGCTGGTACCGGGCCAACCGCGCGGCCGTGGGGGAAACCCCGACCTGCTGCTGGTCGGAACCGTCCTGGTCCGGCCCGGCGGCACCCCCAGTCCGGAGCAAATGCGGCAGGAGCAAAAGCGGCACGAGCATCCGCGGCAGTAGGACCTCGATTCACCAACACCCTGTCGTCAAAGGGGCACCGCCAAGACCCTTCAGAGAGGAACCCGCCATGAGCGCTTCGCCCGATGCCTCCCACCCCGAGGCCGGCCCCAACCACCCCACTCCGAACCAAACCCGGCCAAACCACACGGACTCCAACCACACCGGCCAGGCCCGCCCCATTCCGCACGACTCCGGCCCGGCGCACCTCGCCGCACGGCCGGCGGGCCCGCAGGTGCCGCGGACGGCGGTGCGCAGGTTCGCCGACGTCGTGCCGCTGCGCCGCACGGACCCGCCGTCGGCCCGATCGGCGGCCCCGTGGCCGGGTCCCCACCGGGTTCCCGTCCCGGCCGGTCCGGTCCCTGGCTCGGTCCCTGGAGCAGCACCGGCCCCTGGTGCCGGGCAGGCCGAGGCCGACCGGGCGGAACAGCGCCAGGTCGCCCAAGTGGTGCACATGGTGGCCCAGGCCGTGTTCGAGTCGCTGGCAGGGGCGCGGCCGGTCCACCAGCTGGCCCGTTGGCTCGACGCGGAGAACTTCGAGAAGCTGCGCCTGCGCGTGGAACTGACCCGGGCGGCCAGGCCGGCTCGCACCGCCGGTGCCCGCGGACCGGTCGTCCGGCGGACGCGGGTGTGCCGCGTGGCGGAGGGATGCTACGAGGCCGCGGTTGTGGTGGCCGAGCCCGAACGCGTCCGCGCCGCCGCCCTAAGGATCGAGCGGCGGCGCGGACAGTGGAGGGTGTGCGAACTGGAGATCGGCTAGCCGCTGGCGACTAGCCGATCTCCTGCCCCTCGCTTCGTTCGGGGTGGGGCCCTCGGCCGCTAGCGACTAGCGTCCTCCCACCCCTCGCTTCGCTCGGGGCGGGGCCCTCGGCCGCTAGTCTTGCTTGCCCTTCTGGGCGCGGCGCTCGGCGCGGCTGGGCGGGGTGGTGCGCTCGGTGTGGGTCTCGGACTCGCCGTCCTCCGTCGGGGCGGTGTAGCGCAGGGTCGCCGGCTTGGCCGGAGCCTCCAGGCCCGGGGTCTTCAGCGTCGGGGCAAGCGTGGCCGCCCGGCCGTCGGTGACTCCCGGCAGCGAAACCGCGGTCGGGGCGGCGACCTGGACCTCGGCGTTGAACAGGTAGCCGATGCTTTCCTCGCGGATGGATTCCATCATGGTCTGGAACATCAGGTAGCCCTCGCGCTGGTATTCGACCAGCGGGTCGCGCTGCGCCATCGCCCGCAGGCCGATGCCCTCCTTGAGGTAGTCCATCTCGTAGAGGTGTTCCTGCCACTTGCGGCCCAGGACGGAGAGCACCACGCGGCGCTCGAGCTCGCGCATGTTGTCGTGGCCGATCTGCTCCTCGCGGCTTTCGTAGGCCACGCGGGCGTCGGAGAGGATCTCCTCGTGCAGGAACTGGGAGGTCAGCTTGCCCTTGCCACCGGCCTCGGCGACCACTTCGTCAATGGTCAGCGTGATCGGGTAGAGCTGCTTGAGATTGGTCCAGAGCTGCTCCAGGTCCCAGTCGTCGCCGTGGCCCTCCGCGGTGGTTTCCTTCACCATGGCGGTGACGACGTCCTCGAGGAAGTGCTGGACCTTCTCGTGCAGGTCGTCGCCCTCGAGGATCCGGCGGCGGTCCCCGTAGATGGCCTCGCGCTGGCGGTTGAGCACGTCGTCGTACTTGAGCACGTTGCGGCGCTGCTCCGCGTTGGTCGATTCCACCTGGGCCTGGGCGGTCTCGATCGCCTTGGACACCAGCTTGGATTCCAGGGCCATGTCGTCGGGCATCCCCGGGTTGTTCATGATGCGCTGGGCGGCGTTGGCGTTGAAGCGCCGCATCAGCTCGTCCGTCATCGACAGGTAGAAGCGGGACTCGCCCGGGTCGCCCTGGCGGCCGGAGCGGCCGCGCAGCTGGTTGTCGATGCGGCGCGACTCGTGCCGCTCGGTGCCCAGCACGTACAGGCCACCCAGGGCGCGGACCTCTTCGGCCTCGGCCTCGACGGCCTTCTGCGCGGCGGCGAAGACCCCGTCCCAGACGCGCTCGTACTCCTCCGAGTTCTCCTCCGGGTCCAGGCCCTGCCGCTCCATCTCGGCGACGGCGAGGAACTCGGCGTTGCCGCCGAGCATGATGTCGGTGCCGCGGCCGGCCATGTTGGTGGCCACGGTGACCGCGCCCTTCTTGCCGGCCTGGGCCACGATCGCGGCTTCGCGGGCGTGCTGCTTGGCGTTGAGGACCTCGTGCCGCACGCCTTCCTTGGCCAGCTTGCGGGAGAGGTATTCGCTCTTCTCGACGCTGGTGGTGCCGACCAGGACGGGCTGGCCGGAGGCGTGGCGCTCGACGATGTCCTGGACGACGGCGTCGAACTTGGCGATCTCGTTCTTGTAGATCAGGTCCGACTGGTCCTTGCGCTGCATGGGCCGGTTGGTGGGGATCTCCACCACGCCGAGCTTGTAGGTGCCCATGAACTCGGCGGCCTCGGTCTGGGCGGTGCCCGTCATGCCGGAGAGCCTGCCGTACAGGCGGAAGTAGTTCTGCAGGGTGACCGTCGCCATCGTCTGGTTCTCGGCCTTGATCTCGACGCCTTCCTTGGCCTCGATCGCCTGGTGCATGCCCTCGTTGTAGCGGCGGCCGGCGAGCGTGCGGCCGGTGTGCTCGTCCACGATCATGACCTGGCCGTTGATGACGACGTAGTCCTTGTCCTTCTTGAACAGTTCCTTGGCCTTGATGGCGTTGTTCAGGAAGCCGATCAGCGGGGTGTTCGCGGACTCGTACAGGTTGTGGATGCCGAGGTAGTCCTCAACCTTCTCGATGCCGGACTCAAGCACGCCGATGGTGCGCTTCTTCTCGTCGACCTCGTAGTCCTCGGCGGTCTCGAGGCGCTTCACGATGCGGGCGAACTCGGCGTACCAGCGGTTCACGTCGCCGGAAGCCGCCCCGGAGATGATCAGCGGGGTGCGGGCCTCGTCGATGAGGATGGAGTCGACCTCGTCGACGACGGCGAAGTTGTGTCCGCGCTGGACCAGTTCGTCGCTGGACCAGGCCATGTTGTCGCGCAGGTAATCGAAGCCGAACTCGTTGTTGGTCCCGTAGGTGATGTCCGCGTTGTACTGCGCGCGGCGCACCGCGGGCTCCTGGTTGGCCAGGATGCAACCGCTGGTCAGGCCCAGGAAGCGGTACACGCGACCCATGAGGTCCGACTGGTACTCGGCCAGGAAGTCGTTGACCGTGACCACGTGCACACCCTTGCCGGTCAGCGCGTTCAGGTAGACGGGGCTGGTGGCGACCAGGGTCTTGCCCTCACCGGTGCGCATTTCGGCGATGTTGCCCAGGTGCAGCGCCGCGCCGCCCATCATCTGGACGTCGAAGTGGCGCAGGCCCAGGGTGCGGTCGGAGGCCTCGCGCACGGCGGCGAACGCCTCCGGCAGCAGGGCGTCCAGGGTGGTGCCGTCCTGGTAGCGCTGCTTGAACTTGTCCGTCTCGGCCCGCAGTTCGGCGTCGGACAACCCCCGGAACTCGTCCTCGAGGACGTTGATCGCGTCGGAGTATCCGCGCAACAGCTTCAGGGTCTTCTTGTCGCCGGTCCGCAGGATGCGTTCAAGCAGTGATGCCACGTGGGAGCTCCAAATCTCAGGCGCAGGAATTCTGGCTACGTCAGTCTACTGTGACTCACGATCGGTGCCCGGCGTTGGTTCCGCTGCGCGTCGCCGCCGCGGCCGCCAGCGCCGCGGCGAGGTTGCCGTTCGGCTGGACGACGACGCCGTCCAGCCCCAGCCATTCCGCCATCAGCCCCAGTTCGGCGGCCAGTTCGACGGCGGTGTCCGGCTCGGCGTCCGGCTCGGCGAACGCGCCGCGCACCTCGAGGCGGCCCGCACCGCGGTCGGCCCTGAGGTCCACCCGCGCGGCCATGCGGTCGCGGAGCAGGAACGGCAGCACGTAGTAGCCGTGGACCCGCTGCGCGGCGGGCACGTAGATCTCAAGCCGGTAGCGGAACCCGAAGAGGTCCTGGAGCCGGCGCCGTTCGAACACCATCGAGTCGAAGGGACCCAGCAGCGCCCGGCCCGCCGCACGCCGGGGCCTGGCGGCCGCCGGGTGGAGGTAGCGCGGTCCCGGCCAGCCCTCAACGGTGGCCGTCTCCAGGTCCCCGCGGGACACGAGCCGGTCGGCGGCCGCCGTGGCGGCGCGCACCGGGAGCCTGAAGTAGTCCGCCAGGCACCGTGCGGAGGCGATGCCCAGCGCGGCGGAGGCGGCCAGGACCAGGCGTTCGGCGGCCTCGTCCGGGTCCGGCAAGGTGTCGCCGCCGGCGGGCAGGACCCGGCCGATGGGGGCGTACCGGCGTTCGAACTGGGAGGTGCGGCCCACACTGCCGACCTCGCCGGCGGCAAAGAGGATTTCCAGGGCCCGTTTGGCGTGGTTCCAGTTCCAGCCCCAGCCGCTGCCGTCCCTCGGCCCGGCGTGCCCGAGGTGCTCGGCGACCTGGCGGGCGGTCAGCGGAGCGGAGGCTTCGAGGAGGGCGAGGATCGCGTCCCCCAAGGCGCGCTGCAGGGGACCCTCGGCGGCCCACTCCCCCATCCAGCGGCGGCGCTGCCACGCCCGCAGGTCGGCGAAGTGCCCGGGCCTGACGAAGCTGGCTTCGTGGGCCCAGTATTCCACCATGCGGCGCGGGGCCACCTCGGCGAGACGGTCCAGCAGGGCGGTGTCGTAGGGTCCCAGGCGGGAAAACAGGGGCAGGTAGTGGGCCCGGGTGAGCACGTTCACCGCATCGATCTGGAGCAGTTCCAGCCGCGCAAAGGTCCGGCCCACCGACCCGGCTGTTGCCGGGCCGGCGGGCCGTTCCCTGTGCAGTCCCTGGGCCGCGAGCGCGATGCGCCGGGCCTGTGACAGGGTCATCCGCGCACTGCCCGCAGGGGTCATGCGCCCTCGTGCGGCCTAGGCATCGACGGTCTGGTCCTTCCGATAGCCCCGGGTCTCGACCGATTCTTCGGTGCACTCGGAGTCAAGGGTGATGACGCCGTAGGACCAGCCCTTGCGGCGGTAGACGACGGAGTGCTGGCCCGTGGCTTCGTCAACGAAGAGGTAGAACGGGTGGCCGACCATCTCCATGCGGTCGACGGCGTCGTCGAGGCTCATCTGGACGGTGGGGAAGACCTTGCGCCGGATCTCGACCGGGCTGCCGCCCTCCGCGGAGGCAGCGGCCTCCGCCTCTTCCTCGAGCTGGCCCTCCTTGACCGCGACGTGCAGCGGAACGTTGGGGTTGGCGGGCTCAAGCGTCGAGGTGGCCTCGGCGACGCCCGCGGGGGTGCGGGATCCGTGGTGGACCTTCCGGCGGTCGCGGGCTCGGCGCAGCCGCTCCAGGAGCTTGGCGAAGGCGATGTCAAAAGCAGCGAACTTGTCCGGGGCCGCGGCCTCCGCCCGGATTGCCGGGCCCAGCACGACCACCGTGAGCTCGACGGTGAACTGGGTGTCCGCCAGGCGCGCCTTCGATTCCTTGGTGACCTTCACTTCCAGCCACTGGACCTTGGACGCGAGCTGTTCGATCTTCGCCACCTTGTCGTCCGCGTACTCCCGGAACCGGTCCGAAACGGTCAGGCCTCGTCCGCTGAACTTCATCTCCATGGTGTCCTCCTAGATTGCTCGGGTGACACAACAGCGGCCGAAAGGTCCTCCCTCCAGCCGCTGAAGATGGGTGCTTATCCCCTTGGTTGGGGAGCCCATACTTCACCGTATGTCGTTGTCCGCAGGATGCAAGCACCTTCCGCAATGTTTCGCGCTCGCCGTCAGCGAAAGCGCCGTTCCGGGTCGGCGCGTGGGACGGGTGTGGCGGCAGTGCCCCGCGGGGCGGGTGTGGCGGCCACGACCACCACCGCCGCCACGTGGGCTCCGGCGGATTCCAGGGCCCGCCACGCGGCCGCGGCGGTGGCACCGGTGGTGAGGACGTCATCGACCACCACGCAGACCCGGCCGCGCAGCTCGAGGCCCTTGCCGAGACAGAGGGAGCGGCGCAGCTCCAGGCGGGAGGCGCCGCGGGCGCGTGCCCGCCGCCCTCTGGATTTCTGGCCGACCGATTTCTGGCCAACCGTGCGCAGGAACGGGACCCCGGCCACCCGCAGCACAGGGGCAACGTGGAATTGCGGCGGCAACAACCCCCGCCGGGACACCCAGCGCAGCAACACGGCCACGGGCGCGTACCCGCGCCGTGCCTGTGCCGCCGCGGTACTGGGAACGGGCACCACCAGGACCGGGACCGCGGTTCCGGCCAGCGGCGCGGCGGCCTGCAGGGCTCCGGCGAGCGCGGGGCCCAGGACACCGGCGAGGCCGATGCGCTGGGTGTTCTTGAAGGCCAGCAGGGCCGCGGCAAGTTCGTCGCGGTAGGTGCCGGCGGCGACGGCCGGCAGCGGGACCCCGTCATCCAGCAGCGGCAGCGCCTCCGCGGCGTCCTCGGCGCGAAAGGGCCGGACGGTGGCTGCCCGGACGGCGCCGCGGCAGCGCGGGCACAGGACCGTGTCAGGGGCCGTGCAGCCAACGCAGTCGGTCGGGGAGACCAGCGCGAGGCCGGCCCGCAGCGCGGCGGCGGCCCCGGTCCATGGCGCCCAGTTCCAGCACCGGTCCAGCCGATCGGTCCACCACCGTGCTGTCCACCACCGTTCCGTCCCCCGATGTTCGGCCATGCCCCATCGTCCGTCCGCCGCGATCGGCGGCGCCGGTCCGCGGCTGCGAAGTGTGGATGCCCCGCACCGGTCGGAGACCTGTGGGGGCTATCCCGCGTAGGAGAGGTTGCTGGCCTGGCGTCCCTGGGCGCTCCAGGAGTTGCCGACGCGGGAGTAGATGCCCTCGGGCGTTTCCGCGTACACCGGGCGGCGCTCGCCCGGGCCGGCGGAGAGCCCGATCATGCCCTGCAGGGGCAGGAACAGTTCGCTGGTGCCGTCCAGGCCGATGCGTTCGGCGGTAACCGCCTCCTCCGCGTTCGCCCGCATAACGATCACCGAGATGTCCGAATCCCACACGGCCCGCGAAACCGGGACGGCGGTAGGGACCTCCAGCGGATCGGTGAATCCGCGCGGAACCCCGTCGCTGTCCCGGATGATGCCGCCGATGTAGAGCCCGGTATCCCCGCCGATGCGGGCCACGACCGCGACGCGGGCCCCGTCGCGGGAGACCCGCAGCGAGAGCACCTCGGCGTCGTCAAGCCAGCCGGCGGCGACCTCCCGGGCCGGCCCGTCGAGCGCGGTGCTCGCGGGCACCGCCATCACGTGCGAGTGGGATCCGCCGGCAACGGTCCAGGTCCATCCGTACGTGTCGATGCTGGGTGCCACCAGGTCCACGCCACGAACCGGGGTGGAGACGCTGCCGGTTTCGTCCACGGTGAAGAGCCGGGTGCGCCCGCCGTCCAGGAACGCGTACCGGTTGCCGCCGGGACCCATCGCCGGGTCGCGGGGCTTGTGGCCGGAGATGTCCGGCACCCCGCCCACCGGAACGATGCCGTCGCCCTGGTAGTAGACCAGGGCCCCGCCGGCGATCGCGATCTGGGTGTCCGCCACCGCCGGATCCACGATCGCAGCGGTGAAGCCGGGCGCCTGCGCCCCGAGGCCAACCTCGCGCTGGTTCACGGTCATGGTTACGGACGTGACGTTGTTGAGCCGGCTGAGGGTGAGCTCGAGCTGCTGTTGCATCTGCTGGCGGCGCAGGTCGGACGCATCGACGAAGACGCTTTCGGCCAGGTCCACGGTCGCCCTTCCGGCGTCGATGGGCACGGCGGGCCGCGTCAGCGCGGCATCCTCCGGGAAAGCGCTGTAGGCCGCGTTGCGCAGGTAGGGGGCCGGGCCGGCCAGCAGCGATTCGACGATGGTGGCCGCAAGGCCCTGCCGGTTGGCGAACCAGCGGACGTCCGGGACCGCGTAGGCATAGGTGGCATCGTAGAAATACAGGAGATGGGGAGCAAAGAGCACCGAGAAGTTGCCCGTCTCCACCAGGGTCCCGTCGGGGGCCTCGACGATGCGCCATTCGCCGTCGACCTGTTCCAGGCGGACCTCGGCCGAGCGCGTGGAGTTCGCCGGCAGGTCGGTGCGCAGGCCGTGCTCGCCGATCACCGCGGTGGCCTCGACCTGGACGGTGTAGCTGCCCTCCTGGACGTTGTCCACAATGCTGGGTTCGGAGTCGTACACGAGCGTCTGTTCTACCGGGCGCCACTCCCCCGCGAAGGCGGGGGCGAGGTACTCGCGGGCGATCCTGTAGTCGTCCGCGGGCGCGATGCCGGCACGGTAGAAGCCTTCAATGATCTCCTCCGGGGTGGCGCCGTTACGGGGGCCGGGAGGGTTGAAGATGTAGATGCCACCCCCGGAGGAGCCGTTGCCGGGGGCGATCGATCCCACGGGGCCGGAGGTCGGAATGGCCCCGCAACCGGCCAAGACCAATACGACGGCGGCCAGGACGGCGGCCACGGCCAAAAGGACGCTGCCCGGCCGCCCGCTGACGGGCCTAGTCATCGGTTTCCCCTTCCGGTGCGGGGCGGGCCTGGGCTGCTCCGGCGGCCTCCGGTTGCTGCGGCTTCGGGACCACCGCGATAACGCCGGTGGCCGGCGGCACCTCCGACGGGGCCGGGCCGGCCTGGGCCAGCGGAAGCGGGGACGCGGTCAGGGTGCCGCCGCGGTGCCGGGGCAGGGTCAGCCGGAAACACGACCCGTCCCCGGGTTCGCCCCAGGCCTGCAGCCAGCCGCTGTGCAGGCGGGTGTCCTCGGTGGCGATGGACAGCCCCAGCCCGCTGCCGCCGGTGGTGCGGGCGCGGGCCGGGTCCGCGCGCCAGAACCTGTCGAAGACGCGGGAGGCGGCTTCCTCGCTCATGCCGATGCCGTGGTCGCGCACGGTGACGGCGACGCCCTGTTCGTCCGCGCCGATGTTGATGTCGATCGGGTTGCCTTCGCCGTGCTCGATGGCGTTCATCACCAGGTTCCGCACCACCCGTTCGATGCGGCGCGGGTCCATGTCCGCAATGGCGGTGCCTGCCTCGTTGTGGATGCGGATCGCGGAACCGAGCAGGTCCGCGTGGGGCTGGGCCGCCTCGACCGCGCGGCGGACCAGCGGGACCAGGTCCACCGGCTCGGCCTCGAGGACGGCCACGCCCGCGTCGAAGCGGGAGATCTCCAGCAGGTCGTTGAGCAGGGTCTGGAAGCGCTCCACCTGGTTGTAGAGCAGTTCGGCGGAGCGCCGGTTGATCGGGTCGAAGGCCTCGCGCGCATCGTGGAGGACTTCGGCGGCCATGCGCACGGTGGTCAGCGGGGTGCGCAGTTCGTGGGAGACGTCGGAGACGAAGCGCTGCTGCATCATCGACAGCGTCGCCAGCTGGGTGATCTGTTCCTGGAGGCTGGCGGCCATGCGGTTGAACGAGATGCCGAGGCGGGCGATCTCGTCCTCCCCGCGGACCTCCATGCGTTCCTCGAGGTGTCCCGCGGCGAACTTTTCCGAGATGTCCGCGGCGCTGGAGACCGGGCGGACCACGGTGCGGGTGACGTACCAGGCGATGCCGCCGTTGACGATCAGCAGCAGCACGCCGGCGATGGCCATAACGCGGTGGATGAAGTTCAGCGAATCCTGCACCGGCAACAGGTCGTAGACCAGGTACAGGGCGTATTCGCGGCCCGGGGGCAGCGTCACCTTGGTCCCGAACGCCAGTCCGGGACGGTCCGCCCCCTCGCCGGGCAGGGCGATCGACTGCCACTGCACGCCGCTGTTTTCCTGCACGGCCGTGGACAGCTCCTCGGGAATGACGCGGGGGGTGAGCGTGGTGCTGCTGGACGTCGTGCCGACGTAGATGTTCTCCGAGCTGGGCAGCGGGGTCAGCAGGAAGTCGCGCTGGACGCTGGTGCCGTCGCCCTCGACCAGCCGCAGGGTGTCATTGACCAGCGTGACGGTGCTGGCGCGGTCCGTGGTCGCTGCCGATTCGAAGTTCGACTTGACCATGGACAGGGTCCGCACCGATTCGCTCTCCAACTGGCGGAAACGCTCCTGGAAAAGCCCGGCGGCGATCTGGTTGGACAGGAACAGCCCGATGGCCAGCAGCGCCAGGCCGGACAGTAGCGCAGACGAGGCCACGGTGCGCACCTGCAGCGAGCGGCGCCACTTGGACGCGCCGCGCCGCCACCATCCCCGCAGCCGCTCCGCAAGGCGCGGCCCCGCGGCGCCGTCCCCTGCGGGGCCGGACCCCTCAGGGGTGGATACCCGGGGGCCGGATGCGGCGGGGGCGGATCCTGCGGGGCCGGATCCCTCGGGGCTGGACTCCGGGAACGGCAAGGTCAGCCCTGGCCGGCCTTGTAGCCGACGCCGCGCACGGTGAGGACGACCTCGGGATTCTCGGGATCGCGTTCCACCTTGGAGCGCAGCCGCTGGACGTGCACGTTGACCAGCCGGGTGTCGGCGGCGTGGCGGTAGCCCCAGACCTGTTCGAGCAGCAGTTCGCGGGTGAAGACCTGCCACGGCTTGCGGGCCAGGGCCACGAGGAGGTCGAACTCGAGCGGGGTCAGCGAGACGGGGTTGCCCTCACGGGTCACCGAGTGGCCGGCAACGTCGATGGACAGGTCCCCGATGCGCAGCGTTTCCGGGGCGCGCTTCTCCCCGGGACGGAGGCGGGCGCGCACGCGCGCCACCAGCTCGGCGGGCTTGAACGGCTTCGGCACGTAGTCGTCGGCCCCCGACTCGAGGCCGCGGACGACGTCGGCGGTGTCGGATTTGGCGGTGAGCATCACGATCGGGACATCGTCCTCGGCCCGGATGGCCCGGCAGACTTCGATCCCGTCCATGCCCGGGAGCATCAGGTCCAGCAGCACCAGATCGGGCTTGACGTTGCGGAACGTCTCCAGGGCCCGGGCGCCGTCGTAGCAGAACACCGGTTCGAAGTCGTCGTTGCGCAGGACAATGCCGATCATTTCGGCCAGCGCCTCGTCGTCGTCCACGACCAGAATGCGCGCCTTCATGCTTTCCTTTCCCCTTCCGTTGCCGTCGGCACGGAGGTGATCTCCTTACTAACTCTATAGGCAGGACAAACCCGGGACGCGCTGGCACCCCGACGGCGGCCCGGACACCGATCACGCTAGGGTGGAAGAACCACGCGACGTACCGAGGGGGCGCATCGTCTTGTCCGACCATCCGAACACACCAAACGAACCGCCACTAGGGCCGATGTGGACTCCACCCACCCCGCCCGCTTCCCCGGCACCGACCGCGAAGCAGTCTCCCTCCGCCCCCGCGTGGGGCCAGGCTCCCACACCGGCGTGGGGCCAGACTCCGGCACCCGCGTGGGGCCAACCATCCGCGCCCGCCTGGGGCCAGGCCCCGAACCAGCTGCCGCCGGGTTACCTGCCTCCGCCGAAACCGGGCGTCGTTCCGCTGCGCCCGCTGGGCCTGGGCGAACTGTTCGACGGCGCCTTCCAGGCGGTCCGGCGCAACCCCGGCGCGACGCTGGGGCTCTCCGTGCTGGTGCAACTGGTGGTGGGGGTCGTCGTTTCCGTCGCCGGCCTGCCGCTCTTCTCCGTCCTCTACTCCCCCGAGTTCCTCGACCCCGAGGCTCCCGTGGACTCGGTCTTCACCGACGAGCTCGGCGGTTCCGTGCTGGCCTTCGTCCTGGTGTCCCTGGTCGCGGGCCTGCTCTCGGGCTGCCTGATGGTCCTGGTCCAGGGCCTGGTCACGGTACCGGTGCTGCGTGCGGCCCTGAACCGGAAGACCGGGTTCGGTCAAACCTTCACCCTGTCACGGCCGTCTCCCGCCCGTCTGGTCGGGCTGGGCCTGCTCGCCGCCGCCGTCGGCCTGGTGGTGCTCGCGCTCGCCGTCGGCCTGGCCGTTGGCGCCGCGATCGTGGCCGACGGCGCCGGAGCGGCGCTGGCGATCCTGGCCATGGTGGCCGTCGGAGTCCCGCTGGCCGTCTGGATCGGCGTCAAGTTCGTCTTCGCGGCCCATGCCCTCGTCGCCGAGGGCCTCGGGGTCTTTGCCGCCCTGGGCCGGTCCTGGCAGCTCACCGGCGGACGCTGGTGGCGTTCCTTCGGCATCCTCCTGCTGGCCGGAGTGGTGGTCAGCGTCGCCACGAGCCTGATCACCACCCCGCTGGGCTTCGCGGCCGGTATGCTCGGCGCCTTCATCGATCCCGCGGACCCGGAGTCCCTGGCCCGGTACCTCGCCGGACTGGGCGTTGTCTCGACCCTCCTCGGTGCGGTGGCCGGAGGCCTGGGCGCCGGCTACCTGTATGCGGTCACCGCCCTGCTCTACACGGACCTGCGGATCCGCCGCGAGGGCTTCGACCTGGTCCTGCTGCGTGAATTCGAGGCCGGAACCGACCATGGCATCCCGGGCCGGCAGGCCCCGGGGGCCGGGCCCCAAGGGGCGCGCTGACGCATGTCCCCGTCCGCCTTCCGCGTCCTCCCACACTCGCAGGGGGCCTACCAGCCCGACGCCGACGATGCCCGCAACCAGCTGGCCGAGGAACTGGCCCGGGCCGAATACGCCCAGGCCCGGCCCAACCCCCTGCTGGGGTTCCTCCACGACCTCTGGCAGGGATTCCTGTCCTGGTTCGAGGGGCTCAACGGGCTCGGACCGAACCTGGGCACCGCCGTCGTGCTGGCCGCCGCCGTCGCACTGGTCCTGCTCGCGGTGGCCGTGATGCGCCCGCGACTGAACCGCCGCGCGCCGGTTCAGGAACCGGGATTGGGCCTGAGTCCGCGCCTGACAGCCGGCGATTACCGGGCCCGCGCCGAGCGCGCCGCCGCGGGGGGCGACTGGTCGACGGCGTACGTGGAGCGGTTTCGCGCCCTGGTGCTGGCCGCGGAGGAACGCACGCTGCTGGACCCCCAACCCGGGCGCACGGCCTTCGAGGCCACCGGTCGGCTCGGCACCCTCTTCCCCGAACAGGGCGCGGCCCTGGCCCGGGCGGCCACCCTCTTCAACGCCCTGCGCTACGGCGACCACCGCGCCACGTCCGCCGAGCATGCCGTCCTCGCCTCCCTCGACGACGCCCTGGCCGCCGCCCGCCCCTCCGCAGGCCTCGGCTCCCCGCTCCCGGCGGCACCCCGATGAGCGCCCGGCCGGACACCCCGATGGGCACCGCGCCCGCGCGTGCGGTGGCGGACGCCCGCCGCGAAACCGCCCCGGCGCCGGCCACTGCGAAATCCGTCGCGCGCCGCCGCTGGCGCCGCTCCCGCCTCTGGGTGGGCCTGCTCCTGCTGGCGCTGGCCGTGGGGGCGTTCTACGCGGCCACCGCCACCGGCGAGGACCGCACGCCCCTGGGGCCGCGGAACGCGGCACCGGACGGTGCGATGGCGGTGGCCCAGGTGCTGGGCCACAACGGTGTGCAGGTCTCCCCCGTCCCCACCCTGGACGCGGCGCTGGCCGCGCTGGAGGAGGCCGAAGACGGAGCCACGCTGCTGCTCGACGACCGCGACGCGATTCTGGACGCCGACCAGCTTGGCCTCCTGGCCCGGGCCTCCGGCCGCACCGTGCTCATCCAGCCGGGCCAGGCGCAGCTGAAACCGTTCACGGACCGGATCCTGCCCGCCGGCGTCGTGCCGGACGCCGCGGCGCCCGCCGGAGCCGGCTGTGACCTGCCGGTTGCGGCACAGGCGCCCCGCGCGGCCGCCAGCGGGCTGATGTACCGCGCGGACACGGGCTGCTACGGCCAGGAAACCGGGGCCGGGACCGCCTACGGGTACGCCGTGGACGGGACCACCACCGTCTTGGGCAGCACGGATTTCCTGGACAACGCCCACGTCCTGGACCACGGGCACCCGGCCCTGGCGCTGTGGACCCTGGGCGCGGAGCCGACCCTGGTCTGGTACAAGCCGGGCTACTCGGACCTCGCGGTCGCCGAGGCGCCGGCCAGCCCGTTCGAACTGTTGCCGGACTGGGTTGGCCCCGCCACCGGCTGGCTGTTCGTGGCCGCAACGGCCGCGATGCTGTGGAGGGGGCGGCGCCCCGGACCGCTCGTGGAGGAGCCGCTGCCCGTCGTCGTGCCCGCCGCCGAGACCGCGGAAGGCCGCGCCCGGCTGTACCAGGACGGGCGGGCGGTGGGAGCCGCCGTCGAGAGCTTGCGTTCGGCGGCGCTGACCCGGATCGCCACGCGCCTGCGGCTGGGACCCGCGGCCACGGCCGAGGACATCGCCGCCACGCTGGAAACCGCCGGGTACCGCCCCGGGCCGGCGCTGCGCCGGCTGCTGTTCCCCGCCCATGTGCGCACCGAGGCGGACCTCGTGGCGTGGGCCCAAGACCTGCACACCCTCGAAAAGGAGATCGGTATCCCGTGAGCCACTCAGCGAACGACACCGCGTATGGAACGGACCTGCACGCAGCCGCCCGGCAGGCGCTGCTGGACGTCCGCCGCGAAGTGGCCAAGGCCGTCGTCGGCCAGGACGCCACCATCACCGGGCTGCTGATCGCCCTGCTGTCCCAGGGGCACGTGCTGCTGGAGGGGGTGCCCGGCGTGGCGAAGACGCTGCTGGTGCGCAGCCTCAGCGCTGCGCTGAGCCTGGACACCAAGCGTGTGCAGTTCACCCCGGACCTGATGCCGGGCGACGTGACCGGGTCCCTGGTCTACGACGCGAACACCGCCAGCTTCAGCTTCCGCGAGGGCCCGGTCTTCACCAACATCCTGCTGGCCGACGAGATCAACCGGACCCCGCCGAAGACGCAGGCCTCGCTGCTGGAAGCGATGGAGGAACGCCAGGTCAGCGTGGACGGCGTGTCCCGCCCGCTGCCGGAGCCGTTCATCGTGGCGGCCACGCAGAACCCGGTGGAGTACGAGGGCACCTACCCGCTGCCCGAGGCGCAGCTGGACCGTTTCCTGCTCAAGCTGACCATGGAACTGCCCGAGCGCGACGACGAGATCGAGATCATCCGCCGCCATTCGGCGGGGTTCAATCCGCGCGACCTGGCCGCGGCGGGCGTGTCGCCGGTCGCCTCGGCCGCGGACCTGGCGGCCGCCCGCGCCGGGGTGCGCCAGGTGCACGTGGCCCCGGAGGTCATCGGCTACATCGTGGACATCGCCCGGGCAACGCGGTCGGCGCCGAGCTTCCAGCTGGGCGTGTCCCCGCGCGGGGCCACGGCGCTGCTGAACACTTCGCGGGCGTGGGCGTGGCTGTCGGGACGCGACTTCGTCTCCCCCGACGACGTCAAGGTGCTGACCCTGCCCTGCCTGCGCCACCGGGTGGGGTTGCGCCCGGAGGCGGCGATGGACGGCGTGGGCGCCGACGACGTGCTGCGGGCGATCCTCGCCACCGTCCCGGTCCCCCGGTAGGGCGGGCAGGAACGTGGCCCTGACCCGGCGTTTCGTCTGGCTGGCGCTGGCCGCAGTGCTGTCCGTGGTGCTGTTCCCCACCTGGTGGACGGTGCTCTGGACCGCACTGGCCCTGTGCGCCCTGGCCCTGCTGGATGCGCTGCTGGCGCCGTCCCCGCGCACGCTGGTGGTGGAGCGCGAACTGCCGCGCAGCGTCCGTCTGGAGGAATCCGCCCCGTCCCGGCTGCTGCTGGCCAACACCGGACGACGCCGGCTGGCCGGTTCGGTGCACGACGGCTGGCAGCCCTCGGCCGGGTCCGCGACGACGTCGTTCGCACTGGACATCCCGGCGGGCGAACGGCGGGCCTTCACCACGGAGCTGGTGCCGCGCCGCCGCGGGGACCTGCACGCGGTCCATGCGACGGTCCGCAGCCAAGGGCCGTTGGGGCTGGCGGCCCGCCAGCTGACCCTGCCCGCGCCGGGGACGCTGCGCGTGCTGCCGCCGTTCCATTCCAAGCGGCACCTGCCCTCGAAGCTGCAGCGCCTGCGCGAGCTGGACGGACGCGCCGCGATCCAGGTCCGCGGGGCCGGCACGGAATTCGATTCGCTGCGCGACTACGTGCGCGGGGACGACGTGCGCTCGATCGACTGGCGGGCCACCGCCCGCCGCCAAGGCGTGGTGGTGCGTACCTGGCGGCCCGAACGCGACCGCCGGGTGGTCCTGGTCCTGGACACCTCGCGCACTTCCGCGGCCCGGGTGGAGGACGAACCGCGACTGGACACCGGAATGGAGGCGGCCCTGCTGCTGGCGGTGCTGGCCGAGCGCGGCGGGGACCGCGTGGATTTCCTGGCCTTCGACCGGCGGGCACGGGCGCGGGTGGAATCGGTGGCCAAGGGCAGCCTGCTGACGCAAATGGTGGAGGCCATGGCCCCGCTGGAACCTGAACTGGTGGAAGCCGACTGGTCGCGGATTCCGGCCCAGGTGCAATCGATTTCCAGCCATCGGGCCATGGTGGTGCTGCTGACCTCGCTGGATTCCGGTGCCGTCGAGGAGGGGCTGCTGCCGGTGCTTCCGGCACTGGTGGCGCGGCATGTGGTGGTGGTCGCGGCCGTGCGCGACCCGGAGCTGGAGCGGCGCCGGACCTTGCGCGGAACGGCGTCGGAGGTGTATCGGGCGGCCGCTGCCGAGCGGGCCCTGCAGCAGCGCGAGACGCTCAAGGCGGAGCTGCGGAGCATGGGTGCTGAGGTGGTCGACGCGCCTCCGCAGGAGCTGCCGCCGGCGCTGGCCGACGCGTACATCCGGCTCAAGGCGGCCGGACGGCTATAGGTGGGGCTGCGATCCGCGGACCAAACCGATCAACGGCCCCGTGACATCAAGCACTTGGGCGGAGCGCCCACAGGCCGAACCGTGACCGTGATCTGCGGGAACGGCCCCCCATGGAAGCCCCTTTGGCATCAGCAAGCCAAGCGCGTCAGATGCTGACGGGGCGGTAATCGCTGGGGCGGGGCGATAGGTCCGCAAGCTATCCGCTGGAGCGGTTGCCGGTGGCGCGGCCCGCAGCTCCACCGCTCTCCCCTGCTCCTCCTGCGGTCCACCGCCGGCGGCGCCGGCGGGACCGGCACCGACGCCGCCGGCATCCACGGCGAGGGCCACCGGGCGGCCGAACTGAACGGCCACGGGCCCATCGACGACGCCTCCGCCCGGCGCCTCGCCGCCCAAACCCCCACCTGGACCCGGCTCTACGCCACACCCGGCTCCCTGGCCGTGGTCGGCATGGACCACCACCGCTACCGCCCCACCCCCGCCCAACGCCGCGCCCTCTGGGCCGCCGACCAAACCTGCCGCTTCCCCGGCTGCCGGCGCAACGCGCTGGCCTGCGAACCCGACCACGTCCACGAACACCACCACGGCGGACCCACCACGCTGGGCAACCTCGCCAGCCTGTGCCGCAAGCACCACACCTACAAGACCCTCGGCCTCTGGGAAACCCGCATCGGAGCGGACCGCACCCTCGAATTCACCTCACCCGCAGGCCGCACCTACCGCACCGAACCACCCCTGCCCTGGCACACGGACCCGCCCGACCCGCCCGGCAGGCCAAATCCGCACCAACCCCCACTGCGACGGCACGAAGCCCCGACCTCACGAGACGAGCATGGGAACTCCGCACTGTCCGGCGAGCGCCCGCCCAAAACCGACCGCGAACCCGGGGCCGCGCTCCGCCGCACCGGATGGGACTCCCCCGACACCGACGACGGCAGTGGCGAGACGCCACCGTTCTGAACCCACCATGGTCCGACCACACGATTCCGGCACAGCCCTCCCTTAGCGGGGCAACTGACGCTGGGTTTGGACCCCGGGTGGGGGCTACTGGGCTTGGGCCTCTAAGGTTTAACCTCTGGAGTTGTGCTTCTACGCTTCGGCCAGGACCTGGTTCAGCGCATCCACCGTCTGACTCAGGGTGGTGAGCACCTTCCGCAGCGCCTCCGGGGAGGTTTCGGCGAAGCCAGTGGTGGGCAACAGGGTCAGCGCCCCCAGGGACGCATCGCCCAACCCGAGCTGACGCCACGGCCGGAGCACACGCTCAACGGCCTTGACGACGCCCGGCGGCGTCTTCCCGGGATCCAGCAGGCCCAGCCACAGTTCCAGCCCGCCCTCAACGAGCCCTGCACTGCGCTCCCAGCCGCGGGTGTCCAGTGCCGTCACGGGCAGGTAGACGCCGTCCGCACCGGCGGAGGCCACGTCGTCGCACACTTCGGGCACCCCGACCGGTCCGACGCCGGGGGCCAGCACCACGGTGGTTGCGCCAGCTCCACGCAGGGCCTCGACAACCTCGGACCAGGCCCGAACAGCTTCGTGGCGCGGGACCGAGCGCAGACTGCGGTAGCCGCTGACGGTCGGAATCGTTCCGGCCAGGACGTCGGCCAGTTCGGGTTCCTCGACAACGACGGTCACGTGGGGCCGTCCGCTGGTGCGCAGGACGTCCGCAACGTGCCGCGCCGCGCCGGAAGCGAGGGAGTGGACCAGGTCGCGCCGGGCTCCGTGATCGATCAGCGCCCGTTCGCCGTTGTGCAGGTGCAGGTTCGCTGCGAGGGAGAACGGCCCGCGCAGCTGGATCTTCAGCGCGTCGCCGGGGCGCTCTTCGGTGCCAATGACGTCCGCCTGCACGCCGAGGTCGGTGGACAGGGCCGAGACCGCGCGACGGTGGTCCAATCCGGGGCGGTCGACGAGGCGCCAGCCGAACGACTGCACGTCCACGTACAGGTCCTCCAGCATGCCCGCGGTGCGGCCGACGGCGTCGGATCCGACGCCGCGCCCGGGGAGTTCCACCAGATGGGGCAGGTTCGGTTCGCCGAGTTCGCCCCGGACGATCCGCACCGGCTCAATGGGGTCCACACCCGGCATCGGACCGTGCGCCGTCGCCTGGACCCGTGCCGGGATGGCTGCTTTTACGCCCGCCGTGGTGTTGGCCTGGGCGTCGAGGCTCAGGACTGCCTGCTCTGATGCGCTGCAGCCGGTGCGGCGACCTCGCCGTTGGCGTGGGATTCGGAGATGGCCTGGTGGTGGCGGATGACCTCGTCGATGATGAAGTTCAGGAACTTTTCGGCGAAGACCGGGTCGAGGTGGGCTTCGCGGGCCAGCCGGTGGAGGCGCTGGATCTGCTCGGCCTCGCGTCCCGGATCGCTCGGCGGCAGCTTGTGGCGGGCCTTGAGGTACCCGACCCGCTGGGTGGCCTTGAACCGTTCGGCGAGCAGGTAGACCAGCGTCGCGTCGAAGTTGTCGATGCTGCTCCGGATTCCCAGCAACTCTTCCATGACGGCGGGATCGACCTCGCCGGTGAGGGAGCTGGCGGTCGGGTCGAATTCGGGGCCCGTCTCCGGGGCCGTTTCCATCTGATCGCTCATGATGACCAAGTCTACTGGCCGAGGGACCCGCGCCGAGCGAAGCGAGGGGTGGGAGGCGGGTGGACGCTACTGGCCGAGGGACCCGCGCCGAGCGAAGCGAGGGGTGGGAGGCGGGTGGACGCTACTGGCCGATGGACCCGCGCCGAGCGAGCGGGTCCCCGGTGGGGCTGTGTCAGTCCGTGGTGCCGCGCAGGGCCTCCCGCCGTCGGGCCTGTTCCTCGGGGTCGGGGACGGGCAGCGAGGCGATGAGCCTGCGCGTGTAGGGGTGCTGCGGGTCGCCCATGACGCGGCTGCCGACGCCTTCCTCGACAAGCCTGCCGCGCAGCAGCACGCCCACCCAATGGGAGAGCATGTCCACAACGGCCAGGTCGTGGCTGATGAACAGCGCGGCGAACCCCAGTTGCTGCTGGAGTTCGCGGAACAGTTCAAGCACCTTGGCCTGGACGGACACGTCGAGGGCTGAGGTGGGTTCGTCGGCGATTAGCAGGCGGGGGTGCAGCGCCAGTGACCGGGCCAGGGAGGCCCGCTGCCGCTGTCCGCCGGAGAGTTCGTGCGGGAAGCGGTCGGCGTATGCGGCGGGCAGCTGCACCGATTCGAGGAGTTCCCCGACCCTGCGGCGGATGGCGGCGGCATCGCCCTGCCGGTGCACGAACAGGGGTTCGGCGACACAGTCTCCGATGGTCAGCTGCGGGTTGAAGCTGGCCGCGGGGTCCTGGAAGACGAATCCGATGTCCTTGCGCAGCGGCTTGAAGGTTCGCTCATGGAACCCGTGCATCTCGTAGCCGAACACCTTCAGGGACCCGCCGGTCACCCGGTTCAGGCCGGCGATCGCCCGTCCGATCGTGGTCTTGCCCGAACCGGACTCCCCCACCAGCCCGTACACCTCCCCGGCCGCGATGCTCAGGCTGACACCGTCCACGGCCTTGAACCCCGGGGCCCCGAGGCGCCCCGGGAACTCGATGCTCAGCCGGTCCGCTTCCACCAGCAGTTCCTGCCCGGAGCGGTCCCGCTCCGTCATTCCCGCCGAGGCGGAATGACGGCCCAGGTGGGGCACGGCCGCGAGCAGGTCCTGCGTGTACTGCTCGCGCGGATGGGCAAAGAGCTCGCCGACCGGCGCCTCCTCCACGACGTCCCCGCGGTACATCACCATAACGCGGTCCGCGAGGTCGGCGACCACCCCCATGTTGTGGGTGATCAGGACGATCGCGGTGTTGTACGTGTCCCGCAGTTCGCGCAGCAGGTCCAGGATCTCCGCCTGCACCGTCACGTCCAGGGCGGTGGTGGGCTCGTCGGCCACGATCAGCGCCGGGTTCAGCGCCAATGCCGACGCGATCACCACGCGCTGTTTCTGCCCGCCGGAGAACTGGTGCGGGTAGTAGTCGACCCGATGCTCCGGGTCCGGGATGCCGACCTTGCGCAGCGCCTCGATGGCCCGGGTGCGGGCCTCCTTCTTCGAGACCTTGCCGTGGGCCCGGATGCCTTCGGCGATCTGCCACCCCACCGTGAAGACGGGGTTCAGCGCGGTCGATGGCTCCTGGAAAATCATCGCCACGTCCGGCCCGCGCAGGGCGCGCAGGTCGGCGCCGCTCAGCGCCACCACGTTGTGCCCGCTGACCAGCACCGCGCCCGTGCTGCTTGCGGTCTCGGCGAGCAGGCCCAGCACGGCCCGCGCCGTCACGGTCTTGCCGGACCCGGATTCGCCGACGATTGCGACCACCTCCCCGGGAGCAACGCTCAGGCTGACGTCGCGGACGGCCGCCACGTCGCCGGCGTCCGTCGCGAAGGTGACCGCCAGGTTCCTGATGTCCAGGACCGGACCGCCGGTCCGGTCCGCGTTCGCTTCCGTTGCCGCGCTCATGCCGCCGTTTCCTTCCCGGCCGCACCGGCCGCCGTCGTGCCGTGCCGGCCGGCCTTTGACCGGCCGGCCTTGCGCCGCCCGCGCAGCCGCGGGTCGGCGAGGTCGTTCATCGATTCGCCCAGCAGCGTCAGGCCCATCACGGTGAGCACGATCGCCATGCCGGGGTAGATGCCGGTCCACCAGATGCCGCTGGTGGCGTCGGACAGCGCACGGTTGAGGTCGTACCCCCATTCGGCCGCCGCCGTGGGTTCGATGCCGAAGCCCAGGAAGCCGAGGCCGGCGAGGGTGAGGACGGCCTCGGAGGCGTTGAGCGTGAAGATCAGCGGCAGCGTGCGCGTGGCGTTGCGGAAGATGTGCCGGCCCATGATCCGCCACGAGGAGGCCCCGACGACCATCGCCGACTCCACGAACGGCTCGGACTTCAGCCGGATGGTCTCCGCGCGGATGACTCGGAAGTACTGCGGGATGAAGACCACGGTGATCGAGATCGCGGCGGCGAAGATGCCGCCCCACAGGCTGGACTGGCCCTGGCTGATCACGATCGACATGACGATCGCCAGCAGCAGGGACGGGAAGGCGTAGATCGCGTCCGCGACGACCACGAGCACGCGGTCCAGCCACCCGCCCAGGTAGCCGGAAACCAGCCCGAGCGCGATGCCGGCGAAGATCGACAGCACGACGGCGACGACGATCACCGCGGCCGACGTCCGGGCTCCCCACAGCGTGCGGGAGAGGACGTCGTAACCGCCGACCGTGGTGCCCCACGGGTGTTGGGGACTGGGCGGCGCCTGCGTGGGGAAGGGGCCGGCGGCGTCGAAGGTCTGCGCGAACCCGTAGGGGGCGAGCAGGGGCGCGCAGATCGCCACGAACAGGAAGACGGCGGTCAGCACGACGCCGGCGATGAGCATGCCGCGCTGCAGGCCAACGCTCATGCGCAGGTGGGACACGACCGGCAGGCGGCTCCAGAAGGAGCCGCGGGCGGGCTCGGCGGGTGCGGTGGTTGCCATGTCAGTACCTCACCCTCGGGTCGAGCAGCGCGGCGATGACGTCCACGATGAAGTTGGTGACGGCCACGATCACCGCCAGCAGCATGACGATGCCCTGCACGGCGACGAAGTCGCGGGCCGTGAGGTACTGGGCCAGCATGAAGCCCAGGCCCTTCCATTCAAACGTGGATTCCGTCAGCACGGCCCCTCCCAGCAGCAGCGCGATCTGCAGGCCCATCACGGTGATGATCGGGATGAGCGCGGGCTTGAAGGAATGGTGGGTGAGCAACCGGTATTCGGACACTCCGCGGGAGCGTCCGGCCTCCACGTATTCCCTGCCGAGGGTGCCGATCACGTTGGTGCGGACCAGCCGGAGGAAGACCCCGGCGGTGAGCAGGCCGAGTGCGACCGCCGGCAGCACCGCGTGCCGCGCCACGTCGCCCAGGGCCTCCCAGTTGCCGGAGCGGATGGCGTCCAGCCAGTAGATGCCGGTGGGCGCGCCGAGGTTGGCCAGCGCCAGTTCGCTGTCGATGCCCGCGCGGCCGGCGATCGGCAGCCAGCCCAGCCCCACCCCGAAGACGAGCTTGAGCAGCAGGCCGGCAAAGAACACCGGGGTCGCGTAGAAGAGGATCGCGGCGACCCGCAGCACCGCGTCCGGCCACTTGTCCCGGAACCGGGCCGCGAGCAGCCCGAACGGGATGCCCACCAGCAGGGCGATGACCAGCGCGTTCAGCGCCAGTTCGAGCGTTGCGGCGCCGTAAGTGAGCAGGACCTCCGTGACGGCCCGGTTGTCCGTGAGCGTGCGCCCGAAGTTCCCGGAGAAGACCTGTCCCAGGTACTCGAGGTATTGCACCAGCAGGGGGCGGTCGTAGCCGGCCTCGTGGATGCGCTGGGCCAGCTGGTCGGGCGTGAGGCGCCCGCCCATGGCGGCAGTGATGGGGTCGCCGGTGATGCGCATCAGGAAGAACACCAGGGTGACCAGGATGAAGATCGTGGGAAAGATCAGCAGGAACCTCACCAGCAGGTAACGGCCCAGGCTTCCGCCGGCCTTGGTCCTGCTGCGGGCCGCCGTGGCGGTGGGGTCGTCGGCGGCTTCCGGAAGTTCGATCAGGGATGACATCGGGCACCTCCCTCATAGCCGGCGGGACGCGGCGCGCCCCGCCGGCAACGCTTGTGACTACTGGGCTCGTGACTACTTGGACAGCACGCCCAGGCGGAACTTGAAGGAGGCGTCCAGGGTCTGGTCCACGCCCTGCACGCCGGCGCCGGCCACGGCGACCTGGGCGCCCTGGAGCAGCGGCAGCGTCGAGAGGTCCTTGGCCACCGCCGTTTGGATGTCCTCGATCAGCCCGGTTCGCTTCGCCTGGTCGACCGTGACGCGCTGCTCGCTGATCATCCGGTCGACGTCGGCGTTGAAGTAGTTGTTGTTCAGGAAGTTGTCCTTCGCGAAGAACGGCGAGAGGTAGTTGTCGGCGTCCGAGTAGTCGGGGAACCAACCCAGCTGGTACATCGGGTAGTCGGTGATGCGCGACTTCTGGTAGGTGACCCACTCGGTCGATTGCAGGTTCACCTTGAACAGGCCGCCGGTCTCCAGCTGGTTCTTGATCATCGCGTACTCGTCGCCCGAGGACGGGCCGTAGTGGTCCGGGTTGTACTGCAGGTTCAGGGTGACCGGGGTGGTGACGCCGGCCGCCTCAAGGACGGCCTTGGCCTTGTCCAGGGACGGGCCGCCATTGTCGCCGTAGAGGTCCTTGAGCGGTTCGATCGCACCGGTGAAGCCGGCCGGCACGTAGGAGTACACCGGGGTGTAGGTGTCCTTGTAGACCTGGGTGGCGATCGCCTGGCGGTCCACCAGGTGGGCGGTGGCCTGGCGCACGGCCAGGGCCTTGGCCTCGTCCGCCTCCGGCGTCGCGGCACCGAAGGGGATGGTGTCGAAGTTGTAGACGATGTAGCGCAGTTCCCCGCCGGGGCCCTTGTGGACCTTGACCTTGCTGTCCTTGCCGAGGCTTTCTACGTCGGTCGGGGTCAGGGAGCGGTAGGCGACGTCGATGTTGCCCTGCTGGATGTCCAGCTTCAGGTTGTTCGAGTTGGCGTAGTACTTCATGTTGACCGTGGACGTGGCCGGGGCGCCGAGCAGGCCTTGGTAGCCGTCGTAGGCCTTGAAGGCGATCAGCTCGTTCTTCTTGTAGCTGTCGATCGCGTACGGGCCCGCGAAGGCCTTGCCGGCAACGATCGAGTCGTCGTCGAGGACCGCGTCCGCGGGGAACACCTCGTCGTCCACGATGGGCGCGACGGGGCTGCCCAGGACCTGGGCGAACGTCTGGTCGTTGCCCTGCTTGAGCTTGAAGACCACGGTCGTGGGATCCGGGGCCTCCACCGAGTCCAGGTTCCCGAGCAGCGAGGAGGGTCCGTTGGGGTCGGCGATCTTGACCTGGCGGTCGAACGTGAACTTGACGTCGGCGGAGTCGAGGTCGTTGCCGTTGGCCCATTTCAGGCCGGGCTTCAGTTTCACCGTGTACTCGGTGGGGGTGGTGAACTCGGCCGATTCGGCGATGTCGGGCTCCGGGTCCGGGCTGCCGGGGGCGGAGTTCATCAGGAACGGGAAGATCTGGTTCATCACCACGAACGACCCGTTGTCGTAGGAACCCGCCGGATCCAGCGAGGTGACCTTGTCTGTGGTCCCGACCGTGATCGTCCCCCCGGCGGCCGTCCCGCTCGTCGCGGTGGTGCCGGAAGGCCCGGTGCAGGCGGTCAGCGCCAGGGCGGATGCGCCCATGACCGCCGCAGCGAACCGAAGCCTGGTTGGTGTGCTGGTCATCGATTTCCTCCATGTCAGGCAACGAGTGAATGGGACCACGCTGACGTGAGCCGATTCAACCAGACAGGACACGGATGGAACAGGGCCCGAGGAGACGGGACCCGAAGGGAACAGGG
The DNA here is from genome assembly GCF_039540195.1 of Arthrobacter ginkgonis. Lineage (NCBI taxonomy): Bacteria > Bacillati > Actinomycetota > Actinomycetes > Micrococcales > Micrococcaceae > Arthrobacter > Arthrobacter ginkgonis. The sequence goes on along the minus strand of NZ_BAABEO010000012.1, from coordinate 200,884 downwards.
TCAGCCGGCGGCGCCCTGCCAGGCGGCGCTGCGCGTCGAGTCGATGGTCGCCTGGCCCAGCACGCGGGTGCCCTGGTACAGGACCATGGTCTGTCCGGGGGCCACCCCCCGCAGCGGTTCCACCAGCGACACGGCCAGTTCGGGGCGGCCGTCCGCGCCGGCTTCGACGCGCGCGCGGGCCGGGACCGGGTCGCCGTGCGCCCGCACCTGGACCATGCAGTCGAACTCCTCGCCGGAGCCGGCCGCGGGGATCGGCAGGCCGGCCCAGCTGACCTTGATGCCGCGCAGCACGTCCACGGCGAGCAGCTCCTGCGGTCCCACCACAACCGTGTTGTCCTTGGGACGGATCTCCAGCACGAAGCGCGGCTTCCCGTCCGGGGCCGGGCGGCCCAGCCGCAGGCCCTTGCGCTGGCCGACGGTGAACGCGTGGGCGCCCGGGTGGGTGCCCACCACGGTGCCCTCGTGGTCCAGGATCTCGCCGTCGGCCATCTCGATGCGCTCGGAGAGCCAGCCGCGGGTGTCGCCGTCAGGGATGAAGCAGATGTCGTGGCTGTCCGGCTTGTTCGCCACGGACAGCCCGCGGCGCTCGGCCTCCGCGCGGACCTCGGCCTTGGAGGGGGTGTCCGCCAGCGGGAACAGGGAGTGCTTGAGCTGCTCGTGGGTCAGCACGCCCAGCACGTAGGACTGGTCCTTGGCCCAGTCGGCGGCGCGGTGCAGTTCGCGGTTGCCGTCGGCGTCCTCGATGACCTTGGCGTAGTGGCCGGTGCACACGGCGTCGAAGCCGAGCGCAAGGGCCTTCTCCAGCAGCGCGGCGAACTTGATGCGCTCGTTGCAGCGCATGCACGGGTTCGGGGTTCGGCCGGCGGCGTATTCGGCGACGAAGTCCTCGACCACGTCCTCCTTGAACCGCTCGGAGAAGTCCCACACGTAGTACGGGATGCCGAGCACGTCGCAGGCGCGCCAGGCGTCGCGGGAGTCCTCGATGGTGCAGCAGCCCCGGCTGCCGGTGCGCAGCGTGCCGGGCATCCGGCTCAGCGCCAGGTGCACGCCGACGACGTCGTGCCCGGCCTCCACGGCGCGCGCCGCCGCCACCGCGGAGTCGACCCCGCCGCTCATTGCCGCCAAAACCCTCATGAAATGAAACCCGTTCCCGCTGTTCGAATGCTGCTTTCGTGGCCGGCCATGCCGGCCTTCCGCGCCCGCGCGTAGGCCTCGGGCAGCGCGGCCACCAAAGCGTCAACGTCGGGGCCGGTGGATGTATGCCCGAGCGTGAAGCGCTGGGACCCGCGCGCGGTCTCCTCGTCCCGGCCCATGGCCAGCAGGACGTGGCTGGGCCGGGGCACCCCGGCGGTGCAGGCGGAGCCGGTGGAGGAGGCGATGCCCAGCATGTCCAGCATGAACAGCAGCGAATCCCCCTCGCAGCCGGGGAAGGTGAAATGGGCGTTGCCGGGCAGGCGCGTGCCGGCGTGGCCGGCGTCGTCCGGGCCGTTGAGCACGGCCTCGGGGACCGCGTGCACGACGCCGGCGACCAGCCGGTCGCGCAGCGTCGCCAGCCGTTCGCTTTCCGCGGGAAGGGCCGCGACGGCGTCGTGTGCTGCCCGGGCGAACGCGGCGGCCGCGGCGGTGTTGAGGGTTCCCGAGCGCAGCGCGCGCTCGTGCCCGCCGCCGTGCTGGACCGGGACAAGGGCCACGTCGCGGCGCACGAAGAGCGCGCCGATGCCAACGGGGCCACCGATCTTGTGTCCGCTCACGGCCATCGTCGCCAGCCCCGAGGCGGCGAAGTCCACCGGCACCGAGGTGAAGGCCTGGACGGCGTCGGAGTGGACGGGGATGCCGTGGGCGGAGGCCAGCGCAACGGCCTCGGCGATCGGCTGCACGGTACCGACCTCGTTATTGGCCCACATGGCCGTCACCAGCGCCACCGACTCCGGGTCGCGGCCGATCTCGGCACCCAGCGCCTTCAGGTCCAGGCGGCCCTCGGCGTCAACGGGGATCCAGACGGCTTCCGCGCCCTGGTGGGCCTCGAGCCACTCGACCGTGTCCAGCACCGCGTGGTGCTCGACCGTGCTGCACAGGATCCGGCGCCGGCGCGGGTCCGCGGTGTTCCGCGCCCAGTAGAGGCCCTTGACCGCCAGGTTGTCCGCCTCGGTGCCGCCGGAGGTGAAGATCACCTCGGAGGAATGGGCGCCCGCCGCGGAGGCCAGGGTCTCGCGGGCGTCCTCGACGGCCATGTGGGCACGCCGGCCGGCCCCGTGCAGCGAGGACGGGTTGCCGGTGCGGGCCAGTTCGCGGGTCATCACGGCCAGCGCGGCCGCGGACATGGGGGTCGTGGCGGCATGGTCCAGGTAGACGGGTTCGAGGTGGACGGGGGTGTTCGCGGGCACCCGCCAATTCTACCGGGCTCGGGGCCTTAGCCGTCCGGCACGTAGCGCTGCCGGAAGGATTGGGACGGGATCACCCAGGACTCGCCGGTGTTGGCCCGGGCAATGTAGTCGCCCGAGCGAGCCACCGCCAGCCCTTCCAGCGTCATGATGGCCTCACTGTCGTTGGACACGTGGGCGAAAATGCTGCCGACCCGCTGCCAGCGGTCCGCCTCGACATGCTGGTAGGTCCTGGTGAATTGCTCCGCCTTCACCGTCCACTGGTGCCGGTCGGCGGACTCGACCCACCAGTCTCCTGCATCTCCCCGGAGCTGGTCCCCGTTCTCCGTGCTCCATTCCCTGGGCTCGGTGAGCGGTGTCGCCGTGACCTCGCCCACCCTGAGGTAGCGGGCCCACCCGCCCTCGTCCTGCGCAACGTGCTTAAGGCGGTAGGGCCGGAAGCCCAGCAACGCCAGCAGTTCCAGGGTGTCAAAGACGCTGCTGACGTCCTTCTCCCGGTCGGGGCCGTCCAGTTGCTCCCACGGCACTAGGTTCGGGTGGCGTTTGGGCCGGTCGGAGCGGCCGCCGCGGGTCCAGCCGTGGGCCAGGAGGTATTCCATCCAGGATTCGTGCTCCAGCCGGGCAAGCCGCTGGATTTCGTCCTGGCTCAGGCATGCCGGCCGGCTTCCGTTGCCGGGGGCCAGGTCCGCGGGCGACCAGTCGATGCCCAGCGGGGCCATGGCACGCATCAGGGTAAGGATGGGACGCACGTTGTTGGCCTGATAGAAGGCGGAGAGCTCATCGAAGGGTTTGCGGGACTCGGTGAGCTCGGCCCCGGCCGTGGCGTGCTGTAGACGATATGCCTCGTGTTTCAGCCTGGCCATGCGGCCCCAGAGGCCCGAACCGACCCCCACGTCCAGGCCCAGCGTGGGGCCGACGGCGAACAGCCGGCCAAACAGCGGCTCGGCCGGATTTCCCGGTTCCGATTCACTTGCCCGGAAAATCAGGTGGTGCGGGCATTTGGCGGCCAGCCGCTGCGGCAGGTCGGAAACCGGGAGCTCGGCTGGGTCGGCAACGACGACGCAGGCGTTCGGCTCCGCGGCAAGTTTCCGGGCCAGCCGCTGAAGATCCGGCTGTCCCGCCACCGGTTCCACCGGATGCCGAAAGGTCCAGCGGCCGAACCGGGCCTGGAACAGCTCGAAGTCTTCGATGACATCCCGTGCCTGCGGGTCCCACACCCGCAGGCACGGGATGGTGTCGCCGGGGCGCTCCGTGAAGATCGCGGCTTCGCGGTCACGCACGGCAAATTCGGACAACAGGGCCTGGACCAGCCGGTTGGAACCGAATACCCACACGGTGCTGCATCCCGCGTCCAGGATCGAGTCGGCCATGGACTGCGCCATGGCGCCCGGAACACTGATGGCATCGGCCATCCAAGGTTGGGCGGCGTGCAGCTGCTCACGCCGGAACGCATCGCCACGCCACAGGTCATCGATTCGCACATAGGCCCTGACCGGAACCCGGACCGCGGCCTCGGCATCGTAGGCCAGGCCCTTCCGGACGGAGCGGTACTGCGCGATATTCCTTCCGGCGTCGTCCGACAGGAAGTAGACGGCGTCGATGATGCGGCGCTTGCGCCCGAAGGCAGCGGACCGCTCCTGCGGGTCCGCCGGGTCGCCATCGACGACGACGATGCCGGCCTTGCGGCACCGGAACGCCAGCGCCTCATCGATGCCGGAGTCGATCAGAACCACCAGGCTGCCCTCGGGGGCCTCGGTGGCGATATCGGTCAGGACGCCGAAGGCGTCCATGCCGGTGAGGCTCCCGGAAACGCCGGTCACCAAGGTGATCCGGCCAGCCATGCGTGCCCGCACCCGATCCGCATAGCGCGGGAAGACCGAGCGGACGAGCCCTACCACACCCGCCGACACGGCCAGCCAGCCCAGGACACGCGCCAACTGGAGGGCGGTCGGCGGACGGGCCGGACAGGAACCCGCCAGGTCACGGCCGAAGGGCTGGTCGAGGCCCCCGGAAAACAGCCTCAAGGTTTCGGCCAAGGGCGCCCAGAAAGGAGACATGCCCGGATAGCAGCGCCAGTAGGCCGCTATACCCAGCGCCACGGCGGCGCCTCCCAGCGTGGTGACCAGCCACGCGTGGCTTTTGCGGGCTTGGGAACGGCTGAGGGCTTCCACGAGCCAGGCTCCGGCCAACACCGCAGCTGCAGCAAGCGTGATGAGTAACGGCGATGTCGGATCCAAGAAGGGCCCGGACTGTTCGTGGGGGAAAAAGGCGGCACCGGCAAAGGCGATCGCGACGCACACTGCCAGCACCACCCCGCACAGAACGGCAGCGGCCTTGAGCGCCGGCAGACGGTAACGCGAAGACCGCCAAGTGCTGCGCAACGATCGGGTCCTGATAATACGTGAGGCCTTCACCGTCTTGCTCCCGTCTGCGATGTCGGGATCAACCGGCGGCAGGGACGTCCGGTATCGGCAAGTCCGGACAGACCCTGACGTAGTCGATATCCGGGGACACCCACTCGCTCCACTGTTGATGGCTGGGGTTCCGGGTGAGTTTGGCGCACAGCTGCGCGGACAAGTCCTGGCCGGGTTTGTCGGCAATCACCGGCCACCGCCGCAGCGTCCCGTCTTCGCTGCCGGAAACGATCCAGTCTCCATCCGGGCTGAACGCCACGGAGGTCACCTCCCGCTGATGTCTCGCCAGCGGTTCGCCGACCGGTTCGCCCGTGGCGGCATCCCACAACCGCACCGTCCCGTCTGCGCCACCGGAGGCGATCCGGCTTCCGTCCGGACTGAAGGCCACCGCCAGCAGCTGTGTTCCTCGACGCTGCTGTCCGCTCGGCCATCCGAGCGGTGCGCCGGCGACGGCGTCCCACAGCCGCACCGTACCGTCCAAGCCGTCAGAGACGATCCGACGCGCGCCCGGGCTGAAAGCTACCCCCCGCACCTCCCCGAAGTGGCCTACGAGCGGCTCGCCGACCGGTGTGCCGCTGATTGCGTCCCACAACCGCACCGTGCCATCCGCGCCCCCCGAGACGATCCGGCTCCCATCCGGACTGAACGCCACCGCCCGCACCGTGCCCGCATGCCCTACGAGCGGCTCGCCGACCGGTGTGCCGCTGGTTGCATCCCACAACCGCACCGTGCCATCCACGCCCCCCGAAACGATCCGGCTCCCATCCGGACCGAACGCCACCGCCCACACGTCGCCGTCGTGCCCGGCCAGCGGCTTCCCGACCGGCGCGCCGCTGGTTGCATCCCACAACCGCACCGTGCCATCCACGCCCCCCGCAACGATCCGGCTCCCATCCGGACCGAACGCCACCGCCCACACCGTACCCTCATGGCCCACCAGCGGCTCACCGACAGGGTCGCCCTTGGCGGCGTCCCACAACCGCACCGTGCCGTCGCTCCCGCCCGAGGCGATCCTGCTCCCATCCGGACTGAACGCCACCCCCCACACCTCGCCAACGTGCCCGGCCAACGGCTCATTGACCGGTTCACCGGCAACAACGTCCCACAACCGCACCGTGCCGTCCTCGCTTCCCCAGATGAGCTGGGTCCCGTCCGGGCTGAACGCAACCGCCCACACCGGGCCGTCGTGCCCGGCCAAGGGATCACCGACCGATGTGCCGAGGGCTGCATCCCACAACCGCACCGTGCCGTCCGCGCTACCGGAAGCGATCCGACGCCCGTCCGGGCTGAACGCGACCGCCCATACCGAATCGTCATGCCCGGCCAGCGGCTCACCGACCGGATCGCCGGTGGCGGCATCCCACAACCGCACCGTCCCGTCGCTACCGCCCGAGGCGATCCTGCTCCCATCCGGACTGAACGCCACGTCCCATACCGTGCCGTCATGCCCGGCCAGCGGCTTACCGACCGGATCGCCGGTGGCGGCGTCCCACAACCGCACCGTGCCGTCGCTCCCGCCGGAGGCGATCCGTCGGTCTTGGTTGACCGCCACTGCCCACACCGGGCCTTCGTGCCCGACCAAAGGCTCCCCGACCGGATCGCCGGTGGTTGCATCCCACAACCGCACCGTTCCATCCTGGCCACCGGAAACAATCCTCTTCCCGTCCAGCCCGAACGCCACGGAGGTCACCCACCCCGTGTGCCCGGAGAGCGGCTCGCCGACCGGTTCGCCGGTGGCGGCATCCCACAACCGCACCGTCCCATCCGTGCTGCCCGAGACGATCCGACGCCCGTCCGGGCTGAATGCCACCCCCCACACATCGCTCGTGTGTCCGGAAAGCGGCTCGCCGACCGGTTCGCCGGTGGCGGCATCCCACAACCGCACCGTTCCATCCGTGCTGCCCGAGGCGATCCGGCGCCCGTCCGGGCTGAACGCCACGGAATTGACCTCGGAGTCGACTTCCACGATGCCTCGCCCGCCATACTGCAAGAGGAGTGCCTCCATCAGCGCGTCCTCCCCCTCGGGCATCGGCTTCACCGCCTGCGCGGCCAGGATCTGCTTCACTGCCCGCAGGCTCCCACCGGACACGTCGCCGGCCAGCATGGAGCGGGATTCGGAGACCAGCCGCAGGACGGTCGCCTCGCGGGAGCGGTCATCGGCCTCGGTCGCGGAAATCCCGACAAGATATAGCGAGACCCCGGCAACCAGCCCCAGACCCACCGCAACGACCGCGATCGCCGCGGTGGCGGCGAGGACAAGATGCAACACCCGCGACCGTTTCCGAAGGACCGTGGCGTGGGCTTCGGCCTCCACCTGCTTCTCCCGCGCGGCCTGCAGTTCGGCCTCATGCCGGCGTTTCTCGGCCATCAGCCGGTCCTGCTCACGCTGCCGCGAGGCCAGCAGGAATTCCCGGCTGGGGTTGAGCCGTTCGCGGAAGCCTGGTTTCGCGGCCAGGGTCTCGGCGTCCGCCAGGCGCATGCCCTCCAGCAGCCAGGCCTCGTTGCGCCGGCTGTGTTCCCAAGCCGCGGCCGCGCGCTCCAGGCTGTCCGCGTCCTTGAGGTCCTCCCGTTCCTCGCCCAGCCAGTCGGCCAGCTCGCGCCACTGCCGCAGCAGGCTTTCCAAGGTCACTTCGACGACGCCTTCACCGCCCCGCACGTCCCGGACCAATAGGCGCTTCTCCACCAGGGCGTCGATGAGCGGGCGGGCTTCCTCGGGCAGGTCGGCCCAGCGTGCGACCCGGCGCATCGGCTGGTCGTTGTCCGGATTGATGGTGGCCAGCCAGGGGATGAACGCCGAGCGAAGCAGTTCCAGCTGGCGCTGCCGTTGGACGGTGCCGGTGGCCAGCAGGCTGTCAATTTCGGTCTGCACCACGTGGGGCAGGCCGCCCATTTTCAGATACTCGTCCAGCCGCAGATCCCCGTCGCCCCCATAATCCTGGTACAGCCGCGCAAGCGTCAGCGACAGCAGCGGCAAGGTGTCGGCCCCCTGCCCGCATTCCTCCAGCAACCTGTCCACGAGCGCCGGCTCCACCGACAACCGTTTCCCCGCTTGGCCCGCCCTCGCGGCGGGACCGAGGATGACTTCCTTGAACTGCGCCCGCGGCATCGGCTTTAGGTCATCGAAGACAACGCCCTGCAGCTCCGCCAGTTCCGGCGCGGTCTGAAGTGCCTCGTAGCGGTCGGCCCGAATGGTGCAAGCGACGATCATTGTCTGCTCGGTGCCCCGGTGGCAGAGTCGCCCCAGCAGGTCGAGGAACAGGGGCCCCTCCGTTCCGGCGTCGGCATTGAACAGCTCTTCGGCTTGGTCCAACGGCAGGACCAGGGTGGGCGGCGGCGTGTTCGGGGGGACCTCGAGGAGTTGCTCGAACGCCTTCTGGCGCGCCTCCAGCAGCCACTGCCGCAACATGTCCGGATCGGAAAAGCAGGCCTCCTTGAGTTCACCCAGCGTCGGGCGCTCCAGCCCGAGGCGGGTACGCAGGGCATGGACGGCCTGCCCCAGGCCCTGCTCGCCGGTCAGCGCATTGCGTTCGGGACGCACAATGTCCAGCACCAGGAACTTCCGGTCCTCACGCCGCAACCTGGGCAAGAGCCCCGCCCGCAGAAAGGAGGATTTGCCGGCACCGGAGGGGCCAAGAATCACAAAAAGCGACTCGACGCCGGCAGTCCGCATGCCGCGCAGCGCATCCATGCCCCGGACAATCTGTGCGTCCCGGCCGAAGAACACTGCCGCATCCACTTCCTCCAGCGGCTCCCAGCCCCGGTAGGGCGCACGGTCCGGGTCGTGGGACGGCGGCCAGGCGAAGTGCTCGGCGCCAATCCCGGCTTTCCGCAGCGCCCCGTACAGGCGATGCAGCCCCTCGGTGCGGAACCGTACCTGCCCGGCTCCTCCCTCCGCCGCAACCACCGTGTCCGGGCCTTCACCAAAGAGGTCGCAGTACTGCCACTCCCCGGTGGTGCCGCCATCGGCCACGGGCTCGAGCCGCGCGCAGAGGATGCGTTTGTTCAGTGACTCCGCCAATCGGAACTCTGCCTTGCATTCGTAGGAAGCCTCCCAGTTCGCCGAAAGCAGGCAGATCACCACTTCGCATCGGGCATTGGCTTGCCTCAGTGCATTGCGCCAGCCTTCGCCCGGACTGATGCCCGTCTCCGGGTCCACGTCCAGGAAGATCTCCCCAGCAAGGCTCGGATCGTGCACCACCAGCCAGCGCTTCAGCGCTGTGGCCTGTTGAACGTCCCGGCTCGAATGGCTCAGGAAAATGCGGGACATGCCATGACTCGTTGCTCAGAAGCGGCGTCCCGGCCTTCGATTCCCTGCGGCGAGTGCCTGTTCGCTTCCCCGGCGTCCTGCTCGCCCTGTCCCCTGACCACTTCCCTGACCACGAGCATGGCGCAAACTCCCTGCCGGCAACCTTGATGTGTTGTGGCCCCTCTGCGGCCCGTTATACGCCTCAGCCCCATGGGTGTCCATGCCGGCGCCTGGACCGAGGATCACTGCCGCGCCTGCATCTGCCCCGCGCATCTGCCCCCCCCGCCGCGCGAATCGGACGGCGGGGGCAGTCTTTCCCCTACCCCGATTTCGCGCATCGGCCCCGGACAGCGTTGAATCCTAGGCATGAAGGCGGTTGTGTATCTGGTCCTGGCCACCCTGTTTTGGGCGGGCAACTACGTGGTCGGCGAGACCGCCGTGAAGTCGATGGAGCCGCTGGCCCTGACCTGGTGGCGGTGGGCCTTCGCCGTCGTGCCGCTGCTGGTGCTGGCCCACGTGGCCGAGCGTCCGGACTGGCGGGCCGTGGCCGCCCGCTGGCGGCTCCTGCTGCCCATGGGGTGCCTGGGCATGGGCGCCTACGCCCTGTTCCTCTACGGCTCGCTGCAGTACACCACGGCCGTGAACGCGGCCCTGATCAATGCGGCCAATCCGGCACTGATCGTAGTCTTCGCGGTGGTGCTCCTGCGGGCCCGCCCGGGCTGGCGCGGCTGGGCGGGGGTGCTGCTTGGCCTTGCGGGGGTCCTGCTGGTGCTCAGCGGCGGAAGCCTGGATCACCTGCTGGCGGTGCGGTTCAACAGCGGGGACCTGCTGATGCTCGGCGCGATCACGGTGTGGGCGCTGTACACGGTCCTGGGCCGGCGCGTCCGGCTGCCGGCCATCGCCTCGACCGCCGCCCAGGTGGTGTTCGCCCTGGCCGCGATGGCGCCGTTCGCCGCCGTGTTCGGGGTGCCGTTGCCGGCCGACACCCCGGGGTGGGCCTCGCTGGGGTTCATGGTGCTGTTCCCCTCGATCGGCTCCTACCTGCTGTGGAACGCCGCGCTGCGGACGGTCGCCCCCAGTTCAGCGGGAATGTTCCTGAACCTGATCACGGTCTTCACCGCACTGGCCGCGGTGCTGCTGGGCCAAGCCCTGACGCCGGCGCAGGTGCTCGGCGGAGTCCTGGTGCTCGGCGGCATGGCGCTCACCAACCTCAAGCCGCGGGCCAGGAATCAAGCCCCGTCGCCGGTCCCTGCCGCCTGCCCCGCCGAAGCCGGGGCCGGGGACCGGGCCTGACCTAGTATCCGGGCAGTTCGGGCATGGGGTTGATCCGATCCCCGTGGAGGTCCAGCCGCGATCCCGGGACCACCGTGCGCACCTCGAGCCCGGGGGCCGCGGAGAGTTCGCGGACCAGTTCGGTGCTGCCGGCGACGATCGTGCTGTCCTCGTACAGTTCGCTGGACACCAGCCACGCGCGGTCGGCCGGCCACGCGAGGTTCGGGGACTGGCGCTCCTCGATGTGCCCGTACCGCTTCCAGAGCGGGTTCGCCAGGTCCTCCATGCTGCCGCGGAAGACGTAGTAGGAACGGTAGCCGCCGGCCAGGTCCAGGGTGGGGCCACCGATCACCTCGGGGCCGAAGGCAGGCTTCTTCGCCTCCTCCTCCAGGGCCCGCTGCCCGGCCAGCACCGCCGGGTCGGCCTCCCCCTCATCGGCCGCCGACAACAGGGCCACCGCGTCGCCGCCGTGGATGAACGCAAAGCCGTTCCACAGCCCCAGGTAGACCTCCTCGGGGGTGGAGGTGTGCCGGGCCAGGATTCCGGCGAGCGCCGCCAGGTCCGGCTGGGGCATGCCGGTGCCGCTGGGGGGCTCGCCCTCCCACGCGTCCTCCACCAGCATCTCCCCGTATTCGGAGAGCCCGGACACCGCCGTGAACTGGGCCTCCCCGTGCAGGACGGTGCCCCGCGCGGCGGCGACGTCGGCCCAGCGGACCGGACGGCCGTCGTCGTCCGCGGCCGGATGGAAGATCCGCGCATAGGCGGCGAAACCGGTCGGCACCTGGCCGGCGACGGTGGAGGCGGCCTCCGGGCCGGCGACGGTGGAGGCGGCCTCCGGGCCGGCGGCCGTCCGGGCCAGGTCCTCGACGATCCAGCGTCCGGGCTCCGGGCCCGCGAATTCCAAGCTCATGCGCCCAACCCTACCGGTGCGGTGGGGCCGGTAGGATTTTGCCGTCGGCACCGTACAGGACCACCGTTTCCGGGCACCCGTTTCGGGCAGCGGGCCGACCCCACTGGCACCAGGAAAGGGGCGCACGCCGTGTCGCAGGAGCGGACCCACTACGAGGTGCTCGGGATCCCCGTGAACGCCGACGCCGCCGCGGTCAAGGCCGCCTACCGGCGCGCGGCCCGGGCCACCCACCCGGACCACGGCGGGGACGCCTCCGAGTTCCGGCTGGTCTCGCTGGCCTACGAGACGCTGTCAGACCCCGCGGCCCGCAGCGCCTACGACCGCAGCTACGGCGGCACGTCCGCGTACCGGCGCCCGGCCTCCGACGACGCCGGAGCCTACCGCGCCGGCGCCGAGACGGTGGTCCGGCCCGGGCAGGCGCGCCCCACGGCGACCGACGAGACGGTGTACGTCCCGGCGTTCGCGCCGGGCACCGTTCCCGTGCTGGACCAGGCCACCGCCGCCCAGCGCATGCACGGCGCGCCCCGCAAGCGCGGGGTCTTCGGCGCGCAGGCCCGGCTGGCCCGGGAGGCCCGCACCGTCCAACTGCTCTCCACCCACGTGCTGGGGGCGCTGCCCTCGGCACGCCTGGTCAACGGGCTGCACTCCCCCGCCGACCGCGGCTACCTGGACCACGCCCTGCTGGCCGGGTACCGGCTGGCGCTGGTCGACTCGATGATGCTCCCGCGCGGAGTCTACCGCTGGGACGGGACCAGCCTGCTCCGGGACGGGAAGGGCATCGATCCGCCGCGGCTGGCGCCGGCCGTGCGGCGCATGCAGGAGATCTTCCCGGAGCTGAACGTGACCGGCTGGACGGTGATCCTCTCCCCCGACGGGAACCTCCACGAACCGGTCATCGACTACGCCCGCGGGGCGGACCCGTCCTCCACCGCCGCCGTGCACGTGGTCAACGGGGCGAACCTGGTGCGCGAACTGAAGATGTTCCTGGGCACCGGCCCGGCCCCCAACGTGGTGGACGTCCCGGTGCTGGCCCGGCTGCTGGGCGGCATGTACTGATACCGGCATAGGATGGGGGCCGTGTTCCGCATTCTTTTCTTCACGCCCGAAATCCCCGGCAACACCGGCAACGCCATCCGGCTGGCCGCGGTGACCGGCGCCGAACTGCACCTGGTCGAACCGCTCGGCTTCGACTTCGAGGACTCCAAGCTGCGCCGCGCCGGGCTCGACTACCACGACCTGGCCGTGGTCACCGTGCACAAGACGCTCGAGGACGCGTGGGAGGCCCTGGCCCCGGAGCGCGTGTTTGCCTTCACCTCCGACGGCGAGGAGCTGTACACCGACATCGAGTACCGCGCCGGCGACGTGCTTATGTTCGGCCCCGAATCCGTGGGACTGCCCGCCGCCGTCAAGGCCGACCCGCGCGTGACCTCGCGCGTCCGGCTGCCCATGCTGGAAGCGCGGCGTTCGCTGAACCTGGCCAATTCCGCCTCGATCGCGCTCTACGAGGCGTGGCGGCAGCACGGCTTCGCCGGAGCCGTGGTCAAGCGGTCCGCGTTGTAGGTCCGTGGGGAGCTTCCGTGCCGACATCCCGGAAGCGTTCAGGTAGGTCAATTATGCTGGTGGGGCGCCCCCCTGCGTTCGCCCTAAGTAAGAAACGAGTACCATGCGCCGCACCAACCCCGCAGATTTCCCCTCCGAGCCCGCCGGGGAGGAGAACCCTGATCAGGCTCCGGACCTGGGACTGGACCTGATCGAGGAGCTTGCCGAGGACGACGGCGGACGCCGCAGCAGGCCCGCACGGAAGTGGCTCCTGGTGGCCGTCGCGGCCGCCGTCCTGCTGATCGGCGGCATCAGCCTTGCCCTGTCCCTGGCCCCCCGGGACCTTGCCGCGGAGGTCGCCAAGGCCTCCGACCGGGTCGAGGCGACGGTGGAGATCGAGGGTGGCGGAACCGCCGTCGTGGCCGTCTCCGCCGACGCCGACGCCGGCACCGTCACGCTGTCCGGACTACCGGCCCCGCAGGACGGCTCCGACTACCAGCTCTGGGTGCTGGCGGCGGATTCGGGCAACCCGAGCTCGCTGCAGGTCGTCTCCCGCGACGAGCTGGACACCACCGCGGCCTTCAAGGGCCTGGACGCCATCGAGGGCCTGTCGCTGACCGTGGAGCCGGAGGGCGGATCGGCGGGGCCGACCTCCGCCGCCGTGGTCACGGTGGAGCTTCCCGAATCCAAGTAGTTGCAGGCCAAGTAGCGGCCAACACGACGAAGGGCCTCCCGGGCGCGCGGTGCGCCGGGAGGCCCTTCGTTGTCCGGAGAGGTTTGTGACAAGGGCGGCGGGCTAGAAGCCCGCGATGGCCTCCGGCGGGTTGACGGCGACGACGTGGAAGGACTCGGCGAGCCGGCCCTCCCCCAGTCCGCCGGCGGCCGCACGGTCGCGGGCCTTGTCTTCCACGAAGGCCTCCATCTTGGCGATGTCGGGATGCTGGGTCAGGTGGTGGCGCAGGGCCTCCATCTTGCGGTCGAAGGTCTCCGTGACGTCCACCCAGTGGTTCTCCCGTTCCGCGGGGCCCGCGTAGAGCCACAGCCAGGGCAGCTTGTAGGCGGACAGGCCCTCCGCCTCCAGCTCCGGGTAGGCGAACGGGTTCTCCACCGCCGGGTAGACGGAGCGCACCACGGCCTCGCCGCAGGCGAGGTGGTCGGGGTGGGAGGACTGGATGCGGTCCCAGTTCCGTTCCGGGTGCATGGCCAGCACGACGTCGGGACGCACCTGGCGGATGAGCGCCACCACGCGGCGCATCACCTCGTGGCTCGGCTCCAGGTAGCCGTCGCGCTCACCGAGGAAGTGGACGTGCTCCACCCCGACGGTGAGGGCGGCCTGGCGCTGCTCCGTGTGGCGCAGCGCGGCCATCTCGGCGTGGTTGTCCTTCGCGAAGCCGCCGGCGTCTCCGTCGGTCATGATGCAGTAGTGCACCTCGGCGCCCGCCGCGGTCCAGGCGGCGACGGTGCCCGCGGCGCCGAAGTCCAGGTCGTCGGGGTGCGCGGCGAAACACAGCACCCGGCGCACGGGGTGGAGGTCGGGATCGAAGCCCGCCATTACTCGCTCCGCCGGCGCCTGATCTCGGCCGCGGCCTGCGGCAGCACCGTGGCGAGGTCGCCGACGATGCCGAAGTCGGCAATCTCGAACACCGGAGCGTCCTCGTCCTTGTTGACCGCGACGATCACCGTCGAGGTCTGCATGCCGGCCTTCTGCTGGATGGCGCCGGAAATGCCGGCCGAGACGTACAGCTGCGGGGAGACGGTGGTGCCGGTCTGCCCCACCTGCGCGTCATGCCCGATCCAGCCGGCGTCGGTGGCCGCGCGGGAGGCGCCGACGGCGGCGCCGAGCGCGTCCGCCAGTTCCTCCACGGGGCCGAAGTCCCCGTCCACGCCGCGCCCGCCGGCCACGACGATGCGGGCCTCCTGCAGCGCCGGGCGCCGGCTGGCGGGCTTGGCGGCGGTGCCGGTGACGCGGGCCGCGGGTCCGGGCTCCCCGGCGTCGAGCGCCACCACCTCGGGGGCGCCGCCGGTCGGCTCCGCCGGATCGATGCTGTTGGGCTTGACCGTGACCACCGGGATGCCGTGCACGGCGCGGGCCGTGACGGTGTAGGAGCCGGCGAGCACGGGCTTGGTGACCGTCAGGTCCGGCGCGATGCCGATCGCATCGGTGATGACGCCGGAAGAGAGCTTGATGCCCACGCGGGCGGCGATCTCCTTGCCCTCCCCGGTGTTCGGCAGCAGCACGGCGGCGGCGTCGGCGGCCCGCGCGGCGGCGGCGACGAACGCGGCCTTGCCGGCGACGAGGAGTTCGTCCGCCCCGTCGGTGCCGATGTAGACGGTCGCGGCGCCGTGGGCGCCCAGGCCCGCGGCGGCGTCCCCGGCGGGGTGCGCCTCTGTGGCCGCGACGGCGGCGACGGGCGTGCCCAGCCCGGCGGCCAGGGCGAGCAGTTCGCGCTGCGCCTTGGTGGGTTCGGCGGCGGGCGTGTCGATGTAAACCAGGATGTTGGCCATGGGGGTGGTCCTTCTCGTCGTCCTAGAGCAGCTTCTGGTCGGCCAGGAAATCCACCAGCCGGATGCCGGCGTCGCCGGTGTCCTTGATGACGGTTCCGGCCTGGCGCGGCGGGCGGGCCTCGGCGGAGAGGACCCGGGTCCAGGAACCGGCGGCGCCGACCTGGTCCGCGGCAACGCCGATCTCGGCGAGGGAGAGGGTCTGGATCTTCTTCCTCTTGGCCGCGATGATCCCCTTGAAGTTCGGGTAGCGCGGCTCGTTGGCCTGGTCGGTGACGGAGAGCAGCGCCGGCAGCGGCGCCTGCACCGTCTGCGATCCGGAGTCGCCGTCGCGGCGGACGGTGAGGGTGCCCGCACCGTCCAGCTCCACCCGGGAGGCCAGGGTCAGCTGCGGCAGGCCCAGCCGTTCGGCGAGCTGGGACGGCACCAGCGAGGTCTCCCCGTCGGTGGAGGACATGCCGGTGACGATCAGGTCGAAGGCGCCCAGGTGGCGCACCACTGCCGCCAGCGCCAGCGAGGTGGCGGCAGCGTCGGAGCCTGCCAGCGCGGGATCGGTCAGGTGCACGCCGTCGGTGGCCCCCATCTGCAGGGACTTCTTGACGGCGTTCGCGGCTGCCTCCGGGCCCATGGACAGGGCAGTGACGGTGCTGCCGCCCTTCGCGCCGCCGCGGGATTCGGCCAGCTGCAGGGCCGCCTCCACCGCGTACTCGTCAAGCTCGGACAGGATGCTGTCCTGGCGGCCGATGGTGTGGCCTGGGCCGGAGAGGTGCCGGTCCAACTGCGCGTCCGGGACGTGCTTGACCAGAACCAGGATCTTCAGCGGCGTGCCGGTTGCGTCGCTCATTGCTGCCTTTCCTCGGGGAACGTGGCCGCTCGGGCCACGGTCCATGCTATCGCCCGGGCCGGCCCCCGGCGGGGATGGGCTACTCCGTGACTTCCGAAACCGTCACATCGACGCTCTGTGACTGACCATTACGCGTGAAGTGCACCGTGGCCTGGCTGCCGGTCGCGTATTCGCGGATGGCGGCGGTCAGTGACAGGCTGTCCTCCACGCTGCGGTCGCCCACGCCCGTAATGATGTCGCCCTGCTTCAGGCCGGCCTTGGCGGCGGGCGATCCATCGCTTACGCTGCGGACCTCGGCGCCGACGCTGAAGGAGGTGGCGCCGGAGGCGGTGTCGGCCGCCTTGGCCTGGACCGTGACGCCCAGCAGCCCGTGGGTGGCCTTGCCGTTGGCGATCAGGTCGTTGGCGATGCGCTTGGCGTAGTCGATCGGGACCGCGAAGCCCACGCCGATGCTGCCGCTGTCCTCGGAGGCGGTGGAGCCGGAGGAGGCCGAGGCGATCGCGACGTTCACGCCGATGATGTCGCCGTTGATGTCCACCAGCGCACCACCGGAGTTGCCGTGGTTGATCGCGGCGTCGGTCTGGATGACGTTGACCGCGATCGAGCCCTGGCTGGAGGAGGTGTCCTGCTGGCCGGGGAACTGGAAGTTGAACTCGTCGTCGTTGCTGTCCTGCGATCCCTCCGCGGTGGTGTCAGGCACGGCCGAGGAGGCGATGCTGATGGTCCGGTTCAGGGTGGAGACGATGCCGTCGGTGACGGTCCCGCTCAGGCCCAGCGGGGCGCCGATGGCGATCGCCGCGTCACCGACGTTGAGGGAGGAGGAGCTGCCCAGCGTGGCCGGGGTCAGGTTGGGTGCCTCGATCTTGATGACCGCCAGGTCGGAGAGCGGGTCGGTGCCGACAACGGTGGCGTCGTGGACCTGGCCGTCGCTGGTGCGCACGGCAATCACCGGGTTCGCCACCTCTCCCCCGAGCGTCACCACGTGGGTGTTGGTGAGGATGTGGCCGTCGGTGTCCAGGATGATGCCGGATCCGGAGCCGGACGCGTTCCCGCCACTGACCTCGATCGTGACCACGCTCGGGGACGCCTTCGCGGCGGCCGCCGTCACGGCCGTGACGTTCTCCGGGTTGTTGATGACCACCTGCTGGCCCGAGGCCGTGGTGAGGCTGGCGGCGCCGGAGCCGTTGACGGCGTATCCGGTGGCCACTGCGGTCCCGCCACCGACCAGGGCGGCCGCCAGCATGCCGGCAATCAGCACGGGTGCGCCGAAGCGGCGCGGCTGCTTCTTCGGAGCGGGTGACGGGGCAGCCGGCTGGGCGGGCTGCCCGAAGCTGCCAGTGCCGGTGTTGCCGGTTCCGAAACCGCCGGGGATCGGCGCGGTGGCGTTCCATGAGGAATACGGCGGCTGGGATGCGCCCGGGGCCTGGGGCGGGGCGTCCGGACGCGGAGGCACGGCAGGGCCGGCATCGGTGCCGATGGGGGTGGTGCCGTTGGTCTCGCTCATGGCTTTTGGGGTCCTTTCTGGGGTTCCTCGCAACGCTACTATGCCAAGTCAGGCTGTGCCGAGCGCCAGCATTTCCTGAACGTTTGCTGTGGGACCGCCGAATATCCAGTGGACCTGCCCGGGGCCCGGCTCCAGCGCCCGCGCCTACGCGCCATCGGCGGTGGACGCGCCATCGGGGCGCCCATAGACTCGTGATCGACAGCCCCGCGCGCGGGCCGGACCGGCGCGGGTCGTCCACGATCCCGAAGGATGACGCATGGAATCCACAGTCCCGAGGCAGGCAGTCCCGAGACAGGCCAGGGCACGGAGAAGGTTCGTGCCCTGGCGGGCGGCCGCCGTTGCCGCGGCCCTGCTGCCCGCCGTCGTCTTCGCCCCCGCGGCGGCGGCGGATTCGCCCGTCACGATTCCCCCCGGGGAATTCGTGGTCGACCAGGCCGGGGTCCTGGGGTCGGACCGGGGCCAGGTGGAACAGGCCATCGAGGACCTGCGCGACAACGCGGGGCAGACGCTCTTCGTCATCTACGTGGACAGCTTCACCAACCCCAGCGACATGGACGCCTGGGTCGAAGAGGTCGCCCAGACCAAGGGCATGGGCAGCACGGACTCGGTGCTGGCCGTCGCCGTCGAAACCCGCCAGGCCCGGTTCAAGTCGGACAACGCGGGCCGCATCGCGCCCTTCGACGAGGAGATCTACCGCGAGTACATCCTGCCCAACCTTGCCGAGGACCGGTGGGCGGAGGCCGGCGTTCAGGCGGCCGCGGGCATCCAGGACGCCACCGACGGCAAGATCTCCGGCGGTTCCGGCTCGGGGTCCAACGGATCATCCGGGTCCGCTGCCCCCTGGATCATCGGCGGCGTCCTGGTCGCCGGCGGGGGTGCCACCGTCTGGGCGCTGAGCCGGCGGCGCACCCGGCAGCCGGTGGGCGCCGGCGTCGGCCACGGGCCCGGGCCCGGGCCCGCCGAGCCGGTCGATCCGCTCGCGGGGCTCTCCGTGGAGGAACTGCGCCAGCGCAGCGGAAGCCTGCTCGTCGCGGCGGACGACGCCATCCGTTCCAGCGAGCAGGAGCTCGGCTTCGCCCAGGCCCAGTACGGCGACGACGCCATCCGGCCATTCGCCGAGGACATCGCCGCCGCCAAGGCGCACATGAGCGAGTCCTTCAAGCTGCAGCAGCAGCTCGACGACCACATCCCGGACACCGAGGAAGAGCAGCGCACGTGGCTGGGCGACATCATCCACCGCTGCGAAGCCGTCAACGAGAGCCTCGAACGGCACCGGGCGGACTTCGAGCAGCTGCGCGAGCTCGAGCGCCGCGCCCCGCAGGCGATCGCCTCGCTCAAGGGGCAGGTCCCCGCGCTGCGTTCCCGCCTGGCCACCGCCGAGGGCACGTTCGCGGCCCTGGCCCAGGAATACGCCGAGTCCGCGCTGGCGCAGGTCCGCGACAACATCGCCCAGGCCGGCGACCGCCTGGACTTCGTCGGGACCGCCGTGGCGGACGCCGAATCCAAGCTGGCCGCGCAGCAGACCGCCGAGGCCGCCGTCGCCATCCGCGCCGGCGAAGAGGGCCTGCACCAGGCCGGCGTCCTGCTGGACGCGATCGACCGGGCCGGCAGCGGCCTGGCGGACACGCGGGAGGCCCTGGAGAGCGCCGTCTCCGCGGCGGCGCAGGACCTCGCCCAGGCGCAGGCGCAGGTCGCCAGCGGCCGGGACCCTGAGCTGTCCGGCCCGGTGGCCGCCCTGTCCCAGGCCCTGGCGGAGGTGGGCGCCCGGATCCGGGCGGGCCGGATCGACCCCGTGGAGCTGCTGCGCACCGTGGAACAGGCGCGGGCCCGCATCGAGGCCCCGCTGGCCGGGATCCGCGACCGCCAGGAACAGGCGCGGCGCGCCGCCGAGCAGCTCCACTCGGCGATCCGTTCGGCGCAGGCGCGCATCCAGGGCACCAACGACTTCATCCGGGCGCGGCGCGGGGGCGTGGGATCGCGGGCCCGCACCCGGCTGGCCGAGGCCCAGCGAAACCTCGACGAGGCGTTGCGCCTCTCCTCCAGCGACCCGGTCTCCGCCCTCCAGTACGCCAACCAGGCGATCCACCTGGCCGACCAGGCCGCCTCCGAGGCGGAGAACGACATCAACGGCTTCGGCGGCGGGGGCTTCGGCGGAGGCGGTTTCGGCGGAAATCGCGGCAGCGGCCTCGGCGGCGCCATCCTCGGCGGGATCCTGATCGATTCGATCCTGCACGGCGGCCACCACGGCGGCGGCGATGGCGGCCACGGCGGCGGATTCTTCGGCGGAGGAGGCTTCGGCGGCTTCGGCGGCGGGGGCGGCGGAGGAGGAGGCTTCGGTGGCGGCGGGTTCGACGGCGGAGGCGGCGGCGGAAACTTCTGACGCGCCCGGCGCCGAGGGCGGAACGGAAAAAGGCGTTGCGCCGGCCCGAGGGTCGGCGCGCGGATAGGCAACCCTAGTGAACTGGAAGGTGACCCATGGTAAAGCAGTCAATCTTTGGACGGATCGCTCAGCTGGCCAAGGCCAACGTCAACGCCATCATCGACTCGGCCGAGGACCCGCAGCTGATGCTGGACCAGATGGTCCGCGACTACACGGACAACATCGCTGAGGCCGAATCCGCCGTCGCCCAGACGATCGGCAACCTGCGCCTGCTGCAGGAGGACCACGCGGAGGACGTGCAGACCGCCGCGGACTGGGGCAACAAGGCACTGGCCGCTTCCCGCAAGGCCGACGAGTTCCGTGCCTCCGGCTCCACCGCCGACGCGGAGAAGTTCGACAACCTCGCCAAGGTCGCCATCCAGCGGCAGCTGCAGTCCGAGGGCGAGGCCAGGACCGTCGAGCCCACGATCGCCTCCCAGGAGGAGATCGTCGAGAAGCTCAAGAGCGGCCTCCAGGCGATGAAGTACAAGCGCCAGGAGCTGGTCTCCAAGCGGGACGAGCTCATCGCCCGCGCCAAGTCGGCGCAGGCGCAGTCCCAGGTCCAGGACGCCATCAAGAGCATCGACATCATGGATCCCACCAGCGAGGTCTCCCGCTTCGAGGAGAAGATCCGCCACGAGGAGGCCCGCGTGCGCGGCGCCAGCGAACTGGCCGCGTCCAGCCTCGACGCCCAATTCGAGTCGCTGGAGGACCTCGGCGAGCAGACGGAGATCGAGGCCCGGCTGGCCGCGCTCAAGTCCGGCGGCCAGGCGGCCCTGGGCAGCGGCTCCTAGCCGTACATCCAGCTTTGCGACCGGCCCCCTTCGGCGCGACGGAAGGGGGCCGGTCGCCGGATCCCGCGTTAAAGCACTCGAGGTCCGGCCGGAATTTCTTCCGGCCGGACCTCGATCTCGTTGCGGGGAGAGGATTTGAACCTCTGACCTCCGGGTTATGAGCCCGGCGAGCTACCGAACTGCTCCACCCCGCGTCGGCAAGACAAAACTATACAGACATCGGCGGGTATGTACAAATCGGCGGTCCGGTCGTATATTTCCGCCCTTCCAATCCCCCTCCGTTCGGTCCACCAGGGACCGGGCCCGGAGGGGGCGGGGCGGGTTGCTACTGCCCCGGTAACTGGTGCCAGAACTGCATGTTGCCGGTGACGCAGGAGACCTCTCCGGTGCCGGTATTCGTGGTGGCGGACGAGCCGTCCATGGAAACCTGGCAGCCCAGCGTTGCCGTGCCCTCGGAATCGACGGACAAGGAGGCGTAGGGCAGGCCGGTGAAGGAAACGTCCCTTTGCCAGTCGCCGTTGATCTCTTCCGTCACCGTCTCGGTTCCATTGAAGTACGCCACTGTGCCCGGCCGGTCCGAGGTCACGACGTAGCGAACGGTATGCGTTCCGATGATCTGGTTCGCGAAGTAGGCGACCATGATCGTGACGATGCCCGCAATGAGCATCCCTGCGGCGCCGAGCACGATGCCTGCAATGGCCAAAGCCTTCTTTTGCCTTTTCCGCAGGGCGATCACGCCGAAAACGATGGCGAGGGGGCCGGCCAGGAAGCTGAGGACGCCGATGACGGGAACGGAGGCCTCAAGGAACGAGATGGCGCCGATGACCAGCGCCGCGATGGCCAGCCCCATCGGCGGGGGCGCTCCCGCTGCATGGTCATGGCCGGTCAGGCCGGGATGCCGGGCCTGGAGATCCTGGACGGCTCCTTGGCTTTCCGGCACGGGGCGGTCGTGCGGATCCGTTGCGGCCGGGGTTTCGGGCCGGGACGATTGGTCGGACATGTCGAACCCTCCTAACGAGTGGTTTGCCTAGTCAATTCGATGCCGCGCTCAACTGCCGGCGAGCCGAGCGGTCCGCCATGAGGCGGGCCGGGTTGCCGCCGTAGATCCCGTTTTCCGGCACTTCCTCGCCTTTCATCAGGAAGGAATCCGCCTTCAGCGCGGAACCGTCGCCCATCACCACGCTGTAGTGGACGAATGCCTTGGTACCGATGGTGCAGTCGTTGCCGATGCTGATGGCGGCCAGCTTGAAGGCCCCGTCCTCCATCGAGTGGCACTGGACGCAGCTTTGGGCGTTGAGCGTGCAGTAATCGCCGATGGTGACCAGCGTCCGCTCCGGTATTTCGATGCCGTCGTCAAAGACCTTCTTGCCAATCTTCACCCCCAGCAGGCGCCAGATGAGCGGCTTGAAGGGAGTGCCGTTGAAGAGTTGGACCAGGCCTTCCGCACTGAGCTTCCAGAAGCGTTCGTGCCGCCAGAACTGCGGCTGGTAGATGGAGCAGAACATCGGGACCATGGGCTTGAAACCCAGCGACATGCGCTCCACCAGCGCGGCGACGGCAATGGCGTAACACAGCAGGACGGCGGCGGCGGCCATCACCGCCCAGGCACCGAACTGGAAGAGCAGGCCCAGGGCCACGGCCCCCACCACCAGGCCCACGTAGAAACCGATCCACCGGACAAGCAGGAACAGCGCCAGGGTCACCGCGTTATGCATGTTCTTCAGGGGAAGCCGTTCCCGCAGTTCCTCCTCCGACTTCATCTCATCGAAGGTGCTGTCGCGTTCCACCGAGCGGGGGATCTCGAAGGGCGGGGAGCCGAGCAGGCCGGTGTCCTCCCGCAGCGGGCCGTCGATGGGAACCATCACTTTGGTGCCAAAAAGGCAGTTGTTCCCCGTGCGGGCTCCCGGAGGATACGGGATGTCGTTGCCGAAGAAGCTGCTCGCCCCGAGGGATACCGGGGAAATGCGGAATGACGTGCTGGAATAGTCCGCATTGATGATCGAGAGGGCATCGGAGACCATGGTTCCGCTGCCCACCGTGCACAGCAGGGGGTTGTCCTGCTTGAGGGCGACGCCGAAGTTCGAGCCGGTCTGCACCAGGCCGGGCTGCTTGTACCCGATCAGGCCCAGGTAGTGCACGACCAGGGAACTGTCGCCCGAAACCCGCATGAAGAACTTGATGTTGGTCAGGCCCACGATCCACCGCTGGATGACGAAGCGGATGCCGAACAGCGGGTAGACCTTGCCGGGGGCCAGGAAGAGGTTGAGCAGCCGGGGAATGAGGGCCACCGCGACCAGGCCCGCGGCGAGGCCGGGAAAGAACACCGCCGCGGAGATGCCCAGGAGCTCGATGTACAGGGGCCACCGTGTTGCCGTCAGCAGGCCCGTGGACAGGAACGGCGGCAGGACCAGGGCCAGGGTGGCCATCGCCAGAGGCAGCACGATCGCGAACCGGGTGAAGACCGTCCAGAAGCCATAGAGCACCCGACGGCGCATGACTCCGTCCGTGACCGGTTCGACCGTCCGGTAGTTGGCCGACGCCGGCTGGGCCGGGGAGCCGTGCCAGCTCTGGCCGGCCGGTACCGACTGGCCCCGGTGCAGCGAGGAGGCATGCCCCAGTTGGGCTCCGTCCCCCATGGTCGTGTCGATCTCCAGAATGGTGTGTTCACAGATGAGGACGTTGCTGCCGATGGTCACCGGCCCGGTTTGGATCCGGCCTGAGACCGCCCGGTAGCAGGTGAATGACGAGTCCTTGGCGGCCATGGTCCACTCGCCGACGGTGAGCAGGTCCGTGCACACCGGCACCGCCGAGAAGAGGGTGACGCCCTTGCCGATCTTCGCTCCCAGGGCCCGCAGGTACAGGGAGAAGACCGGGGTGCCGGCGAACATCCGCAACGGATTGAGGTTCACGAGGTTCTTGATGAACCAGAAGCGGACATAGGCCATTCCCCAGATCGGGAACTCCTGGACCTTCCAGCGGCCGACGATGATCCACTTGAGCAGGATGGGGACGATGCTGAACACCAGGAAGGCGCCGATGCCGAACACGATGGATTTCTCAATCACAATGACGGGGTAGGCGTCCTCGATGATCCAGAAGAAGGCACCGATCACCAGGGAGATCATGACGTAGCTGTAGCCGGCCGCGATCAGCAGTTGAACGGCCCCGCAGAGCACGTGCCGCGCCGTCGAAACCCGGTACGCCGGCACGGTCTCGGCCGGTGCCTCCTCGGCCGGCGCCTCGAGCGCGCGCGCGTCCAGCACGGTGGCGAGCGCCTCGATGGTCGGCGAGAGGTAGATGTCACGCATGGCCGGCGGTTCCGGGAAGCCGGATTTGCGCAGCTGGGCCGAGAAGTTGGCCATCAGCAGCGAGTTGGCTCCGAGGTCCGTGAAAAAGTGCGCGGTGGCCGAGACCTTCGCCACGCCCAGCACGGATCCCAGGCATTGGGCGAGCAGTTCTTCGGTGGGCGTGGCCGGGGCGGTGAACTCCCCGCCTTCGCTGCCGGTGATGCGGGAGCGGGTGGGAACCGGGAGGTTCTTGCGGTCGGCCTTGTCGCTGGGCAGCATCGGGATCTTGTCCAGCTGCTCCAGGTAGGCCGGCACCATGTAGGCCGGCAACCGTTCGCGCAGGTGTTCGCGCAGGTCACGCGGGTCGGGGTCGACGGCTCCATGGCGCAGGGTGTACCAGGCGGCCAGCTCGACCACGCCGGGTGCCGGCTGGTGGGTGTCCACCACGGCCTGGGCGATGGCCGGGTGCTGGAGCAGGACGGATTCGATCTCGGTCAGTTCGATGCGGTAGCCGCGGATCTTCACCTGGGTGTCGATCCGGCCCAGGTATTCGATGGTGCCGTCCTGGGTGAACCGGCCCAGGTCGCCGGTGCGGTAGATGCGCCCCGAGGGATTGTGGGGGATGCCGAGGAAGTCGGGGATGAAGGCCTTGGCGGTCTGTTCGTCCCGGTTGACGTAGCCGCGGGCCAGGCCGATGCCGGCGATGCCGATCTCGCCCGTCTCGCCCGGGGGCAGGGCCCGGGCCTCGTCAGTGTCCAGGATGACGGCGGTATAGGACGGCAGCGGCGTCCCGAGGGTCACCGGCTTGTCCGGGTGCACCACGTCCCAAGTGGCGGTGACGGTGGCCTCGGTGGGTCCGTAGACGTTCAGGAAGCGCCGCCCCGGGCGGTGCCAGCGGGCAACGAGGTCGCGCGGGCACGCTTCGCCGGAGACCAGCAGGAAGCGCAGGTCCGGCAGGTCCTCGTCGAGCGTGGCCAGCAGGGTGGGCACGCAGCACATGGCGGTGATCTTCATCTCGCGCAGGAACTGGCCCAGGTCCATGCCCAGCAGGCTGGTGCCGGCCGGTTTGGGCACCAGGGTGGCCCCGACCATCCAGGGCACCCAGATCTCCTCCATCGAAAAGTCGAAGGCGATGGTCATGCCCTGGTAGACACGGTCACTTGCCCGGTAGCCGTAGGTCTCGGCCGCGACCTGCACGAAGTTGCAGATGCTCGGGTGCTCCACGGCCACGCCCTTGGGACGGCCGGTGGAACCTGAGGTGTAGATGATGTAGGCCAGCTCGTCGGGGCCGCCGTCGCTGTCGGCGGTCACCGAAAGCCGCGCCGGGTCCTGGCCGGCGACCTGTGCGTCCTCCTCGTCCAGGCAGACGACCCGCGCCCCGGTGCCGGCAACCCGGTTGCGCAGTCCCGAGAGGGTGAGGACGAAGCCGGCACCGGCGTCGGAAACGATGTACGCCAGCCGGTCATCGGGAAAGCCCGGGTCCAGCGGCACGAACGCGGCCCGGGCCTTCAACACGGCCAGCAGCGCGACGTAGGAACGCACCGGCTGGTCGAAGAGCAGGGCCACCCGGTCCCCCGGACGCACCCCGCACGCGGCCAGGTATCTGGCCAGCCGGTTCGCCCGCATATCCAACTGCCCGTACGTCAGTGAGATTTCCGGACCGTCCACCGCCAGCCGATCCGCCAGCGCATCGCACCGCAGCTCGAACAAGCCCTCCAGCCGTTGCCCCGCACGCCACCGCACCCCGGCCGGGACCCCCGGCAGCAGTACCCCGACCGGAGCCGCCGGCCCGTCCGCCGGCCCATCTGCGGGCCATGCCAGCCGATGGCGCCCTCCGCCGCCCGGTCCCGGCCTCGTGGCAGGCATCCGTAGGTTCGACTGGTGCCGGCCCCGCCGTCCTGCCGGCGCGCTCATGTCCACGCCCCCGTTTGGATCCGGGCCACCCATTCCGGTGCGCAGCCGATTGCCTCATGTCGTGCGGTCATGGCGGTCCCCTTACCCCCAACGGTGCCGGCCACGGGTGGCCGCACCTGCCCCAACTAGATGTGTGCGAGATTTCCAACCAGGTGTTTGCGAATGCTCCCTGCCATTGGAAGCCATCGGGCGTTAAGGAAGTGTTATTCCTGTGTTATTGCTGTGTTGTGGCTGTGTTAACGAGCGGCGGCCCGGAACCGGGCAAAGATCGCGCAGCCGAGGCAGAACCCCGCGAAGGCCTCCAGTGCGGCGGCCGCCAGCAGCGCGGCCAGGGTCACCCACGCGGCGGTCTCCAGCCCCGCCGTGAACAGCACCGCGGCCGCCAGACTCACCACCAGGCCCACGCCCTGGGCGAAGCGCTTGGGCGGACCGGGCACCAGCCGCGTGCGGCCCAGCCGGGGAGCGATCACCCGGGTGGCCAACAGCGCGAGCGGGGAGAACCGCGGCCCCCACAGCACCCGCAGCAGGAAGCCGAACGCCAGCACCCACAGCAGCCACCCCGCCCCGGTGGCGGCGATGGCCAGGCCGAAGACCAGGACCAGGGCCGCGGTGAGGCGCGCCGCGTATTCGTTCACGGGGTTGGGGAAGGCGAAGAACCGCCCCAGGGCGGGGGCGCCCATCGGGCTAGAGGCCCTGCGGCCAGGATCCCCCGACCATCTGGAGGAACTCCCCCTCGGAGAGGATGGAGATCGGCGTCCCGGTCTCCTGCATGCGCAGCACGCGCTGGGCCTTGGCGGTCAGGCGCCCGGTGCGCAGGTCGGCTGCGGCGAAGCCGTCGCCGACCACCAGGACCGTGGTGGAGCGGGTGACGCGACTGGCCGTGTGGGCTCCCGCGTTGGCCGCCCGGTTCTTGGCGTCCTGGCGGCTGATGGCCAGGTTGCCGGTGAACACCACCAGCTCCCCGAACAGCGGATGGGCCGGGTCGGCTTCCGGGTTGGGGTCGGGGTTCTCCCCCTCCTGCGGCCACAGGGCCCAGTCCTGCCGTGCCGGCACCTGGTGCCCGGCGCTGCGCCAGCCCTTCGCGCCCGCCGTCGCCTTGGACAGCGGGTCCCCGGGGGTGTAGGCCGGGGCGTGGCCGAGGGCCACGCCCAGCTCGGCGGCGACGGCCGCCACCGATCCGCCCCCGTGCCGGCGGCCCAGGTCGATCATGATCCCCGCGCAGGCGCGCGCGTCAGCTCCGGCGTCGTGGTGGTTTTCCAGCGGCGAACCCGCCGCCTCGGCCACGAACGGCAGCGAGTAGGAGGGCAGCGAATAGCTCTTGCGGGACAGCTTCACGGTGCAGGCGAACTCGTAGGCCGGACCGGACAGCTCGGAGACCTCCAGGGCGGAGCGGATCACGCCCAGGTCGAAGGCCGCGTTGTGCGCCACCAGGGTGTCCGTGCCGATGAATCCGGCGATCTGGCCGAACACCTCCCCGAAGCGCGGGGAAGCGGCCACCGCCTCGGGGGTGATGCCGTGGATCTGCACGTTGCGCGGGTCGAAGTGGTCGTAGCCCTCCGGCGGGCGCATGAGCCAGTACCCCTCCTCGACGATCCGCCCGTCGCGGACCCGGGTGAGGCCGACGCTGCAGGCGGAGCCGCGGAATCCGTTGGCCGTCTCGAAGTCGATCGCGGTGAAGTCGTATGCCATGCCCGCGGCGCTCACTCGGGGGAAACGTGGGCGGCGCGCTTGGCGCGGGCCTTGCGGATCTTGTTGAAGACGAAGAACGCCAGGTAGAGCACCACGGCAACGATGACGATCTTCTGGAAGACGCCGACGTACTCCTCCACGAGGTGCCAGCTCTCGCCCAGGTAGAAGCCGGCCAGCACGAAGATCGAGTTCCAGATCAGGCTGCCCAGGCTGGTGAGTCCGATGAACTTCCACTGGGGCATGGCGGTGACGCCAGCCGGGATGGAGATCAGGCTGCGGAAGATGGGGATCATGCGGCCGAAGAACACGGCCTTGGCGCCGTGGCGGTCGAACCAGGACTCCACCTTGTCCACGTCGTTGACGTCGACCAGCGGCAGCTTCGCGAACAGCCACCGGGTGCGTTCGCGGCCCAGCGCCCGGCCCACCCAATACAGCGCGACGGCGCCGAGGATCGACCCCAGGGTGGTCCAGAACAGCGCCTCGAAAAGGGTGAACGAGCCGCGGCTGGCGGTGAAGCCGGCCAGCGGCAGGATGACCTCGGACGGCAGCGGCGGGAACAGGTTCTCCAGCGCGATCGCCAGTCCGGCGCCCGGGGCGCCGATGACCTCCATCAGCCCCACCGCCCAGTCCGCGAGGTCGGTGAGGAAGCCGCCCGATGCGGCAGGGTCCTGGGCAGCTTGGGTCATGATCGTCGTATTCATCACCATCCAGTGTGCCCTACCCGGCTGGAGGTTGGCCGCACGGCCTGAGGGCGTGTGGCCAACGACTCACGCCGGCTACCCGGCCTCGGGCCGGTCGTCGGTGTCCTCCGGCGCCGCGGCTCCCAGGGCGGCGACAATGTGCGGCAGCAGCGCCCGGAACGCCTGGCCGCGGTGGCTGATGGCGTTCTTTTCCTCCGAGGTGAGCTCGGCGCAGCTGACGTCCAGTCCGGCCGGCCGCAGGATCGGGTCGTAGCCGAAGCCGCCGCTGCCCCGCGGCGCGGTCAACAGGGTGCCCTCGAGGCGGCCGGATTCGACGTGCTCCGTGCCGCCCGGCACGGCCAGTGCCGCGGCGCAGACGAACGCCGCCCCGCGGTGCTCCTCGCCGATGTCGGAGAGCTGGTCCAGCAGCAGCTGCAGGTTGGCGGCGTCGTTGCCGTGGGTCCCGGCCCAGCGGGCGGAGAAGATCCCGGGCGCGCCGCCAAGGACGTCCACGGCCAGGCCGGAGTCATCGGCAATGGCGACCAGCCCGGTGGCCTCGGCCACGGCGCGAGCCTTGAGCAGCGAGTTCTCGGCGAAGGTCTTCCCGGTTTCGGCGACGTCCGGGGCGCCTGCGGACTCGGCGTCGATGACCTGGGTGTCCACGTCCAGACCGGGGACCTGCCCGCGCAGCAGGTCGCGCAGCTCGCGCAGCTTGCCTTGGTTGCGGGTGGCCAGTACCAGCACGGGGGCGCCGCTCATGCCGTCTCCGCCAGCGTCTCGCGCTGGATGCGGGACAGTTCCGCGGTCCCGGCCAGGGCCAGGTCCAGCAGTGCGTTGAGTTCGTCGCGGTCGAAGGGCGCGCCCTCGGCGGTGCCCTGCACCTCGACAAACTGTCCGCTGCCGGTAACCACGACGTTCATGTCGGTCTCGGCGCGCACGTCCTCGACGTAGGGCAGGTCCAGCATCGGGACGCCGTCGATGATGCCCACGCTCACGGCGGCGACGGTGTCCTTGAGCACCTGCGCGTTGGCCTTGACGATCTTCTTCGCCCGGGCCCACCGGATCGACTCGGCCAGGGCGACATAGGCGCCGGTGATGGCGGCGGTGCGGGTGCCGCCGTCGGCCTGCAGGACGTCGCAGTCCAGCACGATCGTGTTCTCGCCCAGGGCCTTGGTGTCGATGATGGAGCGCAGCGAGCGGCCGATCAGCCGGGAGATCTCGTGGGTGCGCCCGCCCACCTTGCCCTTGACCGACTCGCGGTCGGAGCGGGTGTTGGTGGCGCGCGGGAGCATCGCGTACTCGGCGGTCACCCAGCCGCGGCCCTCGCCCTTGAGCCAGCGCGGCACGCCCTCGGTGAAGGAGGCGGTACACAGCACACGGGTGTTGCCGAACTCGATCAGCGCGGAGCCTTCGGCCTGGGCGGACCAGCCGCGGGTGATGCTGATGGGACGCAACTGGTCGGGGGTGCGCCCGTCGGCACGCACGGCGGAGGAAGGAACGGATTGCTGAGTCATGGACCCAAGTCTAGGCGCCGAGGGGCCCCGGCCGAGCGCAGCGAGGTTGGGGAGGCGCCGACGACGCTTTGGGGCGCCGGCCGAGCGCAGCGAGGTTGGGGAGGCGCCGACGACGCTTTGGGGCGCCGAGGCTAGGTGCCCGGCGGATTGGGGACGGCCCGGACGGACCCGGTCTTCGGATCGCCCAGCCGGTCCCCCGTCCACACGCCGTAGGTCACCCCGGAGACCGCCACGGCGATCGAGCCGTCGTAGACCTCCTTGGCCTCGTCGACGACGGTGTTAATGTCCGTCCAGACCGGGATGTGCGTCAGCAGCAGGCGCCGCGCGGCCGCCTCGGTGGCCATCTGGCCGGCCCGCTTGCCGGTCAGGTGCACGCCGTCGATGGCGTCGTCGCGGCCCTCCTCGAACGCCGCCTCGCAGAGGAACATGTCCGCTTCGCGGGCGGACTCGACCAGCTCCGCGCAGGTGTCCGTGTCGCCGGAGTACGCCAGCACCGAGGTGCGGATGCTGCCGTCGGCCAGCGGCTCGGTCGCCTCCACGCGCAGGGCGTAGGCCTCCTCGATGGGGTGGCGCACCGGGTAGGGGGTGATGGTGAAGGGGCCGATCCGGACCGGCTCACGCGGCGTCCAGGAACGGAAGTCGAAGTCCTCGTGCATGCCCGGGTCCAGCGGCAGCCCGTAGGCGGTGGCGATCCGGTCCGCGGTCGCGGCCGGGCCCCACACCAGCATGCGGTCGCGGCCCCATCCGGCAGGATCCCAGTGGATGGCCACGTGCAGGCCGCACAGGTCCATGCAATGGTCCGGGTGCAGGTGGGACACGAAGATGCCGTCGAGGTCCTTGATGTCGGCGTAGCGCTGCAGGACGCCCAGGGCACCGCTGCCCAGGTCCAGCAGGATCCGCCACGGCCGCTCGCCGTCGTGCGCCGTCACCAGGTAGCAGGAGGCGGGTGAGCCGGGCCCCGGAAACGATCCGGTGCAGCCGATGATGGTCAGCTTCATGCGAGTCCTCCCGGGACGCTGGCGGCGCTGTCCGAGCGCGGGCTGAAGGGCGGGTCCGCGGGCCGCGGGCCGCCGCTGCGGGCCTTGGCCCGGGCGATCATCTCGGGGGTGACGCGCGCCAGGGACCCGGTGGGATAGCGGGCGGACACGTGGTCGACCTGCTCGACGCCGAGCACCTCGGGGCCCAGGAAGCGGCGGGCGAGCACCTCGAACGAGGCGGCGTCCCCGGTGGCCATGAAGTGGTGGGTGGGCTCGGTCCCGCCGGGACGGGACAGGCCGTTGCGCAGCAGGGCCCCGTAGACGTCCTTGGCCGTCTCCTCGGCGCTGGAGACCAGGGTGACGCCGTCGCCCATCACGTAGGAGATGATGCCGGTGAGCAGCGGGTAGTGGGTGCAGCCCAGGACCAGGGTGTCCACGCCGGCGCGCTTGAGCGGGGCCAGGTACTCCTCGGCGGTCTCCAGCAGTTCCGGCCCGGTGGTGATGCCCTGCTCGACGAACTCGACGAAGCGTGGGCAGGCCGCGGAGGCGATCTCCAGGTGGGGCGCGGCGGCGAAGGCGTCGTCGTAGGCGCGCGAGCCGACGGTGGCGAGGGTGCCGATCACGCCGACCCTGCCGTTGCGGGTGGCGGCGACGGCGCGGCGCACGGCCGGCTGGATCACTTCCACCACGGGGATGCCGTAGCGGGCGGTGTAGCGTTCGCGGGCGTCGCGCAGCACCGCCGCGGAGGCCGAGTTGCAGGCGATGACCAGCAGCTTCACGCCGGAATCGACGAGTTCGTCCATCACGCCCAGCGCGTTGGCGCGGACTTCGGCGATCGGAAGCGGGCCGTAGGGCCCGTTGGCGGTGTCGCCGACGTAGAGCGTGGACTCGGAGGGGAGCTGGTCGATGATCGCACGCGAGACGGTGAGGCCGCCGACGCCGGAATCGAAGATTCCCAGGGGCGCCGCGGCACGCGGCGAAGTCGCCGTCTCCGCGGTGGGGCGCGGGCCGGAAGCAGTAGTCATGGTCTACCGAGAATACTGCGTCGCGGCCGCCCCGCCGTACATGGCGTCCCGGGGGGCGGCCGTGTCCGGGACCGCGCTCACAGGGTCTGCAGCAGGGCCTGCATCAGGGATTCCTGCAGC
Organism: Arthrobacter ginkgonis; assembly: GCF_039540195.1. Classification (NCBI taxonomy): domain Bacteria; kingdom Bacillati; phylum Actinomycetota; class Actinomycetes; order Micrococcales; family Micrococcaceae; genus Arthrobacter; species Arthrobacter ginkgonis. The sequence goes on along the minus strand of NZ_BAABEO010000012.1, from coordinate 168,853 downwards.
CAGGTGACGAAGTTGTAGACCAGCGCCAGGTACTCCTCGACGGTGTCCGCCCCGCTCCAGTCGTCGATGTCGTGGATGCGCTCGGCATCGTCCTCGGTTTCCAGGCCCAGCCGTTCGGCCAGGACCAGGCGCACGTCGTTCAGGGCCGCGGCGAACTGCGCGGCGGCCGGCGGGGACAGCAGCAGCGGCGAGGTTTCGACGGCAAGCGCGGCGGCGCGCAGGCCCCCAACCTTGCGTTCGCGCAGCCCGCGTTCGGTGAGCCGGCGGAACTCCAGGGAGGCGTCGGCGTCGCCCTGGACAGCATCGGGCAGCAGGCGCAGTTCGGCGCGGTCGCGCGGGACCGGGAAGTGCTCGGCATGGGCGTTGGGGTCCATGCCCACGAGGGCCCAGAGCGGGTCCTCGTCGTCGGTGCGCTCGGGCTCCAGCAGGGTGACGATGTCCTGGAAGAGGCCGCGCAGCAGGTCGCGCTCGGCCTTCTCCAGTTCGCAGGTGATGCCGCGGCGGGTGTTCTTGAATGCCTTTGCCACGGTTCAGGCCTGGTCCGCCCGCTGGAAGGTGGCCCAGAGGCCGTAGCCGTGCATGGCCGCGACGTCAGCCTCGATCTTTTCCCGGGTGCCCGTGGACACCACGGAGCGGCCCTGGTGGTGGACCTCGAGCATCAGCTCGTTCGCCTTGGCCTCGCTGTAGCCGAAGTGGCTGCGGAAGACGAAGCTGACGTAGCTCATGAGGTTGACCGGGTCGTTCCAGACGATCAGGACGTAGGGGGTCTCGGTCAGGGTCGCCCCCTCCGTCTCCGGGCGGGGCAGGACATCGGTCCGCGCGGTCGCAATTGGCATGCCCCCATTCTACGTCCGCGGCGGGTTCCGGCGAGGCGCCGGATCCCGCGGGCGCCCCGGATAGAGTGTGTTGCGGGGCCGCCCTGCCGTTCGCGCGCGGGGCCGTCCCTTCGCACGCACCCCGACCCGAGGAGTCCCCCCGCCATGTGGCAGCAGCCCACCTCGCTCTTCACCGACCACTACGAGCTGACGATGCTCCAGGCCTCGCTCCGGGCGGGGACGGCGCAGCGCCAGTCGGTGTTCGAGGTCTTTGCCCGCCGCCTGCCGGAGGGCCGGCGCTACGGCGTGGTGGCCGGCACCGGGCGCATCCTCGAGGGGCTGGAGCACTTCCGCTTCGGCCAGGAGCAGCTGGAGTTCCTGGAGCGGGCCAACGTGGTGGACCGGCAGACCCTGGACTACCTGGCGGATTTCCGGTTCACCGGGGACATCCACGGGTACGCGGAGGGAGAGATCTACTTCCCGGGCTCCCCCGTGCTGATCGTCGAGTCGACGTTCGCCGAGGCCTGCGTGCTGGAGACGTTCATCCTGTCGGTGCTCAACCACGACTCCGCGATCGCCTCGGCCGCGTCGCGGATGTGCGCCGCCGCCGGTTCCCGCCCCTGCGTGGAGATGGGCTCGCGGCGCACCCACGAGGAGTCCGCGGTGGCCGCGGCCCGGGCGGCGGTCATCGCCGGGTTCGGCAGCACCTCGAATCTGGAGGCCGGGCTCCGCTACGGGGTGAAGACCATCGGCACCGCAGCGCACGCCTTCACGCTGCTGCACGATTCCGAGCGCGCGGCCTTCGAGGCGCAGGTCGCCTCCTTCGGCGCGGACACCACGCTGCTGGTGGACACCTACGACGTCGAGCAGGGCGTGCGCACCGCCGTCGAGGTGGCCGGCCCGGAGTTGGGTGCCGTGCGCCTGGACTCCGGGGACCTGGTGGAGCAGGCGCGCTGGGTGCGCGACCTGCTCGATGACCTCGGCAACGAGGACACCCGCATCATGGTGACCTCCGACCTGGACGAGCACGCGATCGCCGCCCTGCAGTCCGCGCCGGTGGATGCCTACGGCGTCGGCACCGCGCTGGTGACCGGGTCCGGGGCCCCCACCGCGTCCATGGTGTACAAGCTGGTCAGCCGCCAGAACGACGACGGCGCCTGGGGCGACGTGGCGAAGGCCGCCAAGGGCAAGGGCAGCGTCGGGGGGCGCAAATTCGCGCTGCGCCGGCTCAACGAGCGCGGCCGGGCCACCGCCGAGCTGGTCGGCATCGGCGAGGTCCCGCTGGCCGACGCCAACGACCGGCTGCTGCTGCGCCAGTTCGTCCGCGGCGGCGAGGTGCTGCCGGGCTGGACCGGAGCCGAGGGGGTCGTGCGGGCCACGCAGCGCCACCACGACAGCATCCAGGAAATGCCCGGCATCGCCCGTCGCCTGCACCGCGGCGAGCCGGTCATCCCCACCGAATACGTCGACGAGGCCTGACCCGCCGGGCGCTACTTGCGCCCGATGAACTACTTGCGCCCGACGAACCAGTCCTGCAGCTTGGACAGGCGCCGGTTCAGCTGGTCCGCGTTGGCCTGGGCGACCGCCGGGCCGCCGCAGACCTCGCGCAGCTTGTTGTGGATCATCCCGTGCGGGGTTCCGGTGCGGGCGCTCCAGGCGGAGACGTTCTTGGACAGCTGGTTGCGCAGGTCCAGCAGCTGGCGGTGGTCGACGACGTCGGCCGCCGATTCCTCCGCGTGCGCCGCCGGCCGGTTGCGGCGGCGGGTGACCTGGTCCAGCTGGCGCTGGCGCAGCAGCACGCCCACCTGGTCCGCGTCCAGCAGGCCGGGGATGCCGAGGAAGTCCTGCTCCTCCTCGGAGCCGACGGCGCCTCCGGTGCCGAACTCGCCGCCGTCGAACAGCACCCTGTCGAAGGAGGCCTGCGAGTGCAGGGCCTCGAACTTCTGCTTGGTGAGCGAATCGGAGGCCTTGTCCTCGCGGTTCGCCTCGTCCATCAGGGCCTCTTCGGGAACGAAGTCGGGGTCCTCGGCGTGCTGCTCCGGGCGGTCCAGGGCATGGTCGCGCTCGAGTTCCATCTGGTTGGCCAGTTCCATCAGCGTCGGCACCGAGGGCAGGAACACGGAGGCGACCTCGCCGCGCTTGCGCGAGCGCACGAAGCGCCCGATCGCCTGGGCGAAGAACAGCGGGGTGGAGGTGCTGGTGGCGTAGACGCCCACGCACAGGCGGGGCACGTCGACGCCTTCAGACACCATGCGCACCGCCACCATCCAGCGCGAATCCCCCGCGGAGAACTCGTCGATCTTCGCCGAGGCCTTGGCGTCGTCGGAGAGGATCACGGTGATCTTCTCCCCCGTGATGCGCTTGAGCTGGTCGGCGTAGGCGCGGGCGTCGTCGTGGTCGGTGGCGATGACCAGCGCACCGGCGTCAGGCACGGTGCGGCGGACCTCGGTCAGGCGCCGGTCGGCGGCGGCCAGGACGGAGGGGATCCATTCGCCCTGCGGGTCCAGCGCGGTGCGCCAGGCGTGGGCGGTGATGTCCTTGGTGAAGCCCGCGCCGAGCTGGGCCTCCATCTCCTCGCCGGCGGACGTGCGCCAGCGCATGGAACCGGAGTAGGCCATGAACAGCACCGGACGGACCACGTGGTCCTTGAGCGCGTTGCCGTAGCCGTAGGTGTAGTCCGCCTTGGAGCGGCGGATGCCGTCCTTGTCCTCGGCGTACTCGACGAACGGGATCGGCGCGGTGTCGGAGCGGAACGGGGTGCCGGTCAGCGCCAGCCGGCGGGTGGCCGGCTCGAACGCCTCGCGGATGCCGTCGCCCCAGCTGAGCGCGTCGCCGCCGTGGTGGATCTCGTCGAGGATGACCAGCGTCCGGGCGGCCTCGGTCTTCGCCCGGTGCAGCAACGGCTTGGAGGCCACCTGGGCGTACGTGACCGCGACGCCGATGTACCCGGCGCCATGGCGGCCGTCGGAGTTCTTGAAGTTCGGGTCGATGGAGATCCCGATGCGGGCGGCGGCGTCCGCCCACTGGCTCTTGAGGTGATCGGTGGGCGCGACGACGGTGATGCGGTTCACGGTGCCGGCGTCGACCAGCATCTTCGCCACGCGCAGCGCAAACGTCGTCTTGCCGGCACCGGGGGTCGCCACCGCCAGGAAGTCCTGCGGGGCCTGGCTGAAGTACAGCTCCAGTGCCTCCGCCTGCCACTGGCGCAGCTTGGGGGCGGTGCCCCACGCTGCGCGCTCGGGATATGCCGGTGGCATGCTCCCGCCCAAAGTGAACAGGGCATCGCCCACGGCCGACCTCCTAGAAACGCTCGGTGGCGTGTGTGGTTGCCGGCGACCGCCGGCGGTGTTCAATCCTACGCGGGGACGGGCCGGACCCGTCCCATCGACACGGCCGGCTACTTGCCGCCGTCGTCCTTGCCCCCGCCGCCCCCGGTGCGCAGGCCCTCGTAGATGGCCTTGCAGTCGGGGCAGACCGGGAACTTGTTCGGGTCGCGCCCGGGAACCCAGACCTTGCCGCAGAGCGCGATCACGGGTTCGCCGGTCAGCGCCGACTCCATGATCTTCTCCTTGCGCACGTAGTGCGCGAAGCGTTCCGCATCCCCGGGTTCGATCAGTTGGCGCTCTTCCTGGCGCTCGATCGTGGCGGTGCCGCCACCGGTGGAGTTCGGGTCGCGCGGGTCGTTGAAGGGATCCGGGGGAAGGCTCATGCGTCCCAGTCTACCGGCCGAGGGCCCCGCCGCGAGCGAAGCGAGGGGCGGGAGGGCGGTGGACGCTACCGGTTACTTGTTCAGGACTGTGGCCTGCATCAGCTCCGGGACCCGGGCATCGTACCAGCGCCCGCCCAGCCGCAGCCCGGCCACCAGCAGCACGGCACCCAGCGCCGGACCCACGACCAGTCCCGCCCAGCCGAAGGCGGCGTTCCCGGTCATCAGCTGCGCGACCAGCAGCGCGAGCGGCGGCAGCAGCAGCAGGCCCATCACCGTCATGGTCGCCAACTGCACGATCACCATCCGCATCCCGGCGCCGGGCGGGTTCTTGAACGGGCTGTCCCCCGGCTGCGGGACGGCGTAGGTGTAGCGGGCCGAGGCCACGGAGGAGACCCCGAAGCCGCTGGCCAGGGCGCCGAGCGAGAGCCCCAGCACGCCCGGCAGCAGGCGGGCCTCGCCCAGCAGCACCAGCGGCAGCACCACAGCTGCCAGGACGACCGGCAGCGCAAACACGGCGCAGGCCACCATCCGGCCGAGCCGGTCGTGCACCCCGCGGACGCCGCTGGTGGCGTGCAGCGCGAAAGCCGTGCTGTCGTAGGAGATGTCGGCGGAGATGCTGAAGGCCAGCAGGATCGCCACGATCGGTCCGAGCCAGAGCATGATCGCCGGGCTTCCGGCCTGCGAGGAACCGATCCACATCATCACCGGCAGCAGCGGGACGATCAGGATCGACACGGCGTAGCGTGGATCCCGGCGCCAGTAGAGCAGGCAGCGGGCCGCCACGGCGCCCCATGGCGTGGCGGGGAAGCGGGCGAACGTGCCCAGGCCCTCCGTGGCCTTGCCGCCGCGGGGGCCCTGCGGCGGGGTCTCCAGCGCCTGCTCCAGGGCGCGCTTCCAGAGCACGACGACGGCGGCCAGGTACGCCAGCGACAGCGCAAAGCGTGCGGCGGCCGTGCCCCAAGCCCCGGCCGCCACGTCCGCGGGCACGGCTGCGAAGGAGCCCAGCGGCGTCCAGCCCAGCCCGGCCGCCACGCGCGGCAGCCACGCCATGGCATCGTCGAACCCTTCCGAGATGAGGCTGAAGACGGGACCGAGCATGATCAGCGGCACGATCAGCAGCACGCCCGCCACGTCGCGGAAGCGGCGGCTGGAGGTCAGGGCCGCGGCCGCCGTCGTGGTCAGCCGGGCCAGCGCCAGGCACAGGACCGCGGCCAGCACGCCGCAGGGCACGGCCAGGACCGCCGCGGCCGGGACCTGGCGCCACGCCAGCGCCTGGCCCACGAAGAGGAGCAGCGTCACCAGACCCGGGATGCCGATGAAGCCGCTGAGCAGCAGCCCTGCTACCAGTTCCCAAGGCCTGACCGTGAACGTGGTGAAGCGGGCGGGGTCCAGGGTCAGGTCCACGCCGGTGGCCAGGACGGGGATCAGCGCCCAGCCCAGCACGGCGGCGGAGACGGCCAGCACCAGGATGGTGGCGGCGAACCCGGGCTCGGTGCCGCCGAGGTAGAAGAGCCCGACGCAGAGCATCGCGACCACGAACAATCCGTAGAGGCCGCCGGCGACCACGCCGACCAGCTGCCAGGGGCTGCGCCGGAAACCGTTGCGCAGCAGGGTGGCCTTGAGCTTCAGGAGGTGTGCAACCACGACAGCCCCTCGGTGTTGGAGCGGCCGCCGACGAGTTCGACGAAACGGTCCTCGAGGCTCCCGCCGTCGCGGACGTCGTCCACGGTGCCCGCCGCCAGCAGGTTTCCCCCGGCGATCACGGCCACGTGGGAGCACATGCGCTGGACCAGGTCCATCACGTGGCTGGAGACCACCACGGTTCCGCCGTGGGCCACGTAGTCGGCGAGGATCTCGCGGATGTTCGCGGCGGAGACGGGGTCCACGGCCTCGAACGGCTCGTCCAGCACCAGCACGCGCGGGGCATGGATCAGGGCGGTGGCGAGGGCGATCTTCTTGGTCATGCCGGCCGAATAGTCGACGACCAGCTTGCCGGCCGACTCCTCGAGCCCGAGCACGCGCAGCAGGTCCTCGGCGCGGGCGGCCACCGTGTCCCGGTCCATGCCGCGCAGCAGGCCCGCGTAGGTGACCAGCTGGCGTCCGGTGAGCCGGTCGAACAGGCGCACGCCGTCGGCCAGGACACCCATCAGCGCCTTGGCGTGGAGCGGGTCGGCCCACACGTCGGTGCCGTGCACCCAGACCTGGCCGGCGTCGGGGCGCAACAGGCCCGTGGCCATGGACAGGGCCGTCGTCTTGCCGGCACCGTTGGGGCCGACCAGACCGTAGAAGGACCCCGCGGGCACGTCCAGGGAAATGCCGTTGACGGCAACCTTGTCCGCGAAGCGCTTGCCGAGGCCGCGGATCGCGATCGCGGGCGCGGCAGGGGGCGTGGTGGGCGGCGTGGCCGGCGGTGTGCTCGATGGCGTGGTCATGGCACCGACGCTAGCAGCGGGCAGGACGTCCCCGCGTCATCCGAAGTGAGGAATCCGCGCCCGCGACTCCCTCCCGGGGAGTACCCGGGAGGCCGGAAGCGGACCGCTAGAACAAGACGCGGGCCAGGGCCTGGCGGGACTTGACGACGCGGGGATCCTGGACGCCGACCACGGCGTAGAGCTCCACCAGGCGCTCGCGGGCCGCCTCGCGCTCCTCGCCGGCATGGCGGCCGATGAAGGCGACCAGGCGGGCGAAGGCGTCCTCCACGTGCCCGCCCGCGACGTCGAGGTCGGCGACCGCGAGCTGTTCGGCGAGCCCGTCCGGCTGGTCGGCGGCGGCCTGGCGCACGGCCTGCAGGTCCAGGTCGGCGGTGCGCTGCAGCAGGCCGACCTGGCTCAGGCCGGTCTGCGCGTCGGCGTCGTTGGGCTTCTCCGCGAGCGCCTGGCGGTAGGCGGCCGCGGCGGCCTCGAAGTCGCCGGCGTCGATGGCCTCGATCGCCTTCTGGTGCAGCGGCGGCAGGGCCGGCTCCTCCGCGCCCTCGCCGAAGGGCGGAACGGTGCCGGCCACGCCGTGCTGCACGCCCAGCTGGAGCAGTTCCTCCAGCAGCGCGCGGATCTCCTCCGGCGCGGCCACTCCCTGGAACATCGGCACGGGCTGGCCGTTGAGCAGGGCGACGACGGCGGGGACCTGCTGGATGCGGAAGGCCTGGGCAATCGCCGGCTCGCGGTCGGTGTCCACGGTCGCCAGGACCAGGCGTCCGGCCTGGGCGTCGACGGCGGCGGCCAGCACGGCGTCGATCTCGGCGGATGCCGGAAGCCGGGCGCTGCCCAGGGAAACGACGACCGGGACGCGAGAGGACAGTTGCATCAGGTCGGCGAAGTCCTGCTGGCCCACGGCGCGGGACCAGGAACCGGCCGGGGGCTGGGCGCCGCCCGGGGCGGCAGCCGGAGCGGGCGCGGCCGCAGGGCCCGGAGCGGGTGCGGCATGGCCGAAGGCGGACAGGTCGACTGCGCCCCGGGAGGCGGGCGCTGCGGGTTCGGGCGTGGTGGTCATGGTCCTACTCTATGCCGCCGCGTCGCCGGGCCCCGTCGTCGGCGCGCCCCCGCCGCGCCCGGCCGGCGCGGCTACTTCACCTTGGCGGAGAGGAAGACGTCGTCCGCGGCAAGCATGGAAATCTTGTCCTGGCTGCCGCTGGCGGGAACGTAGAGGACCATCGGCTCCCCGTAGACCACGTCCACTCCCTTGTCGGTGGAACCCTCCCCGGCGGAAGCGTGGCTCAGCACGTCGAGCTGGATGGTTCCGCCCTCCTCCTTCGGGGTGCTGGTGACCGTGCTGGTCACGTAGGCGGTGACCAGGGCGCCGCCGTCGGGGGTGGACAGGGCAACGGTCTGCTTCTCGTCCACGCTGCGCGAGAACTTGATGTTCGCGTTCTTGTTGGCTTCCTTCAGGTCGTCCTGCGCCTTGTGCATGGAGGAGATGAAGACGTTGTCCTGGACCTTGTCCTTGGCGTCCGAATTGGCGTCGCTCAGGTAGTCCGCCACGGCCTGCACGGCGTCCTTGGGGGTATGGGAGAGTTCGGCGTCCAACGGGAGGGTGCGCACCGAGGTGTCGCCGACGGCGATGCCGGGGAAGGAGGAGCCGGGCAGGGCCGACGGGCCGGAGACCAGCTTGTAGTTGTCGCGGGCCGAGTCCTGCCGCAGGACCAGGACCTGCGGCACCTTGGCGTCCTTGACCCACGTCACGGCCATGGCGGTGCGGGGCCACTCGGTGGTGGTGGTGACGGCGGCCGAACGGACCGGGGAAGCGGCCAACGGCACCGGCGCCTCAATGTCGGCGCCCTTGGCCTGCAGCGCGTAGTTCGCCTTGCGCAGTTCCAGGGCGTTGCCGCCCACGCGGTCCTCGAGCTTGCCGGCGTCCTTGGACTTGTCCCCCTCTTCCACGGCGCCCACCACCGATTCAAGGATGCGTTCCAGCTGGGGCTGCAGCAGCACCGGGTAGGAGTCCTCGGGAGCCGCGGACTCGCTGGCCGGTCCGGAGGACGGCGACGGCGTGGGGGTTGCCTGCAGCTGCGCCTGTGCCGGCACCGCCGGCAGCACGGCCAGGGCGGCGGCCGCGGCGACGGCGGCGATCCGGGTGGCGGCGCGGCGGACGACGGGCGGTTCGCCGCGGCCCTCAGGCTCCTCGCCGGAGGGCTTCCCGCCGACCGTGCCGATGGGACCGGTGGGAGCCTCGCCGGAGGGCTTCCCGCCGACCGTGTCGATGAGGCCGGTGGGAGCGTCGCTCGCGGGCTTGCCGCCCACCGTGCCGATGGGGCCGGTGGGAGCGCCGCCGAACGCGGCCTCCTCGAAGCCGCGGCCGCCGGCCGGGGTGCCTCCCACGGAGCGGCGGCCGCCCGGCCGGGATCCCCCGCCGCCGCGGCGCATGCCGAACGCGAGGGCGATGCCGAAGATGAGCAGCAGGGCGCCGACGATCATCAGCGGAACGGCGAAGGGGGTGCTGGCGTCGTTGGGCCAGGAGACGGTGACCGCGGTGGGCGCGGGCTGGGTGCCGTCAGCGGCGATCAGCAGGGACCAGTCGCCCTCGGCCGGCTCGGTCCACTGGTGCACCAGGTGCCCTTCGGCGCTTTGCGTGGCCACCCACAGGTCGGAATCCTGGGGGTTCGGAACCGTGGCGTCGCCTGCGGTGTGTGCCGCGACCAGGGTTCCCTGTTCGGCGTCCACTCCGGAAATGGTGTTGTGGGCGGCGTTGCCGACCCAGGCGTCGACGTCGGCCGACCTGCCCAGGGACAGCGTGAACTCGCCGTCCGCGTCGATGGCAATGTCGGCCGGTGAACCGGGCACGGAAGCCACGCCGGGTCCGACCACCGTCACGGGGGCGCCCTCGAGGGGGACGGCCAGCGTTGCCGTGGCGATCTCCGGTGGCGCCCAGAAGGTCTTCTGCCCGATGCCGACCACAAGGGCCACTGCACCAAGCAGGATGGACAACACGGATATCAGCAATCGCACAATACACCTCACGGCTGGGTCGGATTCGGGGTCTGTTCCAGTCCCGGGGCGGCCGGACTCCACTCATGGCGGCGGACGGCCCACAACTCAAGGGTAACGAATCGGACAAGGCCTCGGTTCCCGAGCGTGTCCGGGACCACGGCCGCCCCCGCGGGCGGGGGTAGGCTCGGAAGGGTGACGAACGACGACCAGGGACAGCCGCCACCAGCCGATTCCGCCGGGAACGGGGCCGGTACGGAGCCCGGGCCTGCCGCCGGCGGGAACGGGCCGGAAGCCCCTTTGTCCGAGCTGCCGCCGGTCCAGCCGGCCGAGCCCGCAGTGCCTGCCGCCGCGGAACCGCTTCCCGGCCGGTTCCGCCGGCTGGTGGCGGCCCTGGCGCCGCTCGGACGCCGGTCGCGGTATGCCGTCCCGCCCGAACCCGAGGACGGTGGCCCGGAGGAAGCGGCAAGCTTCACCTCGTGGTCCAGCCACCCCATCGCCACCGGGTTCCTGGGGGCCGTGGGGGTGGGCCTGGCGCTGTTGGGGTACTTCATCCTGACGAACGTCGGCCAGTTGATGATTTGGATCGCCGTCGCGCTGTTCATCGCGCTGGGGCTGGACCCGCTGGTCCGCTGGGCCGAGGGCCGGAACGTGCCCCGCCCCCTGGGGGTGCTGGCGGCGATGGCGCTGCTGGCCGGTGGCGCCGCGGCGTTCTTCGGTGTCCTGATTCCCACCCTCGTGTCCCAGACGGGGCAGTTCGTGGAGAAGGCCCCCGACTTCGTCGAGGACTTCATGGCCTCCGAGTTCTTCCGGACCATCGACGCACAGTTCCAGATCCGGGACCGCGTCACGGAAGAGGTCAACAAGTTCTTCGCGGACAGCGGCGCGGTGGGCGGGCTGTTCGGCGGGGTGATCGGCGCCGGGACGGTGATCGCCCAAACCCTGTTCGGGACGCTGACCGTGCTGGTGCTGGCCGTGTACTTCCTGGCCTCGCTGCCGGGGATGAAGGCCTGGGCCTACCGGCTGGCCCCGCGCTCGAGCCGCGCCCGCGTCCAGGCGCTCTCGGAACAGATCACCAACAGCGTGGGCAACTACGTGATGGGCCAGGCCGCGGTGGCCTTCCTGAACGGCACCTACTCGTTCATCATCATGAGCATCCTGGGGGTGCCGTTCAGCATCCTGCTGGCCCTGGTGGTCGCGATCCTCGCGTTCGTGCCGCTGGTGGGCGCCCTGATCGCCGGCATCCTGGTCTCCCTGATCGCGCTGACCGTGGGCTGGCAGACCGGCGTCACCTACGCGGTGCTGTACTTCGGGTACCTGCAGTTCGAGGCCTACTTCATCTCCCCGCGCATCATGCAGCGCGCCGTCGCCGTGCCCGGCGCGGTGGCGGTGATCGCGGTGATCGGCGGCGGCGCGCTGATGGGCATCGCGGGGGCGCTCATGGCGATCCCGCTGGCCGCCGCGGCGATGCTGCTGCTCAAGGAGGTCTTCATCTCCCGGCAGGACCGCCGATAGCGGTTCCGCGCCCAGGTTTGCTGCTTAGGGATCCCCGGTCCCCGCGATGCCCAGCACCGCCTCGACGATCCCGTCCAGCGCCGCGGCGGCGTACCTCTCCCCCACCCACAGGTGCTTGGCGCCCTGCACGGGAACCAGGCGGGCCTGCGGGACCCGGGCGAAGCGCTGCGCGGCCTCGGCCGGGCGCAGGAAGTCGTCGTGCTCCGGGACCAGCACCGTCAGCGGCTTGCCGGAAGTCCCCCAGGCGTCCAGGTCGGCGTCGCCGGCACGGTGCAGCGGCGGGGACAGCAGCACGGCCCCCGCGGTGCGCGAGGCCAGCGGTTCCACCGCCCCGTACTTCAGCGCCAGGTCGGTGCCGAAGGACCAGCCCACCAGCCACGGCGCCGGAAGGCCCTGCGCCAGCGCGAAATCCACCGCGGCCTCGACATCGAAGCGCTCCCCGATGCCCTTCTGGAACGTCCCCTCGCTGCGCCCGCGCGGGGATTCGGTGCCGCGGGTGTTGAAGCGCAGCACCGCCAGTCCTGCCAGCGCCGGCAGCCGGAAGGACGCCTTCCTGAACACGTGGGAGTCCATGGACCCTCCGCCGGAGGGCAGCGGGTGGCACGTCACCAGCGTGGCCGCGGGCTCGCGGTCGGCCGGAAGCGCCAGTTCCCCGACCAGCCGCAGCCCGTCGGCGGTGCGCAGCACGATGTCGCGGCGCACCGCAGGAAGGACGGTGGCGCCGCGGACGGTGCCGGCGCCGAGAGGCGCGGCGCCGAGAGGGACGGCGTTGAGGGGGGCAGCGCTGGAGGCGGTCTGGGTCACCGGGCGATTCTACCGGCGGGATTCCACCGGCTTGGGGTTCCAGCGGTGCTAGAGGTAGCGGTGGCTGCGCGTGCGCCAGCAGTGGGCGTGCCAGTGGCGGCGCTCAGCGGCCGCGCGGTCCTCCCCGAACCACGCGTCGGCGCGCCAGGCGACGACGTGCTCCACCCCCGGCGCGATCTGGTGCCGGCAGCCCGGGCAGGTGTACGTCTTGGCCGCGTTGGTCGGTGAGATCCGGCGCACGTGCCAGGCCCCGTCGGGGGCCTCCTGCAGTTCGTCGATCCCGAACCTGGCCCGCTCGAGGCCGCTTCCGGCGTCGTCCGCTCCGCTGGCGGCCCGCTTTCCGCGGGCGGCGGAACGCCCTCCGGCGGCCTGGCGGCGGGGGCGGTTGGAACGGGGCATGCCCTCCATTGTGCCGCACCCGCCCGCCGATGCCGGTACAGTGGACTCCCGTGCGTTTAGTGATTGCCCGGTGCTCCGTCGACTACGAAGGCCGCCTGCGTGCCCACCTGCCGCTGGCGACCCGCCTGCTGATGGTCAAGGCCGACGGGTCCGTCCTTGTCCATTCCGACGGCGGCTCCTACAAGCCGCTCAACTGGATGAGCCCGCCCGCGTCGATGCGCGCGCTCGCTCCCGACGAGGACGAACGCGAGGCCGGCGTCGAGGACGTGTGGCACGTCCAGCACGCCAAGTCCGACGACCGGCTGGTCATCCGCATCCACGAGACCCTGCACGACACCCGCCACGAGCTGGGCATCGACCCTGGCCTGATCAAGGACGGCGTCGAGGCGGACCTGCAGCGCCTGCTCGCCGAGCAGATCACCCTGCTCGGGGCGGGGTTCACGCTGGTGCGCCGCGAATACATGACCCCGATCGGCCCGGTGGACATCCTGGCCCGCGACGCGTCCGGCGGGACCGTGGCGGTGGAGCTGAAGCGGCGCGGCGACATCGACGGCGTCGAGCAGCTCACCCGCTACCTGGAGCTGATGAACCGCGATCCGCTGCTGGCCCCGGTCCGCGGCGTCTTCGCCGCCCAGCAGATCAAGCCGCAAGCGCGCACCCTGGCCACCGACCGCGGCATTCAGTGCCTGCTGCTGGACTACGACGCGATGCGCGGCGTCGACGACAGCGACGCCCGCCTGTTCTAGCACGCGGGGCAGGCCCTCCCGTGTCGACTTCGTCGCCACGGGAGGGAACCCGGCTGCCCCGCGCTTACCGCCCGTTTCGGGTGGCGCGATGCCTATGATGGGGGCATGACTACCAGCGAAGCTTCCGGCCGCCTGGTCATCCGCGGCCACCTGATCAGCGACGACCGCAGCATCGAGGATGGCGCGGTGGCCTTCGACGGGGACCGGATAGCATTTGCCGGACCCGCCGCGGAGTTCGCCGAACAGCCCGACGCCGGCAGCTACGCGGGCGTGGACGTGCCGGCCGGTTCGCTGCTGCTGCCCGGCCTGGTGGACCTCCACTGCCACGGCGCCGCCGGCGGGGACTTCCCGTCCGCGGACCCGGAGGCCGTGCGCCGCGCGGTGGACTTCCTGCACCGGGCCGGCACCACCACGCTGCTGGCGAGCCTGGTCTCCGCCGCCCCCGATGCCATGCTGGAGGCGGCCGACACGCTGGCCGCGCTCGCCGAGGACGGCCTGATCGAGGGTATCCACGCCGAGGGGCCGTTCCTGGCCGCCGCCCGCTGCGGAGCGCAGGACCCCTCCTTCCTCACCGATCCCGACCCCGACTTCGTGGACGAGCTGGTCGCCGTCGCCCGCGGCCAGCTGCGCACCATGACCTACGCGCCCGAGCTGCCCGACGCCGACGGGCTGGTGGAGCAACTGGCCCAGCACGGCGTCATTCCCTCCATCGGCCACACCGACGCCGACGCCGAGACCACCGCGGCCTCGCTGCGGCTGGCCCGCGAGGAGCTCGCGTCCGCCGGCTTCGACGGCTTCACCGAGCGGCCCACCGTGACCCACCTGTACAACGCGATGACGCCGCCGCACCACCGCCGCCCCGGCTCCGTCACCGCCAGCCTGGAGGCGGCGGCCACCGGCGGGGCCGTCGTCGAACTCATCGCCGACGGCCACCACCTGGACCCGGCCACCGTCCGTGCGGTCTTCGCGCTGGTGGGGGCCGGGGCGATTGCCCTGGTCACCGATTCGATGGCCGCCACGGGCCTGCCCGACGGCGACTACCGGCTGGGACCGGCGGACGTGGTGGTCCGCGACGGGCAGGCCCGGCTGGGCGCGGATGGCCGCCTTGCCGGGGGAACCGCCACTCTGCTGGAGGTCCTGCGCTCCACGGTGGACGCCGGCGTGCCGCTGGCCGAGGCCCTGGTCTCCGCCACGTCTGTCCCGGCCACCGTGCTGGGACTGGCGGACGAGGTGGGCGCGCTGCACGTGGGCTTCCGGGCCGACCTGCTGGTGCTCTCCCCCGACCTGCGCCTGCGCGCGGTCTACCGCCGCGGCGTGGAGCTGGGCGCGTAACACCACAAGCCATCCAACGGCGGGCCACCGCAAAGAAACATTGCCCGCGTTTCCATGACGCCGGATGAATTCCGCGTTACATTCCGCCATTTCGGAAAAAGGTCGTTGACCTGCACACACCCCTGTGTGATGCTGTTCTCAGTCTTTGTGTTGGTGATTGTAATACCCGCAAAGCAGGTTGCGGGTGTGAAGTCGCCGCTCCACAAATGGGGGCAGTTCTTCTCACTTGGGCACCGCCCGTCCGGCGCACGGTGCGCCGGACGTATCGTCCAGACCGGAGGAGAAACATATGGCTCAGGGCACCGTGAAGTGGTTCAACGCCGAAAAGGGATTCGGCTTCATCACCCCCGACGGAGCCGAAGGCGACGTCTTCGTCCACTACTCGGAGATCCAGTCCAACGGCTTCCGCACGCTCGAGGAAAACCAGCGGGTGGAGTTCGAGATCGGCCAGGGCGCCAAGGGGCCGCAGGCCACTGGCGTCACCGCGCTCTAGTTCGTCAGATCCGGCCGCAGCCGCGGCACGGAAAAGGGGCCGCATCCCGTACGGGATGCGGCCCCTTGCGCATCTGGGGCGCGGTGACGGAACCGCTGCGGGTCCGTGCGGGCTCAGCGCCAGATGCCGATGCCGGCCACGGGGCCGGCCTCCAGCCAGGAGCTCAGTCCGGTGTAGGCGCCGTAGTCCATGGCCAGCAGGACGGTCTCGTCCCGGTAGCCGAGCATGACCACCACGCTGCCCGGAGGCACGCGCCGGATCTCGTCCTCCTCCGGCGCCCGCCAGCCGCGCATCTCCAGCGAACTGCGCAGGAAGCGCCGTGCCGGGACCGGGGACACCGAGAACAGCCGCAGGAACTCCAGCTCGTGGTCCGCATAACGACAAACCCCCATCGTCCACCGCTTGCCCGCGGTGGAGATGGAGGCGTCGAAGGTGCCCAGGGCATGCCGCAATGAAATGCGGCGCACCCCCATGGCAGCCAGTATCGCCAGGACCAGCAGCAGCGCCGCGGCCAGGACGATTAGGGGGATGCCGACCTCGTTCAAGGCGGGACTAGCGGTTCCCTGCCGTGACGGTGTCGTCCAGCTTGGCGTTGTCGGCGACGATCACGACCCGGTCCTTGTCGACGGAGAAGAAACCGCCGTCCGCCTGGAGCGTGAAGCGAGAGCCCTCGACCGGTTCGATCGACAGCTCACCGGCGGCAAGGACGGCCAGCACCGGGCTGTGGCCCGGCAGGACGCCGATCTCGCCGTCGCTGGTGCGTGCGTTGACCTTGCTCGCCGCGCCGGACCACACGAAGTGGTCCGCCGCAACGATCTCGACTTCGAGCTCAGCCATGGCTACTTGGTCGATTCCTGGATCTTGGCCCACTGGCGCTCGACGTCGTCGAGGCCGCCGACGTTGAAGAACGCCTGCTCCGCGATGTGGTCGAGGTCGCCGTCGCAGATCGCCTTGAAGCCCTCGATGGTGTCCTTGATGGACACGGTCGAGCCCTCGACACCGGTGAACTGCTTGGCGGTGTAGGTGTTCTGGGACAGGAACTGCTGGATGCGGCGGGCGCGGGCCACGACGATCTTGTCCTCTTCGGACAGTTCGTCGACACCGAGGATGGCGATGATGTCCTGCAGTTCCTTGTTCTTCTGGAGGATCTGCTTGACGCGCACGGCGGTGTCGTAGTGGTCCTGGCCGACGTACTGCGGGTCGAGGATGCGCGAGGTGGAGGTCAGCGGATCCACGGCCGGATACAGGCCACGGGAAGCGATTTCACGGGAAAGTTCCGTGGTCGCGTCCAGGTGGGCGAAGGTCGTCGCCGGAGCCGGGTCGGTGTAGTCGTCGGCGGGGACGTAGATCGCCTGCATGGAGGTGATCGAGTGACCCTTCGTCGAGGTGATGCGCTCCTGCAGGAGGCCCATCTCGTCGGCCAGGTTCGGCTGGTAGCCCACGGCGGAGGGCATGCGGCCCAGCAGCGTGGAGACCTCGGAACCGGCCTGGGTGAAGCGGAAGATGTTGTCGATGAAGAGCAGCACGTCCTGGTTCTGCACATCGCGGAAGTACTCCGCCATGGTCAGCGCGGACAGGGCCACGCGCAGACGCGTTCCCGGCGGCTCGTCCATCTGGCCGAACACGAGCGCGGTGTCCTTCAGGACGCCGGCCTCTTCCATTTCGACCCAGAGGTCGTTGCCCTCGCGGGTACGCTCGCCGACGCCGGCGAACACCGAGGTGCCGCCGAAGTTGCGCGCGACGCGGGTGATCATTTCCTGGATCAGCACGGTCTTGCCGACGCCGGCGCCGCCAAAGAGGCCGATCTTGCCGCCCTTGATGTACGGGGTCAGCAGGTCGATCACCTTGATGCCGGTCTCCAGCATCTCGGTGGAGCCTTCCAGCGTCGCGAAGTGCGGGGCCTTGCGGTGGATCGGCCAGCGCTCGGTCACCTGGAGCTCGGACTCCTCGACGTCCAGCGGCTTGCCGAGGACGTTGAAGATGTGGCCCTTGACGCCGTCGCCGACCGGGACGGAGATCGAGGCGCCGGTGTCGCGCACCTGGGTGCCGCGCACGAGGCCGTCGGTCGCCTGGAGGGAGATGGCGCGCACGAGGTTGTTGCCCAGGTGCAGGGCGGTCTCGAACGTGATGGTCTTGGTCTCACCGTTGAGCGTGACCTCGGTGGTGAGGGCGTTGTAAATCGCGGGAATGGCGTCCGCCGGGAATTCGACGTCGACGACCGGGCCGATGACGCGCGCGATGCGGCCGATGGCACCGGCCGCCGCGGCAGCGGTTCCCTGCTCATTCAGTTGGGCAGTCATGTCTCTCACTTCGCTTGTGTTTATAGCGTGGGTTGCGTTGTGCTCGGTTGGCTAGGACGCGCTGAGGGCGTCGGCGCCGCCGACGATCTCGGTGAGTTCCTGGGTGATCTCCGCCTGGCGCGCGTTGTTGCGAAGTCGCGTGTACTTCTTGATCAACTCGCTGGCATTGTCTCCCGCGGACTTCATCGCGCGCTGGCGTGCGGCCAGTTCGGACGCGGCAGCCTGCAGGAGCGCCGCGAAGATGCGGGACTCGATGTAGCGCGGCAGCAGCGCGTTCAGCACCTGTTCGGGCTCCGGCTCGTATTCGTAGAGCGGCAGCAGTTCGGCTTGGTCGGTGACCTCTTCCTCAACCACCTCGAGCGGCAGCAGGCGGATCACGGTGGGTTCCTGCACGACCATCGACTTGAACTGGGTGTAGACGACGTGGATCTCGTCGACTCCCCCGTCCTCGTAGGCGGTGCTGAAGTCCTCGAGCAGGGCCTCCCCGATTTCCTTCGCGACGGAGAACTCGGGGTTGTCGGTGCCCCCGGTCCAAACCTTCGCGTACTCGCGCGAGCGGAAGTCGAAGTACGCCTGGGCCTTGCGGCCGCTCAGGTAGACCTTGACTTCCTTGCCTTCTTCGTGAAGGAGTTCGACGAGCTGCTCCGCCTGCTTAAGCACGCTGGCGGAGTAGGAACCGGCAAGGCCGCGGTCCGAGGTCATCACCAGGACGGCCGAGCGGCGGATCTGCTCCGGCTCGGTCGTCAGCGGGTGGTCGATCTCGGACTGGGACGACACGGCAGAAACGGCACGGGTGATCGCATTGGCATACGGCGCGGACGCCGCGACGCGGCTACGCGCCTTGCCGATGCGGGAAGTGGCGATCAGTTCCATCGCCTTGAAGATCTTGCGCATCGACGTCGTCGAGGAGATCTTCTGGCGGTAGACCCGGATCTGGGCTCCCATGTTTTTCCTTTCCTTATCCGCTGGACGCGGTGCCGGCCAGGGCCGGCACCGCGTTGCGGATGGGGGTCAGCGCTTCTGCTTGACGATCTTTTCCTGGTCGACGTTCTCTTCGCCCAGTGCCGAGAACTCCTCGTGGCCCGCGGCGACGAGCTGGCTGTCGCCCACGCCGAAGAAGCCCTGCTTGAAGTCGGCGATGCCGCTCTTGAGCGCGTCCACCGTGGAGTCTTCGAGCACGTTGGTCTGGGCCAGCGTGGTCAGGACCTGGGTGCGGTGGCGCAGGTAGTCCAGGAATTCCGCCTCGAAGCGGCGGACGTCCTCGACCGGGACGTCGTCCAGGTAGCCGTTGGTGCCGGCCCAGACGGAGACAACCTGCTCCTCGACCGGGAACGGTGCGTACTGGCCCTGCTTGAGCAGTTCCATCAGGCGCGCGCCGCGGGTCAGCTGCTGCTTGGAGGCGGCGTCCAGGTCCGAGGCGAACATGGCGAAGGCCTGCATGTCGCGGTACTGGGCCAGCTCGAGCTTCAGCGTGCCGGAGACCTTCTTCATGGCCTTGACCTGCGCGGCACCACCAACGCGGGACACCGAGATGCCCACGTCGACGGCCGGACGCTGGTTGGCGTTGAACAGGTCCGACTGCAGGAAGATCTGTCCGTCGGTGATGGAGATGACGTTGGTCGGGATGTAGGCCGAGACGTCGTTGGCCTTGGTCTCGATGATCGGCAGGCCGGTCATCGAGCCGGCGCCGAGCTCGTCGGAGAGCTTGGCACAACGCTCCAGGAGGCGGGAGTGCAGGTAGAACACGTCGCCCGGGTAGGCTTCGCGTCCCGGCGGACGGCGAAGCAGCAGGGACACCGCACGGTAGGCCTCGGCCTGCTTGGACAGGTCATCGAACACGATGAGGACGTGCTTGCCGCCGTACATCCAGTGCTGGCCGATCGCCGAGCCGGCGTACGGGGCCAGGTACTTGAAGCCCGCGGAGTCGGACGCCGGGGAGGCCACGATGGTGGTGTACTCCAGCGCGCCGTTGTCCTCGAGGGTCTGGCGCACGGCCGCGATGGTGGAGGCCTTCTGGCCGATCGCGACGTAGATGCAGCGGACCTGCTTGGTGACATCGCCCGTGGCCCAGTTGGCCTTCTGGTTGATGATCGTGTCCACCGCGATGGCGGTCTTGCCGGTCTGGCGGTCGCCAATGATCAGCTGGCGCTGGCCACGGCCGATCGGGATCATCGCGTCGATGGCCTTGAGGCCGGTCTGCAGCGGCTCGTGGACCGACTTGCGCTGGGTGACGCCCGGAGCCTGGAGCTCCAGGGCGCGGCGGCCTTCGGCCTCGATGGCGCCGAGGTCGTCGATGGGCTGGCCCAGCGGGTCGACCACGCGGCCGAGGAAGGCGTCGCCGACCGGCACGGAGAGGATCTCCCCGGTGCGGTAGACTTCCTGGCCTTCTTCGATGCCGGTGAAGTCGCCAAGCACGACGACGCCGATCTCGCGGGTGTCGAGGTTCTGGGCCAGGCCCAGGGTGCCGTCTTCGAAGCGAATCAGCTCGTTGGCCATGACGGAGGGAAGACCCTCCACCTTGGCGATGCCGTCGCCAGCCGTTGTGACGTGGCCGACCTCGACGCGCTCCGCGGTGCCCGGTTCATAGGACGCCGCGAATTCGTTCAAGGCATTGCGGACGTCATCGGCGTTGATGGTCAATTCGGCCATCTGCAGTCCCTGCTCTCCTAAATTGTGATCATCGCCTTGTTTCGCAGCGACGACCGGGGTGTGATGTCTGTTCTCGGGCGCCAGGCCAGGACCCCGAAGGGTCCTAGCCTGCCAGCCTCCGGCGGAGTTCCGCGAGGCGGGTGGCGGCGGTTGCGTCAACAACCTCGTCCCCCACGGCCACGCGGACGCCACCAACTAGTGTCGGGTCGACGGTGACATTGATCTTCAGCTTGCGCCCGTAGAGGTTGTCCAGGCCGGCCTGCAGGCGGTGGAGCTGCTCCGCCGTCAGCGGACGGGTGACGCTGACCTGTGCAATCCACCGCTGCTGCCGCTTGGCAACAAGCTCCAGGAAGCGCTGCACCAGTGCCACCGGCTTGAGGCCGCGCGGGGCGGCAACAGCCTGGGCCACCAGCAGGCGGGCGACTTCGCCGATCCCGGGGACGACGTTCAGTGCCAGGGCGCTGCGCGCCTCGGCGGTCGCCCGCGAATCGTCGAGTGCGCGCTGCAGCTCGTGGTTGGACCCGACCACTTGATTGAACCGGAAAAGGTCCGCTTCAAGGGCCTCGAGGCCTGCGGGGCCGAGCCCCTGGTTCTCGGCGACGGCAATCGCCACCGAGGCGGCCAGGGTCTCCAGTGCGTCCACAATGTCACGTGCCGAGCCCCAGCGGGCGGAAGCAAGGCCGGCGGCGATGGCCACGGCGTTGGCCGAGACCTTTCCCGCCAGGAGCTGCGAAACCAGCGCAGCCTTGTCCTTGCCCTCGCGAGCCGGATCAGTCAGGGCGCGGAGCAGTCCGGGGTTGCCGTCCAGAATGCCAAGGATGCCAAAGAGGTCCTCCGCCAGGGACAGGGTCGCCGTCGGCAGCTTGGCCTCCAGCGCGGCCTGCGCCGCGGACAATGACTCGCTCGATACACCTGCCATTAGTTCGATGCACCTGCGCTCTGCTGGGACTCGAGGTCGGACAGGAAGCGGTCCACCACACGTGCGGAGCGGGCGTCGTCGGCGAGGGACTCGCCAACGATCTTGCCGGCCAGCGCGGTGGCCAGGGTACCGACCTCGTTGCGCAGGGACGCAACGGCCGCCTGGCGCTCCGCCTCGATCTGGACGTGGGCCTGCTCGGTGATGCGCGCGGACTCGGCCGCCGCCTTCACCTTGAGGTCGGCCAGGATCTGTGCACCTTCGGCGCGCGCTTCCTCACGGATGCGGTTTGCCTCGGTGCGGGCGTCGGTCAGCTGCTGCTTGTACGACTCCAGTGCGGCATTGGCCTCGGCCTGTGCGGCCTCGGCCTTGGCGATGCCGCCTTCGATGGCTGCCGAACGCTCTTCATAGGTCTTCTCGAATGCCGGAACGACAAACTTGTTGACGATGAACAGCAGGATGGCGAAGCCGACGACCGTCACCACGATTTCCCACACGTTGGGAATCAGCGGGTTGGCTGCTTCAGCTGCGAGGATAACTGCGTTGTTCATATTTCACCCGTCTTTCTATAACCAGAGCCTGCGTTATGGAAGGGGTGCCCTTAGGCGCCGATAACGAAGGCGAACACCAGGCCGAGGATGGCGAGGGCCTCGGTCAGGGCCAGGCCCAGGAAGGCGATCGGCTGCAGGACGCGCTGGGCCTCCGGCTGGCGGGCAACACCGTTGATGTAGGCGGCGAAGACGAGACCCACACCGATACCACCACCGATGGCGGACAGACCGTAGCCGATGAGGTTGAGAGAGCCGTGAACTTCCATTGTTTTCCTTTCAAGATGCCGTGCGCCTTACTGGCCCGCGACAGGTTGCTGGTTTTGCATCGATCCCCGCGAGGGGATGGTCTAGTGGTCCTCGGCCAGGGAGCCTTGGATGTAGATCGCGGTCAGCAGGACGAACACGTAGGCCTGCAGGACCTGGATCATGACTTCGAACAGGTACATCCCGACGCCGCCCGCGAAGGTCAGCACGCCCAGCGCCTTCAGCGGCCCGTCAGCGTCAAGGAAGAGGTAGGCGGTGCCGGCGGCGGAAAGGGCGATGATCAGGTGGCCCGACAGCATGGTCGCGAAGAGACGGAGGCTGTGCGTGATCGGGCGGACCAGGAAGGTGGAGATGATCTCGATCAGGATGATCAGCGGCAGGATCGCCTTCGGCACGCCGGAGGGCACGGTGGCGACCTTGAAGTAGCGCAGGCCGTGCTTCTTGAGGCCGAGGCCGATCCAGAAGACGTACACGATGCCGGCCAAGGCGTAGGCGGTGCCGACGTGCGAGGTGGTCGGCAGCTGGATCAGCGGGATCGAGCCGAAGAAGTTGTTCACCAGGATGAAGAAGAAGAGGGAGACCAGCAGCGGCACGAAGGGCTTGAAGTCCCGTTCGCCGATGACGTCCTTGCCGACGGAGTTGCGGACGAAGCCGTAGCCCCACTCGCCCAAGAACTGGAACTTGCCCGGAACCATCTTCCCGCGGCGCGCGGCCGCAACGAAGAACCAGGAGATCAGCACGACGGACAGCAGGACCAGCAGCATCTGCTTGTTGAAGCCCGCGCCCTCCCCCATCCAGGGAATGATGTTGGGCAGGTGCAGATCTTCTAGACCGGGGGCCTCAAAGCTGCCATTTTCAGTTTCCGCCGGAAGCGCAAGCGCGATCAACGCGTTTCCTCTCTGCAGGTGTCCGTCATTGGGCATGGTGGGTGGTCCGCCGCGGCGCGGCTGTCCCCCAAATGAAGTTTTTGGGCTGTCACGATTTTTCCTCCGCGCCGCGCCCGGGGGCGCGGTCGTCTCGGTGGAGGCGGGCCAGGTAATACCCTCCGCCCGCGCCCAAAACGGCGCCGACGATCCAGATCCAGCGGGTATGCAACAGGAAGTCCAACCCCCACCCTATCAAACCCCAGGCGAGGATCCCGCCAAGGACATAGGTGGTAACGGCCCGCCGCCAGGTCATTCCGGCGGCGCGCGGGCCCTCGGTGTTTTCAGTGCCCACGGGGGCCTCCCCCCTGCGTCCCAGGCCCGTCAATGGGGCCGCTGCCGTCGGTGGGGTCGCCGTAGAGGCGCAGGCGCAGCTTCGAGAAGGCGCGCAGCTCGGCGGCCTGCCACACCACCACGGACGCGACGGCGGCCACGAAGAACCACCGCGTGTCCAGCCACTCGGGACGCCCGAACCCGAAGGCGAGGACACCGAAGCCAAGTACCTTGACGACGTACCCGGCCAGGAAGGCGCCGAGCGCGGCCGAGGGGTTGCGCCGGCCGACGAGGTGGCCGATCAGCAGGCTGATGCCGAAGAACACCGCAACGAGCAGACCGCCCAGGGCGGCGCTGGCCGCGGCCGCCGGCGTTCCGGCCACGAAGCCGGCGACGACGGCGAGCACCGCCACGAGGGCCGCGGTGGCCAGCAGGCACGTGCGCAGGATCGCCAACCACGGCCCCGGGGTGGCCCCGGAGACGGAGGGCACGGATGGCCTCCCGCTGCCGTTGGTGGTCATGGTGGTCCCGTCGCTTACGGTGCGTGAATCTAGTGATTGGCGCCGGAGTGGGCACCAGCGAAAATTCTACACGAGATAGAACTTCCATTCGGTTCCGTGACGCCCGGGTCGACTGTGCCGCCGGTCACACGCTGCGTTCGCTAGCTTCCGTCCCTGCCGCCGCGCGCGTGGCGCAGCAGCGGGCGCATGGTCAGCCACGCGGCTCCGACCAGCAGCACGGCCAGCACGGGGATCAGCACGCGCGCGTCGAAGAAGTTGAAGGACACCGTGCCGAAGGCGACCAGCGCCGACCACAGGTACAGCATCAGCACCGCCTGGCGGTGGGTGTAGCCGCCGTCGACCAGCTTGTGGTGCAGGTGCCCGCGGTCCGCGGAGAACGGCGAACGTCCCCGGGCGGTGCGCCGGATCACGGCCAGGAACAGGTCGGCCACCGGCAGCAGGATCACCGCGATGGGCAGGATGATCGGCATGTAGGCGGGCACGTTGCGGAAGCGGAAGCCCTCCAGCGCGTCGAGGTCGGTGGTCACCGCGATCGTCGCCACGGCCATCATCAGGCCGATGATCATGGCACCGGACTCCCCCATGAAGATCTTCGCGGGGTTGAAGTTGTGCGGCAGGAAGCCCAGGCACGCGCCCAGCAGCAGGGCCATCAGCAGGGCCGAGTAGTTGGAATGGTCGTACTCGTTGATGGTGCGCGCCAGGACGTAGCAGTAGATGAAGAACGCGGCGGCACCGATGGCGGCCATCCCCGCCGCCAGCCCGTCCAGGCCGTCGACGAAGTTGATGGCGTTCATGGTAAGGACCACCAGGAAGGTGGTGAGCGCGATCTGGAGCGGCTCGTTGGAGATGTGGATCCAGCCCACGGGCATGGCCTCCAGCCGGACGCCGGAGAACGCGACGACCAGTCCCACCAGCGTCTGGCCGGCGAACTTGACGTACCAGCGCAGGTCCCAGATGTCGTCGGCCACGCCGATCAGCAGGATCAGGCAGGCGGCGGTGACGACGCCCAGCACCTGGGACGTATGGCTGAAGACGCCGCTCAGGAACGGGATCTGGGAGGCCACCAGCAGGCCCACCAGGATGCCGGCGATCATCGCGACCCCGCCGAGCTTGGGGATGGGGCTCTGGTGGACGTCGCGGTCGCGCAGCGGGGCCGATCCCATGACCCTCAGGCCCAGCCGGCGCATCACCGGCGTGAGCATGTAGGACGTCGCGAACGCGACGCCCATGAGCAGGATGTAGACCCTCATGGCTGCGTGGCCGGCTCCTCGCGGAGGCCGAGCACGGAGGGAACCACGCGGCGCAGCTCGTCCAGCGGCAGGGCTCCTTGGCGGACGACGGCGGGCACCTCGCCGGTGCAGTCGACGATCGTGGAAGCCAGGGGCTCCCCCGCCACCGGACGCTGGCCGTCCTCGAGGTAGACCTCGACGGAGCCGCCGAGCTGATCCTCGGCCTCGGCGGCGGTGGCCGCGGCGGAGTGTCCGGTGCGGTTGGCCGAGGACACGGCCAGCGGGCCGGTGGCCTCGAGCAGTTCGCGGGCCAGCGCGTCGTCCGGGATGCGCAGCGCGACGGTTCCGCGGGTCTCCCCCAGGTCCCAGGTCAGCGACGGCTGGGAGCGCAGGATCAGGGTCAGCGGGCCGGGCCAGAACGCCTCGGCCAGCGCGCGGGCGTCGTCGTTCACGTCGATGGCCAGCCCGTCCAGGGTGGCCGCGCGCGGGATCAGGACCGGTGGCGGCATGGTGCGGCCGCGGCCCTTGGCCGCCAGCAGCGTGGCGACGGCCTGCGGGGAGAACGCGTCGGCGGCAATGCCGTAGACGGTGTCAGTCGGCAGCACCACGCACTGCTTGGCCGCGATGGCTGCGCGGGCGGCCTCGAGGCCGGCGGTCTTTTCCGTTGCGTTCTGGCAGTCAAAGCGTGATGTCACGGGGGTCATTCTTCCATGCGAGTCTGTGGATGGCGGCGGATGCCGGAGGTGCAGCGGTCGCGGCCGGTGAGGTCCCGGTGGGTCTGAACCTCGTCCCAGGCGCCGCTGGCGCGCAGCAGCGCGGCGACCGCCGGGGCCTGCACCTCGGCGTGCTCCATGACGAAGAACCCGCCGGGCTTGAGCAGCCGGGCCGCGGTCGCCGCCGCCGCCGCGGGCAGGCGCATCCCGTCCTCGCCGCCGCCGTAGAGGGCCATTCGGGGATCGTGGTCCCGCGCCTCGGGCTCGTTGGGGACCGCCGCGGCGGGGATGTACGGCGGGTTGCTGACCACGATGTCGAACGTCCCGTCGCGTTCGGGCAGGGCGGTGGCGAGGTCCCCGAGGACCAGTTCCACCCCGTGCGGGGCCAGGTTGCGTTCGGCCCAGGCGTGGGCAAGGTCACTGAGCTCCACCGCGACCACGCGGGCCCCGGGCACCTCGGAGGCGATGGCGGCCGCGATGGCGCCGGATCCGGTGCCGAGGTCGGCGACCACCGGCGCGGGCAGCAGCGCGGCACGGTCGATCGCCAGCTGGGCCACCGCCTCGGTCTCCGGGCGCGGAACGAAGACGCCCGGGCCCACGGCCAGTTCGAGGTGGCGGAAGTGCGCGACGCCGGTGAGGTGCTGCAGCGGGATGCGCAGGCAGCGCTCCCCCACCAGGTCGTCGAAGCCTTCCGGAACGCCCGCCCCGGCCAGCGCCAGCGCGGCCACGCGGCCGCGCCCGACGCCAAGCAGGTGGGCGGCCAGCAGCTCGGCGTCCACGCGCGGGGTCGGCACCCCGGCCTCGGCCAGCCGGGCCGCGGCCTCGCGCAGCGCCTGGCCCAGGTCCCGGCCTTCACCTTGCGGGCCGGTTCCGTGCGGGCCGGTTCCGGCCGGGGGCACCGCGGGCCTACTTCTTCTCGTCGGCGAGGGCGTCGAGGCGGGACTGCTCGTCCACCTCGATGCAGGACTGGATGACCGGCTCGAGGTCGCCGTTCATGACCGCGTCCAGGTTGTACGCCTTGTAGCCGGTGCGGTGGTCGGCGATGCGGTTTTCCGGGAAGTTGTAGGTGCGGATGCGCTCGGAGCGGTCCATGGTGCGCACCTGGGACGCGCGCACCGCGGAGTTTTCGGCGTCGATGATCTCCTGCTGGTGGGCCAGCAGGCGCGAGCGCAGCACGCGCATCGCGGCCTCGCGGTTCTGCAGCTGCGACTTCTCGTTCTGCATCGCCACCACGATGCCGGTGGGCAGGTGGGTGATGCGCACCGCGGAGTCGGTGGTGTTGACGGACTGCCCGCCCGGGCCGGAGGAGCGGTAGACGTCGATCTTGAGGTCGTTCTGGTGGATCTCGATCTCTTCGGGCTCGTCGACCTCAGGCAGCACCAGCACGCCGGCGGCCGAGGTGTGGATGCGGCCCTGGGACTCGGTGACGGGAACGCGCTGGACGCGGTGCACCCCGCCCTCGTACTTCAGGTGCGCGTAGACGCCCTCGGCCGGGTCGTTGGAGCCGCCCTTGATGGCCACCTGGGCGTCCTTGTAGCCGCCCAGGTCGGACTCGTTGTAGGAGATCATCTCCGTCTTCCAGCCCTTGGACTCGGCGTAGCGCGTGTACATGCGCAGCAGGTCGGCGGCGAACAGGGCCGCCTCGTCGCCGCCTTCGCCGCCCTTGACCTCGAGGATCACGTTGCGGGCGTCGTTGGGGTCGCGCGGGATCAGCAGCCGGCGCAGCTTCTCCTCGGCGGCCGGCAGCGACTCCTCGAGCTCGGCGACCTCGTCCGCGAAGTCGGGGTCCTCGGCGGCCATCTCGCGGGCGGCGTCGAGGTCCTCGGTGATCTGCTTCCAGCGCCGGTGGGCCTCGACGATGCCGTTCAGCTGGGCGCCGCGGCGGCCGAGCTTGCGGGCCAGCGCCTGGTCCTGGTAGACGGCGGGGTCGCTGAGCTGGCGCTGCAGATCGGCGTGTTCGTCGAGCAGGCCTTGGACGGATTCGAACATTTTGGTCATTCTCTTTCTCAGGCGGGTGGGGGGAAATGCACGACGGCGGCATGAGGCTCGCGCGGGCGCCGTCGTCCCTCCCGCGTTAACGGCCGAAGCCCAGGCCCGCCGTGCGGTGCACGGCGGGCCTGGGCGGCTGGGACGCTAGTTGTCCTTGGTTCCGAGCGTGGTGCGGTTGACCAGCATGAGGAACTCGGCGTTGGACTGGGTGTCGCGGATCTTGCCCGTGAGCAGCTCCAGCGCCTGCTGGGTGTCCAGGCCGGAGAGCACGCGGCGCAGGCGCCACATGATCTTGACCTCGTCCTGGGACAGCAGGTTCTCCTCGCGGCGGGTGCCGGAGGCGTTGACGTCCACGGCCGGGAAGATGCGCTTGTCCGCCAGCTGGCGGGACAGGCGCAGTTCCATGTTGCCGGTGCCCTTGAACTCCTCGAAGATGACCTCGTCCATCTTGGATCCGGTCTCGACGAGGGCGGTCGCCAGGATGGTCAGCGACCCGCCGTTCTCGATGTTGCGGGCGGCGCCGAAGAAGCGCTTCGGCGGGTACAGCGCCGAGGAGTCCACGCCGCCGGAGAGGATGCGGCCGGAGGCGGGGGCGCTCAGGTTGTAGGCGCGGCCCAGGCGGGTCATCGAGTCCAGCAGCACCACGACGTCCATGCCGAGTTCCACCAGGCGCTTGGCGCGCTCGATGGCCAGTTCGGCGACGGTGGTGTGGTCGTCGGCGGGACGGTCGAAGGTGGAGGCGATGACTTCGCCCTTGACCGTGCGCTGCATGTCCGTGACCTCTTCCGGACGCTCGTCGACGAGCACCATCATGAGGTGGACTTCCGGGTTGTTGATCGTGATCGCGTTGGCGATCGACTGCAGGATGAGCGTCTTGCCGGCCTTCGGCGGGGAGACGATCAGGCCGCGCTGGCCCTTGCCGATGGGGGCGACCAGGTCGATCACGCGCGGGCCGACCAGCTTGGGGTCGGTCTCCAGGCGCAGCCGCTCCGAGGGGTAGAGCGGGACGAGCTTGTTGAACTCGATGCGGTCCTTGTTCTCTTCGACCGGCTTGCCGTTGACCGTGGTCATGCGCACCAGGGCGTTGAACTTCTGGCGGGCGCCGCCTGCGTTCTCGCCATCGCGCGGGGCGCGGATGGCGCCGACGACGGCGTCGCCCTTGCGCAGGTTGTAGCGCTTGACCTGGTTCAGCGAGACGTAGACGTCGTTCTGCCCGGGCAGGTAGCCGGAGGTGCGCACGAACGCGTAGTTCTCCAGCACGTCCAGGATGCCGGCCACGGGCAGCAGGACATCGTCCTCGGTCAGCTCGGTGTCATCGACCTCGACCTGGCCGCGGCCGCGGCCGCGGCGGCGCTCGGTGCGGTCGTTGCGGTCGCGGGTGCGCTCGTTGCGGTCGCGGGTGCGCTCGCGGCGGGAGTCGCGGGTGCCCTGCTGATCGCGCTGGACGGCCTCGCGCTGCTGGCCCTGCTCACGGGATTCGCGCTGCTGGCCCTGCTCGCGGGATTCGCGCTGCTGGCCCTGCTCACGGGATTCGCGCTGCTGGCCCTGCTCGCGGGATTCACGCTGCTGGCCCTGCTGGCCCTGCTCGCGGGATTCGCGCTGCTCGCCGGCCTCGGTCTCGCGCTCCTCGCGGCGGTTGCGGTTGCGGTCGCGGCGGTTGCGGCCGGTGCGCTCGGGGCGCTCCTCGGCGGGGGCCTGGGCGGACTCGCCCTCGGCGGCTTCGGCGGGGGCCTCGGCGGCGGCCGTTTCCGGGGCGGCGGTTTCCGGGGCGGTCGTTTCCGGCGCAGTGGCGCGGCGGCCGCGGCCGCGGCGGGCGGCGGGGGCCTGGGCGGTGCGGCCTTCGGTGGCGTCGACGGCAGGGGTGGCCTCCGCGGCCGGAGCGGCCTCGGTGGGCTCCACCAGGGCCGGTGCGGCCTGGGCGGCGGCGGTCGCGGCGGCGGTGATGCCGTTGCTGGTGGCGCGGCGGCTGCGGGTCCGGCGTGCGGGCGGGGCCTCGACCGCGGCGGGGGCCTCGGCGGCCTCGGCCTGCGCGGGCGCCTTCTCGGCGGCCTTGGCCCGTGCCGGAGCCTTGGCCTCCTTGGCGGCGGCCTCGCGGTCCGCGACCGAGCCTCCGCGCTGGTGGCTGGAAATCGCGGCGACCAGGTCGCCCTTGCGCATCCGCGACGCTCCGGTGATGCCGAGCTGGGAGGCAAGCGCCTGCAGCTGGGCGAGCTTGAGGCCGGCCAGGCCCGAGCTCTTCGGTGCCTCTGCGGAAGTGGTGTCCACGCCTGCGGGCAGGCTGGTGGTTTCGGTCACGAAGGTTCCTTCCCCCTCGTCGGGCGGACCGTATCGGAACGGACCGCAGTGTTGTTGTTCCGGTCGCAGCCTCAGATGCTGCGCCGGTTGCCGGCCCGGTGGCAGGGAGTGCCACCGCAGCCGTGCGGGCTTCAAACCGTGTTGGGGCTGCAGGCCGGAATGGTTCGGCGAACAGCCGGAGTGAAGGCGACCTGCGGTGCTTGAAGCGGTTCTCGGCAGGAAGTGCCTGCCCGATGAAGAGCCCGTCCGATCCGGGCCGGTAAGGGCCCGCCGGAAGCTACCGCTGGTGCACTTCCACTTTAGCACCCGCCGCGTCCACGCCCGGCATCCAGACACGCCAGCGCACGGCGTCGTCGTCGGCGTTGGAGGATTCGATCAGGTCCGCGGCGCGTTGGGCCTGCGCTGCGTCGGCCGCGAGCACCAGCACGGTGGGTCCGGCGCCGGAGACCACGGCCGCCATCCCCTCGGCGCGCAGGAGCGCGATCAGCGCCGCGCTCTGGGGCATCGCCTCGGCGCGGAACCCCTGGTGGAGGTGGTCGACCGTGCCGTCGAAAAGCAGGCCGGGTTCGCCGGTGAGCGCCCGCACCAACAGCGCGACGCGGGCGCCGTTGGCGGCAGCGACGTCGTGCGGCACGGAGGCGGGCAGCAGCCCGCGCGCCCGGTGCGTGGACAGTTCGACGTCGGGGACCGCGACCACCGGGACGATGCCCGCATCGATCGGCGCGCCCACGCTGCGGAATTCCGCGCCGTCCTGCCAGGACAGGGTCAGCCCGCCGTAGATGGCCGGGGCGACGTTGTCCGGGTGCCCCTCCAGCAGGGCCGCGGCCTCGAACAGGGCGTCGGGACCGCCGCCGAACCCGGCCGGGAGCAGCGCGTCGGCGGCGGCCAGCGCCGAGACGATGGCCGCGGCGGAGGAGCCGAGCCCGCGGCCGTGCGGGATCCGGTTGTCCGCCTCGATCTCCAGGCCCGCGGGCTCGAAGCCCAGTTCGGCCCAGCGGCGCAGGATGGTGCGCGCCACCAGGTGGCTCGCATCGGTGGGCAGCGTGTCCGCCCCCTCGCCCGTGACCGAGACGACGACCCCCTCCCCCGCGACGGTGCGCACCTTCAGGGTGTCGCGCAGCCCCAGCGCCAGCCCGAGGCAGTCGAAGCCGGGGCCGAGGTTGGCGCTCGTGGCGGGGACGGAGACCGTGATGGCCTGGCCGGCGGCCACGCGCCGGACGGTGTTGCCTTCGGGCACTGGGATCCTTCCTGGCGCCGCTTAGGCGAGCCCGAGCGCGGACGCGACAGCGACGACGTCGAAGTCGACCTTGGTGGGCTGGACGTCGGTGCCGTCCTCGTTGCGCAGGGCCCACTGGGGGTCCTTGAGGCCGTGGCCGGTGACCGTGATGACGATCCGCTTGCCCGCCGGGACCAGGCCCCGTGCGTGGTACTTGAGCAGGCCGGCCACGCCGGAGGCGGAGGCGGGCTCCACGAAGACGCCCTCCTTGGCGGAGAGCCAGCGGTGCGCGGCGAGGATCTCCTCGTCGGTCACCGCGTCGATCAGGCCGCCGGACTCGTCGCGGGCGGCGATCGCCTGGTCCCAGGACGCCGGGTTGCCGATGCGGATCGCCGTGGCGATGGTGTCCGGCTCGGTGATCGGGTGCCCGGCGACCAGCGGGGCCGCGCCGGCGGCCTGGAAGCCCCACATGATGGGGGTCTTGGTGGCCACGGCCGGCAGTTCGCCCGCGGTGGAGGAGGCGTACGGGGCGGCGTATTCCTTGTAGCCCTTCCAGTACGCGGTGATGTTGCCGGCGTTGCCCACCGGGAGCAGGTGGTAGTCCGGGGCGTCGCCCAGGAAGTCCACGACCTCGAAGGCGCCGGTCTTCTGGCCCTCGATGCGGGCCGGGTTGACCGAGTTCACCAGGAACACCGGGTAGTTCTCGCTGAGCTTGCGGGCGACCTCGAGGCAGTTGTCGAAGTTGCCGTTGACCTGCAGCAGTTCGGCCCCGTGCGCGATCGCCTGGGAGAGCTTGCCCATCGAGATCTTGCCGTCCGGCACCAGCACCGCGCACTTGATGCCGGCCTGCGTGGCGTAGGCGGCGGCGGAGGCGGAGGTGTTGCCGGTGGAGGCGCACACCACGGCCTGGGCGCCGGCCTCGACGGCGGCGGTGATCGCCATGGTCATGCCGCGGTCCTTGAAGGACCCGGTCGGGTTCATGCCCTCGACCTTCAGGTAGACCTCCGAACCGGTGAGCTTGGACAGCGCCGGGGCGAAGACCAGGGGGGTGCCGCCCTCGCCCAGCGTGATCACACGCGTGGACTCGGTAACGGGCAGGCGGTCGGCGTATTCGCGGATGACTCCGCGCCACTGGTGGGCCACTTAGTTTCCTTCAACTCGCAGGACAGAGGTTACGGCGGTGACGACATCGAGCTGCTCGATGTCGGCGACGGTGGCGGCGAGGGCCGCCTCGGGGCCGCGGTGGGTCCCGATGCGCAGGGTCGCGGAGTCCCCGGAGCCGTCGGCCACCGGGTGCGTGGTCTGGCGCATGGTCTCGATGGAGACCCCGTGCGCGGCGAAGATCTGCGCGATGCGGGCCAGCACGCCCGGCTGGTCCTTGACCTCGAGCCCGATGTAGTAGCTCGTGGTGGCCTGCGCGATCGGCAGCGCCGGGATGGTGACGTCGTGGCTGCGGGTGCGGCCGCGGCCGCCGATGACCAGGCGCCGGGCCAGCGCGACGGTGTCGCCGAGGACGGCGGAGGCGGTGGGGCGCCCGCCGGCGCCCTGGCCGTAGAACATCAGCTGTCCGGCGTTCTCGGCCTCGACGAACACCGCGTTGAACGCCCCGTGGACGCTGGCCAGCGGGTGCAGGCGCGGGATCAGGGTCGGGTGCACGCGCACGCTGATCCCGTCGCTGCCGTCGGCGGCGGGAAGCCGCTCGGCGATCGCCAGCAGCTTGATGACGTACCCGGCGTCCTGGGCGGCGGCGACGTCGTCGGCGGTGATCGAGGTGATGCCCTCGCAGTGCACGTCGGCGGCGTCGACGGTGGTGTGGAAGGACAGCGCCGCCAGGATGGCGGCCTTGGCCGCGGCGTCGTGCCCGCCGACGTCGGCCGTCGGGTCCGCCTCGGCGTAGCCGAGGCGCTGGGCCTCGGCCAGCACGTCCCCGAACGCGGCACCGGTGGTGTCCATCGCGTCCAGGATGAAGTTGGTGGTGCCGTTGACGATGCCCATCACCTTGGTGATGTGGTCCCCGGCGAGGCTGTCGGTAATGGGGCGCAGGATCGGGATGGCGCCGGCCACGGCGGCCTCGTAGGACAGCTGCACGCCGGCCTCCTCGGCCAGCACGGCCAGGTCGTGCCCCTGGGCGGCCAGCAGCGCCTTGTTGCCGGTCACCACGGCGGCCCCGTGGGCGATCGCGGAGCGGACCAGCGTGCCGGCCGGCTCCAGGCCGCCCATCAGTTCGATCACGATGTCGGCGTCGGCGATGAGCGCCTCGGCGTCGGTGGTGAACAGCTCGCGCGGCAGCTCGACCTCGCGCTGGGCGTCCGGGTTGCGCACGGCGATGCCGGCCAGCTTCAGGCGGGCACCGACGCGGGCGGTGAGGTCCTCGGCATCCTCGAGCAGGATCCGGGCCACCTGGGACCCGACGTTGCCGCAGCCGAGCAAGGCCACCTTGAGTGTCTTCACGAGTTGTCTACGCTCCCATGTCACGGGCCAAAAGGTCTTCTTCGGTTTCCCTGCGGATGATCAACCGGGCCTGGCCGTTGCGCACCGCGGCAACCGCGGGCCGGCCCAGGTAGTTGTAGTTGCTGGCCAGGGCCCAGCAGTAGGCCCCGGTGGCGGGCACCGCGATCAGGTCGCCCGCAGCGACGTCCTCCGGCAGGTAAACGTCCCTGACGACTATGTCACCGCTTTCGCAGTGTTTTCCAACCACGCGGGAAACAATCGGTTCCGCATCCGTCACACGCGAGGCCAGGACCGCGGTGTAGTCCGCGTCGTACAGCACCGGGCGCGCGTTGTCGCTCATGCCGCCGTCGACCGCGACGTAGCGGCGCTCCGCGGTGCCGGTCTCGGTGTCCACCGCAACGGTCTTGCGCACGCCGGCCTCGTAGAGGGTGAACGTCGTCGGACCGACGATCGCCCGTCCCGGCTCGATCGAGATCCGCGGCACGGCCAGCCCCAGCCGGGCGCAGGCGGAGCGCACGACGGCGGCCATGGCCGCGGCGAGCTCGGCCGGCTCCCGGGGGGTGTCCTGCTCGGTGTAGGCGATGCCGTAGCCGCCGCCGAGGTCCAGCTCGGGCAGTTCGACGCCGTGGGTGTCCTTGACCCCGGCCAGGAAGGCCAGCAGGCGCTCGGCGGCCAGCGCGAAGCCCTCCGGCTCGAAGATCTGCGAGCCGATGTGGCAGTGCAGGCCCAGCAGGTTGATCGCGGGGTGGCGCAGCGCGCGGGTGACGGCAACGGCCGCCGGGGACGTGCCCTCGGCGGTGCCGTCGGCGCCCGGGACGGTGTCCCCCTCCGCCATGGAGAGGCCGAACTTCTGGTCCTCGTGGGCGGTGGCGATGAACTCGTGGGTGTGCGCGTGCACGCCCGGGGTCAGCCGGAGCATGACGTTGGCGGTGCGCCCCAGCCGGGTGGCGACGGTGCCGAGCCGCTCCAGCTCGTCGAGGCTGTCCACGATGATGCGGCCCAGCCCCAGCCCCAGGGCGGTTTCGATCTCCGCGACGGACTTGTTGTTGCCGTGCAGGCCCAGGTTGGCCGCGGGCACGCCGGCGCGGCGGGCGACGGCGAGTTCGCCGCCGGAGGCGGTGTCCAGGCGCAGCCCCTCCTCGGTCACCCAGCGGGCGACCTCCACGGACAGGAACGCCTTGCCGGCGTAGTAGACGTCCACTCCCCCGCACAGGTCGGCGAACGCGGCGTCGTAGGCCTGCTTGAAGGCGCGGGCGCGGGCGCGGAAGTCGTCCTCGTCGAGCACGTACAGGGGGGTGCCGAAGCTCTCCTTGAGCTCGGCGACGGGGATGCCCTGGACCTCGAGCTGGCCGTCGGCACCGCGGGCGACGCCGGAGGCCCACTCGATCGGGCGCAGCGCGTTGGCGTCGGCGGGGTAGGACAGCCAGTCGGGGGCAAGCTGGGAAACGGCCATGGCTACATCTTCTCCGGGGCGGTCACGCCGAGCAGTCCCAGGCCGTTGGCCAGGACCTGGCTGGTGGCGTCGTTGAGCCACAGGCGGGTGCGGTTGACGTCCTCGACAGGCTCCCCGGACAGCGGGGAGACGCGGCAGGACTGGTACCAGCGGTGGTAGGCGCCGGCGATCTGCTCCAGGTGGCGGGCGACCCGGTGCGGTTCGCGGAAGGACGCGGCCTGCGCCACCACGGAGGGGAACTGGCCCAGGTAGGCGAGCAGTTCGTTCTCGGTCTCGTGCGTCAGCAGCGAGCCGTCGAACACGGAGCGGTCCACCTCTGCCGATTCGGCGTTGCGGGCCGCGGCGCGGGAGCGGGCGTGGGCGTACTGGACGTAGAACACCGGGTTGTCGTTGGTGTTCTTCTTCAGCAGTTCGGGGTCGATCGCCATCGGCGAGTCCGCGGGGTAGCGGCCCAGCGAGTAGCGCAGCGCGTCGGCGCCGAGCCAGTCGATGAGGTCGCGCAGTTCGATGATGTTGCCGGCGCGCTTGGACAGGCGGGCTCCGTTGACGGAGATCAGCTGGCCGATCAGGATCTCGATGTTCGCCTCCGGATCGTCCCCGGCGGCGGCCGCGATGGCCTTGAGGCGGTTCACGTAGCCGTGGTGGTCCGCCCCCAGCAGGTAGATCTTCTCCGGGAAGCCGCGGTCCTTTTTCGAGAGGTAGTAGGCGGCGTCGGCGGCGAAGTAGGTCGGCTCGCCGTTGGCGCGGATGAGCACGCGGTCCTTGTCGTCGCCGAAGTCGGTGGTGCGCAGCCACACCGCGCCGTCGCGGTCCTCGATGTGCCCCTGTTCGCGCAGGCGCTCCACGGCGTCCTCCACCGCGCCGCCGGCGTGCAGGGACTGCTCGGAGAAGTAGGTGTCGAATTCGACGCCGAAGTCGGCCAGGGTGCGGCGGATGTCCGCCATCTGGTCCTCGTAGGCGAGCTGGCGGATGATCGGCAGCGCCGCGTCCTGCGTGAGCTCGCGGATGCCGGGGTGCGCGGCGGCGACGTGGTCGGCCAGGTCCTTGATGTACTCGCCCGGGTAGCCGCCCTCGGGCACGTCGAGCCCGTGCAGGCGGTTGTACACCGACAGGGCGAAGATGTTCATCTGGTTGCCGGCGTCGTTGATGTAGTACTCGCGGGTGACGTCGGCGCCGCTGGCCTTGAGCACGCGGGCGATCGAGTCGCCCAGCGCGGCCCAGCGGGTGTGGCCGATGTGCAGCGGGCCGGTCGGGTTGGCGGAGACGAACTCCATGTTGACCGTGTGCCCGGCGAGGGCGTCGTTGGTGCCGTAGGCCGCGCCGGCCTCGACGATCGCCTTGGCCAGGCCCCCGGCCGCCGCGGCGTCGAGGGTGATGTTCAGGAAGCCGGGGCCGGCGATGTCCACGGAGGCGACCTGCGGGACGGCCTCGAGCCGGCCCTTGAGCAGCTCGGCCAGGGCGCGCGGGTTCATGCCGGCCTTCTTGCCCAGCTGCAGCGCGATGTTGGTGGCCCAGTCTCCGTGCTCCCGGCTCTTGGGCCGTTCCACCCGCACCTCGGCGGGAACCTCGACGGCGAGGTCGCCGGCGGCGACGGCCTCATTCAGGCAGGTGGCAATGGCTGAGGAGAGTTCTTCTGGAGTCACCAGACAAGGATACCTGCGCCGAACGCCCGTTTTTCCGCCGGTTGCGGCGCGCCGGGAGGACGCATTTGCGGAAGGCGGGCCATGTGCTGATAAGCTCGTCTACGTTCCCGGCCGGGACGGAAATTCCCGGCTCGCCCTCGTAGCTCAGGGGATAGAGCGTCTGCCTCCGGAGCAGAAGGTCGAAGGTTCGAATCCTTTCGAGGGCACCAGCAAAGAACCCGGCCCCACGGTAGTGGGGCCGGGTTCTTTTTTGCGTTCCCACGCACGAACCCCGCCCCGGGCGTTGCCGGGGCGGGGTTCGTGGTTATGGGAGCCGGATGGCTACCGGAGCCGCGCGGTTACTGAAGCATCGTGCGGTCGTCCAGCTGCGCGCCCTTGATCTTCTCGAACTCGTGGAGCAGGTCCGGGACGGTCATCTGGGACTTGCGCTCCTGGTCCAGGTCCAGGATGATCCGGCCGTCGTGCATCATGACCAGGCGCGTGCCAAGCGTCAGCGCCTGCTCCATGTTGTGCGTGACCATCAGGGTGGTCAGGTGGTGGCGGTCGACGAGTTCCGCCGTCAGCCGGGACACCAGCGCCGCCCGCTGGGGGTCCAGCGCCGCGGTGTGCTCGTCCAGGAGCAGGATCTTCGGTCCGCTGAAGGTGGCCATGAGCAGGGACAGCGCCTGGCGCTGGCCGCCCGAGAGCAGGCCGACCTTGGCCTTGAGGCGATTTTCCAGCCCCAGTTCGAGCGACTTGAGCTCCTCCGCGAAACGCTCGCGCTTGGCCTTGGTGACGCCCAGGCCCAGCCCGCGGCGCTTGCCGCGCTCGAGCGCCATGGCCATGTTCTGCTCGATGCTCATGGTCGGCGCGGTGCCGGCCATCGGATCCTGGAAGACGCGCCCGATGTACTTCGCGCGCTGGAAGTCGGCGAGCTTGGTGACGTCGGTGCCGTCGATGACCACGGAGCCGGTGTCCGGGCGCAGCTTGCCGGAGATCATGTTCAGGATGGTCGACTTGCCCGCGCCGTTGGAGCCGATGACGGTGACGAACTCGCCGGGGGCCAGGTGCAGCTCCACGCCGCGCAGCGCCTTGCGCTCGTTGACCGTGCCAGGGAAGAAAGTCTTGGTGATATTGCTGAGGTCCAACATGGCTAGGCCACCGTCTCCTTCTCGGCGGGAGCGGCCGGCTTGAGGCGGGCCGCCAGTTTCCTGAAGCCGCTCCATTGTGGCAGGACCAGGGCGATGACCACCAGTACCGCGGAGACCAGCTTCATGTCGTTCGGCTGCAGGCCGGCCTGCAGGGCCAGCTGAATGACCACGCGGTACAGCACGGAGCCCAGGACCACGGCGAGGGTGGCGACCATGATGACGCGGTGCCCGAAGATCGCCTGGCCGATGATGACCGAGGCCAGGCCCGCGACGATGATGCCGATGCCCATGCCGATGTCGGCGAAGCCCTGGTACTGGGCGATGAGCCCGCCGCACACCGCGACCAGGCCGTTGGACAGCGCCAGGCCCAGGATCTTCTGGTTGTCGGTGCTGACGCCGAGGCTGCGGATCATCTCCTCGTTGTCGCCGGTGGCCTGCATGGCCAGGCCGGTGTCCGTGTGCAGGAACCAGTCCAGGGCGAACTTGATGGCCAGCGCCACCAGCAGGAAGGTGGCCACGCTCAGCCAGGTGCCCAGCAGGCCGGCGTCCTTCAGCGGCGTGATCAGGGTGTCCTCGCGCAGCAGCGGCAGGTTCGCCTTGCCCATGATGCGCAGGTTGATCGAGTAGAGGGCGATCATGGTCAGGATGCCGGCGAGCAGCCCGTTGATCTTGCCCTTGGTGTGCAGCAGGCCGGTGACGATGCCGGCCGCTGCGCCGGCGAAGAACGCCAGCACGGTTGCCGCGATGGGCGGCATGCCGTTGATGATGCCAACGGCGGCAACGGCGGCGCCGGTGGTGAAGGAGCCGTCGACCGTCAGGTCGGGGAAGTCCAGGATGCGGAAGGTCAGATAGACCCCCAGCGCCATGATCGCGTAGATCAGGCCCAGTTCAACCGCGGTGATCATGGGTGGGAACCTTGGTTTCTCTCGTTGGTGTGGCGGCGGCCGGCCGGGATGCCGGCCGGCCGCCGGTGGGTGGTGCGTGCGCCGGGACTACTTGTCCGGGCCTACTTGTCGAAGGTGACGTCGGCCTTGTCGGCGAAGCCGGCCGGCAGGGTGACGCCCATGCGCTCGGCGGCGGCGGTGTTGACGTAGAGCTGCAGCTCGGACTGGGTTTCCACCGGCATGGTCTCCGGGGTGGCCTCTCCCTTGAGGATCTTCACGGCCATCTCGCCGGTCTGGTAGCCCAGCTTCTCGTAGCTGATGCCGTAGGTGGCCACGGCCCCGCGCTCGACGGAGTCGCCTTCGGCGGCGATGGTGAGGATCTTCTTGTCCTCGGCCACCTGCAGCAGGGACTCCAGCGCGGAGACGACGTTGTTGTCGGTCGGCACGTAGAACGCGTCGACATCCAGCGACTGCGCCGCCTGCTGGACCTCGCCGGAGGTGCTGACGGCGGATTCCTTGACTTCGAGGCCCAGCTCGGCGGCGGCGGCCTTGGCGGCCTTGACCTGGACCTCGGAGTTCACCTCGCCGGAGGAATAGACGATGCCGACGGTCTTGGCGTCGGGGTTCAGTTCCTTGACCAGCTGCAGCTGCTCCTTGACCGGGTTGGCGTCGGAGGTGCCGGTGGCGTTGCCGCCCGGGGACTCCAGCGACTCGACGAGGTCCGCGGACACCGGGTCGGTCACCGCGGTGAACAGGATCGGAGCATCGGTGACCGCGTTGTAGACCGCCTGGGCGCTCGGGGTCGCGATGGCCAGGACCAGGTCCTTGCCGTCGGAGGCGAACTTGCCGGCGATGGAGGTGTTGGTGGCGGCGTCGCCCTGGGCGTTCTGCTCGTCATAGACGACCTTGTCGCCGGTGTAGCCGGCGTCGGCGAGCGCCTGCTTGAAGCCCTTGGCCGTCGCGTCCAGCGAGGGGTGCGCGACGTACTGGACGATGCCGATCTGCACCGGGCCCTCGGCCGAGGCGGAGGTGGCGCCGGAGCCGGAGCCCGAGGGGCCGCAGGCGGTCGCCAGCAGGGTGGTCGCCAGCAGGCCGGCGGCCAGCTTGGCGGAGGTGCGGAGTTTCATGAATGGTCCTTTCACAACGTGCGGCGGGAGAGCGCAACGGACGGCGCCGTGGGGCGGTGCAACAAGGCCTTGACGCACGTGGCCCCCAAAGACTGCCTCGATGGTACCTGTGAACCATCTCACACTGTCCACTGCTCCCCCGCCGGTCAAGACGACTTACGATCGTAGCCTCATTCGGATGGACATTCCGCACCCGCGGGCCGGACCATGGGCCGCTTTCGTCCACGCCGCCCGGGGTGCGGCCGGCACCGGACTTGACGGCACCGGGTTTGAATAACGGCATTAGACTTGGCGGAACGATGGCTGTGACGATCACCTACCCCGAAGCCCTTCCCGTTTCCGCGCGCCGCGAGGACATCATGGAGGCGGTCCGCCGCCACCAAGTGGTGGTCGTGGCGGGCGAGACCGGATCCGGCAAGACCACCCAGCTGCCCAAGATGCTCCTCGAGCTCGGCCTCGGCGAGGGGGGCATGATCGGGCATACCCAGCCGCGCCGCCTGGCCGCGCGCACCGTGGCCGAGCGCATCGCCGAGGAGCTCGGGACCGAGATCGGCCAGGAGGTCGGCTTCCACGTCCGCTTCACCGGCGAGGTGTCCAGGTCCACCCAGGTCAAGGTGATGACGGACGGCATCCTGCTCGCGGAGATCCAGCGCGACAAACTCCTGAAGCGCTACAACGCGATCATCATCGACGAGGCCCACGAGCGCAGCCTGAACATCGACTTCCTGATGGGCTACCTCAGGCGCATCCTGCCGCAGCGCCCGGAGCTGAAGGTCGTCATCACCTCTGCCACGATCGACCCCGAACGCTTCGCCCGGCACTTCGCGCTCGAGGACGGCACCGGGGAATCGGTCCCCGCCCCCGTGATCGAGGTGTCCGGGCGCACCTACCCGGTGGAGATCCGCTACCGCCCGCTCAACCCGTCCGAGGGCATGGACCCGGACGATCCGGACCCGGACGAAGCCGCCGAGGACCGGGATCCGCTGGACGCGGTGTGCGACGCCGTCGACGAGCTCGCCCGGGAGGCGCCCGGGGACATCCTGGTGTTCTTCTCCGGCGAGCGCGAGATCCGCGACGCCGCCGACGCGCTGCGGGCGCGCGTGCAGGCCAACCGCCGGCTGGCGGGGACCGAGATCCTGCCGCTCTTCGCCCGGCTGTCCCTGGCCGAGCAGCACCGGGTGTTCCATCCGGGCGCGAACCGGCGGATCGTCCTGGCCACCAACGTGGCCGAAACGTCGCTGACCGTGCCGGGCATCAAGTACGTCATCGACACCGGTACCGCCCGCATCTCCCGGTACAGCCACCGCACCAAGGTGCAGCGGCTGCCGATCGAGCGCGTCTCGCAGGCCTCCGCCAATCAGCGCTCCGGCCGCTGCGGCCGCGTCAGCGACGGCATCGCGATCCGGCTGTACTCGGAGGAGGACTTCGCCGCCCGCCCCGAGTTCACCGACCCCGAGATCCTGCGCACCAACCTGGCCGCCGTCATCCTGCAGATGAGCGCCATGGGCGTGGTGCGCTCGCCCAAGGACGTGGCGGACTTCCCGTTCGTGGAGGCTCCGGACGCCAAGGCCGTGAACGACGGCGTCACGCTGCTGCGCGAGCTCGGCGCGGTCCGCGAGGGCCGGGAGGGCGGCATCACCCCGGTGGGGCGCCAGCTGGCGCAACTGCCGGTGGACGTGCGGCTGGGCCGGATGATCGTGGAGTCCGGCGGGCGCGGCTGCGCCAAGGAGGTCATGGTGCTGGCCGCCGCGCTGACCATCCAGGACCCGCGCGAACGCCCGTCGGAGGAAACCGGCAAGCGCGAGCAGGCCACCGCGCTGCACAAGCGGTTCGTGGACGCCAACTCCGACTTCACCGGGTACCTGAACCTGTGGCGGTACCTGCAGGAGCAGCAGAAGGAACTTTCCTCTTCCGCGTTCCGCCGGCTGTGCCGCAACGAGTTCATCAACTACCTGCGCGTGCGCGAGTGGCAGGACCTGTTTGCGCAGCTGCGCCAGCTGGCCAAGCCGCTGGACATCACCCTCACCACCGGTCCGGTGGACCCGGTGGGGCTGGACCGGCAGATCCACACGTCCCTGCTGGCGGGCCTGCTCAGCCACATCGGCAGCTACGACGAGCGCAAGCGCGAGTACGCCGGGGCCCGCGGCACCCGCTTCGCGGTCTTCCCCGGATCGGCCCTGTTCAAGAAGTCCCCCGACTGGGTGATGGCGGCCGAACTGGTGGAGACCAGCCGGCTGTGGGCGCGCACCGCCGCGAAGTTCGACCCGCTGTGGGTCGAGGAGGTTGCCGGGCACCTGCTCAAGCGCTCCTACTCGGAGCCGCACTGGTCGCGGCGCCTGGGCTCGGTGGTCGGCTTCGAGAAGGTCACCCTCTACGGGGTGCCGGTCATTCCGCAGCGGCGCGTGCAGTACGGGCGGATCGACCCTGAGCTTTCGCGCGAACTGTTCATCCGGCACGCCCTGGTCGAAGGCGACTGGAAGACCCACCACAAGTTCTTCCACCGCAACCGGGCCCTGCTGGCCGACATCGAGGAGCTGGAGACCCGGATGCGCCGGCGCGACCTGCGCGCCTCCGACGAGGACCTCTTCGAGTTCTACGACGCCCGCGTCGGGGCGGACGTGGTCTCCGAACGGCACTTCGACCGCTGGTGGAAGCAGGCCCGGCAGGAGAACCCGGCGCTGCTGGACTTCGACCCGGACGCGCTCCTGCAGGCCGCCTCCGAGGACCTGGACGAATCCGCCTACCCGCGCACGTGGCGCCACGGCACCCTGGACCTGGACCTGACGTACGAGTTCAACCCGGTCGCCGGGGCCGGGGAATCCGACGGCGTGAGCGTGCGCGTGCCGGTGCTGTTCCTGAACCAGCTGGATCCGGCCCGGTTCCGCTGGCAGATCCCCGGCCTGCGCACCGACCTGGCCACCGCCCTGATCAAGTCCCTGCCCAAGGCGGTCCGGAAGAACTTCGTGCCCGCCCCCGACGTGGCCAAGCAGGCCGTCGCGGCGCTGGAGGCCGACTTCGACCCGGCCACAGACCAGCTGGAGGCCTCCCTGGAGCTGGCCCTGCGCCGGCTCAAGGGCCACGTCATCCCGCCCGGGTCCTGGAACTGGGACGCCGTGCCGGCGTACCTGAAACCGACGTTCCAGGTGGTCGACGCGCAGGCCCGGATCCTGGACGAATCCAAGGACCTCGCCCGGCTGCAGGAAACCCTGGCCGCCGAGAACCGCAAGGCGCTCGCCGCCTCGCTGGGAGCCGGCGGCACGGCGCTGGCGGGCCTGGGCACTTCAGGGAAACCGGGCGCGGCAGGAAAGCCGGGCAAGCCGGTACCCGAGCGCGGCCCCAAGGCTCCCCGGTCCCCCCAGGGCGGCGTGGCGGCAGCCTCGGTGTGGGAACGGTCGGGCCTGACCGACTGGACCGCGGAGGTGGGCGTGGACGGCACGATCGAACGCAAGGTGGTCACGAACATCGCCGGGCAGCGGGTGACGGCCTACCCCGCCCTGGTGGACCAGGGCACCGCGGCGGGGCTGACCGTGTTCCGCAACGAGGGCGAGCAGCTGGCCGCGCACCGCGCCGGCGTGGTGCGCCTGTTGCTGCTCAAGGTGCCCTCCCCGGCCCGCTACGTGCTGGAGCACCTGAACAACCAGGAGAAGCTGGTGTTCACCCAGAACCCGCACGGCTCCGTCGCCTCGCTCCTCGAGGACTGCACGCTGGCGGCCGTGGACAAGCTGGTCCCGGCCGCGCTGCCGTGGACGCGCACCGAGTTCGCCGCGCTCTACGAAGCGGTGCGCGCAGACCTCATCGACACCGTCTTCACGGTCACCGCCGTCGTGGAGCGGGTGCTCTCCTCGGCCCGCCGGATCGAGAAGCGGATCAAGTCGGCGGCCTCGCTGGCCCTGGTCAATGCGCTCAGCGACATCAAGGCCCAGCTGGGCCAGCTGGTGTACCCGGGGTTCGTGGCACGGACCGGATATGCGCAGCTGGCGCAGCTGCCGCGCTACCTGCAGGCGATCGAGAAGCGCCTGGACAAGCTGGAAGCCGGCGGCGTGGCGCGCGACAACGTCGGCATGCTCGCCGTGCAGGCCCTGGAGGACGACTACGACGCCGCGCTCGCCGCGCTGGTGCCGGGCACCCGCACGCCGGCGGCGCTGGCGGCCGTGAAGTGGATGATCGAGGAGTTCCGGGTGAGCCTCTTCGCGCAGGAACTGGGTACGGCCTTCTCCGTTTCGGAGAAGCGCATCCGCACCGCCCTGCGCGAAGCGACGGCGTAGCCGGGCCCTGAGGCCTGAGGCCTGAGTGTCAGGCTTCCGGGACGAATTCCCCGTGCCCGGCATCGCGCAGGGCCGCCCGGATCTTCTCCGCGGCGACGTCCATCACGGCCGGGTCGGGGTTCTGCTGGACGCGCTTGAAGTCGTACTCGGCCTCGGAGTTCGACGGCCACACGTGCAGGTGCAGGTGGTTGATCTCGAAGCCGGCGACGATCAGGCCCGCCCGCGCGGAACCGAAGGCCTCGATCTGGGCCTGGCCGATCGTCTGGGCCACGGCGGTGACCTTGGCCAGCAGGTCCGCCGGCGCGTCCGTCCAAAGGTCGAACTCGGCACGCGGAACTACGAGCGTGTGGCCGTCAGCGAGCGGGCCGATGGACAGGAACGCGACGACGTCCTCATCCTTCCATACGAAGCGGCCCGGCAGCTCGCCGTTGATGATACGCGTGAACAGGGTGCTCATGGGGATCCTTACTCGGCGGGCGCGGCCGGGGCGGGCACGTGCGGGGCGGGAGCGGCAGGCGCCGGCAGCGTGGAGACGTCCAGCACGAAGCGGTAGCGGACATCGCCGGCGACCATGCGGTCCCAGGCGGCGTTCAGCCCGGCCGCGTCCACGACTTCGATCTCCGCCGCCACCGCGTGCTCGGCGCAGAAGTCCAGCATCTCCTGGGTTTCGGCGATGCCGCCGATCGGCGAGCCGGTGTAGCGCAGGCGCCGCCCCAGCAGCGGGCGGGGATTGACCGGCGGCATGGGCTCGGCGGGCAGGCCCAGCTGGACCAGCGTCCCGTCGCGGCGCAGCGTGGCGAAGTACGGGTCCAGATCGTGCGCGGCCGCCACGGTGTCGATGATCAGGTCCAGCGTGTGCCGCGCCGACGCCATCG
Source organism: Arthrobacter ginkgonis (assembly GCF_039540195.1). NCBI lineage: Bacteria > Bacillati > Actinomycetota > Actinomycetes > Micrococcales > Micrococcaceae > Arthrobacter > Arthrobacter ginkgonis. The sequence continues at coordinate 123,956 of NZ_BAABEO010000012.1, read as the reverse complement.
CCTCGGGGTCCCCGGAGACGACCACGGTGTCCGCCCCGAGCGCCCGGGCGGCCTCCACCTTGGACGCGCTGGTGGTGAAGACGGTGACGGAGGCGCCCAGCGCCTTGGCCAGCTTGACCGCCATGTGGCCCAGTCCGCCCAGGCCCACCACGCCGACGCCGGAACCGGGCCGGGCGCCGAAGTGGCGCAGCGGCGAGTAGGTGGTGATGCCGGCGCACAGCAGCGGGGCGGCCGCGGCCGGGTCCAGGGACTCGGGCACGTGCAGCACGTAGCCCTGGTTCACGACGATCGAGGAGGAGTAGCCGCCCTGCGTGTATTCGCCGGTGCGGTGGTCGATGGCCGAATAGGTGCCCACGCCCCCGCGCTCGCAGAACTGCTCCAGTCCCTCCTTGCAGGAGTCGCACTCGCGGCAGGAGTCCACCAGGCAGCCGACGCCGACGCGCTCGCCCACGGTGAAGCCGGTGACCTCGGCCCCGACGGCGGCCACGCGGCCGACGATCTCGTGGCCCGGGACCAGGGGCAACTGCCGGGCCCCCCACTCCCCGCGTCCGGAGTGCACGTCGGAGTGGCAGAGGCCGCAGAACTCGATGTCGATGACGACGTCGTCCGGCAGCGCCGCGCGGCGCGGCACCTCCAGGGCGACCAGCGGACCGCCGCGCTCGGCGATGCCGTAGGCGGAGGCCTGGTGGGCGGCCTCGGGGCGGGCGGCGGTGGCGCGGGCAAGCGCGCCCAAGGGCGGGGGTACGGGTCGACCGATCATGTCTCGAACTTACCCGCCGCCGGTGCGCCCCGCCACCGCGGACGACACCCGGCGTCGCGCCTGCCTACGGATGGGGGCCGGTCGCGGCGGGACGGGCCGGGTCGGCCGACCACTGCGACCACGACCCCGGGTACAGGGCGGCGTCGATCCCGGCCGCGGCCAGCGCGGCGATCTGGTGGGCCGCGGTCACGCCGGAGCCGCAGTAGACGGCCACCGGCATCCCGCCCGGCGCGCCCTCCTGTTCCGCGGCCGAACCAATACCCAGTGCGGCAAAGCGCCCGCGCAGCGCGTCGGCGGGCAGGAAGCAGCCGGACGCGTCCAGGTTCTCGGTAGTGGGCGCGCTGCGGGCGCCGGGGATGTGCCCGGCGCGGGGGTCGACCGGCTCGGTCTCGCCGCGGTAGCGTTCGGCCGCGCGGGCATCGAGCAGGGTTCCGGGCCAGGTGGCGACGTCCCCGATCTCCGCGACCGGCAGGTGGCCCCAGCCGGCGTCCGCGGTGCCTTCGGCGGGTTCAACGTCGCCGGCCTCCACGGGCAGGCCGGCTTCCGTCCAGGCGGTCAGGCCGCCGTCGAGCATGTACGCCTCCAGGCCCGCATGGCGCAGCAGCCACCAAGCGCGGGCGGCGGCCAGGCCGCCGCCGGCGTCGTAGGCAACAACCGCCTCCCCCTCGCGCACGCCCCAGCGGCGCACGGCGCGGGCGAAGGCCTCCGGCTCCGGCAGCGGGTGCCGCCCGGCCTCCGGGGTGGCGGAGGCGGCGAGCTCGGTGTCCAGGTCCGCATAAACGGCACCGGGCAGGTGGCCGGCCAGGTACTTGTCGCGGCCGTGCGGGTCGCCCAGGGCCCAGCGCACGTCCAGCAGGACGGTCGGCTCCCCCACCGCCAGCCGGTCGGCCAGGGCCCCGGCCGCGATCAGGGGGCTGCCATGCCGGGCGCTCATACCTCGCGGGCTTCCTTCTTGGGCGCTCATACCTCGCGGCCGACGCCGGATTCGAGGCGCTCGTAGCTGGTCCCGTAGATGCCGCCGAAGCGGCCCACGTGGCCGTCGACCAGGGCCAGGCCGCGCTCGTTGAGCAGCCCGTCGTGGATCGGGTACACCTTTTCGGGGCGGACGGCGATGACGAAGTCGATCACCTCGCCGGACTTGGACCACGGCGCGTGGGCCGGGACCAGCAGCGTCGTGACCTTGACGTCGTGCGGGACGATGAACGAATCGCCCGGGTGATAGAGGGAGTCGTCGATGACGTAGCCGACGTTGTGCACCACGGGGATGTGCGGGTGGATCAGCGCGTGCTGGCCGCCGTAGGTGCGCACCCCGAAGCCCGCGAGGTCGAAGACGGTTTCGGGGACCGCGTCCAGGATGCGGGAGGCGGAGTCCCCGGCCTCGGAGCGCAGCGTGGCGGCCAGGGACGCCGGGGCGTACAGGACCAGGTCCGCCTCGGCGGCCAGGACCGGCAGGACACGGGCGGTGTCGATGTGGTCCGCGTGCTCGTGGGTGACCAGGATCGCGTCGGCGCCTTCGAGGGCCGCGGCAACGTCGCTGAACGTTCCGGGATCGATGACCAGGACCCGGCCGTCCTTCTCGAGGCGGACGCAGGCGTGGCCGTACTTGGTGAGCTTCATGCGGCCCAGCCTATCCGGGGCGCCCCGCGGTGACCACGCTTTTTCCGCCCTCCGGAACGGGCGGGCCCGGCGGGCGCAGCCCCGCGCTGGTAGGCTGGTGGGCACCGCCGACCCGAACCGCAGGAGCCCATAGCGCATGGCCAGCACGGTCCCCGAAAAGCACCGCACCACACGGCAGCGCACCGCCGTGACGGCGGCGCTGGCCGACGTCGACGACTTCGTCAGCGCCCAGGAGCTGCACCGCCGGTTGCATGGAGTGGGGGCCAAGGTGTCCCTCGCAACGGTCTACCGCCTGCTCCAATCGATGGCCGAGGCCGGCCAGGTCGACGTCCTGCGCAACACCGACGGCGAGGCCGTCTACCGCAAGTGCCGCGCCGAGCACCACCACCATCACCTGGTTTGCCGCCATTGCGGCCGCACCGTGGAGGTGGAGGCCCCGGCGGTGGAAAGCTGGGCCGCCCGCGTCGCGGCCGAGCACGGCTACACCGCCCCCACCCACACCGTGGAGATCTACGGCCTCTGCCCCGCCTGCGCCCAGTTGAGGGGGGACGTGCCGGCCGAGGACGGGCTGGCGTCGGACGGAGTCACGCCGGACGGGGTGACGGCGGGTCCTCCCGGGTCCCCGTAGCCGTTCCCCAAGCCGTCCCCCGGGGCCGGGAGCCATCCGCGCACGATGCCGCCGTAGGTGCCCGGGGCGGCCGGTTCGATGTTCCGTTCGCGCACGCCCAGGACCCCGGTCCAGGCCTTGTGGATGAAGTCGTAGCTTTCCACGTCCGCGTCCTCCTCGTCCGGCTCGCGGTAGGCCATCCAGCTGTCCCCGCCGGCATGGAAGACGTCCAGCAGGTAGCGGGTGCCGTCGAGCACCTGGCGGTCGTTCGCCGGGGTGCACCCGTACTGGCGCAGCGAGTCGACGAATTCGGCGACCAGGTCCAGCTCCCCCATCTCCAGCACCGCGTAGAAGTTTGCGCGGTGGAACTGGTACAGGGCCGGCGAATCCTGCACGTATAGCGGGAAGCGATGGTTGCCCGTGGGGATGTAGGCGATGTGGGTGGCCAGGTAGGCGTTGTCGATGAACTTCTCGTTCCGTGCGCCGCCCTCGTAGGTGGAGGCGTTCGGCAGCGGGTAGGTCCGCAGGAACTCCCAGAGCCGGGGCGGAAGGTCGGTGGCCCCGGCCGGCATCTGCAGCCCCGGCACCAGCTGGCCCTCGATGAACAGCAGGCTCCAGATGACCAGGTCGAAGACCTCCTCGTCGTTGGTCCGCTTCTCCCCGGCCAGGACGGGGGCGTAGTCGATGCCCATCGCGGCCTTGAGCGATCCGCACCGGTTCGCGACGGCGTTCGTGAGCTCCACCATCTTGGCGGTCCGCTCGTCGTTGTCCTCGTACCGGCTGCCCGCGTAGGCGGTCAGCGGCAGCACGTCCTCGTACTCCTCGCACTCCATGGATTTGGCCGTGCGTTTCAGGTACGGCTGGATCAGCCGGGAGAGGTTGCGCCGCGCGCCGTCGCCGGCCGCGGTGTCCAGCTCGGCGGTGTTGGCGCTGGAGTAGGTCACCTCCACCAGGGACCCCACGGAGTCTTCCCAGATCTCCTCGACCGCCGACGGTTTCCGCGCGTAGAGGTCCAGCATTTCCCCGAGGCCGGTCCGGATGGAGAACTCCGCTTCGCGGGCCTCGGCCTGGGTCCACGGCCCGTCCGCGAGCTTCTGCTCCTGCTCGGCGCTGGGGCGCCAGCTTTCCGGCATGCCCTCCGGCGCCAGGACGCACGGCGACCCGGCGTCGGCGATCCCCGGCGCGGCGCAGGAAGCGCACAGGAGCAGGACAAGGACGATCCAGGGTTTTTTCACGACGCCGCCTCCCCCGGGGGTCCGGTTCTGGTGGCCCCAGAGTATGGGGCCGCCTAGGGCTTTGTCACCGGTTGGGGGCCGGCTAGGCGGCGACGGCTTGCGGGCGTTTGGCGCGGCTGGCGGCCACGGTCCGGCGCCAGCCGACCAGCCGGCACACCAGGTAGATCAGGAAGGAGATGGTAGTGACGTAGGGGCTGATCGGCAGCCGCCCGGCCAGGGCCAGCAGGATGCCTCCGACGACGCTCAGGACCGCGAAGGCGACGCTGAGCACCACGGTCAGCATGGGACGGGAGGTCACGCGCAGGGCGGCCGCGGCCGGGGTGACCAGCAGCGAGAGCACCAGCAGGGCGCCCACGACCTGGATGGACAGCGCCACGGACAAACCCAGCAGGAGCATGAACGCGACGGAGAGCCGGCCCGCCGGCACTCCGCGCGCCGCGGCGACGGCAGGATCCACGCTGGCGAAGGTGAGCGGGCGCCAGATCACCGCCAGGCCGATCACCACCACGACGGCGCAGCCGGCCAGCAGCCCCAGCTGGACGCTGTCCACCGCCACGATCTGGCCGGTGAGCAGGCCGAACTTGTTGGCGCTGCGGCCCTCGTAGAGGGCCAGAAACAGGATGCCCAGGCCCAGCCCGAACGGCATCAGGACGCCGGTGATCGAGTTGCGGTCCTTCGCGGAGGCGCCCATCAGGCCCAGCAGCAGCGCGGCGGCGATGGCGCCGGCCACCGAGCCCCACACCACGTTGGCTCCGAGGAGCAGGGCCAGGGCGGCCCCGGCGAAGCTGAGTTCGGCGATGCCGTGGACGGCGAAGGCCATGTCCCGCATCATGACGAACACGCCGACCAGCCCGCCCACCAGGCCAAGGATGGCCCCGGCGATCAGCGAGTTGGTGACCAGCGGAAGCAGTTCGGCGTAGTTCTCGAAGCTGAAGACGGTCCCGAGGAGGTCGTTGAGGTCCATGTCCTAGCTTCCTGCCATGGCGTCGTGGGCGGCCGTTTCGCTCCCGTGGTGGTGCTCCACCGTGTCCGGCATGCCCACGACCACGATCCGGCCGTTGCTGCGGAAGACCTCGATGGGGCTGCCGTACAGCTCCGAAAGCGTTTCGCTGGTCATGACCTCGCTCGGGGTCCCCACGTGGAAGCGCCCGCCGGCGAGGTACAGGACCCGGTCGACGTACTGCAGGATCGGGTTGATCTCGTGGGTGACGAAGACAACGGCGCTGCCGCGGTCGCACGCCTGCCGGTGGATCAGCGCGGAGACGGCCTGCTGGTGGCGCAGGTCCAGCGAAAGGAGGGGCTCGTCGCACAGCAGCAGGCGCGGGTCGTCGGAGAGCGCCTGGGCCGCGCGCAGCCGCTGCTGCTCGCCGCCGGAGAGCACGCCGACGGGCCGGTCCGCGTATCCGGTCGCGCCGACCAGTTCCAGCAGGGCGTCGACCTTCTCCTTGAGCCGCTTGCGGAAGATGCGCGGCCCCCAGCGGTGGCCGTCGATGCCCAGGGCCACCAGGTCGCGGGCGCGCAGGGGCGTGTTCCCCGGGAAGGCCTTCTGTTGCGGGATGGTCCCGATCAGCCGCGAGCCGCGCGTCGCCGGGCGCCCGCACACCTCGACGCTGCCGGAGCTGAGCTGCTGCAGGCCCAGGAGGACCTTCAGCAGGGTGGTCTTGCCGGAGCCGTTGGGGCCGAGCACGGCCAGGAACTCGCCGGGGGCGACGTCCAGGTCCAGGCCGTCCCACAGGACGCGGTCCCCGAAGTGCAGGCCCGCCCCGCGCAGGCGGACGACCGGTTCACCGGTGTTCTGCTTAGCCGGCAAGCGCCGCCTCCAGTGCGTCGACGTTGGAGTTCATCCAGGACACGTAATCGGTACCTTCCGGCAGGGTTTCGGTGAAGTCCACCACGGGGACCCCCGCGTTGACGGCCGCTTGGCGCACGGCTTCGGTCTGCGGGCCGGACGTCTGGGCGTTGTACGCCAAAACAGCATACTCTCCGCCCGCCAGGCCGTCCTGCAGTTCCTTCAGCAGCAGCGGCGGAACGTCCCCGCCCTCCTCGATGGCCTCGCTGAAGCCCTCGGGGGTGCCGTCCTCGAGCCCGGCCTCGGTCAGCAGGTAGTAGGGCACCGGTTCGGTCATCGCGAAGTGCCGTCCGGCGTTGCCGGTGGACAGCGCCTGGATCCTGGCCTCGGCGGGCTCCAGGGCGCGGGCGAAGCCTTCGGCGTTGGCGCGGAACGCCGCGGCGGATTCCGGCCGCAGGGTTCCCAGCCGTCCGGCGACCTCGCCGGCGACCGCCTCCATCGTGTGGAGGTCGTACCACACGTGCTCGTTGAACGCCGCGTGGGTGTGGCCGTGGTCCTCCTCCGGGGCGGGATCCCGCGTCTCCTCCTCGGCGTGGGCCGCCTCGGAATAGTCGACGGCGGACAGCACGGTGGCCTCGGGCAGCGACAGGTCCGCGGCCAGCACCTCGATGAAGGGGTCGTAGCCGCCGCCGTTGGCGACCACCAGGTCGGCCTTGGACAGCAGCAGCTTGTCCTGCGCGGTGGCCTCGTAGGAGTGCGGGTCCTGGGAGGTCTTGTCGACCACGGCCTCGACGTCGACCTCCTCGCCACCCACGGCCCGCACGAGGTCGGCGTAGACGCTGGTCGAGGCAACCACCGCGATGCGCCCGTCCCCCGTGTCCGTGGCATCCGCCGTCGTGTCCGTACCGCAGCCCGCCAGGGCCAGGGCAGCCGCCACGGACAGCGGCAGGAAGAGGTGGCGGCGCGGGGAGGATCGCATGGGTGTGGAGTGCCTTTCGCAGCGGAGGGAATGGGGGCCGCCGAAGCGGCCCCCTCAGCCTAGCTCAAATGCGACTGATTTTCATTATCGGTTCCCTCGTTGCGCCGGCGCTGGCCCTGGGCCTGCGTCGCATCGCGGATCTCGCCGACCAGCTGCTCCAGCACGTCCTCCAGGAAGAGCACGCCCCGGGTGGTGCCCTGCGCGTCGATGACGCGGGCCAGGTGGGAGCCTGTGCGCTGCATGGTGGCCAGCGCGTCCTCGATCTCCGCCCCGCCGCCCAGGTTCGCCAGCGAGCGCAGCTTGGTCACCGGGATCGGCTCGTCGTAGCGGGTGGGCGGGATCGCCATCACGTCCTTGAGGTGGAGGTATCCGGAGATGTTCTCCTCCTCGTCGAGGATGGTGAAGCGGGAGAACCCGGTGCGGCCCACCGCCTTCTCGAACTGTGCGGGGGTGGTCTCCACCGGCAGCGAGACCAGCCCCTCCAGCGGAACCATGATGTCCCCGGCCGTCTGCCCGGAGAACTCCAGCGCGCCGGAGATCACCCCGGCCTCGTCCTCCACCAGGCCGTGGCGGGTCGATTCCTGGACGATCGACTGGACCTCCTCCAGCGTGAAGGAGGAGGTGACCTCGCTCTTGGGCTCCACGCCCATCAGGCGCAGGATGCTGTTGGCGAGCCAGTTCAGCGAGCCCACGACGGGGTGGACCACCCGGGACATCCACACCAGCGGCGGGGCCAGCAGCAACACGGCCTTGTCGGCGGCGGAGACGGAGATGTTCTTGGGGACCATCTCGCCGAAGGTCACGTGCAGGAAGGTGACGATCATCAGCGCGACCACGAAGGCCACGGGGTCCGCGAACTCCTCGGGCACGCCGAGGAACTCCAGCGGCACCGCGAAGAGGTGGTGGATCGCCGGTTCGGCGACGTTGAGGATCAGCAGCGAGCAGACCGTGATGCCCAACTGGCACACGGCCAGCATCAGGGACACGTCCTCCATGGCCCGCAGGGCGATCGCTGCGCGCTTGCTGCCGGCCTCGGCCCGCGGTTCGATCTGGCTGCGGCGGGCGGACATGACGGCGAACTCCGCGCCGACGAAAAACGCGTTGCCGACCAGCAGGACGGCCAGCCAGAAGATTCCCATCCAGTCGCTCATCGGACCTCCTCCGTCCGTGCGCCGGCGGCCGCGACGAAACGGACCCGGTCGACGCGGCGTCCGTCCATCCGGACCACGGCCAGCATTCCGCCGCCGACGGGGACCTCGTCGCCCGCCGCCGGGATCCGGCCCAGGGCGGACATGACGTAGCCGCCGATCGTCTCGTAGGACGCGTCGTCGGGCACCACCAGGCCGCGGATCTGGTCGCGGACCTCGTCCGGGCGCAGCAGGCCCGGCAGGTACCAGCTGCCGTCAGCCGACTGGAGGACCCCGGGCTGGGTGCGGTCGTGCTCGTCGGACACCTCGCCGACGATCTCCTCCACCAGGTCCTCGAGGGTGACCATGCCGGCGGTGCCGCCGTACTCGTCCAGGACCATCGCCATCTGCAGGTTGGCCTCGCGCAACTGGGACAGCAGGGCGTCCAGGTGCACGGTTTCGGGCACGGAGATGATGTCGGACATGATGGTGGCCGCCACCAGTTCCCCGCGCTTGGCGCGCGGAACGGCGACCGCCTTCTTTACGTGGCAGACACCCAGGACGTCGTCGGCGGATTCGCCGATGACCGGAAAACGGGAGTAGCCGGTGCGCCGCGCCGTCTCAATGACGTCGGCCAGCGGCTCGTCGTCGCGCACCGTCTCCATCCGGATGCGCGGGGTCATCACGTCGGCGGCGGAACGCTCGGAAAAGCGCAGCGTGCGGGCCAGGAAGTTCGCCGTCTCGGCGTCCAGCGTGCCCAGTTCCGCGGAGCGGCGCACCAGGGAGGCCAGTTCCGCCGGGCTGCGGGCGCCGGAGATCTCCTCCTTGGCCTCGAGGCCGAAGAGGTGCAGGACGCGGTTGGAGAACCCGTTCAGCAGCACGATGGCGGGCTTGAACACGGCGGTGAACACCAGTTGCGGCGCGGCCAGCGCGCGGCCCACGGGCAGGGCCTTGGCGATCGCCAGGTTCTTCGGGACCAGTTCGCCGATCACCATCGAGAGCAGCGTGGCCAGGACCATGGCGACGATCAGCGACGTCGGCCCGGCCGCGGCGCCGAGCCCGAGGGCCTCCAGCGGCGGGGTCAGCAGCCGCCCGACGGACGGCTCCATCACGTAGCCGGTCAGCAGGGTGGTCAGCGTGATGCCGAGCTGGCACGAGGACAGCTGGGTGGAGAGGGACCTGACGCAGTGCATCAGCGGCACCGCGCCCTTGTCCCCGGCATCGATGGAACGTTGCACGCTGGCCTGGTCGAGGGCGACGAGGGAGAATTCAACGGCGACGAAGAAGCCGGTGCCCAGGATCAGCAGCAGGCCTGCGGCCAGGAGGAGCCATTCCATCTAGGCGTCCCCCCCGGCGGGCGAACACGGGTGGGCAACCGGTCTGGAAGGCTCCGATGTGGGAGCGGTGGGCGAGTCATAACGGGAGATGCCGGCGCGACGCCCGGAGGCGATAGGCCGGCACGGTGTGTGGCTGTCCATAAGGATTCCATTCTACGGCACCCGCACCCGGCGGCCGCGGGACGCTCCGCGTGCCGGAGGACGAAACCTGCGTGATCCACGCCTCAAAAGTTCGCTTGCTCCGGCTGTAAGTCATTACACTGTCTGGCAGGTCTAGGACTATGTCGTCGCCGCTCCCCGGATACCGACCGGGCACCGGCGGCGGCCGGCTACCAGGGAAGAGGCGTTTAAACCGTGCCAGATCAACCACACCACCGTCTGACCGAAGAGTTCGGCGGGAACGAATGGCTCGTCGATGAGCTTTACGAGCAGTTCCTCAAGGACAAGAACTCGGTCGACAAGAAGTGGTGGGACATTTTCGAGTCCTTCGATGGCGCGGGGCCCGCGCTGCCGACCGCCCCCGCAGCCGCCCCCGCCGCAACCCATGCGCGCGTGGTGGACACCACCCCCAGCACCCCGGCCGCGTCCGCGGAATCCACCGCCCCCGCCACCCCCGCCGCAGCGCCGGCGGCCCCGGTCCCGGCCGAACCCACCCGCCCGGCCACCAAGGCCATCCCGATCCCGGCCGAGCTGCCTAAGTCGGCCGCCGGTTCGGCGCCCACCGAAGAGGACGTCGTCACGGCGCTGAAGGGCCCGGCCAAGGCCATCGCCACGAACATGCAGGCCAGCCTCGAGGTGCCGACCGCGACGACCGTCCGCGCCGTGCCCGCCAAGCTGCTCATGGACAACCGCGTGGTGATCAACAACCACCTGGCCCGCGCCCGCGGCGGCAAGGTCTCCTTCACGCACCTGATCGGCTACGCCGTCGTGCGGGCCCTGAAGCTGTTCCCGTCCCAGAACGTCACCTACGACGAGATCGACGGCAAGCCCGTCGCCGTCCAGCCGGCCCACGTGAACTTCGGCATCGCCATCGACATGCCGAAGCCGGACGGATCCCGCCTGCTGATGGTGCCGAACATCAAGAAGGCCGAGACGCTGAACTTCTCGGAGTTCTGGAACACCTACGAGGACCTGATCAAGCGTGCCCGCAGCGGCAAGCTGACCGCCGACGACCACGCCGGCACCACCGTCTCGCTGACCAACCCGGGCGGCATCGGCACCGTGCACTCGGTGCCCCGCCTGTCCAAGGGCCAGGCCACCATCGTCGGCGTCGGCGCCCTCGAGTACCCGGCCGAGTTCCGCGGCTCCAGCGCCAAGACGCTGTCCACCCAAGGCGTCGGCAAGATCATCACGCTGACCTCCACCTACGACCACCGCGTCATCCAGGGCGCCGGCTCCGGCGAGTTCCTGCGCCTGGTCGAGTCCCTGCTGCTGGGCGAACAGGGCTTCTACGACGAGATCTTCGAGTCCCTGCGCATCCCCTACGAGCCGGTGCGCTGGAGCGTCGACAACCAGGTCGACGTCGAACTGCAGATCAGCAAGGTGGCCCGGATCCAGCAGCTGATCCACGCCTACCGCGTGCGCGGCCACCTGATGGCCGACACCAACCCGCTGGAGTACGTCCAGCGCCGCCACCCGGACCTCGACATCCAGACCTACGGGCTGACCCTCTGGGACCTGGACCGCGAGTGGGTCACCGGCGGCTTCGGCGGCGCGTCCCGCCTGCCGCTGCGCAAGATCCTCGGTGTCCTGCGCGACGCCTACTGCCGCACCACCGGCATCGAGTACATGCACATCCAGGATCCGGTGGAGCGCCAGTGGTTCCAGGACGAACTGGAGCACGAGTACACCAAGCCGACCCGCGAAGAGCAGCTGCGCATCCTCGGCCGCCTGAACGCCGCGGAGGCCTTCGAGACCTTCCTGCAGACCAAGTTCGTCGGCCAGAAGCGCTTCTCCCTGGAGGGCGGCGAGTCCCTGATCCCGCTGCTGGACGCGATCATCTCCGACGCGGCCGACGAGCGCCTGGACGAGGTCGCCATCGGCATGGCGCACCGCGGCCGCCTGAACGTCCTGACCAACATCGCCGGCAAGACCTACGCCCAGGTCTTCCGCGAGTTCGAGGGAACCCAGGACCCGCGCTCGGTGCAGGGCTCCGGCGACGTGAAGTACCACCTCGGCACCGAGGGCAAGTTCGTTTCCGACCACGGCAACGAGACCAAGGTGTACCTGGCGGCCAACCCGTCCCACCTGGAGGCCGTCGACTCCGTCCTCGAGGGCATCGTGCGCGCCAAGCAGGACCGCCTGGACCAGGGCGAGGAGGGCTTCGGTGTGCTCCCGATCCTGGTCCACGGCGACGCGGCCTTCGCCGGCCAGGGCGTCGTCGCGGAGACGTTGAACCTGTCCCAGCTGCGCGGCTACCGCACCGGCGGCACGATCCACGTGGTCGTGAACAACCAGGTCGGCTTCACCACCGCCCCGACCTCCTCGCGCTCCTCCGTGTACTCCACGGACGTCGCGAAGATGGTCCAGGCCCCGGTGTTCCACGTCAACGGCGACGACCCCGAGTCCGTGGTCCGCGTGGCGCAGTTCGCGTTCAAGTACCGCCAGCGGTTCAACAAGGACGTCGTCATCGACATGGTCTGCTACCGCCGCCGCGGCCACAACGAGGGCGACGACCCGTCGATGACCCAGCCGATGATGTACAACCTCATCGAGGCCAAGCGCTCGACCCGCCGCCTGTACACCGAGGCCCTCGTCGGCCGCGGCGACATCACCCAGGACGAGGCCGACCAGGCGCTGCGCGACTACCAGGAGCGCCTGGAGCGGGTCTTCGCGGAGACCCACGCCGCGCAGACCTCCCCGATCCCGGTCATCAACGCCGACGGCACGGTCCACGACCTCGAGCTGCCCGCCGCCCAGCTGGACGACGAGGCGTCCGTGCCGGTGCGCACCGGCACGGCCATCTCCGCCGAGACGCTGGCCCAAATCGGCGCCTCCCACCTGGACATCCCGGAGGGCTTCACGGTCCACCCGAAGCTCAAGGCCCTCCTGGAGCGCCGCGAGCAGATGGCCCGCGAGGGCGGCATCGACTGGGGCTTCGCCGAGATCGCCGCCTTCGGCTCCCTCACCCTCGAGGGCGTGCCGGTCCGCCTGGCCGGCCAGGACTCCCGCCGCGGCACCTTCGTGCAGCGCCACGCCGTCTTCCACGACCGCGTCAACGGCAACGAGTGGACCCCGCTGCTGGGCCTGTCCGAGGACCAGGCCAAGCTGTGGATCTACGACTCGCTGCTCTCCGAGTACGCGGCCATGGGCTTCGAGTACGGGTACTCCGTCGAGCGCCCGGACGCCCTGGTGCTGTGGGAGGCGCAGTTCGGCGACTTCGTCAACGGCGCGCAGACCGTCATCGACGAGTTCATCTCCTCCGCCGAGCAGAAGTGGGGCCAGCGTTCCTCGCTGGTGCTGATGCTGCCGCACGGCTACGAGGGCCAGGGCCCGGACCACTCCTCCGCCCGCATCGAGCGCTTCCTGCAGATGTGCGCCGAGGACAACATGTTCGTGGCCAACCCGAGCACCGGCGCGAACCACTTCCACCTGTTGCGCCGCCAGGCCTACCACCGCCCCCGCAAGCCGCTGATCATCTTCACCCCGAAGCAGCTGCTGCGCCTGAAGGCCGCTGCCTGCTCGGTGGAGGAGTTCACTCAGGGTGGCTTCCAGGAGATCATCCCGGACACCGCCCAGCTGGACGCCGCGCAGGTCGATCGGGTGCTGCTGGTTTCCGGCCGGCTGTACTACGACCTGGCCGCCGCCCGCCAGAAGGCGAACGACACCCGGACCGCGATCATCCGCGTCGAGCAGCTCTACCCGCTGCCGACCGAGCAGATCAAGGCCGAGCTGGCCAAGTACCCGAACGCCGATCTGGTCTGGGCCCAGGACGAGCCCGCCAACCAGGGTCCGTGGCCGTTCATCGGCCTGAACCTGGTGCCGGAACTCGACCGCCCGGTGCGCCTGGTCTCGCGTTCGGCCTCGGCGGCGACCTCGACCGGTTCGCACAAGCGCCACGACGCCGAGCTGGCCACGCTGCTGCAGCAGGCCTTCACTCGCTAGGCCAAATCGCCCTAGTCAGCCCGAAACCGGAGGGCGGGACACCAACTCGGTGTCCCGCCCTCCGGCGCGTCCACCCCTGCTAAGGTGGGCGTATCCCGCCCAGAAAGGTCTTTCGTGGAACCTCGCACCATCCGCATTGCCGCCATCGGCGACGAACTGCTGGCCGGGCACGGCGATCCCCGTGCCTTGGGCTGGTACGGGCGGGTGCTGGCACGCACCTCCGCCGAGGAGACGCGGCTGGAAAGCTACGTGCTGGCCGCCCCCGGCGAAGGCACCGAGGCCCTGGCCCAGCGGTGGCTCGAGGAAGCGTCCCGCCGATTCGGCGACCGCTGCGAGAACCGGCTCGTGGTGGCTCTCTCCGACCGCGACCTCGACCTCGGCCTCTCCACCGCCCGCAGCCGCCTGAACCTGGCCAACATCCTCGATGCCGCCTCCCAGATGAGCATCAAGGCCCTCGTGGTCGGACCGGTCCCGGGCCTGGACCCGGAGCGCAACCGCCGCCTCGGCGAACTGGCCGCCGCCTATGGCGACGTCGCGTCCCGCCGCAACCACTCCTACGTGGACGCCTTCACCCCGCTGGAGCACCACGACCAGTGGCGCAGCGACCTGGCCTCCAACCAGGGCCTGCCCGGCCAGGCCGGCTACGGGCTCATCGCCTGGCTGGTGCTGCACCGCGGCTGGTACCCGTGGCTGCAGCTGCCCGAGCCCACGGCCTAGGCCCGGGACACCCCCGCCTTCGTTAGGCAAGCGCGGGGCGAATGTGAAAGACTGGGCGACGGCCAATTATTCGGCGACGAACAAGTAAGGAGGCAGCCATGAGCAAGCGTGCACGTAAGCGCCGCGACCGCAAGCGTGGCGGCGCGAACCACGGTAAGCGCCCCAACACCTAAGCGGATCGCCGCAAACGGTGAAGGCCCCGTTTCCCCTTCCGGGGAAACGGGGCCTTCAGCCTTAACCAGGGGCGGGGCCTGCCCTGCTGCTCCGTGCGTCAGCCGTGCCCGACCTCCACGCGGATCTCGCTGATCCTGGCCATGATGCGCGTCTTCAGGGCTTGCGGGGCGATCTCACGGCAGCTACGGCGCACCACGGAGCGGATGATGCACTCCAGGTCGTACTCGTGCGCGCATTCGTCGCAGTGCTCGAGGTGCTTCTTCACCTCGTTCAGGTCCTCCAGGGTCAGCGCCCCGTCCAGGTACTCGTAGAGCCGGACGATGCGATGGTCGTCGCAGTCCCCCAGCGACTGGCAGTCACCCATGGCTATTCCTCTCGCCCGGCCGCCGCGTGGCGCCCACTCGTCGTTTTGTCGGTGCCGAGTCCCCGCTCGGCTGCGTAGTCGGCCAGCAGTTCGCGCAGCTGCTTGCGTCCGCGGTGGAGGCGGGACATCACCGTTCCGATCGGGATCCCCAGGATTTCCGCCACCTCTTTGTAGGCGAAGCCCTCCACGTCCACGAAGTAGACGGCCAGCCTGAACTCCTCCGGGATCGCCTGCAAGGCGTCCTTCACGTCGGAGTCCGGCAGGTGGTCCAGCGCCTCGGCCTCCGCCGAGCGCAGGCCCGAGGAGCTGTGCTCGGCGGCCTGGGCCATCTGCCAGTCCTCCACCGTGTCCGTGCTGGAGCGTTGCGGCTCGCGCTGGCGCTTGCGGTAGAGGTTGATGTACGTGTTCGTCAGGATCCGGTACAGCCAGGCCTTCAGGTTGGTGCCGGGGTTGTACTGGTGGAACGCGGAGTACGCCTTGGTGTAGGCCTCCTGCACCAGGTCCTCGGCATCACTGGGGTTCCTGGCCATCCGCATCGCCGCCGAATACAGCTGGTCGACGTACTGCAGCGCGTCCCGCTCGAAGCGTTCGCGCCGTTCCGCGTCGGATTCCTCGCCGACGGGCACTGTCTCGGTGTGGTGTGTGCTCTCGGTCATCACGCCCCAGTCTACGCCGCGGCCCGCTCCGGGAGCCTGGCACACACCCGCCGTCAATGTCGGCACCGTTTCTCCTCACTCTGACGTTGCACCGATTCCGCCGTTGCACCGGTCCTGCGACTGCACGGATCCCGCGGTTGCACAGGTTCGCACCCGGTCCGGAGGGATCCAGCAGGCACAACGCCGCGGCCGTGGGGCCTATTCCCGCGTGATCTGACAGACTAGGGGCAGCACGACCGACACCTATCCACAAGACCCACGGAGGCACCCATGTCCCTGGCCCGCCTGATCGCCCGCCCGCTGCTGGCTTCGAGCTTCGTCTGGTCCGGAGTCGAGCGCCTGCGCCGCCCCGAGGACACCGGACGCCCACTGGAGCCTGGCCTGCGCCGGCTCGGCACCGCCGTCCCGGCGCTGGCCCCGCTGGCGCAGCGTCCGCGTACGGTGGGCCGGATCGTTGGCGGCCTCCAGATCGGCGCCGGCGCCCTGCTGGCCTTCGGCAAGTTCCCGCGCCTTTCCGCGTTGCTGCTGGCGGGCACCGCCGCGCTGACCGCGGTCGGCGACAGCGCCACCGCCGCCGGCGGCCGCACCCCCGCGCTGCTGAAGAACTTTTCGCTGGCCGGCGGCGTGCTGCTGGCCAGCGTGGACACCGCCGGCCAGCCGTCGCTGGCCTGGCGTGCCCGCAAGCTCGGCACCGGCGCCCGCCGCGAACTGGGCCGCGAGCTGGAAAAGGCCGCGCACCTGGGACGCCCCGTCCGCAAAGCCGTCGCGGACGTCCGCAAGAGCGCCAAGGAAGTGATTAGCCACTAGCGGCGACCATGGACAGCACCACCCTTCCCCTCTGGCCCGCGCCCCATCCCGGGGCGCCCGTCGACGCAACGGTCACCGTGCCGGCGTCGAAATCCCTCACCAACCGCTACCTGCTGCTGGCGGCGCTGGCCGATGGCCCCTCGCGGGTGCGCAACGCGCTGGCCTCGCGCGACAGCGACCTGATGGTGGCCGCCCTCCGTGCGCTGGGTGCGGGGATCGACCAGGTCGCGGCCGACGGCGGCACCGACCTGGTCGTCTCCCCCGTGGGCACCTCCCCCGCCGGGGGCGGAGCCGGCACGGTGGCCATCGACTGCGGCCTGGCCGGCACGGTCATGCGCTTCGTGCCGCCGCTGGCGGCCCTGTGCCACGGGACCTTCGCCTTCGACGGTGATCCCCATGCGCGCAAGCGCCCCATGGCGCCGCTGGTCGATGCCCTGCGCCAGCTCGGCGTGGGGATCACCGAGCACGGCGAGCCCGGCGCGCTGCCGTTCACGCTGGAGGCCACCGGCGCCCTGGAGGGCGGCCGGGTGGAGATCGACGCCGGCGCCTCCTCCCAGTTCGTCAGCGCGCTGCTGCTGATCGGCCCGCGCACCCGCACCGGGCTGGAGCTGGTGCACGTCGGATCCGGCGTGCCCAGCCTGGACCACATCCGGATGACGGTCGAGGCCCTGCGCGGGCTCGGCGTCGTGGTGGACGACTCCCAGCCGAACCGCTGGCGCGTGGAGCCGGGACCGATCGCCGCGTTCGACAAGACCATGGAACCGGACCTGTCCAACGCCGGACCGTTCCTGGCCGCCGCGCTGGCCACCGGCGGCACCGTGCGCATCCCGCACTGGCCAGCCGAGACGACCCAGGTCGGCGACCTCTGGCGGAGCATCCTGCCGCGCATGGGGGCCACCGTCGGCCGCGGCGCCGACGGGGTGCTGACGGTCACCGGCGGGCCGGCGATCCACGGCATCGACTTGGCCGAGTCCTCCGAGCTGGCCCCGACCGTCGCCGCGCTCTGCGCGCTGGCCGACGGCCCCTCGCGGCTGAGCGGGATCGCCCACCTGCGCGGGCACGAGACCGACAGGCTGGCCGCGCTGGTCGCGGAGATCGTCCGCCTTGGCGGCGACGCCGAGGAGACCCCGGACGGCCTGCTCATCCGCCCCCGGCCGCTGCACGCGGGGGTGTTCCGCTCCTACGCCGACCACCGCATGGCCACCGCCGGGGCGATCATCGGGCTGGCCGTGGACGGGGTCCAGGTCGAGGACATCGCCACCACCGCCAAGACCATGCCGGACTTCCCGGCGCTGTGGGCGGCCCTGGCCGCCACGGCCGGACGGGCGTAGCCGTGGCCCGCGAATGGGACGAATCCGACGTCCGCATCAGGCCCAACAAGAAGGGCTCCCGCCCGCGCACGAAGGACCGCCCGGCCCACGAGGACGCGGTGGTCGGGCGCGTGGTGACCGTGGACCGCGGACGCTACACGGCGATCGTCGGGGAAGGCACGGACAACGAGCGCCTGGTCATTGCCGCCCGGGCGCGCGAACTGCGCCGCTCCCCCGTGGTGCCCGGCGACTTCGTCGGCCTGGTCGGTGACACCTCCGGCCGGCCGGACACGCTGGCCCGGCTGGTGCGCATCGAGGAGCGCCGCACGCTGCTGCGCCGCAGTGCCGACGACACCGACCCGGTCGAGCGCGTGGTGGTCGCCAACGCCGACCAGCTGGTGATCGTGGTGGCAGCGGCCAACCCGGAGCCGCGCACCGGCTTCGTGGACCGGGCGCTGGTGGCGGCGTACGACGCCGGCATCTATCCCGTCCTCTGCGTCACCAAGGCGGACGTGCGGGATCCGGAGCCCTTCCTGGAGAACTACCGGCACCTGGACCTGGAGATCGTGGTCAGCCGCACCGCCGCGGAGGACGCCTCCGGCATCGATGCCCGCTCCGCCGACGGACTCTCCGCCCGCCTCGAGGGCAGCCCCATTGCCGAACTGCACCAGCTGCTGGCCGGCAAGGTGTCCGTGGTGATCGGGCATTCCGGCGTCGGCAAGTCCACGCTGGTCAACGCGCTCACCGGCGCCCAACGCGCCACCGGCGGGGTCAACGCCGTCACCGGGCGCGGGCGGCACACCTCCTCCTCGACGCTCGCGCTGCGCGTGGACAACGCCCCGGACGGGACCTGGATCATCGACACCCCCGGCATCCGCTCCTTCGGCCTGGCACTGGTGGAACCGGACAACATCCTCGAGGCCTTCCCCGACCTGGCTCCCGCCTCCGCCGAGTGCCAGCGCGGCTGCACCCACGGCGCCGGAGCGCCGGGCTGCGCGCTGGATGGGTGGGTGGCGGACGGCTCGGCGGGCCCGGCCGGCCCGGCCCGGCTCGCGTCGCTGCGCCGCCTGCTCGGCGCCGAGGACCATGGGGAAACCAAGGAGCTCGGCAGCGTCTAGCCGCCCCGCCGTCCAGCCACCCGTTCGTCCAGCCACCCGGGCCGAACGGCGCGCTGCGGTAGGTTTGAGGCCATGAGTAACAACGCGACGACCCACCACGATGACCTGGTGCTGGCCCTGCGGATCGCCGATGCGGTGGACGCCCTGTCCATGGCCCGCTTCCAGGCGCTCGACCTGCAGGTGGAGACCAAGCCGGACCTGACGCCCGTCACGGACGCGGACCGCGCCGCCGAGCAGGCCATCCGCGATCTCCTGGCCGCCGAGCGGCCCGCCGACGCCGTCTACGGCGAGGAGTTCGGCAGCAGCGGCACCGGGACCCGGCGCTGGGTCATCGACCCGATCGACGGGACCAAGAACTTCGTGCGCGGGGTCCCGGTCTGGGCCACGCTGATCGCCCTGGTGGACGCGGGCCGGCCGGTGGTCGGCGTCGTATCCGCCCCGGCGCTGGGCCGCCGCTGGTGGGCCGCCGCTGGCGAGGGGGCGTTCACGGGCGCGTCGCTGGAGTCCGCAACCCGGCTGAAGGTCTCGGCCGTGGCCGACCTGGCCGACGCCTCGCTGTCCTACTCCAGCCTCTCCGGCTGGAAGGAGCGCGGGCAGCTCGGCGGCATGCTGGAACTGCACGACGCCGTCTGGCGCACCCGGGCGTACGGCGACTTCTGGTCCTACTGCCTGCTGGCCGAGGGCGCCGTGGACATCGCCTGCGAACCCGAACTGAACCTGTACGACATGGCCGCCCTGGTCCCGATCGTCACCGAGGCCGGCGGGCGCTTCACGTCCCTGGACGGCGTGGACGGCTGCGACGGCGGCAACGCCCTGGCCACCAACACGCTGCTGCACGGCTCCGTGCTGGAGATCCTCAACGGCACCCGCGCCGCGGACTAGCTTCCCGGTTTTGTTTTTCGAAGCCGTCCATACTGCCTTCGGCCACGGCTTCGAGGCGCCTGCACCATCGGCGGCCGGCCCCGGAAATCCACCGGAGCAGGCCGCCGAACGGGGCATCAGCGCTCAGGGACCGGGAGTCTTGTGCGGCAGGACAAACTTGAATCCAGACTCCTTATGCACCTCGCCGGCCGCACACCGCCCCTTTCTCTGGTCGTTAGGCGTTCCCTGCCGGCGGTCGTCGAAGAACATCACGTGGCACTTCTCGCAGAAGCGCCAGTCGGTCTGAGACGTAGCGGTGGGAGGAATGTCATGGGGCAGAGTGAAGATGAACCCCTCCGGCTTATGGTGGCGGTCTCCCGTACCGGCCGGCGCCGGGCAAACGCCCCTGTCGAAACCGTTGAAGAACATCGCATTGCACTTGCTGCAGAATCGCCAATCGGACTGTTTCTTGTCCGTCGGCTGCTCATCGTGCGGAAGGACAAATTCGAAGCCCACATCGGTGTGCCCTTGTCCTGTTGCCGGGCAAATGCCCTTGAACGGAAGTCCATCAAATATCAGAGCGTGGCATCCGGCACAAAAGTGCCACTGGGACTGGACAGGCATTTCTTCTCCTCTTGATAAGCCTGCAGGTCTCGTATCGGCGCAAGTGCAGCTAAAACAATTCCCCCAAGGGGCGCAGACTGGCGCATCCATGTGGCGCCCTCGTCGTTCTCCAGTCAAGCAGGCACACCATTACCGGCACGTTACTGCCGGCTTTGACAGGTGGCTGCCCCTCCCCGAGGACTTCCGCTTGGGGGATTGCGTCCCGAACCGGCGCGTCGGATGGCAGCAACCTCCGCGGCGCAGACGACGGCGGACGTTCCGTGGAGATGACTTCGAAAAATGGCACCTGGGCCGGTGATGTGATTTGCGGCACCGGCCCCCGGGATGCAATATTTAGCCATGACTAAAAATCATGGCCGCCACCGGCGTGCCGGAGCGCGCGCGCTGGCCGGCGCCGCCGCCGTCGCGCTGGCCTGCACGGGCCTGGCCGGCTGCGCGGGTCCGTCCCCCGCGGCGTCCGCCACCGCCTCCGTGGCCGGGGAGGACGCCGGCAAACCGGTGGTGCTGGCGACGTTCAGCGTCATCGCGGACCTGGTCCGCGAGGTCGGCGGCGACCGCGTGGAGGTCCTGTCCATCACCAAGCCCGGCGCGGAGATCCACGGCTACGAACCCACCCCCTCGGACCTGGCCAAGATCCACGAGGCGGACCTGGTGCTGGACAACGGGCTGGGGCTGGAGCGCTGGTTCGAGCGCTTTGTCCGCGACCTCGACGCCCCGCACGCGGTGCTCTCCGAGGGCGTGGAGCCGGAGTCCATCACCGCCGGCGCCTACACCGGCAAGGCCAACCCCCACGCGTGGATGTCCCCCGTCCAGGCCCGCATCTACGTGGCCAATGCCGAAAAGGCGCTGGCGGCCCTCAGCCCCGCGGACGCCAAGTACTTCGCCGAACGCGCGGCCGCCATGAACGCCAAGCTGGAGGCGCTCGAGGCCAAGGCCCGGGAGCGGCTCGCCGGCCACCCGGGCGCGGCGCTGGTGACCTGCGAGGGCGCCTTCTCCTACCTCGCCCGCGACCTGGGCCTGCGCGAGCACTACCTCTGGCCGGTCAATGCCGACTCCGAGGGCACCCCGCGGCAGATCCGCGAACAGATCGCCTTCGTGCGGGAGCACCACGTCCAGGCCGTGTACTGCGAATCGACAGTCAACGACGGCGCCCAACGGCGCGTCGCCGAGGCCACCGGAGCCCGGCTCGCCGGGCCCCTGTACGTGGATTCGATCTCCGGACCCGACGGCCCCGTTCCCACGTTCCTGGACCTGGTCGCCTACGACCTGGACCTCATCATGGAAGGACTCCCCCAATGAGCGCGTCCCACCTGAGCGCATCCGAACCGGCGCTGGCCGTCGACGGCCTGCGCGTCAGTTACGGCACGAACACGGCCCTGGACGGGGTCGACTTCGAACTGGCCCAGGGCGAACTGTGCGGGCTCATCGGCGTCAACGGCAGCGGCAAGTCCACCCTGTTCAAGGCGCTGATGGGGCTGGAGAAGCCCACCCGCGGCACGGTCCGGCTCTTCGGCATGGCCCCCGCGGAGGCCCGCAAGTCCGGGCGCATCACCTACGTCCCGCAGTCCGAGGCCGTGGACTGGACCTTCCCGGTCAGCGTCCACGACGTGGTCATGATGGGCCGCTACGGCTACATGGGGCGGTCCCGCCGGCCCTCTGCCGCGGACCGCGCAGCCGTCGCCGAAGCGCTGGAGCGGGTGGACCTGACCGGCCTCGCCGGGCGGCAGATCGGCGAACTCTCCGGCGGGCAGCGCAAGCGGGCGTTCGTCGCCCGCGGCATCGCCCAGAACGCCGACCTGCTGCTGCTGGACGAACCGTTCGCCGGGGTGGATATCGCCTCCGAGCGCTTGATCTCCGGGCAGCTGACCGAACTGGCCGCCTCCGGGCGGACCGTCCTGATTTCCACCCACGACCTGGCCGGGGTGCCCCGGCTGTGCACCAGCGCCGTGCTGCTGCACCGGCGCGTGCTGGCCGCCGGCCGGCCCGCCGAGGTCCTCACCGACGCCAACCTCGCCCTGGCTTTCGGCGGCGACACCGATCGCAAGGAGGCGGCATGAACATCATTTCCTGGCTGGCGGAGCCGTTCGGCTACGGCTTCATGACCAATGCGCTGGCCATCACGCTGGCCGCCGCGGTGGTCTGCTCGGTGCTCTCCTGCTGGCTGGTGCTGATGGGCTGGTCGCTGATGGGGGACGCGATCTCCCACGCGGTGCTGCCGGGCGTGGCGCTGTCCTACCTGCTCGGGGTGCCGTTCGCGCTGGGGGCGCTGGTGTTCGGCCTCGGTGCCGTCTTCCTGATCGGCGGGCTGCGCGCCTCCACGAAGCTCAAGGGGGACACCGCCACCGGAGTGGTGTTCACCGCGCTGTTCGCGCTGGGCCTGGCCCTGGTCTCGAAGATTCCCAGCCAGGTGGACCTGGGGCACATCCTCTTCGGCAACGTGCTTGGCGCCGGCCCGCAGGAACTGGCCCTGGTGCTCGGACTGGGAGGCGTGACGCTGGCCACGGTCCTGTACCTGCGCAAGGACCTGACGCTGCTGGCCTTCGACCCGGTGCACGCGCACGCGATCGGCCTGAACGCCCGCGTCCTGAACGCCATCCTGCTGGGGCTGCTGGCGCTCACGGTGGTCGCCAGCCTGCAGGCCATCGGCATCATCCTGGTCGTCGCCCTGCTGATCACCCCCGGGGCCACCGCGTTCCTGCTCACCCGCCGCTTCGGACGCATGCTGGCGATCGCCGCCAGCCTGGGCGCCGTCTCCGCCGTCGCCGGCATCTACGCCAGTTACTACCTGGACCTGTCCACCGGCGCCGCCGTCGTGCTGACGCAGGCGCTGCTGTTCCTGGCCGCGTACCTCTTCGCCCCGCGCGACGGGGTCCTGGTCGCGGCCCGGCGCCAGGCGGTGGCGGCATGACCCCGGCCGGGACCGCCGTCGACGGCTCGGCCGGACTCAGCGCCAGCGGCCAGACGTACCTCAAGACCGTCTACGGCCTGGGCGAGTGGGACACCGACGCGGTCACCACCGGCGCGCTGGCCACAAAGCTCGGGGTCTCCCCCGCCTCCGCCACCGCCATGGTGCGCAAGCTCGTGGAGCGCGGCCTGCTGGACCACCCGCCGTACGGCGCCGTTTCCCTCACCGCCACGGGCCGGACCCGCGCGCTGGGGGTGGTCCGCCGGCACCGGCTGCTGGAGACGTTCCTGGTGCGCGAGCTCGGCTACGGCTGGGACCAGGTCCACGAGGAAGCCGCACGCCTGGAGCACACCGTCTCCGACCTCTTCGTGGAACGCCTGGACCGCCTCCTCGGCCACCCCGCGGCCGACCCGCACGGGGACCCGATCCCCGACGCCGACGGCCGCCTGCGGCTGCCCGCCGCGGTCCGGCTGGACCGTGCCCCGGCCGGCCCCGCCGTCGTGGTGCGGGTCAGCGACGCCGACCCCGACACCCTGCGGGCCTGCTCCGCCGCCGGCCTGCTGCCCGGAGCCGAGCTCGACGCCGGCGCGCACCCGCTCACGGCGGAGCAGTCCGCCGCGGTATGGGTCGAGCCGCGCGAAGACCGGCGGTGAGCGCTGCCGCGGGCCGCCTCGGTGCCGAGACCGCCCTGTTGGGGGCCGTGGCGCTGGGCGGTTTCACCGGGACTCTGCTGCGCTACGGACTGGGCCAGGCCCTCCCCGAGGCCGGATTCCCCTGGACGACCCTTGGCATCAACATCGCCGGCAGCCTGGTCCTGGGCCTGCTGACCGGCTGGTGGGCCGGCCGGCCCGGCTTCCCGGCCTGGCTGCGCTCGGGCCTGGGGCCCGGCCTGCTGGGGTCCTTCACCACCTTTTCCGCCGTCGCCGTGTTCTCGGCTTCCGCGGGCGCCCCCAGTACAGGAACCGCTTGGACGGTGGCCGCCTACCTGCTGCTGGGCCTGCTCCTGGGCCTGAGCGCGGCCGCCGCCGGGCTGGCCGCGGGACGAGCACTGGGGCGTTCGGCCCGGAGACGGGCGGAGGCCGCACGGTGAACGGGACGGGACTGGCCGGATCGGGATTGGCCGGATCGGGATTGGCGGGGATAGGACTGGCCTTGGCCGTGGGGCTCGCCGGCGCGGCCGGCTCCGTGCTGCGCGTGCTCGCCGACCGGGCCGCGCTCCGGCTGGAGGCCGCCGCGCAGGGACGCCGCTCCCCCGCGCCTGGCCGTTCCCGCTCGCCTGACAGGGTCACCTGGCCTTGGGGGACGCTGGCGGTGAATGCCGCCGGGTCGCTGCTGATGGGTTTCGTGGTGGCCCGCGTCCTGGCCGGGGGCCTGGCGCAGCCGGTCGGAACGGTGCTGTCCACCGGGTTGTGCGGTGGCTTGACCACTTACAGTTCGTTCACCGTCGGCACGGTGGGGCTCTGGGAACAGGGGCGGCGCCGTGCCGCCGCCGCGAACGTGGCCGCGAACCTGGCCATCGGGATAGGACTCGCCGGCGCCGGCCTGTGGGCCGGAGGGATGGGAGCCTAAAAAGGGCTGAGGGCCGGCCGAGGCGGTGGTGTCAGGCCCACTGGCTGCCGTCCCCGGCCCTGCCCACCGCGTAGGCCAGCACGATCTTGACCACGCCGAGCGCCGCCAGCCCCACCGCCCAGCCGATCAGTCCGACCGCCGCCAGGGCCACTGCGCCGACCCCGGCCAGCACACCGACGACCATCGGGTGGCCGGGCCACCTCACCCGGAACCGGGCCTTGGGCGACATGAACATCCCCCACAGGACAGCCAGCACGGCGACGGTCACCAGGACGGCGGCCACCGGGGCCTGCGGAAAGGACAGCAGGGCCCAGGTGGCAAAAGCGAAAAACAGCGCCACCTCCAGCACGAACGCCACCACCATGTTCAGGACCAGCAGCCCGGTCCTGCCGTCTCCAAGCTTGCCGGCTCCGACGCCGTTCCCGCCGCTTCCGCTCATGGCCCGTTCCTGTGGCCGGCCGACCTGAACGCCGGGTTGCGGGGGCGCTGCAGGGGGGCCATCAGCTCCGCCAGCCGGGAGGAGGGCTCCACCCCGAATTCGTCGCGCAGCCGGGCCCTGAACGCCTCGTAGCTGCGCAGGGCCTGCGCGATGTTGCCCTCGGACAGGTACGCCTCCAGCAGCAGCCGTTCGGCGCTCTCCCGCAGCGGGTCCACCCCGATTGCGCAGGCCGCCGCCTCCACGGCCAAGCCGGTTTCGCCGTGCACCAGGAACTGGGCGGCCAGGCGTTCCAGGGCCTTCACCCGCAGCTGCTGCCAGCGTTCCTGCTCAGCGGTGATCCAGTCCTCGTACCATCCGGAAAGCAGCTCGGCGTTGCGCAGGGTTTCGAGCATCTCGACCCGCTCCAGTTCATCCTGCGGGCCGTGGTTCGTTTGCAGGGCCTCCGCCTGGCGCCGGACGATGTGCACGTCGATCACCACGTTGGGGTCCAGGGCCAACGGATCGCGGCCCTCCACCAGCAGTCCCGGCAGCTGGTGGGACACCAGCCAGATGCTTTCCCGCAGGCTGCCGGTGGCTTGTTTCTCGGAACTGTTGGGCCAGAGCATGCCGGCCAGAAAAGACCTCGGTTGGCTGCCGTAAAGGGCAAGCACCGCGATCAGGCGCTGTTGCCGGTAGGTCACCCGGACCGGCCTCCGGTCCTGGAAGATCTCCCATCCCCCCAGCAAATGGACTTCCCAACTGCGGCTTACGGTCATGATCTCCGGCTCCCCCAAGGCAACGGCTCAGATCCACGACGGTCAGTTTCGGTGCAGCGTCCCCTCGCGACGCCGAAAACCAGTCGTTTCCCCAAGCTTGCCACTCGTGGCCGACGCAATAAACCCCTACGGTCGACGAATTCCCCGCCCCTGCCTCTCCGGCGGCTGTGACGGGCCAATAACGGGGCCGTAACGGCGTGGCGGGTGAACTGGTGAAGACACGATTTCGGCGGAGACAACCCGAAGGAGTTCACCAAAATGCATCACCGCACCGCAAGAGGAGAGGCGTGCCCGGATCTGCCCCGGTCGCTGCGCCCCTCCGTGTCACACACCACGCCGAAGCCTGAGGCGGCTTCCGGCGTCGTCGTCCAAAAATTCGGGGGATCTTCAGTGGCCACTCCCGAGGCGGTGCTCCGGGTCGCCCGGCGCATCATGGACACCCGCGCGGCCGGCTACCAGGTGGTCGTGGTGGTGTCCGCCATGGGCGACACCACCGACGACCTGCTGGACCTGGCCATCCAGGTCGCACCGAACCCGTCATCGCGCGAGCTGGACCTGCTGCTAACGGCTGGGGAACGGATCTCGGTGGCCCTGCTGGGCCTGGCCCTGGCCGGCATGGGCGCCGTCCCGCGGCCCTTCGCCGGGGCCGAAACCGGGCTGATCACCGACGAGGTCCACGGCAAGGCCCATGTGCTCGACGTCGACACCCGTCGCGTCCGCAGCGCGCTCGGGCGCGGCGAGATCCCCATCGTGGCCGGGTTCCAGGGGCGCAGCCACCGCACCCGGGAAATCACCACCCTGGGCCGCGGCGGATCGGACATCACCGCGATCGCCCTCGCCGCTGCGCTGCAGGCCAGCGTCTGCGAGATCTACACCGACGTCGACGGCGTGTACACGGCCGATCCGCGCGTCGTGCCCTCCGCGCGGAAGATCAACAGCATCTCCAGCGAGGGCATGCTGGAGCTCGCCGCGAGCGGGGCCAAGGTGCTGCACGTGCGCTGCGTCGAGTACGCCCGGCGGTTCGGGGTCACGCTGCACGTGCGTTCCTCGTTCTCGCAGCTGCCCGGAACCTTCGTGGTGCCCGATCCGCAGCGGGACGCCGCACCCGAGCAGCAGGCCACGCTGGAGGAGCCCATCATCGCCGGCATCACCACGGACCGCTCGGAGGCCAGGGTCACCATCAGCGGCATCCCGAACCTGCCCGGGGCCGCGGCCCTGCTGTTCGGGGCCGCCGAGCGCACGCAGGCCAGGCTCGACATGGTCGTCGAAGGCGCCGACCGCCGGCAGGGGGGCACCGAGCTGTCCTTCACCGTGCCCGCCTCCAGCGGCCAGGCCGTGCTGGATGCGCTCTTCCGGGAACGCGGACAGATCGGCTTCGGGACGATCGGCTACGACGACGGGATCGGCAAGATCTGCCTGAACGGGTTCGGCATCCGGCGCGATCCGGAGCTCTTCTACCGGTTCTGCAAGGCCTTGGCCGACGCCGGAGTGGAGCCGGAGCTGGTGTCCGTTTCCGAATTCCGGATCTGCGTGGTGGTCCGTGCCGAGGTGCTCGACGCGGCGGCCGCCGCGGTCCATCGGGCGTTCGGCAGGGAGGCGGTGGCGGCCTTCACCGCGCCGGACCTGGATCTGGTGGCGGGCCAGTTGGCCTAGCGTGAGGGGCAGGCCCTTTCGTGTCGACTTCGTCGCCACGAAAGGGACCCTGCTGCCCCGCCCTCGGCCGCCCGGCGGACCGGGTCGGCTCCCATCGGCAATAACGCCCGCGTAACGCACCGGTGACACCGGGCGTCGTCCAATGGGTCCGGGGACCAAGGATCATGCACTTTCGCACAAGTGCCCCCGGACCCACCCGGTGCGATTCCTGACCATAGGGGGAAACCATCTTGACCGCTCAACCAGCTTCGCGCGAATTCACCGCACCTTTCGTGGCGGGACCGCTCCCAGGACCCCGGTCGGCAGTGCTGCTGGCCCGCCAGCAGGAGCGCGAATCCAATGCCCGCACCTATCCGCGCCACCTGCCCATCGCCATCGACGAGGCCCACGGCTCCTTCGTCCGCGACATGGACGGCAACGTCTTCATCGATTGCCTGGCCGGGGCGGGCGTGCTCTCCCTCGGGCACAACCACCCGGAACTGATCGGCATCGCCGCCGAACAGCTGGGCAGGTTCACCCACGGCCTCGACTTCCCGACGCCCGCCAAGGAGGCGTTCATCGACGCCCAGCTATCCATGCTGCCGGCCGCGCTGCAGGACCGCATGAAGATCCATTTCTGCGGCCCCACCGGTGCCAACGCCGTGGACGCGGCCATCAAGCTGTGCAAGACGGCCACCGGGCGCGGGGACGTGGTCTCCTTCCAGGGCGGCTTCCACGGCAGCAGCGCCATGGGCATGGCCCTGACCGGGCTGGTCCAGCAGAAGGCGCCGGTGGCCAACGGCATGCCCGGGGTCCACTTCTTCCCGTACACCTACTGCAGTCGGTGCCCGCTGGGACTGACCAGGGACACCTGCTCTTCCAACTGCGTGGCCTACCTGGAGAACTCGCTCAAGGACGACCTCAGCGGAATGGCGCTGCCGGCGGCAGTGATCCTCGAGATGGTCCAGGGCGAGGGCGGCGTCATTCCCGCCACGCTGGAGTTCGTCCAGCGCGTGCGGGCGGTGACCCGGGAACTGGGCATCCCGCTGATCGTCGACGAGGTCCAGACCGGGTGCGGGCGCACCGGGACCTGGTTCGCGTTCGAGCAGTACGGCATCGAGCCGGACGTGATCGTCGCCTCGAAGGCGCTCAGCGGCATCGGCACCCCGGTCGCCGTGATCATCTACGACCGCTCGCTGGACAAGTGGGCGCCCGGAGCCCACACCGGAACGTTCCGCGGCAACCAGCTGGCCTTCGCGGCCGGCGCCGCGGCCGTCCGCATCGTCCGCCGCGACGGCATCCTGGAACAGGTCAAGGAAAGCGGCCGCCAGATCGAATCCCTGCTCAAGCCCCTCGAGGCGCTGCCCTGGGTCCGCGAAGTCCGCGGCCGCGGCATGATGTGGGGCATCGAGCTGCAGGACCCGGACACCGGGAAGACGGGTGGCGACCTGGCCCTCCGGGTCCAGGAGGAGGTCCTGCGCAAGGGCCTGATCCTGGAGACCGGCGGCCGCGGCGGCTGCGTCGTGCGCCTGCTGCCGCCGCTGAACACCACCGCGGACGTGGTGGAGCAGTTCTGCCGGATCCTGGTGGACACCGTGGCCACCCTCCGGAGGGAGCAGGCGGCATGACGGAACTTTCCGAAGGCCGTCCCCGGCACCGCGGCAGCGCGGCGCCGGGGACGGCCGGGAAACCCGCGGTCCGCAGGGCGGCGGCTCCCGGGCGGCACCGCCGCCCGGGAGCCGTTCCGGGTGGACGCAAGGCTCCGGTCGGCACCCTCCTGTCCGGTTCGCCGTCCATCGAGGGTGTGCGCTGGAGCCCCGACGAGCGCCTCGACGGGCTGTTCGAGGACCGCTGCGACGACTTGGCCGCGACGGGCCATGGGGATCGGCTGGCCGTGGACGGTGCCGCCCTCCCGCTGACCTACGCGCAGCTGGATGCGCGGGCCAACCAGCTCGCCCGCTACCTCATTGCCCGTGGCGTGCGCCCCGGCGACCGGCTGGCCCTGCTCTTCGACCAGCCGGTGCGTTCCTACGTCGCGCTGCTGGCCGTGCTGAAGGCACGGGCCGCGTTCGTGCCGCTGGACGTCGGGTTCCCCGATGACCGGCTGGCGTACATCGTTTCCGATGCCGGCGCCGGCTTCGTGCTGACCCTCTCCGCGCAGCGGGGTCGGGTCGCCGAGACCGGGGCACTGGTGGTCTGCCTCGACGAGGAGGACGCACAGGTCGCAGGCCAGGACCCGGGCCGGCTGGGTCCGGACGACCGCGGCGAGCCCGCGGACGAGCTGGCCTACATCATCTACACCTCAGGCTCCACCGGCCGTCCCAAGGGCGTGGCCGTGGAGCACCCGAGCATCTGCAACTTCGTCCGGGTCGCCGCGGAAACCTACGGCTATCTGCCCACCGACCGCGTCTACCAGGGCATGACCATCGCCTTCGACTTTTCGATGGAGGAGATCTGGGTGCCGTGGATGGTCGGGGCCACCCTGGTGCCCAAGCCCGGCGGCACCAGCCTGCTGGGCATGGACCTGGGCCAGTTCATCCGCGACCGGAACATCACCGCCATGTGCTGCGTCCCGACCCTGTTGGCCACCCTGGACGAGGACCTGCCGGGCCTGCGCTTCCTGCTGGTCTCCGGCGAGGCCTGCCCGCGCGACCTGGTGGTCCGCTGGCACCGGCCCGGGCGGCGCTTCCTGAACGTCTACGGACCCACCGAGGCCACCGTCACCGCGACCTGGGACGTGGTGCACCCGGACAAGCCGGTCACCCTGGGCACGCCGCTGCCCACCTACACGGCCGTCATCCTGGATGCGGACGACGCCCGGGCCCTGCCCCCGGGCGAGACGGGCGAGATCGGCATCGCCGGCATCGGCCTGGCCCGCGGCTACGTCAACCGGGACGACCTCACCGCCAAGGCCTTCATCCCCGACTTCCTCGGCATCGAAAACAACCCCTCAAGGCGCATCTACCGCACCGGGGACCTGGGCCGGTTCACCGAGGACGGCACCATCGAGTACCTGGGCCGGATCGACACCCAGGTCAAGATCCGCGGCTACCGCATCGAACTGACGGAGATCGAATCCGTGGTCCTGCAGCACCCGGGCATCGCCCAGGCCGTGGTGGACACCTACAAGCCGGCCCCCGGCGTCGTCGAACTCGTCGCCTACTACAGCCTGCGCCCAGGGGTCCGCGAGCTGGACCCGCGCGCGCTGCAGGAGCGCCTGCGCGAACGGCTGCCCTCCTACATGGTGCCGGCCTACCTGGAGCAGCTGGACAAGATCCCGATGCTGCCCAGCGACAAGGCCGACCGCAAGAACCTGCCCGTCCCGACCCGCCGGGCCTCGTTCGGCGACGGGGGCAACTACGAGCCGCCGGTCACCGAGACGGAGACCGCGCTGGCCGAGCAGCTGGCCCTGGTGCTGGGAGCGGAGCGGGTCTCCGCGGAGGCGCATTTCTTCAACGACCTGGGCGTGAATTCGCTGCTGCTGGCCAACTTCTCCGCGGCGGTCCGCCGCCAGACCACGCTGCCGCCGGTCGCGATCCAGGACACCTATCAGCATCCGAGCATCCGGCTGCTGGCCGCCGTCCTCGACGGCGCCGGGACGGCGAAGTCCACCCCCGAGGCCGGAGCCGGAAACTACACGCTCGAACCCCACCGGGTCGGCCCCGTGCAGTACGCCTTGTGCGGAGCCGCGCAGCTGGCGGCCTTCCTCGTCTACGGCTACTTCGCGGCCTGGCTGTTCCTCTTCGGCTACGACTGGGCCTCCGGCGCCACGGACTTCTGGGGCATCTGGGCCCGGTCGCTGGGCCTGGGGCTGGCGCTGTTCTTCATCATGGGCACGGTGCCCATCCTGCTCAAATGGATGCTGATCGGGCGCTGGAAGGAACAGGAGATCCCGATCTGGTCCCTGAAGTACCTGCGGTTCTGGTTCGTGCGGACGCTGCTGATGGCCAACCCCTTCCAGATGTTCGCCGGCACCCCGCTCTACCAGTTCTACCTGCGGGCCCTGGGGGCGAAGGTCGGCAAGCGGGTCACGTTCCTCTCCCCCGCCGCGGCCGTCTGCGCCGACCTGCTCACCATCGGGGACGACACCATCCTGCGCCGGGCCGTCGCCATCCGCTGCTACCGCGCCCGTGCCGGATGGCTGCAGCTGGGGCCGGTGACGCTGGGCAACGACGTCTTCGTCGGCGAGCGCACCGTCCTGGACATCCACACTTCCATGGGCGACGGATCCCAACTGGGGCACACCTCGTCCCTGCACTCGGGCCAGCACGTCCCGGCCGGCCAGTCCTGGCACGGGTCGCCGGCGCAGCCGACCGGCAGCAACTACCGGGTGGTTCCCCCGGCCCGGCTGACCACCCGCCGGCGCGTGTGGTACAGCATCTGGGTCATCGTGAACCGGCTGTTCCTCACGCTGCCCATCGGCATCGCCGTGCTGGTGACCTTCCTGCCGGACTACCTGGGCAGCGACCACCTGCACCTGGGCCAGCCGACGTTCTACCGGGATGCGCTGATCGCCTCCATCGTGCTGTTCTACGGCGGCCTGCTGCTCGGATTCGCGGCCGTGGTGTCCATCCCGCGGCTGCTGCACCTGCTGGTCAAGCCCGGCAGGGTGTACCCGCTCTACGGCCTCCACTACGGCCTGCAACGCATGATCGGCCGGCTGACCAACGTCCGGCTGTTCATGAACATCAGCGGAGACAGCTCGCTGGTGGTCCACTACCTGCGGGCCCTCGGCTACAAACAGCCCGGGCTGGTCCAGACCGGCTCGAACTTCGGCGTCGAGCTGACCCACGACAACCCGTACCTGACCACCATCGGCTCGGGCACCATGGTCTCCGACGGCCTGGGCATCAGCAACGTGGACTTCTCCAGCACCTCGCTGCGGACCTCGCCCACCGTCATCGGCGGCAAGAACTTCTTCGGCAACAACGTCGGCTACCCCGTCGGCGGCCGGACCGGGGAGAACTGCCTGTTCGGCACCAAGACCATGGTTCCGATCGATGGGCCGCTCCGCGAGAACATCGGCCTGCTCGGCTCCCCGCCGTTCGAGATCCCGCGCTCGGTGGAACGCGACAGCGCCTTCGACGACCTCAAGGCGGAGGAGGAACTGCGGCAGCGGCTGCCGGCGAAGAACCGGCACAACGCGGTGACCCTGATCATCTACCTGAACATCACCGTGTTCCGGCTCTTCATCGGGGTGGTGATGGCCGCCGTCGCGGCGGAGTACTTCCGCACCGTCGGGCCCCTCGCCATCCTGGTGCCGACGCTGGTGTTCCTGGTCTTCGACATCCTGCTCATGGTCCTGATCGAGCGGGCCTCGACCGGGTTCAGGCGCCTGGTTCCGACCTTCTGCTCCATCTACGACCTGCGCTTCTGGCGGCACGAACGGTTCTGGAAGATGATGGGCGGCAACCCGATCTTCCTGGCCGGTACCCCCTTCCGGTCGGTCGTGTGGCGGATGCTCGGCGTGCGTGTGGGCAGGCGTCTCTATGACGAGGGAATGGACATCCCGGAGAAGACCATCGTGACCATCGGCGACCACGCAACGATCAACGGCGGCACGATCATCCAGTGCCACTCGCTGGAGGACGGCGTCTTCAAGATGGACGGCACCACCGTTCGCAACGGCGTCACCCTCGGGGTCGGGGCGTTCATCCACTACGGCATCACCATGGAGGACGGCGCGGAAGTGGAAGGCGACTCCTTCCTGATGAAGGGCACCGAGGTGCCTCCCGGCGGACGCTACGGGGGCAACCCCGCCCGCCAGCTGCCCGCCCTGAAGCCTGCCCCCGCGGCAGTGCCGGCCGGCGGCGAGGGCCGGTAAAGCAAGCCGATGCGTGTCCGGGGGCCTGCGGTGGTGGGTGGCGACGGCGGATTCCGTGCCGTCGCCACCCACCACACTGACGCTCGTCGCCCGGGCACCCCTGGTCCTGTCCCCCGCCGCACTGTCCCCCACCACGCTGCCACCCGGCGCCCTGGATCCCGCCGCAGCCTCGCGTGGCTGGCGGTGGCGGGGGCGTTCCTGGTCCTGCCGCTGGCCGGTTGCACCGACCCCACCCCCACCGAGGCGCCGACGGAGTGCAGCGTGCCGGCCAGGTCCAGCCAGCGGGACCTTGATCCCGAGGACACTCCCGAGACACCGTGGCAAAAGGACGACGGGCAGGAACTGGTGGTCTACTTCGAGACGGGCGACCTCGAGGACCGCTATGCCGGGCTCTCCACGGCCGCCGTCGACTACTGGTCAGCAAGTCCGTGCATCCAGGCAGTGGCGGTGTCGGCCTGTCCGGACGATGCCAACTGCGTCGCCATGGTCGAGGAGGGCGATGCAGGCGATGACGGGGAGAGCGACGGCAGCTTCAGGGGCCGCGACCGGGGCACCTACCGCACCGGTGGACGGATCACCTTGCATACGGGACTGCTGGACCGTGCCAACGACAACGGGGCCATGGCCACGATCGTGCATGAGATGGGCCACGCCTTGGGCCTGGTCCACCGGCTGAATCGGCAGGACGTGATGAACGCCTATACCTCCGACGCCACCAACCCCCAGCCGGACGACATCAACTTCGTGAACCTCGCGGTCATCTACGGCACCCGGCACTGACCGGTCGTGCCCGGCCGATCGTACCCAGCCGAAGGGTCAGCTCCGCAGGTGCTCCACGAACCAGTCCCGGGCCAGGGAGGCGGCCTCGGCCAGCGTCCCGGGCTCCTCGAACAGGTGCGTTGCGCCCAGCACCACCGTCAGCCGGTTGGGGCAGGCCATCTGCGCCTGGGCCTGGCGGTTCAGGTCCAGGACGTATTCGTCGTGGCTGCCCACGATCATCAGCGTCGGGGCCCTAACCTCGCCCAGCCGGGGCGCGGCCAGGTCGACGCGGCCACCACGGGAGACCACGGCAGCGACCGTGGAGGCGGGATCGGCGGCCGCCAGCAGGGCCGCGCCGGCCCCCGTGCTGGCACCGAAGTAGCCCACGGCGCAGCCGCGGGTATCGGCGCGGGTGCCCAGCCAGGAGGTGACGGCCGCCAGCCGCTCGGCCAGCAGGCCGATGTCGAAGACGTTCGCGCGGTCTAGTTCCTCCTCCACGCTCAGCAGGTCCAGCAGCAGCGTGCCGAGGCCCGCCTCCTGGAGGACGGAGGCCACGTAGCGGTTGCGCGGACTGTGGCGGCTGCTGCCGCTGCCGTGGGCGAACACCACAACGGCGGTGGCGTTCGGCGGCACCTGCAGGTGGCCGGCCAGGACCACCTCTCCGACGGGGATTCCGACGTCCTCGTCCGCGTCGGGGCTGGCGGACTCGTCCTTGTCCCGGGGGGCCGCGGCCGCGTCGAGCAGCGCGACGACCTCCTCCTCGCTGGTCGGCGAGAAGTCGTTGTAGTGCATCCCGACGGCCATGAACTGGCGCGGCATCGACATCACCACGACCTCGTCCGCGCCCTCCGCGTGCTCGACGGCCTCAGGCGGGGCGACCGGGGCGGCGAGGACCACCCGCGCGGCGCCCAAGTGCCGGGCCACCTGGCAGGCGACGTTCGCCGTCGCGCCGGTGGCGATCCCGTCGTCGACCACCAGCGCGATCCGGCCGGCCAGGTCGATGCGTTCGCGGCCCTTCCGGAACCGCACGATCCGGTCCTCGAGGACGGCGCGCTCGCGCGCCTCGACCTGTTCGATCTCTTCCGTTGAAACGCCGGCGCGGGCAACGATGTGCCGGTTGAGCATTCGGGCGCCGTCCTCCCCGATGGCGCCCATGGCAACCTCCGGCTGGAAGGGCAGCCCCAGCTTGCGCACGACGATCACGTCCATCGGGGCCCCCAGCGCCTTGGCGACCTCGTACGCGACCGGGACGCCGCCGCGGGGCAACCCGAGGACGACGACGTCCTGCCCCCGCCAGTGCTCCAGGCGCCGCGCGAGTTGGCGTCCGGCTTCCCTGCGGTCGGCGAAAACGACCATGGCCTTCATCTCCCTGCTGCCGCGGCCGGGCCGTCCGGTGCCCTGGCGTTTTCCTTTGCCAGCATTGTCGCCCCGCCGGCGGCGGCCCGCCAGAGCGGCCGCGGAAACGACGGTCGTGGAAACGACGAAGGCCCCGCCGGTGGCGGGGCCTTCGTCAGTCGGTGGAGATGGGGGGAATTGAACCCCCGTCCGATGTGGTATTGCCAGGGCTTCTCCGGGCGCAGTTTGCGTTGGATTTTCTCGGCCCCAGACATCATGCAAACAAGTGTCTGATCCGGGCCCAGTTACCTAAAAGTCCCGGCCACCCCGGTAACCCAGGTGGCCAGCATTGGCTATCTAAATGACGTCAGGATCAGGGGCGATAGCAACCCCTGGCTGACGGACCGTCTGGCTACTTAGGCAGCGAGAGCGAAGTCAGTGCGCTTAGATTCGGCACTTATTGGTTTGCAGAGAGCGTTTACGAGATAACCCTGCATCCTCGGCCCGCTTCACCTGTCGCGACTCACATCGTCGAAACCGATCATCCCCGTATTTTGTTGCCAATGGGCCGCTTGCGCCGCCCACCCCCCGCAGCCTTCACCGCGGTACATCCATTCTAACCCATGGGGTCCGCAAATCATTCCCGGCCCTGCACCTGGACGTGCCGGCTCAGCCGCGCCGGTTGCGTTCGCGCATGGCGCGCAGGGCCTCGCGGTTGTCCTGCTTCTCGCGCAGCGTCTGGCGCTTGTCGTATTCCTTCTTGCCCTTGGCCACCGCGATCTCGAGCTTTGCGCGCCCGTCCTTGAAGTAGAGCTTCAGCGGGACGATCGTGAAGCCCGATTCCTGGAGGCGGCGTTCGATCTTGGCCAGCTCCGCCCGGTGCAGCAGCAGCTTGCGGCGGCGGCGGGCGGCGTGGTTGGTCCACGAGCCGTTGAGGTACTCGGGGATGTAGACGTTCTCGATGAACAGCTCGTCGCGGTAGAACTGGCCGAAGCCGTCAACCAGGGACGCCTTGCCCTCGCGCAGCGACTTCACCTCGGTGCCGCTGAGCACCATCCCCGCCTCGAAGGTGTCGAGGACGTGGTAGTCGTGGAGGGCCTTGCGGTTGGTCGCGACGACCTTTTCTCCGGTTTCCTTGGGCATCTGCCACCTCCTGAAGTCGTGTGGGGTCCGCCGTCGGCGCGGAACATCCCCTCTACGCTACAGCAGGCCCAGCGGATCCACGGCGCTGCCGTCGAGGATCGTCTCGAAATGCAGGTGGCAGCCGGTGGAGTTGCCGGTGGTGCCGACGTACCCGATGACCTGGCCCCTGCTCACGTGCTGGCCCACGGAGACCACGTAGGAGGACATGTGGTGGTAGTTGGTGGCCAGCGCGTGGCCGTTGACCACGCCGTGGCTGATGGTGACCTTCTTGCCGGAGGTAGCGGACATGGCCGCGAACCACACCTCGCCGGACGCGGCGGCCCGGATCGGGGAACCGCAGGCGCCGCCGAAGCCCCAGTCGACGCCGGCATGCACGTAGCCGCCCATGCCTCCGTAGTCGATGGTGCCGGCGGGAGTGGGCCGCCAGCCGAAGCGCGAGGTGATGTAGCCGCCGGTGGCCGGCTTGGACAGGCCCCACCCGCTGACGGAGGTCGACGGCTTCGAGGAGCCGCCGGAGGAGCCCCCCGAGGAGGATTTCTGGCCGTTCTTCCTGGCCGCCGCCTCCTCAGCCTTGCGCTTGGCCTCGGCCTCGCGCAGCAGCTTCTCCTGGCGCGCCTTGATGTCGGCCAGGACCGCTGCGTGCTCGGCCTCCTGGGCGGACAGGCGGGCCTGGATCTTCGGCCGCTTGGCGGCAAGTTCGTCGGTGAGTTCCTCGGTCTGGGCGACCAGCGCGTCGACCTCCCGCTTGGATTCCTCGGCCTCGTCGCGGGCGGCCTGCTCGCGCGCCAGCGCGGCATCGGCCTTGGCCTTGAGCCCGACGATCTCCTCCTCCACCGCGACCAGGCGCGCCTGGGCGTTGCGGTCCGTGGCGCCCTGCTGGCCCAACCGGTCCAGCGCCGCGTTCTGGCTGCGCATCGCCTGGTCGGCCAGGTCGATGCCGTTGGCCAGGTCGCCGTCGGAGGCCGCCTCAAGGATCAGGCTCAGGTCGCCGGAAACGCCTCCGCGCTTGTACGCCTGGGTGGCGATCTGGCCGATGACCTTGCGGACGTCCTTGTACTTGGCCTCGTCCTCGGCGATCTGCCGGGCGATCTGGTCCTTGTTCTCCTGCGCCAGCTCCACGCGGGCGGCCAGGGCACTGACCTCGTCCGTCGCCGCCTGCACCCGGCCCTGCGCTTCGGCCAGGGCCGCTTCGGCGGCGGGCAGCTGGGACTGGTAGTCCTTGAGCTTGGCAGCGGTCTTCTGGATGTCCGCGTCGAGGTATTCGAGGTCCCCTTCGAGGCTCTCGATGCTGTCCTCGATCTGTGCCTTTTGGTCGTCGAGGTCGTCGGCGACCGCGCCGGAGGCGGCCACGCCCACCGCCAGCAGCGCCGCCAGCGCCGCTCCGGCGATTGTCCTGGGCATGCTCCAGCGTCCGTATCCAGCCAAGCCAGCTTGTCCTTTCAGGGGTCCGTTGTGCGTCCGACGGCGGGCGTTGCGCCCGCGCGGACTAAACCTTCAAGTAGCGCCTCAAGGTTAAGGCTGACGATACACCAGCCAGCAGCGCCCCGAGGGCCACGAGGGCCGGGGCCAGCAGCAGGACGTCGCCGGTGGAGATGAATGCGGTGCCCGGGTACTCGCGGGACAGCCGGCCTTCGATGAGGAACTGCGCCACGGCCCACAGCGCGCCGGCGGCCAGCACCGCCCCGAGCACGGCCGCGATGACGCCCTCAAGCACGAAGGGCAGCTGGATCACCAGCTTGGACGCCCCGACCAGCCGCATGATGCCGGTTTCGCGGCGGCGGCTGAAGGCGGAGAGCCGGATGGTGGTGGCCACGAGCAGGATGGCGCAGACGATCATCACGGCGGCGATGCCCACCGCGACCAGCGAGGCGATGTTCATCATCGAGAAGATCTTCTCCAGCAGCTCGCGCTGGTCCACCACGACGTCCACGCCCTTCATCGAGGAGAAGAGCTCGTTGATGATCTCGTACTTCTCCGGATCCACCAGCTTGACCCGGAAGGATTCGGGCAGCTGGTCGGCGGTGACGGTGTCCACGATGGGCGAGTTCCGGAACTGCTCGCGGAAGTGCGCCAGGGCCTGGTCCTGGGACTCGTACTCGAAACTGTCCACGTACGGTTTCACCGCGTCGGAGCCGAGCATCTCGCGGATCCCGTCGCGCTGTTCGCCGGTGACGGCGCCCTCGGCGCAGGTGGCGGAGCCGTAGTCCTCGCCGCAGAGGAACACGGCCACCTGCACGCGGTCGTACCAGAAGCCCTTCATCTGGTTGATCTGCATCTGCAGCAGGGCGGCCGAGCCCACGAACGTCAGCGACACGAACGTCACCAGCACCACGGAGACGACCATCGAGAGGTTCCGTCGCAGGCCGGAGGCGATCTCGGAGAGGATGAACGCGAGCCTCACAGGTCGTCCTCCTCGGTGTCGAAGGGGGCGATGGCCTGCGCGGCGGGCTGCAGGGCGGGTTGCGCCGCGGGTTGCAGCTCGCGGGTGCCGTCGGCATTGATGATCGGAATCATGGTGGTGTACTCCCCCACGGCCTCGTCCCGGATGACCTTCCCGGCGTCGAGTTCGATCACGCGGCGGCGCATGCTGTTGACGATGTCGTCGTCGTGCGTGGCCATGAGCACGGTGGTGCCGTTCTGGTTGATCCGGTCCAGCACGTTCATGATGCCCACGCTGGTGGCGGGGTCCAGGTTGCCGGTGGGTTCGTCGGCCAGCAGGATGCCGGGACGGTTCACGATGGCGCGGGCGATCGCCACGCGCTGCTGCTCGCCGCCGGAGAGTTCGCTCGGCAGCCGGCGCTCCTTGCCCTCCAGGCCCACGGTCCGCAGGACCTCGGGCACGGTTTCGCGGATGACGGCGCGGCTCTTGCCGATCACCTGCATGGCGAAGGCGACGTTGGCGAAGACGTCCTTGTTGGGAAGCAGGCGGAAGTCCTGGAAGACGACGCCGATGCCCCTGCGCAGCCGCGGCACGCGCCAGCTGGGGATGCCGGCCACGTTCTGGCCCGCCACGTAGACGGAACCGCGGGTGGCGCGGTCCTCGCGCAGCACCAGGCGCAGGAAGGTCGATTTGCCGGAGCCGGAGGCCCCGACCAGGAAGGCGAAGTCGCCGCGGTTGATCTCGATGTCGATTCCGTCCAGGGCAGGCCGGGACTTCTGGTCGTAGATCTTAGTGACGTGCTCGAATCTGATCATGGTGGTTCCGCCCACAGGGACCACCGGTGCGCGGCCATGGATGCGGGGCTTTGACTGGGAACGGTTGCGGCACCGGCACTAGGCACTCTAGCGGCAGGCGGCACCCGCCCCCGGGACGCGCGCACGGCATGGCGCGCCGCGGTTCCTGTGAATCCGGACATGGATCCACCTACTGGCGCAGATCCCGCCCTGCGGAAAGGGGGCGGTGCGCCCCCTCAGCCGGCGGGAGCGGCGGCCGGTTCCAGCCCCGGCGCCAAGGCCAGCGGGGGCTCGGTGGCGGCGCGGACCTGCTCCACGGTGGTGCCGGGCGCGGTTTCGGCCAGCACCAGCCCGTCGGCGGTCACGTCGATGACGGCCAGGTCCGTGATGATGCGGTGCACCACGGCCTTGCCGGTGAGCGGCAGCGAGCACTCGGTGACGATCTTCGGGGAACCGTCCTTGGCCACGTGCTCCATCAGCACGATCACTTTGCGGGCGCCGTGGACCAGGTCCATGGCGCCGCCCGGTCCCTTGACCATCTTGCCCGGGATCATCCAGTTGGCCAGGTCCCCGCGGGCGGAGACCTGCATGGCTCCCAGGATCGCCGCGTCGATCTTCCCGCCGCGGATCATCCCGAAGCTGGTGGCGGAGTCGAAGAAGGAGGCCCCGGGCAGCACGGTCACGGTCTCCTTGCCGGCGTTGATCAGGTCCGGGTCCAGGTGGGCCTCGTCCGGGTAGGGCCCGACGCCGAGGATCCCGTTTTCCGACTGCAGCACCACCGTGCGCCCGGCGGGCACGTAGTTGGGCACCAGGGTGGGCAGCCCGATGCCGAGGTTCACGTAGGATCCGTCGGCGAGTTCGCGGGCGGCGCGGGCGGCCATCTGTTCGCGGGTCAATGCCATCTCAGGCCTCCGTCCCGATGGTGCGCACGGTGCGCTTTTCGATGCGTTTCTCGATGTCCCGGCCCACCTCGACGATCCGGTGGACGTAGATGCCGGGCAGGTGGACCGCGTCGGGGTCGATCTGCCCGGGCTCGACGAGCTCCTCGACCTGCGCGATGCAGATCCGCCCGGCCATCGCAGCGGGAGGGGAGAACTGGCGAGCGGCCTTGTTGAAGACCAGGTTGCCGTGGCGGTCTCCGCGGGCTGCGTGGACCAGGGAAAAGTCGGTCACGATCGATTCCTCCAGCACGTACTCGGCCTCGGCCCCGCCGGGCGCGAAGGTGCGCACGTCCTTGGGCGAGGAGGCCTGCACGACGTTCCCGGCGGCGTCGTACAGCTGAGGCAGGCCGCCCTCGGCGACCTGCGTGCCGACGCCGGTGCGCGTGTAGAAGGCGGCGATGCCGGCGCCGCCGGCGCGCAGCTTCTCGGCGAGGGTTCCCTGCGGGGTGAGTTCGAGCTCCAGCTCGCCGGAGAGGTAGCGGCGGGCGAACTCCTTGTTCTCCCCCACGTAGGAGGAGGTCATCTTGCGGATGCGCCCGGCCTCGAGCAGGATGCCCAGCCCCCACCCGTCGACGCCGCAGTTGTTGGAGACCACGGAGAGGTTGCCCGCGCCCTGGGCCAGCAGCGCCTCGATCAGCTGCACCGGGTTGCCGGAGAGCCCGAAGCCGCCCACGGCCAGCGAGGCGCCGTCGGGGATGTCCGCCACGGCCAGGGCGGCGGTGGCATAGGTCTTGTCGATCGCCATCTGAAGCGGCCTTCCTCCTGAAGGGGCTCGCGCCCGTCCGGTTCCGCGGCGGGGCCTCGCGGTGCTTCGCAACGGCCCCTTCCCGCCATCCAACCGCCCGCGGGCGGCGGAGGCAACGGTTGCGGGTCTCCCGGTCTCCGGTTCCCTGTCGGTTGGCCTCCGCCCGCCTGAATACGACGACGGCCCGCCTCCTGCGCACGGGGGGGTGCACCGGAGACGGGCCGGAAGGTTGTTGCCCTAGGGCTATTCCGCGGCGGCGGCGACGCGGGCGTTGGCGCGCCAGCGGATGCCGGCGTCGATGAAGTCGTCGATCTCGCCGTCGAGCACCGCGGAGGTGTTGCCGACCTCGTGCTCGGTGCGCAGGTCCTTGACCATCTGGTACGGGTTCAGGACGTAGGAGCGCATCTGGTCGCCCCAGGACGCCTTCACGTCGCCGGCCAGGGCCTTCTTCTGCGCGTCCTCCTGCTCCTTCTTCAGCAGCAGCAGCCGGGACTGGAGCACGCGCAGCGCGGCGGCGCGGTTCTGCAGCTGCGACTTCTCGTTCTGCATGGACACCACGATCCCGGTAGGGATGTGCGTCAGGCGCACGGCCGAGTCCGTGGTGTTCACGGACTGTCCGCCCGGGCCCGAGGAGCGGAAGACGTCCACGCGGATCTCGTTGTCCGGGATCTCGATCGAGTCGGTCTGCTCGATCAGCGGAATGACCTCGACGGCGGCGAAGGAGGTCTGGCGGCGGCCCTGGTTGTCGAAGGGGCTGATGCGCACCAGGCGGTGCGTGCCGGCCTCCACCGACAGCGTGCCGTAGGCGAAGGGCGCGTTGACCTCGAACGTGGCGGACTTCAGCCCGGCCTCTTCGGCGTAGGAGGTGTCCATGACCTTGGTCGAGTAGCCGTGGCGCTCGGCCCAGCGCAGGTACATGCGCATAAGCATCTCGGCGAAGTCGGCGGCGTCGACGCCGCCGGCGCCGGAGCGGATGGTGACCACGGCCTCGCGGGAGTCGTACTCGCCGGAAAGCAGTGTCACGACCTCCAGCTCGGCGAGCGACTTGCGCACGGAAGTGAGTTCCTTCTCCGCCTCGGCGAGGGAGTCGGCGTCGTCCTCCTCGGCGGCGAGCTCGACGAGGACCTCGAGGTCGTCGATGCGGGACGCGAGCCTTTCGAGGCGCTCGAGGGCGGACTGGCGGTGCGACAGCTTGGAGGTGACCACCTGCGCGGAGGCGGGGTCGTCCCAGAGGTCCGGGGCGCCGGCCTGCTCGGAGAGTTCGGCGATGTCCGCGCGGATCTTGGCGACGTCGGAAACTTCCTCGATGGAGGCGTACGTGTTGCGGAGGGCGCGGAGTTCCGCGGCGAAGTCAGTTGCAGCCATGGTCCTTCCAGCGTACGGCATGGCACCGGCCGAGCGCGTGGCACAGTCCGATCGGTGGGCAGAGTCCGATCGCGTGGCCGGACCTTCAGCGCGTCAGGATGGTGCGCGCGTTGCTCTCCACGGAGATCGGGATGCCTGCGGGCACGAACCAGCCGACGATCGGCGGGTGCACGGTGGCGCCCAGCCGGATGTGGGCGGTGCTGCCGGCGGGGTCAGCGCCGGCGGACAGCACGGTGAACCCGTCGAACCGCACGGTCGCTCCGGTGTCGCGCGCGTACTCGAGGGCGGCGGCACGGACTGCGGCGTCGGTGAGCACCAGCCCGACGGCGCCGGTCCCTTCTCCCTGTCCCTGCGCCACCGTGTAGCGGTCAGCGGCGGCGGTGGCGGCGCCGTCCGCCACGCTGAGCAGCCGCCGTGCCTCGGTGGTCACGGCGGTGGCGGCGAGGGTCCCGCTGACGGCGAGCAGGGCGATCGAGACGTAGCCGGCGGCCAGGACCAGGATCCGGCCCTCCTCCCCTGTTGCGGGCACGGGCGCGCGGCTCATCCGAACCGCTCCACCCGGTGGGTGGCCGAGGCGGACGCGCGGCCGACGTCGGCTCCGGCACCCGAGGGAAGCAGCGGCAGGGCGACGCGCACGGTCACCGTGACCGTCACCCGCGACCCCGGGTCCAGACAGGGGCCGGAGCAGCGGATGGCAACCTCCTCG
Source organism: Arthrobacter ginkgonis (assembly GCF_039540195.1). Lineage (NCBI taxonomy): Bacteria > Bacillati > Actinomycetota > Actinomycetes > Micrococcales > Micrococcaceae > Arthrobacter > Arthrobacter ginkgonis. The sequence goes on along the minus strand of NZ_BAABEO010000012.1, from coordinate 80,478 downwards.
CTGCCGGCCGGCAGCCCCATGTTTCGCACCGCCAGCGCGGCGGCGTTGGCGGCCGAGGCACGGGCTCCGGCCTCCGAGTCCGCCGCGACGAAGACCTTGGCCGCATGGTCCGCGGCGCCCACCGCCGCGAACGCCGCGGCCTGCAGCTGCGAGACGGTCAGGATCGCGTACACCACGGGGATCAGCAGCAGCACGCCCAGGAAAATGAACTCCACGACGGCCGAACCCGATTCCCCCGCCCAGCGCTTCCCGCCCCCGCTCCACAGGCGCCGAAACCGCCGTCGGGCAGGAGCGCCCCGGTGCACGGGTACGGCCGGGCTAGCCATAGCGCACCGCCTCGGCTTGGACACCGAGTTCCCCGGCCACCGGCAGGTAGCCGACAAGCGGGAAGCCTGCGCGCACCGTGACGCGCAGGCCCTCCTTGCCGCCGATCGTGGTGACTTCGTGGCCGACCTCGCAGCGGAAGGATGGCCCGAGTGCCGATGCGATCAGCTCCCGGGTCCGCTCGGCGCCCTCTGCCGGGCTGCGGTCGGCAAGTGTCCCGTGGCGGGCACCCGTGGCTGCCGCATCCAGCAGCGTGTTCCGGACATGGAGGACCAGGGCCAGTTGGACGACGGACAGGAAGACGGCCGTGAGCAGCGCTGCGACCATGATGAACTCCGCCACGGCGGAGCCGGTCTGGCGGCGGGCGCCGGACCCGCCGTGGCGTCTGGTCCAGCGCCCGACTCCGCGCCGGTGCCTCACCGCCACGGCCTACCCCAGGCCCGCGACCCGGCTGATGGCCTGGTCGAAAAGCGCCTCGAGGCGGGGGCCGGCCACCGCGAGCAAGGCGGCCACGAGGACCGCTGACATCAGGGTGATCATCACCCACCCAGGGACGTCGCCGCGTTGGTCCCGGCGTAGCCCTGTCACGATGCCGCTCAGGAACGCGGTCGCCGCCAGGCAGGCCCCGAGTCCGCGCTTCTTCCAGTCTTCGACGTGTTCCCTCATGGTTCTCCCCTTCTCTGGTTTGTACCTGTGGTGTGCAAGATCCGTGGTGGTGCAGGCCGGGTGGCGGCACTGGCTCGGCGCTTGTGGCCGGTGCCGTTAGTAGTTGAGGTCGATCAGCGACAATCCTGGGTAGACGGCAAAGACGATCGTGAGCGGAAGGATTCCAAAGACGACCGGGACCATCATTCCGATTTCCTTGCGACCTGCGGTTTCCATGAGTTCGCGTTTGGCGCTGTCCCGGACATCCTGGGCCTGTGCCCGCAGGACCTGGGCGAGCGGGGTCCCGCGCTCGGTGGCCACCGTGATGGCATCGACGAAACGGGTCATGACCGGGAAGTCCACCCGACGGGAGAGGTTTCCCAAGGCTTGAACGAGCGGCGTGCCGGCACGGACCTCGGCGAGGGCCGCCGTGAATTCGTCGGTGAGGTCGCCGCGGGACGTCTTGCAGACCCGTTCGATCGCACCAATGGTGGTGTCGCCCGCGCCGACCGCCAAGGCCATCAGTTCGGCGACGCTGGGGAACTGGCCCAGGATTCGACGGCGCCGCCGAACAATCTGTTCGCCGAGGTACCACTCGCGCAGAACAAATCCGCCCACGGCCGACCCGGCAAGCAGGACCAGCGAAAACAGCCCGTTGAAGGTGCCCGCGGCAGCCGAGAAAGCCACAAAGGCCCCGGCCAGCAGAAACGCCGCCCCCGACCACAGGAGCTGGGAGGCCCGGAAGTCCGGGACCGCCAGGCTCAGGCCCGCTTTGGCCAGCCGATCCTCCAAGCCCCCGCCCACAGGGTTCAAGCGGTTGGCCCACCCCACCAGATCGGTGAACAGGGGACGCATGATGCGCCCCAGCGGACCGAACGGTGTCTCCGACGGATCCTGGGCCGCCAGCAGTCGGGAGGCTGGCCGGCCCGACCGCAACTGCGGAGCGACCCGCTCGGCGAACGGAACCCGGCGCATCGCGGGCAGGCGGACGAAAACCAGCCAGAGGCCCGCCCCCGACAGAAAGCCCATGCCCGTGGCCCACGCCTCCCAGGCGCTCACTTGACGATCCGCTCTTCAGAGGGAAGTGTCCCGATCCGCAGCATCGTCTGGTAGCAGAGAACGGAAACCCCGAATCCGATGCCCAACACCAGTGCCCCTCCAGGGCTCGAATAGGCCTTGACCGCCTGGGGTTGCCCGGCCAGCAGCAACAGGATGACCCAGGGCGCGGCGACCGCCAGACGGGCCGCATTGACGGTCCATGACTGCCTGGCCGCGAGCTCGCCGCGCGTTCGTGCACTGTCCCGCAGGAACCCGGCCAGCGTCCCCAGCATGTCGCCGAGGTCCGACCCACCGACCTCGCGCGTGATCCGCAGCGCGGTCACGATCTTGTCCGCAACCGGATCAGCCAGGCGGATGCGCAGCGCCTCCACCGACTCGTCGAAGCGAACCGTGGCCCGGTAGTCGCGCGCAAAGTCCGCAAACGCCGGGCGCAACTGTTCGGGCCCTTGGGAGGCAAGTTGACCCAGGGCCTCTGGCAAGGTGAGGCCCGCCCGTATCGCGGAGCGCAAATGGTCGACGACGTCGGGCCACTGGCCCCGCAGCGTGGCTTCCCGCCGCGCTGCCCTCCAGCGCAGGATTGAGAATGGGGCCGCGGCACCAAACACCCCGAAGGCCAAGGCGATCACCGGCCCTTGGGTGATGACCAGGACCGCCAGAAAGAAGAGCACGCTGCTCGAGACCGTGGCTGAAACGAACCCCCCGGGAGCCATCTTGTCCATGCCGGCCCGGAGCAGCAGGGTCTCGATGCGGCCGGGTCCGCGCACCCGGGACTGTCGCGGTTCCGCCCAAAAGGACCACCAGACAAGGAACGTCCCAAGCCCCAACACGAGCCCGAGGACCAGGCTCATGACACGACCTCCATCAGGTCCGCGACGTCAATGCCGGCCCGCTCGAGTTTGTGGTGGGACAGGTCGGCGGAGGGCATGAGCGCCAGTTCCCCGCCACGGCGGCCGAAGACACTGGAGGTCTCGATGACCCCGTTCTCCACCCTCCGTCCCAAGGCCAGGATTTCCGCCACGTACCGCCGCGCGGACGGCGAGCGTTCGCAGTGGACCACGAGGTCTATGCAGGCGGCGACGGTGGGCAGCACGAACTGGCTTGAGATTAGTTTCGAAGCACAGCAAACAATAAAAGCCCCGGCGGTGCGGTAACACCCCGGGGCACGGCCACCAAGCTAGGACTTGATCGCATGAACCAGCATACTGCCCCCCAACCCATTTCTGCAGGATCTCGCGTCCGAGATCGTGTCACTGGCAAGACGGGGACCTTGCGCAGCTACTACGGCATCTCCGCCCTTGTGGAGTGGGATGAACTGCTCAACGAGGACGACGTTACCCGCGTAATTTCCATCCCTACCGCGGATCTGATGTTGGTTGAGGCGCGCTCCTACCTTCATCCGGAATGGTGCTCCCACACCAGCTATTGCGCCCCCAACGACATTGACAGCGTGCACGAATCCACTCCCGCGACGCTCACGCGGCCCGCCGCAAACCACGGCATCGACACCGGCGCGGAATACAGCGTGCAGGCCCAGTGGATGCGGTACAACGGCACCCCCGGAGACGAACTGTTCCTGGCGTTCGATTCGGAGATGCAGGACGGGGAAGTTGCCTTCAGTGCCAGCGCGTCGCGGATCCGAGAGCTCGCCAAGTGGCTAGAGGCGCAGGCGGACGCCTTTGAGCTGGCACGCGTCAAGGAGGCCGGCAAGTGAGCCGCTTCCTCGAGTCCGTGCGCTACTGCGTCGGCGTTGCTGTGTTCCTGTTCCTGGCCTACGCGCCTTCCCTCATCACCGGCCCCACCGTTTAGGGCTCCCCACCCCTTTACCGGGGTGCTGGGATGCCGCCACAGATCTCCTGCTGTGACGGTTTCCGAGCCACCCGGCCCGCGTCGTTCCTGCTTACCCGACGTAACTCAGTGAGTCCCGGCAAAGATTCAGCCGAACGGGCGGCAACCATGACCAGACGGAATGATCAACCCCTGGCCATGACATACCACCGCTGGCCCTCTTTCAGGGGGTCGGCTACTGGTATTGGCGCAAACGGGGCGCGCCGTTTTCTGCCCGGCGGCAATGGGGGCCAAGCAAAGCCAGCCCGTAGGGCCGCTTCCGTCTTTGGAGTCTCCCCGTGAGTACCCAACCTGTCAGCCCCAGCCCATAGCTTCATCACCATCACCGCACCTTTGAGAGGACACACCATGACTACTTCCAGCACCCAGGCACTCCTGGCGGACTTCAGCGATGCACAGATTCGGGCCGAACTTGGCCGGCGCGGCCTCTTCTCCCTGGAAACCACCGTCCGGGATCTCGCGGCCAAGGCGCATGAACTCGGTATCTTGGCCGCAGATGCCACGGGCTTCTACATGGACTGGATGCATGACCAGCGGGCGCTGGCGAACTAGCCCTGAACGCACGAAAACCCCCACACAGCCGCGTGGCTAGGTGGGGGCTTTTTGTGGAGCAAGGGGAGAATGCCCAATTTTTCCGCAGACAGGAATAAGACAGCGACAGGCTGGGTTGCCACAATCGACAGCGACGGCTCTCGACTTGAGGCAGCCGCCAATTCGGCTTCTACGTATGGAGGACTCATGACGGCACTTGTTTCCAACAACAACGGGCCACCAGCCGTCGCGGTCTCCCCGCGGCTCGGGAAAGCACTCCCGTGCTCCTCAACAACGAAGACAACGATCCGAACCTCATCAACGAACTGGCGCTCCTGCTGCTCGGGTTCGCCTTCGATCTTCTCTTGATCAACCTCGAACGCATGTAGGCAAGAGACAAACCCCCACCCGGCCAAATTGGCTAGGTGGGGGTTTTCGCTGTTATCGCTTGGGGGCGATAGCGTGACCGAATGAGCGAGCTGAAGGATTGGAATACGCCGGCACAGATTGCCGAACACTTCAACATCTCCACTAGCACCGTCTACGCGAACATCCACAACGGAGCGTGGGAGTGCACGCGGTTCGGAGAGCGGATCTATCGATTCTCGCGCCAGCAGGTCGAAGCCATAGTGAACGCCGGCACCGACGCCAGGAAGCCCCGCCGCAACAAGGCGCGGCTCCGCGAAGCGCTCCGCATCATCTCCTAGGTCAGAACGCTGGGGTCCTCAGACGTTGACGGACCTTCGAGGCCGCAGGCAGAAATGACCCGGTCGAACCACGTCCAAGCTGACTCCAATGTGGAGCCGATCGGCCTTCCTCCGACATGGGCATCATAGAGCGGTCTGAGTTTGGGCTGCCGATCGTGTTCTGAGTGCACTTCTCCAGAGCGTTTCCAGCGGATTGAGGGACTGATGTAGAAAAGCGCTCCGGGCTCCGGGTGCGGGCCGAAAAAGTTACGCGCCGGTCCGGCCGTAGCGGTCGAAACCATCTCGTGCGCGTGACGGTGCCTAATCCACCGGAACGCGCCGACGACCTGTCCGTAGCGGTCTGCGTCGCGTGCGCTGTTATAGACCGCCCCCAGCTGTGTTTCAAACACGTCGTCAAGAGCCATGGTCCACCAGACTCCCTCAACGGCGGCCGCCCAGCATGCTCGCGCATCCATCCTGTCCCTAGAAGAACGACTCCAGGCATTTCTGAGTGCTTCCCTGGCTGCATGAACGCCACCTTGCACTTCGGGGTGGAACGTCGGCGGCGAGTAGTCCTGCCACTTCGCAAATCTGGGGTTGTCCGGGTCGCTCAAAAGTGCGCTCATACCTCGATCCTAAGTTCAGGTTCCGGGCCGCGTGGCCACCGCTTCCTTGTAATTGCCGATAGCCTACTGGCTAGGCCTGCACGTGACTGCCCGCCTAGTCAAACGTCGGAAAGGTCTGCCGAAAAACCGAGTCTGCCCCGCTAGGATCGGGGCATGACGACTACGGGGACTAAAAAGAGCAATCGGAAGCCAGGCGACGCAATGGTCGGGTTCGGCGGGGTGATCGCCATACTGTGCCTGCTCCTGCCGATCGCCGCTGCTGCCACTGGCGGCGGTGGGGCGCCGTTCCTAATGCTCGGCACCATACCGGCGCTGCTGCTCGTGATTGCCGGTTACCTGAAGCGCATCACTGCCGCCCTGGAGAATCGCCCGTAGGCAGTCCCTTAACCCACGAAAGCCCCCTCCCGGCCATGACGGCTAGGTGGGGGCTTTCCTCGTGTTCATCGTCGGCGACGGCCACGGGCCTAGCCACACGCAGGAGCGAAGGGCCTATGCCCAGCGATGGGCCAGCCGGGCCGCTTGCCTGTAGAGGGGCCGACGAACGCTGGCCTGCGCTAGCTCTTGAGCTTTCTTCTCCGCTGCCTCGTAATAAGCGTCGGGGTCTTGCAAGAGTTCATCGGCGCGGTTCGTCCACGGCTTGGCTTTCGCCACGCCCGACGGGATCTTTCGATTTACGTTCTCATTCATAATCTGAACCTCCCTAGAGTTCAACCTATCTAGCGGGATACGGCCAGCGCTATACCTGAGGCCATGAGAAGGCCAATACACCGGACGTACATTTCGTCGTACTCGGTCAGCTCACCAGGGGTGGGTGCATCCACCGTGAGCATGCCGTAGATCTCGCTTTCGCCGCGAACTGGAACGCTGATGAAGGTAGCGTAATCACGGTTCCTCTGCGGGTCCCAGCCCCTAATAACATTCGTATCGATTTCTGCAATGTCCTTGACAAACAGAGACTGATTCTCCTCGAGAAGCTTCCACACATGGTTCCCCCGCTTGGTGTTCTTCTCGAACACAGAAGACGCAGTCACGTTTCGTCCCAACGAAGAGTCTGGCTCCAAGCGCTGTTTCTTGGATCCCGACGCAGCCCAGACACGATAATACGAGGCGCGGACCCTTCGTTGGCCGGCCCCATGCCGAGCGGCCTGAAGGCAGGTCTGAATGAGGCGCTGGAGAAGGTCCCGACGCCGCTCCGGAGACCGAGCAGCCGAAAGGGCAACAAGCTGCTGCATCGCAGGCGCCAGACTGTCATTGATCTGCAGTTGATAGCGCCGAAGAGCTCGAACCTCTCGATTCTTGTCCCAATGCGCGAACACTGGCACAGACAGAGTGCCGATAACACCCGCCAGGACCGTGCCAACGATCCACCATGCGTTCTTGGTTGTGTCGACTTCATAGCACGCTTGGAGGACGCCACCGCCAGCAACAGCAAGGGCAACGACTATCGTCGACCGCCACTTGATCCAGAAATTCAGCACGAGGCAACAGACTACAGGTGTCTGTCAAGTGCCCAAGAAGCAATGGCATGAGATGACGAAACGAGGTCCTTTCCATGGGGATATCCCCCTGGAGTCCGTTCTAGGCCCCTGGAAAACAGGGGTCCGAAAAGTTTTGAACCCTCCGCACCATCGAGAGACCTCACCGGCGGTGTGGATTCGGGGCCTTTTGGGGGCCTCCCCCCACCCCTTTTGGGTTGGATATCCACAGGGGGTGTACGGGGCCGCCAGCGGTATGCTGGCGGCCCCGTGGTTGCCTACTTGCGGGGCTTGCCGAACCGCCGTCGGGCCTCGGCTATGCCAGCTGCGGGTCCGGTGTGTGTCTCGCTTGGCTGTTCTGGTGCATTGGTGTCAGCTGGCGTGCTGAGCTTCTCTCGCTTGCCGAAGCGCTTGTGTGCTTCGTTCTTACCCTTGTCCCACCCGCTGATGGTGTTGTCGTTCATGTTTAGGCGTCCTGTTCTGCGTGTGTTGCGAGTGCTGCGGCTTTGGCGTCCTTGACGGTTGCTGCGAGTTCGGCATCTGTCGGTACCCACGGTTCGGCTTCGGGGTGATCGAGGATCCAGGCGTGGAGTCCAACCGGCTCGGGGTCTCCGTTGACGGTGGGCCACGGCGGGGTGAGGTTTTCGCGTCCCCATACGGATCCACGTCCTACTTCGAGCCATGCGGGCCAGAGCTCGGCGTAGTTGCGGAGTGCGGCGAAGGTCTTGAGCTTCTGGATGGCGTCGTGGGTTCCGAGCCGGCCGACGATGGTTCCCTGAGCGTCGCGGATTCGGAACACGAGGGTTCGAAGTTCGACCATCCTCCGCCATTCGTCTGTCTTGCCCGCGGTGATCGCGTCTTCGGCATTTTCGATTCCATGCAGGCCCAGCTGCCGCGACTCGGCGTATGCGTCTTGCAGTGTGCCGTTCAGGTGTCGGAGCAGCTGGTTGTAACCGCCCTGGATGATGGTGTCCAGTTCGGTGCCGAGATGCTGTTCGGCGGCTTCGAGGAGCTTAACCGTGGCTTCGGCTGTGCGGACGTTCTCGGCCGCCCGGGCTGCCTCGGTGGTGCCAGCTTCGATTGTTGCCTGAGCATCGGCAGGTTCGGCGGTGAGCAGGTCGCTTGCCAGTGTCGCTGCGAGATGGGCCGCGGCGTCCTGGGCGTCTTGCTGCGCTGTCTTCGCCTGGGCGAGCGGTGCTTTGAGCGCTTCCATGGCTCGCGTGCGGGCATCGTATCCGGCAAGGGATGAGAGAGCGGCCTTGAGCGGGGCGGACGGCGAGTAGAAGCGGGGGGCGTTCGGGATGTAGGTCATGGTGTTCCGTTCTGTTGGTGCTGGGTAAGTCAGCTATCACTGCGGATAGGGGGTATGGGGAAGGCCCGCCAGGTTGTGGCTGGCGGGCCTTCGGGGTTGTTGCGGGAGTACTGCACTATTCCGGCGATAAGGGGGTCTACCCGGCATACACGGCTTAATCACGGTGATCACATTGTGTGCCGGGTAGTATGGCGGCACAGCAGCGCTAAATGGGCGCTCCTTTACCTGGGGAAGTAATGGTAGATATCGCACTTAGTGTTGTCCCGGAGCCGGAAGAGGGAACGGCTTCCATCATTGCCATTGAAAACCTGGTACCGGCATTCGTCGGCAAGGGTGAAGTGAATTTGAACTGCGGTGAATGCGGTTTCCGGGTCGCTGAGGGGCTGGAGCAGGCTTCCCAGCTTCAGAGTTTGGTGTTGATTTGTCCGCGCTGTAAGTCGCATTTGGCATCACGGCTGTAGTCGCAGACCCTCGTCTACTTTGGTGGTAGGCGAGGGTCCCGAATACCTGTTATCCGCGGTTTGGACGTGTCTACCCGACCGTCGAACCTAAGGCACTCACACCCCGCCGGAGAAGCAGGACTCTTCCGGTGGTTAGGCCAGTCCTAGCTTGGTCAGGTTGAACACGTCCACCTGGCCGATGTAGCCGGTGAGGATTTCGCCGGGCTTGGCGGTAACGGAGAAGGACAGGCCAACGGCCGTCATTCCTGATGCGGGTACTGTGAAGGTCGCGTACTGAGGTCCGGGCGCCGCGGAGGATGGCTCGTCGAACACCACGGTCTGGACCACTTCGGTCTGGTTGGTGATGGCCACCTTGATGCCTTCGCCCGTGGTGCTGGAGGTCTTCACCTTGAAGTAGATGCCCAGGACGTCCCCGGGCGCCCATCCCTTGCCCGGCTGGGAGGTGTTTGAGGCGACGTAGGTGCGGAAGGTGGAGCCCTTGTAGGAGCTGCCTGCGCTGTTGTCGACGTTGCCCTTGAACCAGCGACCTACCGTCAGGCCGTCGCCGGCGACCGGGTCGGCCCACCCGCTGCCCGTGTCATTCTGTGCGCTGACGCGGGTCCAGGTGTCCCACCAGTTGGCGTTCGCGCCGAGCGGGTCAGAGATGAGGCCCGCGCCCTTCACGGTCACCACCGGTACGCGGGTGGGGATGATCGACCGGATGACTGGGGCGACGGCGTTGGCGATGGCGAGGTGGCCCGCGTTCCCGGGGTGCGTGCCGTCCGGAACGGTCTGCTCGTACTCGGTGCGCAGGCGCCCATCCGTGGGATCGGCGGTCGCGGTGTAGACGTCCGCGACGGGGATGCCTTGGGTAGGGGCCCAGAGCTTGATCCACGAGTTGTAGGCGGTGGTGAGGGCGTGCCGGGCGTCGTTCGCGGAGCCCTTGCCCACGGCCGGCACGGTGTTGAGGATGAACGGGATCTCCGCGTCCTGGGCCAGCTTGTGCGCGGCGATGATGTTCGTCTGGAAAGTGGCCAGTGGGACCGCCTGGGATGCGTCGTTGGTGCCGCCCATGTAGACGATGATGTTCGCTCCGGCCGTGATCATGGCGGGGATGCGGGCGTTGATCTGGTCGGTTCGTTGGCCCGGGACGCCGCCGTTGACGGACGAGATATAGGCGGTGCCTGCGATGCGCGGCGTCACGAGGCGGTAGGAGCGGCTGACGTTCGTGGATCCGGCACCGTCCGTGATCGAGTCTCCCGCGAAGTAGCAGACCCGGCCGCCCGGAACCTTGACGCCTGGCGCCAGACGGACCTTGCTGACCTTGGGGAGCGTTGCCCCGTCAATTGCGGCATTAAGTCGAGTGGCGATTCCCGATACGGGGTTGTCCAGGTCGCCTTCCACGGTGGTGCGCACGACGATTCCGGCGGGGGCACCCACAAGGTTGGCGGCGTCAACCGCTGCCTGCGTGGCTGACTGCAGCTCTTCCACGATCTGATGCCACGTGGTCAGTGGAGGTGCTGCGGGCGAAGTCGTCAGCCTCGGCAGGGCCGTGTACGCGGTCGGGCCCGTCCCGGCAGGCACGGAGACGTACTCGGCCCAGGCCCGCCCGGACGCGGACCGGATGGTGACCTTGTACGCCCAGGCCGGGTCCTCCCCTTCCGGGGACGGCTCCAGGTCAAGGGTCGCGGTCCCGGCGGTAATGCCGACCTTGGTCGGCTCCGGCAGGACCAACGCGGTCCCGGAGGTGTGCATCGCGGTCGGTTCTACCTCGATCGTGCCGGTGATGAAAGACGCAGGCACGCCAGTGCCACTGCGCAGGTCGAACGGAATGGCGTGTGCCATGGATACTCCTAAGGGGTTGATTCGGGGTTGCCGTGGGCGTCGGTGAGTCCGGTCATGACTGGTCCTTGCCTGCCTGGATTGCATCGGCTATTGCGGTGGCGATGCGCAGGGCTTCGGGGATGGGGAGCACGTAGCGAATTTGCCGGCCGTGAAAGATAGCGACGGCGGGTTCGTTGCCGTTGTTGCCTTCCAGGGTGGCCGGCTCGCAGGTGAGCGAGTGCGCGTCTTTCAGGTTCTTGAGGTAGAACTCGTTCCGGGAGATGAACATGGGTTGTTAGTCCTCGGGGCTGGTGGTGGGTAGTGGTTCTTCGGGGTTGCCGGCGGCGTCGCACAGGTCGTGGATCCGGTCGGCGAGGGTTCGGGCTTCGAGGTACGTCAGGTGCGCTTGGACGCTGGGGCCGCGCATGAGCGCGATTCCCGGTGTGGCGGTGCTGTCCTTGTCCCTCCAGGTGCGGGTGCGGGCTTTGAGGTAGGGGCGGGTCACGGTTGGTCCTCCTGGCAGTGGTGGACAAGCATGCGGGCTTCGGCGGATTCGGCGCGGCGCTTCCAGTAGTTGGCTCGCTCTTCCATGTGTCGGGCACGTTCCCAAAGAGCGGCGGCTGCGGCCGCTGGGGGCCATTGCCTTAGTTGACGGTCGGTGAAGGCGTAGCCAGCCATTAGAGGGTTCCTTTCAGCGGTGGGGGGAGGAGGGGGAGATATTCCCGGCCATCCCTACAAACCGTTTCCGTGAGAATCACTGGGAACTTCTCCCCCATCTCCCCCCTTTCTACGTTTTGCCTAGTCAAGTTCGTCTTGGTCATTGCGGAGCCCCAATCCCTTCCAGATCTCTTTTCCTGCGCTCTTGCCTTCAGTGACGCCGTTCCTCCCCCGGACCTTTGGGGCAAGCTGGCGTGGCGTCAGTTGCTCGGCGTCGTTGTCCCGTGCCCACTCCATGTAGGCGTGGTGCAGTTCGGAGCGGGTTACCCGGGCGGCCGGGGCGATGACGCAGCGCTCGGCAAGGAACTGCTGCACGTCGTCGTTGTCTGCCCGGTAAGACTCGGTGCGAGCCAAGACCGCGGGCGGAGCCGCCAGCCCGTCGTCCTGGTATTGGGCTAGCCCCAGCACCGCCCATGCCAAGATGGCGGCCCGGTTCAGTTCGAGGCGTTCCTCAAGCTTGGGATCCTCGCGGCCGATGAAGGAGACGTCGAACGGCACGATGCGCATGCGCGCCCATACGGCGGTGGCGTCGGCGTCCACCTTCGGCAGGTCGTTGGTCAGCATGAAGAACGTGTGCGAGGGGTCGAACTCCACCGGGTTTTGCCCCATGAACTTGGCTTCGATGGTGTCACCGCCGGTGAGGCTCTTCATGGTGGATTCGGCGAGCTTGTCGCCTTTTTCCAGTTCGGACATGACAGCCCAGCGGGCGCCGCGCAGACGCATACGGGAGGCCAGTTCGCCGGCCGATCTCTGCCCGTAGCGGCTGGCAATGAGCATGTCGTTTGAGGCGGTGATGGCGTAGTCCCCGAGTGCTCCGGACAGGGCCCGGGCAAGGACTCCCTTGCCGTTGCGGCCGCTGCCGGTGGCGATCACGAGGACGTGCTCGATCACGCGCCCAATCAGGGCCAGTCCGGCGTACCGCTGGAGGAATCCCCGCACGTCCTCATCCGGGAGGCTGGAGGACAGGAACGCTTCCCAGTCCTCGCTGTACGCACTCGGGTCGAACGCGCAGCCGGTCGCCTTGGTAATGTGGTCGGCCGGGTCGTGTGGGCGCAGCTGGAGCGTGTGGAGGTCGAGCGTCCCGTTCTGGCAGTTCAGCAGGTAGGGACTGGAATCGACTTCGGCCGTGAACAGTTGCCGGGAGGCCAGGGACAGGACGCCAGCGCTACCGTGGGCGGTCATGCTGGCGTTTACGTCGGATGCCAGGTCCTTGTCCGTCATGGCTTCCTGCCAGCTTAGGGTCAGCAACTCGGTCAGTACCGCGTGGGCTCGGGCTTCCCGTTCGTCAGGAGCCCAGCGGGTGCCGTCCCATGCATGCCACCCTGCCCCGTTGACGTAGAGGATCCGGCCACGCCCGTAGGTCGCCAGACGGGACGCCATGCGCTGGTGGGAGCGAAGGCCCTTGTCCTGCCATTCCCAAGGCTGCGTGTAGTCCTGTCCGGTCGCTTCTGCGAACGCCCGGGCAAGTTCGGTCAAGCTGCCACCTCCTGCACGTCTCGCAGCCAACCGCCGCGGCGGAGGCCGCTCATGAAGGCTTCGAGGGTGGGAACCGGCTTGACGGTGGCTACCGGTGTGGGCCGGTCTTGGAATCTCGGCACGGTCAGCGCGTCCGCTGCCGCCCGGCTGAATGCCCGCGTGTGGGCCTCTGCGGCGTCCATTGCGTAGTAGGCCCGGGCGGCCAGTTCTGCGGCGTCTGCGGCTTCCCGGTGGCCGTCCGCGTGGCCGTGCACATAGCCGTCAGTGCGTCCCAGCATGTAGATACGGGAGGCGGTGCGGTTCTCGGTGATGAACGCGGCCATTTGCTGATCGTTCACAGGCCACCGCCCAGCCGGCGCGGGTCCACGGTTACGAGCTGGCACAGGACGATAGAGGCATCTAAGCCTTCCATGTGTGCGCGGTCCACGGCTCGCTGGGCCGATTCGAGCGAAAACAAGACCCGGCGCCGGTAGCGGCGGAAGTCGTCCCCCGGACGAGGGCGGATCTGGACGATGGCGACGTAGCAACCTGCCACGAGTCCGGCGTGGTCCGGTAGAGTGGAGACAGAATCGCCGCCCTGATTCTTTGGAGCCGTCCCGGCCTGGTCGCTGGGGCGGTTTCGTTTTGTCGGCTGCATTAGAGTCGATCACCGCCTGCACGGAGCCACTTCGCGTGCTGCACTTGGTTCAGCGGTTTACCCATGACGGCGCCGGCACGGGTGTAGGTCACGGCCGGCGGGTGGATCGCTTCATGCCAGCCAGACGGAAGCCAGTGGGCGGACGTGGTTTCGTCGCGGTAGACCTCTCGGGCCAGGAATCCAGCGTCGCGTCGGGACATGCCGTGCTCACGACGGAAATACGCCGTGAGGTCGCGTAGGTCCACTGCGTTTCGGACTTCGGCGCGGGTTCCCTTGGCCGAGCATTCGCTCGAAGGGCAGTGCTGAGCCGCGACTCTCAAGAGGCATCACCGCCCGCGGGACGCAGCAGGACGGCGATGCGGTCCAGCTGGTCAGGGGTGAGCGGCGGGGCTTCCGCGACAGCTTGAGCTACGTAAGCTTCGAGACGCTCGGCCTTCATCTTGCGGCGCAGTTCAGTTACGTCCGCATTAGGATCTCGGCGCTTTGCGTGAGCGATTTGCGATCGCGTCTTTGTCCAGGACGACATTTCGACCTCCGGGCATGAGAAACTCACGCTCCGGTGGGAGGCGTCTACCGTCAGAATCCGTAATCGGCCCTCTGACTGGACCGGCTTTCGCTATTGCTAGTAACCTATAGCATCCAGTGAAGATAAGTCAAGAAACTTGACGCCACCACTCTTCAGTTTTCGCAGCATGTAAACCAACGATTCTTGCCGCTTCGGCATGTCTCGTCCGCAGAAGTCGCAGCGGAAGGGAATGGTGAAGTGCGCGTCAACATCCATGACCAAATGCATGTCAGGTGTGCGCCGCTCCTCCACGTATTTCATATCCTCAGCGAAGTCGGCCGCACCTGCTGGCTCCTCGCCCCACACGTCGTAGCTCCCGATCACGATCCGCCGATGAGACCCACGCCCGGTGCAGCCAATTTCCACAATGGTGCGGCGGTCTAGGTATCCGTCTGCGGCCGCCGACCCGCGGCGGCTTGTCCCATCCGCCATGACCGTCAGCGGGCGTTGCTTGCGTCGGCTCATGCTCAGGCCTTCCATTCGATCTTGATTCGTTCGGGGTCAAAGGTGCGTGGGGCTGCTTTGCGTATCGGCATGACGGTCACGGTCATCAGGGCATCTATGACGGCGCGGCGTTTTTCGATGCTGGCAGCCTCCCACCATGCAGCCACGTCGGATATTTCCGGCCCTGGCAGGGAGCTACCGGCGCCGAGGGCGGCGAGCTGTCCGTTTACGTTGTCCAGCTGCGTGGTGACTCGCGCTGTGATCGCGGCTAGCTGAGCGGCCGTAATGTGCCCATCGGCGTAGCTGTCGGCAGATTCTGCCAACCTTCCGCGCAGGGCCACAGCCTCATTCTGCAGGGAGGCCATCCTGTTGCGGTCCCCCGGTGCTGCCAGTCGGCGGCGTACCTCGGGATCCGAGAGTCGGGCGACAACAACGCGGGAAACTAGATCCTCTACCGGTGCGGCCGTCTGGAAGGCGTGTCCACTGCCGGGTGTAGAGCATTTGTAGTAGTGCCTGGTTTCGCTGGTGTTCCTGGCCCGCGAGGATGTCTTCATGGGCTCTCCGCAGGTCCCGCAGCGAAGCATGCCGGCAAGTACGTGTTTTACTCGGGAGTCTGTTTGGCTCCGACGGTTCGGGTTGGTGACTACAGCCTTGGCGGCGCGCCACTGGTCCTCCGTGACGATCGGGGGGTAAATGGACTCTCCAACGACTTCGCCGCGGTAGACGGATAGGCCAGCGTTCGTGGGCCGCATAACGAGATTGCGGACGCTGGTGGAGGTCCAGGCCTGTCCCCGCTTGGTTGCTACGCCCCTGCCGTTCAGGTCGCGCACGACTGAGCCGATACTTTCCCCCGCGCTGATGGCGGCGACTGCCCGGCGGATCTCGGCAGCCTCCGCTTCCACAATGACGGGTCGGCGTTGGGCGTCGAGCTCCCACCCGAATGGGACAGGGCCACCCGTAAGCTTGCCCGCGTGGGCCAGTTCCCGCTTCTTCCTGGTGATGCGCTCTGACTTGTGCTCTGATTCGAAGCGGTCCCATGCGCCCAACGTTCTAGCTACGGCCCGGCCGGATGCGGTGCCGAGGTCCAGCTCTCCGGCCTTCACGGTCCGCGTCATGATGCCGCCGGCCTCGGCTACGTCGATGTATTCCTCTAGCTCTTTCGGGGAGCGGTGCAGCCGGTCCGTGTGCCAGGTGATGACCGCCTGTACCGAGCCGGCGCGCATGGCGTCGAGCATCTGCCGATAGGCCGGGCGGGGCTTGCCAGAGTATGCCGATGTGTCGTTGTCGGTGAATACGCGGGCGACGTCCCAGCCGAGCCGGCGGGCGACTTCGCGGCAGTCGATTTCTTGGCGCTGCACTCCGAGGCCGGCGCCTTCCCGATCGCTGGAGATGCGGCAGTAGATCGCCGCTTGCATACCCTTCGCTGTTGCCATGCCACCACTCTACCTGTTGGCTGTGGTTTGACATTGCAACTACTGGAAATGTTTTCCCCCGCCAGCAGCGGCAGGGTGCATATCTTCGTGACCGCGTCATGCGCACTGTTCGCATGGATCGTGCAAAGACCGGGCAATCCGCTGTTCAGCGCGATGAGCATGTCCAGGCTTTCCGCCTCGCGCACCTCGCCGATGACCAGCCGGTCCGGGCGCATCCGCAGCGCCTCCTTGACGAGTCGGCGCATGCCGATTTCCCCTTCGCCTTCAAGGTTCGGCTGGCGGCACTGCAATGCCACGACGTCGCGCAAGGGGATCTTCAGTTCAAAGACTTCCTCGACGGTAACCACGCGCTCGCGGCTGCCTATTGCCGAAGAGAGGCAATTGAGCAGCGTGGTCTTGCCGGCCTGGGTGGCGCCGGAAACCAGGACGTTCAGTCCTGCAGAGACCGCCAGTTCAAGGTAACTGGCCGCATGGCGGCTCAGCGAGCCCAACTCCACCAGATGGTCCAGCCGCGATGCCCTTGCGATGAACTTGCGGATGTTGACCGCCCACTCGCTGCGGGTGATGTCGGGGATCACCACGTGCAGCCGTGACCCGTCAGGCAGGGCCGCATCCACGAACGGTGATGAGAGATCCAGTCGCCGGCCCGACGAGGCGAGCATCCGTTCCACGAGCGTGCGGACCTGCTCCGCCGCCAGCCGTATCGACGTCAGTTCCGAGGTCCCGCCCCTGGAGCAGTAGATTTCCGACGGGGAATTGATCCAGATTTCCTCGACCGTCGGATCATCAAGCAGCGGCTGCAAGGGACCGAGGCCGGCCACCGCATCAAAGACCCGGCGCACCGCTTCGTCCAGCGGCCCGAGCGGTGGCAGGGATCCAAGCATCGAGCGTTCGTCGTAGTCCCTCACCGCCGCCTCGACGATCCGGCGCACCTCCGCAGCTTGGCGGGCAGGATCGAGCGCACGCCTGCGAACCAGTTCCCGGACCTCGTCCTCGACGATGCCAATGCCGTCCATAGGTCGTTCCCCCCACGGTGCGGAAACCGGCCGCCCCCAGCCCGTCGCATCCGTAGGCCAGACACTACCCAGATGACATGCGCTTACACAATCACCAATCAAATCCTGTGGACAACGGACGGGCCATCCACATTCTCGGCCCGCAACGCCGCAGCACGTTCACCGCGTGGTTACCGTCGGATCCACGCCAGCCTCGCGGAAGGATGATGATGGCCCTCCACCTGAGCCTGCCCGGCATACGCTCGGCCGACCCCGCCCTGCGCCAATTCGACGTGTTTGGCCCACCCGGATTGTCCGGGAAGGCGCTCGCCGAGTTTTTGGCCAACGACACCCCCGGCATCCGGTGGCATGCCGGGGACACCCCCCTGTCCGAGTTCCCAACTCTCCCCTCCGACGGGCACCTGCTGCTCACCCCCGCCGCGGTCAGTGGGCCCGTTCCCGCCACGCCTGCCCCCGTGTGGCTGCTGGTGGAGGAAGGCCCCGACAGCGGAGCGGCACGGCCGCTGCCGCGCGGAACGCATCGGATCGGCCGGCACGAGTGCGACGTCACGGTGGCCGATCCAACCGTCTCCCGCCACCATGCCGACCTGGTGGTCGATGGGCGCTCCATGACCCTCCATGAGCAGGGCACGGACCCCCTGCGTCCCCTCGGCGCGTCTCCGCCCCTAGCCGTTGGCGACCGCTTCAGGCTCGGCTCGACGACGTTCCGGATCGCCGCACCGGCACAAGGCCTTCCCTCCGCCGGATGGCCCCTGCCCCCATTGACCGTGGACGGCGTCACCGGGGCGGGACGGCCCGTCCTTGCACTCCTTGGCGCCGTGCTGCCGCTGCTGATCGGCGCAGCCCTGGTCGCGGCGACCGGGTCCTGGCTGTTCCTGGCCTTCGGCGCCGTCGGCCTGGCGACCGGGGGCATCCCGGCGGCGGCAGACCTGCGGGCACGTCACCGGTTCAGGAAACGGCTCCGTGCGGCAGCGGAACAGGACCGTGCCCGCCTGGAATCCCTTGCGCCCTCCCTCGGCACGCTGGTGCTGGGCCTGTCGGAAGCCGCACGCACCGCGGTCCCGTCCCCGGCGTTGCGCGCCGCCGATTCGGTGCCCCTACGCGTGGGCCGCGGCGAGGCAGCGGCCAACGTTTCCGTCGCGGGCGGCCCCGCTCCGCCACCGGTGCGCTTGGAAGCCTGTCCCGTACTCGTCGTACTGAGGGCAGGATCCGTCGTGGCCGTGACCGGAACCCCCGCCGCAGCGGTCGCCGCCCTTCGGGCCTTGGTATTCCGCATGGCGGTGGCCGTCCACGACGCCGGCTGGCAGCTTCTGCTCGCCGGTCCGGCGAGCGCCTTCCCGGCGTCGCTGCGCAGGCATCCGCACGTTGACCTGGTCCGTTCCCCGGACGATCTGGCCAGGCTGCCGCACGACGGCGCCCCCGCCGTCGTGGTCCTGACCGTCCCTTCGCCGCAGTGGCTGGGCCCTTGCCTGGCCCTGGCCGACGAGCGGCGCATCGCCCTGCTTTCCCTCGACCCGGACGGCGCGCTCCCGGCACAGGGGCGGATTTCCCCGGACGGCGGGTGGCTGGAGGAGGGCAATGAACCGCGCGCGGCGGCACGGCGCCGCGTGGCGGTGGACGGCATGTCGTTCCGGACGATGGACGAGGCGTGCCGGTCCACGGCGGCCGACGGACCGGAACCCGTCCTCAGCCGTCCGGACGTAGCGGACCCGAGCCTCCCGAAGCCACGGACCACAGGCTCGGTGGCCGCCGCGGCCGGTGTTCCCGGGACAGGTTCATCGGCATCCTCGCTGCTGGTGAGGTTGGGCCGGAGGGAGGAAGCGCCGGGCGCGCACCTGGGGCTCGATCTGGTGTCAGACGGGCCGCACCTGCTGGTGGCCGGCACCACCGGCTCCGGGAAATCGGAACTGCTCAAGACACTCCTCCTCGAGCTGGCAAGGGCCTATCCGCCCGCCGAGGTGGGTTTCTTGCTGGCCGACTTCAAGGGCGGTGCCGCCTTCTCGGCCTTCCGGGCGCTCCCCCACGTCCAAGCACTCATCACCGACCTGGACGCGGAGACGGCCCGTCGCACCCTGGAGTCCCTTCGTGCCGAACTCGTCCGAAGGGAGCGGCTGCTGGCCGAATGGGGAGCGGCGGACTATGCCGCGTACCGGGGCATTCCTGAACCCCACCCACCCGTGCTGCCCCGCCTGGTGGCGGTGATCGACGAATTCCGCGTGCTGGCCGAAGAGGTGCCGGAAGCCCTGACCGAACTTGCCCGGTTGGCCGCTGTGGGACGTTCCCTCGGCGTGCACCTGGTGCTGGCCACCCAACGCCCGCAGGGCTCCGTGACCGCGGATCTGCGGGCGAACCTGAACGCCGTTGTCTGCCTCCGGGTCCTGGCTCCCTTCGATTCGGTCGATTTGCTGGGGACCGCGGCCGCGGCGGAAATCCCCGTGGATGGTCCCGGGCAGGGCTACGTGCGCCGGGGCGGGGAGCCGCCAGTTCGGTTCCGCGCCCTTCGCTCCGTCACCGCGGCACCGGAGTGGTCCCTGGTGGAGGTCGGCCCCGACCTGGACACACGCAGCAAGCCCCGACGGATTCCGGCCCCGGTGACCGGCACCGTTCCTGCCGTAGGCGACCATGCAGGAAACGACCCGCTCAAGGAGGCCGTGGCGGCCCTGGCCCGCGACTTTTCCGCCGCGGACCGGCCACCGTCGCCTTTTGCCCCGCCGCTGCCAGACGTTCTGGCGGGTATTCCCCGACGCTTCCTGCCTGACGCGCCCCCGGCCGCCGTGCCCTTGGGCCTCGCCGATCAGGTGGGCGAACAGCGTCTGCAACTCTTCGCGTGGTCCCCGCGCTCGCAGCGCCGGATGGCGATCGTCGGTGGGCCGTCGGGCGGAGGGGCCGCCTTCGTTCGCCGACTCGTCGAGGGCGCCGCGAGGGTGGAGCCGGAGTGCCACGTCTATGTGCTGGACGGCGCACTGTCCTGTCCGGGGGTTGCAGATCTTCCGAGGGTCGCGGGCTACATCGAGCCGACCGAGCCCGAGCGGATCTCCGGGATGCTGGACCTGCTTGAGAAGGCCCCCGGAGACAATGGCCCGGGCGCCGCCCGGGTGCTGGTGCTGACGGGCCTCGCCGCATGGGCAGCGGTGCTCGGCCCCGCCGGCATGCCCCGGTTCGAGGATCGGCTCGCGGGTTTGGCCCGTTCGGCCGATGGACCCACGGTCGTAGCGGCCGGGGACCGGGACGTGGCGTCCTCACGCGTCTTCGCCCTCGCGGAGCATCGCCTCTACCTGCCGTTTGGGCTCGGACCGGAAACCACCGTGCTGTGGCCCCGCCTGCGGAAGGTGCGCCGTGTCCCTGGCCGCGCGGTCTGGACCGGCCCGGGGCTGCCCGACGACGGCGTGGCCGTGCAGCTTCTCGGTGCGCTTCCGGCAGGCGCGGCGGAGCCCAGCCCGGCGCCGCCGGCACGGCTGCCCTTGGCGGCCTGCCGACCGCTGCCACGCCTCGTCTCAGGCGGCGACCTGTTGCGGGATCCCCGGGTGACAGTGTCAGGGGCCACCCCGCGGGACGTGCCCAAGGGCTACTTGCTGGGGATCATCGGCCCAGACAACCGGCCGTGGACCTGGAACCCGGGCCGGGTGGACCTGGTGCTTGGGCGCCCAGGCAGCGGCAAGACGGCCGCCCTGAGGTTCCTTCAGGCCAGCCTCGGAGCGTCGGCCACATGGGTCGACCCGTCGGAAGGGGCCGGGTGCCGGTCCTCGGCGGACAGCGTTCCTTCGGTCGTGCTGGTCGACGACGCCGCCGATCTCTCCGCGGATCAGCGGGCACGGGTCGAGCAGTGGCATCGGGCGGGCTCACGGGTGGTCCTTGCCGCCGCTCCGGGACCGCGGCTGTTCGTCGACCTGCCGCTGGCGGCCGCGGCGCGGGCCGCGGAGTCGGTCCTGGTGCTTAATCCGCGCTCGCCGACGGACGCGGACCTGGTGGGCTGGCGCGTCGAACAGCTGCCCCGCGACATTCCGGGACGCTGCGTCGTGATGGTGGGCGGGGTCCAGCGGCAGGTCCAGTGCGCCTACCCCTAAATGAAAAATTCCTCATGCGGTCCGGAAGCTGTTCATGCCGAACAGCCCGGACGGGCACGTCCAGCCACACGCAAGCCGCTATGCAGTCTTGCAGGGGTGGCTGTGCCCATCCGGACGAAGCGGTCTCCGGTCAGGGAGCGGGGTTGGCCTGCTTGAGGGTGGCGGGGCCATATCTGGTGTCGCCGAGGTACTCGGCCCGGATCAGGCCGGGCATGTAGATGGAGGTTGTGGCCACTCCCGCAACCAGCTTCACCGGCAGTCCGGCCCTGTAATCTCCGTCGTAAAACTGCACGTATCCCGCTGGCACCCGTCCCCCGGGCTTTGCGGCCCGAACGGTGGCTGACACTGTGGGCGAAAGTTCAGATTCAGACCGGTCAACCGTGAAGGAGCCAGTGGCCTTTTCAGCCTGGGCCGGCGAATTAACGGTAAGGAGGAAGGGCTTGGATTCGGATGGCAGATAGTGAATGAAGGGTTCGAAAGCGGCGGTGATCTTGTGCGTCCCGACGGGCAGGTAGCCAACCGTCAGGGAGGATTCCCATCCCGCGGACCCGGGCCTGCTGATTCCTTCGCCGATCCATTCCCCGTCCGCATAGAACTGGACCGGCCCGTCAGCGTTGCCGGTTTGGGGCCGGCCCGAGGCGGTGGCGATCTGCGCCCGGAGGGTGACCGGCTCACTGACGGTGATGCTGCGCTTGTCCACCGTCAGGGCGGTCTTGGTGTCTGGGCCCGTCCAGACGTCGTAGGTGAAAGTCTGCCTGACCGGCTTGTAGTTCCTGTCCCCGGAGTAGGCGACGGTGTAGGAGCGCTTCCCGACCTTGACGGGAGTGATGTACGGCCGGACCTCGTCTTCCCCGCCCGTCAGGGTGCGGACGTACGGCTTCGCGCCGCGTTCGTCCAGGGTCAGGGTGAACTTCCCGGTCGGCATAGCCGGCGCGTCCGCCGGGATTCCGGTGAACCAGTTGACGACCTCGACCGGGTTGCCGACGAAGGCCCACGTGGGCTCGTCCAGATGAGAATGGATCCCCACTTGGAGCCGGTCGTCGGTACCTAGCGGACCTGCTTGCGACGGCGCAGCCGGCGCCACGGTGAATGCGGCCGCCAAGGCCACGATGAGGACGAGAATGAGCGGGATCCGGCGTCCGGCCCCCCGAACGGCTATAGGTTGCATCGGTTCTCCTTCAGAACGCGGGAACGGTGTCCCCTGAATCTGCCGGGGACGAGTGCCCGATTCATCGGCCGTACCGGCCGGACTGCGTCCAGAAGCCGGCATATGTGGCCGGGAATATCCCGTCTCCGCACTGTCCAGTAACCGATATTCCCTGCTGTCCGAAAACAAGAAAAACAGGGCAGCGCTTACGCTGTGAACGCCGCCCGGCACAGGCTAGGGTTGGGTCGGTTCGAGCGGGGCCGCCTATCGCGGCCCGGCCGATGCGCAGGTCCCCACCCGCTCCGCCTCGTGGCGATCATCGACGAGTGCCGGCTACGGCCGGGTGCCCGGTGAAGCTGAGGCGTTCCGGTCCCCGAAGAAGGCGGTGGCCTTGGGATCAAAAAGCAGCAGGAAGATCGCGGCCGCGGGAATCAGCAGTCCCAGGCCGACCAGGGGCATGCCGCCACTGAAGAAGGACACCGCGAAGATGACCTGGAAGACCTGCCAAGCGAGTGCGGCGGCTCGCGTCCAGGCCTTGCCGCGGAACAGGAAGTGCCCCACGAGGAACTGCCAGGCGGCCGCGGCCAGCAGCAGGAAAAGCATGAAGATGCGCCCGCCCATATTGACGGGGCCTTCTTGCCCCATGGACAGTAGGTACCACACGGCCGCCACCAGCACCCCGAGTCCCTCAAGGACAAGTAGTAGGGCGATTGCCGTAACGGAAACCGGGCGTGCGGGCCGAGCGGGAAGTTCTGGAGTCACCCGCAAAACCTACCGCGTTGACCCATGGCGTGGACAAACAGCCTGGCCGGAAAAGCCAAACGCCCAGATGGCGAGGAGGTTGGCCTGTGATGAAAACCTCACACTTTAACGGTGAATTCGCAGTCAATCCCCCTTGTTTACGTGAACGTAACATGAAAGCCTATTTTGGCAGTTGGGGAGGGAGCACGTGTAGCTCCCTTTTCTTCTGCCACCCCGCCGGCCGTTCACCGCGGGAACCCACCCCCCAAACCCCCAAGGAGCATCAACAAGCATGGATTGGCGTAGTCGTTCGGCCTGTCTGGACAAGGATCCCGAGCTGTTCTTCCCCGTGGGCAACACGGGGCCGGCACTGCTCCAGATCGAAGAAGCCAAGAGCGTGTGCCGTCGGTGCCCCGTTATCGATACCTGCCTCCAGTGGGCCATCGAGAGCGGCCAGGACGCCGGCGTGTGGGGCGGTATGAGCGAAGACGAGCGTCGCGCACTGAAGCGCCGCGCCGCCCGTGCCCGCCGCGCCTCCTAACAGCAGAAAGCGTCCGGATGGCAGCCATTCCCCCGGCTGTCCACCAGGAACCAGCACAGCTCCCCGAAGGGGGCCGGACCGCACCCGCGGACCGGCCCCCTTCAGCGTTCCCCTTGGTTGCCTCCGCACCGCCGCTGCGGCACCGCCCAGGGGGCTGGGCTTGAGGCCCCCGGACCGGCTCCCCCACCGCGCCGCCACGGCCCCTGCCTGTGAATCGGGCCCCATAGATTCGGCTCCTCCAGCTTCACTCGATACCATCTAACAGTGACGGAACAAGCGATCGACCCACTCGTGGGCAGCAGGGTGGACGGCCGGTACCAGGTGAAGCGCCGACTGGCCCGCGGCGGCATGTCCACCGTCTACCTGGCCACCGACCTGCGCCTGCACCGCGACGTCGCGCTCAAGGTCCTGTACCCGCACCTGGCGGAGGACCCCGCCTTCCTCAAGCGCTTCGAGGCCGAGGCCATCACCGCCGCCCGGCTCTCCCACCCCCACGTGGTCAGCGTCCTGGACCAGGGCGTGGACGGCCACCTGGCCTACCTCGCCATGGAGTACGTCCAGGGCCGGACCCTGCGTGACCTGCTGGACGAACGCGGCCACCTGGCCCCGCGCCAGGCCCTGGCCCTGATGGACCCGGTCATCGAGGGGCTGGCCGCCGCGCACGCGGCCGGGCTGGTACACCGTGACATGAAGCCCGAAAACGTGCTGCTCTCCGACGAGGGTCGGGTCAAGGTGGCGGACTTCGGGCTGGCCCGCGCAGCCACCGGCCACACCGCCACGGGCAACCTGGTGGGCACGGTCGCCTACATCTCCCCCGAACTGATCACCGGCGAGCCGGCGGACGCCCGCAGCGACATCTACGCCGTGGGCATCATGCTCTACGAGCTGCTGACCGGCCGCCAGCCCTTCTCCGCCGAATCCCCCATCCAGGTCGCCTTCCAGCACGTCAACGAGTCCGTCCCGGCTCCCTCCGCCGCCCTGCCGGGCCTGGCCTCGGACCTGGACGAGCTGGTCGAGTGGTGCACGGCCAGGGACCCGGAGGGCCGCCCGCGGGACGCCGGGGCGCTGCTGGGCGAACTGCGCCACATCCGCACCACCCTCACCGACGAGCAGCTGGACTTCGGCGCGGCAGGCACCGCCGCGGCCGACCTCGGCCAGGTCGGCTCCGCCACCCAGGCCATCCCGACCGGCAGCGACGCGACCAGCGTCATCGCCGACCTGCAGCACGGCGCCACCCGCGCCTATCCGCGCCCCGTCCTGCCGGCCGGGATCTCCGAGGACGGCAACGACGAGGAGAACGACGACGCCGCGGAGGACACCGACGAGCACGAGGGCGCTGCGCTGTCCCCGCGCGCGGCGGCCCGTGTGGCCCGCCGCGACGAGAAGGCCGCCCGCAAGGAGTGGGCCCGCGAGGCCCAGCGCCCGCTGGAGAAGCTGGAACCCTCCCGCTCGCGCGCCCGCGGCTGGATCCTCACCGCCGTGCTCCTGTTCGTCGCCGCCCTGCTGGCCGTCGCCGGCTGGTTCTTCGGAATGGGCCCGGGAGCCCCGGTGAACATCCCCTCCCTCGGGGGGCGGACCGCCGCGGCCGCCGTGCAGGAGCTCGCCGCCCTGGGCGTGGACTCCAGCCAGCGGCAAATCTTCGACGAGAAGGTCGAAAAGGGCCTGGTGGTGGGCAGCGAACCCTCCGCCGGCACGCAGATCCGCCGCTACGAGGACGTCCGGCTCCTGGTGTCCAAGGGCCCCGAGCTGTTCGCGGTGCCCAACATCGTGGGCCGCACCCCCGACGACGCCGAAAAGGCGCTGCGCGACGCGAACCTGGAGCTGGGCAAATCCAGCCGCGCCTACAACGAATCCGTGGACGCGGGCCTGGTGGTCTCCCAGGCCACCGCCCCGGACAAGGAGGTCCGCCGCGGCACCGAGGTCAACATCGTCGTCTCCCGCGGCCCAGCCCCTGTCAAGGTCCCGGACATCGAGGACATGGACTCCGCCGAGGCCGAACGCACGCTTGCGGCCGCCGGGCTGAAGGGCAAGGTCGCCGGCGAGGAGTTCAGCCGGCGGATCCCCAAGGGCACCGTCATCTCCCAGGACCCCGACGGCGGGAAGGTCGACCGCGGCTCGACCATCGGGTACGTGGTGTCCAAGGGCCCGCGCATGATCGAGGTCCCGAACGTCGTCGGCGAGGATGTCGACGACGCCGAGGAGATCCTGGAGGACCTGGGCTTCGAGGTCGAGATCAACGAGGTCCTCGGCGGCTTCTTCGAGACCGTCCGCGACCAGGACCCGCGCTCCGGCACCGCGCCGGAAGGATCCACCATCACCCTGACGGTGGTCTAGGAGCGCAGACCCCATACAACGACGGCGGCCCGTTGCCTTTCGTAAGCGAAAGGCAACGGGCCGCCGTCGTGCTGTTCCGGCTGCTTGTCCCGGCTGGGGCTAGGCGCGGCCGCCGCGCTTGGCCAGCGCGCCGGAGACCAGGAACCCCATCTCCAGGGACTGGCGGTGGTTCAGGCGCGGATCGCAGACGGACTCGTAGAGGTCGTCGAACTGCTCCTCGCGGATCGGGTCCGCGCCGCCCAGGCACTCGGCGACGTCGTCGCCGGTCATCTCCACGTGCAGGCCGCCCGGGTAGGTGCCCAGCGCGTCGTGCACCTCGAAGAAGCCGCGGACCTCGTCCATGACGTCCTCGAAGTTGCGCGTCTTGTAGCCGTTGTGGCTGGTGACGGTGTTGCCGTGCATCGGGTCGGTCACCCAGAGCACCTGGGCGCCGGAGGCGGTGACCTTCTCCACCAGGTTCGGCAGCTTCTCGCGGATGTTCTTCGCGCCCATGCGGCTGATGAAGGTCAGGCGGCCCGGCTCGCGGTTCGGGTCCAGCTTGTCGATCAGCGCCAGCGCGTCCTCGGGGGTGCTGTTCGGGCCCAGCTTGACGCCGATCGGGTTGCGCACGCGGGAGAGGAAGTCCACGTGGGCGCCGTCCAGCTGGCGGGTCCGCTCCCCGATCCACAGGAAGTGGGCGGAGGTGTCGTACGGCAGCCCGGTGCGGGAGTCGGTGCGGGTCAGCGCGCGCTCGTAGTCCAGCAGCAGCGCCTCGTGCGCGGAGAAGAACTCGGTGCGCTTGAGTTCGTCGAAGTCGGCCCCGCAGGCGCTCATGAAGCGGATCGCGCGGTCGATTTCCGCGGCCAGCGACTCGTAGGCGGCGTGCGCCGGGTTCTCGGTGAAGCCCTTGTTCCAGTTGTGCACCGAGCGCAGGTCGGCGAAGCCGCCCTGGGTGAACGCGCGGATGAGGTTCAGCGTGGACGCCGCGGTGTTGTATGCCTTGACCAGGCGGGCCGGGTCGTGGCGGCGGGATTCCTCGGTGAACTCGTAGCCGTTGACGATGTCCCCGCGGAAGGCCGGCAGGGTCACCCCGTCGCGGGTCTCGGTGTCGGAGGAGCGCGGCTTGGCGAACTGCCCGGCCATGCGGCCCATCTTGATCACGGGCATGGAGGCGCCGTAGGTGAGCACCACGGCCATCTGCAGGATGGTCTTCACGCGGGCGCTGATCTTGTCCGCGGTGGCATCGGCGAACGTTTCGGCGCAGTCGCCGCCCTGCAGCAGGAAGGCCTTGCCCTGGGCCGCGGCGGCGAGGCGCTCGCGCAGGATGTCGACCTCGCCGGCGAACACGAGCGGGGGCAGCTTGGAGAGTTCCTTGATGGCGGCGTCGTGGGCGGGGGTGCCGTGCCAGCTCGGCTGCTGCTGGATCGGCAGCGTGCGCCACACGTCCAGACCGGGATCGAGGGCAGGGCCGGCGTTGCCGACCGGGGCAGTGGGGGCGGAGGTTAGCTCAGTCACCCTTAAAGGGTAGTCTCCCCGGCCCGGCCCCTCCGCATCCGGCGTAAAGCCCGGCCGCGGCAGGTTAACAGACGACCCTCCACCGTGTTAGGAAGCCGCCTAGGACGCTGCGCCGGCGTCCTGGCCCTCGCCCGTGGCGGCATCGGGCCCGGGGCGCTCGGGCTGGGCCCCGTCGGCCTTGGCTTGACCGGCCGTGGCCTGCTCGGACGGGGTTTGCCCGGCTTGGGTGTGCTCGGCCTGGATGTGCCCGGTTTTGGCGTGGTCCGCCTTGGCCTGCTCCGCCTTGGCGTGCGCGGCCCTAGAATGCTCGGCCTTGGCCTGCTTCTTGGCGGCGGCGAGCTGGTTCTTCACGGTCTGGGCGTAGACGTCCACGTACTCCTGGCCGGACAGGCGCATCAGGGCGTACATGATCTCGTCCGTCACCGAACGCTGGACAAACCGGTCCTCGGCCATACCGGCGTAGCGGGAGAAGTCCAGCGGTTCGCCGATCACCATGCCCACCCGGCGGATGTTCGGAACGGTCTTGCCGATCGGCTGGACCTTGTCCGTGCCGATCATGGCCACCGGGATCACCGGAACTCCTGCGGCCAGGGCCAGCTTGGCTACCCCCAGCTTGCCCCGGTAGAGGCGGCCGTCGGGGCTGCGGGTGCCTTCCGGATAGATGCCCAGCAGCTTGCCTTCGCGCAGCACCTGCTCGCCGGCCCCCAGCGAGTCGGCGGAGGCCGTCCCGCCGGAACGGTCCATCGGCAGCTGGTTGCTCAGGCGGAAGAACGCGGCGGTCAGCTTGCCCTTGAGGCCCTTGCCCGTGAAGTAGTCGCTCTTGGCGAGGAAAACCACCGGGCGGTCCACCGCCACCGGCAGGAAGATCGAGTCGGACACGGAGAGGTGGTTGCTGGCAAGGATCGCCCCGCCCTCCGCGGGGATGTTGTCCATCCCCTTGACCCACGGCCTGAACAGCAAATTGACAAGCGGTGCAATGAAGATCCGCTTCATGATCCAGTAGAACACCAGTGTGCCTTCCACCCGTCCGGGAGCCGCCTGTAGCGGCGCGGCGACGCCGGGCACCGCGGTCGGTTACGCTCTACTTTAGGCACACATCAGCCCCGGGTCTCGCATCCTGAGGGCCCGCACGGGGAGAACCATGGACATCTTGCCGCAGCCGCCGCGGGAGCGCGACGCAGCCTTCCGGCGCGCAGGGTCCTCCCCCGACGCCGTGATGGTCATCCACGGCTTCACCTCCGGTCCGCGCAGCGTCCTGCCGTGGGCCGAGGCCCTGGCCGACGCCGGCTTCCCCGTCTCCGTCCCGCTGCTGCCCGGCCACGGGACCCGCTGGGAGGACCTGTCCCGGACCCCGCGCGATGCGTGGATCGCGGCGGTCGAGCGGGAGTTCGACGCCCTGCAGGCCACGCACCGCAGCGTGTTCGTCTGCGGCCTCTCGATGGGCGGCACGCTGGCGCTGCGGCTGGCCGCCGCCCGCGGCGTGGCCGGCGTCGTGGTGGCCAACCCGGCACTGACGTTCGCCAATCCGGCGGCGCGGTTCGCCGGGCTGCTGCACCGGGTGCGCCCGACGGTTCCGGCCATCGCCAACGACATCGCCCTGCCCGGCCAGGACGAGGGCGCCTATGCCCTGACCCCCCTGGCGGCCGTGCACCAGCTCGGGCTGCTGATGGCCGAGACGCGCGTGCTGCTGCCGCGCATCGACGCACCGGTGCTCGCCTACCGCTCCGCCGTGGACCACGTGGTGCCGGAATCGAGCATCGCCGCCCTGCGCGCCGGACTGGCCAGTGCGCCGCGGCAGAAGCGTGCGCTGCAGGTGCGCCCGCTGCCGAACAGCTACCACGTGGCCACCCTGGACCACGACGCCGCGACCCTGTTCTCGGGAACGGTCGATTTCATCAGATCCAACGGGTCCATAGCGCATGAGGAGGCCCACCGTGGCTGACAACGAGGCCGGCGACCGCCAACCCGGCCAGGCCGCCGACGACGCCGCTTGGCGCGACCTGGTCCGCCGGCTGGAGGAGACCCCTTCCGCTGCGGGCCCCGCCGAGCCCGGCGCGTTTCCCCCGGGCGGGGCACTTCCCACGGACGGCGCACGGTCCGGGGATCCGGCGCGCGACAGCGACGGCCCCGGGGAGGGCCCGGGTGCCGGCGACGACGCGGGCGGGCCCCGCGACTACGAGCTTCTTGAGGACGACGACGAGGGCTTCGTTCCGCCGGAACCGCCCGCGCTGGGTTCGGGGGAACCGGCCAAGGTCATGGCGTGGTGCGGGGCCGTCGGGGCCCCGCTGTTCCTGCTGCTGTTCACGCTGCTCTGGCGCGGCGTTCCGGGGCTGGTGCTGCTGGGCCTGGCCGCCGTCTTCCTGGCGGCGACCGGGTACCTGGTGTTCCGCATGCCGCGCGAGCGCAACGAGGGCGACGACGGCGCCCGCGTCTAGGCCCCCCGCGCCCCGGGTACGGACGGGCCGGGAGCGGAGGGGCCACGAGCGGTGCTTTGGCCCGCTCGCCGTTACCGAATCGCCATTACCTGCCAGTAGGGGGCCACTGGATTTCGTGACGCGTGCCACTAGGCTGGGGGGTGCGGGGCCTCAGGCCCCGCTGACCAGACCAGACGTGCACCCCGACCGCCGCAGCGCCGGCCCAGACAACACCAACACAGCCAACACAGCCAACACCGCCAACACCGCCAACACCGAGCAGGACAAACCAACCGAAGGAGCCGATGTGCGCGAGATCAGCGTTCCCCCACTGGTGACCAGCCCTCCGGAGACCAACGCCACGGATTTCGTCCTGCGGCAGGCCGCTTCCCCGGCCAACCCGGTGCTCTTCTCCCGGCCCGACGGCCAGGGCGGCTGGACCCCCGTGCGCGCCGTGGAATTCGCCGCCGATGCGTCCCTGCTGGCCAAGGGCCTCATCGCCAAGGGCCTGAACGCCGGAGACCGGGTGGGACTGATGGCCCGCACCCGCTACGAGTGGACCCTGGTGGACTTCGCCATCTGGTTCGCCGGGTGCGTCTCCGTCCCCGTCTACGAGACCTCCTCCCCCAGCCAGCTTGCCTGGATCCTGGGCGACTCCGCCGCCGTCGCCGCCGTCGTCGAGGGGCCACGGCACGAGGACGCCGTGCTCCTGGCCGCCCAGCAGGAAGGCCTGGGCGCGCTGCGCCACGTCTGGCAGATCGAGGGCGACGGCCTGGATGCGCTGCGGGAGGCCGGCGCGTCCGTCGGCGACGCGGAACTGGAGGAGCGTCGCGGGTCCCTCACCCTGGAGAGCCTGGCCACCATCATCTACACCTCCGGCACCACGGGCCGCCCCAAGGGATGCGAACTGACCCACTCCAACTTCGTGGAGCTGTCCGAGAACGCGCGCCTGGCCCTGCCCGAGGTCCTGGCCCCCGGCGCCTCGACCATCATGTTCCTGCCGCTGGCCCACGTGTTCGCCCGGTTCATCTCCGTGCTGGCCGTGGCCTCCGGGGTGAACGTGGCCCACACCCCGGACGTGAAGAGCCTGCTGCCTGACCTGCAAAGCTTCAGCCCGAGTTTCATCCTGGCCGTGCCGCGCGTGTTCGAGAAGGTCTACAACAGTTCCATGCTCAAGGCCGAGGACGGCGGCAAGGGCAAGATCTTCCACGCCGCCGCGAACACCGCCGTCGCCTGGTCCCGGGCCCAACAGGCCGGCAAGGTCCCGCTCCCGCTGGCGCTCAAGCACAAGATCTTCGACAAGCTGGTCTTCCACAAGATCCGCGAGGCCATGGGCGGGCGCGTGGAGTACGCGGTCTCCGGCGGCGCCCCGTTGGGCGAACGGCTGGGGCACTTCTTCCACGGCATCGGCGTCACCATCCTGGAAGGCTACGGCCTGACGGAAACCACCGCGCCGATCTCGGTGAACACCCCGGCGCTGATCAAGATCGGCACCGTCGGCGCGCCGCTTCCCGGCAACGCGGTGCGCATCGCCGACGACGGCGAGGTCCTCACCCGGGGCGTGTGCGTGATGCGCGGCTACCACCACCGCCCGGACCTGCAGGAGGAGACGTTCACCGACGGCTGGCTGCACACCGGGGACGTCGGCGAACTCGACGCCGACGGCTTCCTGCGCATCACCGGCCGCAAGAAGGAAATCATCGTCACCGCCGGCGGCAAGAACGTCATCCCGACCCTGCTGGAGGACCAGATCCGGGCCGACGTGCTGGTCTCCCAGTGCGTGGTGGTCGGCGACGGCCGCCCGTTCATCTCCGCCCTGGTCACCCTGGACGAGGAGGCGCTGCCGGGCTGGCTGGAGCGCCACCACCTGCCGGCCTCGACCTCCCTGAAGGAGGCCGCGGAAAATCCCGTGGTGCGCTCGGCGGTCGCCGGGATCATCGCCGCCGCCAACGAGTCCGTCTCCAACGCCGAGGCCATCAAGGAGTTCCGTATCGTCGCCACCGACTTCACGGAGGCCTCCGGCCACCTCACCCCGTCGATGAAGATCAAGCGGGCCCAGGTGCTCAAGGACTACGATGACATCCTCGAGGACATCTACGGGACCGTCCGCCGCTGACCGTCCGCTGTTGATCGACCGCTGTTGATCGACCCGGTACGACGGCGGCGGGCCGCCTTCCGGAAGGAAGGTGGCCCGCCGCCGTCGTCGTCGTCTTGCCGTGCGGTGCCGTGAGCTGCGGTGCCTAGCCCCGGAGCGAATCGGCCACCAGCGCGGCCAGTTCGTGGACCGCGTCGTGGGTGGCCGGGCGAAGCAGGGACAGGTCCACGCGGGAGCCCTCGGCCAGGTGCGGGTCGTAGGGCAGGCGCACCACGTGGGCCGCGCGGGTGCGGAAGTGCGCCTCGATCTCCTCGACGTTCACCGCCCGCCCGTTGTGCAGGGACTGGTTGATGACCACGATGGCCCGGGCGGCCAGGTCCTCGCGGCCGTGCGCCTCCAGCCAGGACAGGGTTTCGGAGGCCAGGCGGGCCTCGTCGACGCTGGCCCCGGACACCAGCACCACCGCATGCGCCTTCTCCAGCGTCCCCTTCATGACCGAGTGGACCATTCCGGTGCCCGAATCGGTCAGCACGATCGAATAGTACTTGGAGAGCAGGTCGGTGACAGCCCGGTAGTCAGCGTCGTCGAAGGCCAGGGCGACGTGCGGGTCCGGGTCGGAGGCGAGCACGTCCAGCCGGGAGCCCTCGCGGGCGGCATAGCTGGAAAGCTTGGTAAAGGAGTCCACCATGAACCGGTTCTGCACCAGCTGGCGGGCCGTGTGGCGGGCCTTGCCGGGCGAGCGGTCGCTGAGCGTGCCGCGGTCCGGGTTCGCGTCCAGGGCGATCACCCGGTCCTCGCGCCCCTGCGCCAGGGCCATGCCCAGCAGCGTGGTCACCGTCGTCTTGCCGACCCCGCCCTTGCGGGAGAGCACCGGCACGTAGCGGGTCCCCTCCCCCAGCGGCACGGCGATCCGGTTGGCGGTGATGCGCCGCAGCCGTTCGACGTCGGAGTCCCCGACGTTGACCCTGCCCATGGTCGCCCGGTACAGCCACAGCCGCCACCCGCCCACCGGCGGACGCACCCGCGGCTCCAGCAGCCGTTCCGCGGTCAGTGCGGCGGCCGGTTCCGGCGTGACGACGGCGCTGGGAGCAGCGGATTCGGACGGCTCGGTGCGGGAGCGCGTGGCGGCCTCGCGAGCCGGGAACTCGGTGGACCGCGGTGGGGAGGCATCCGGGGTGCGCAGGCCCTCCGGCTCCCAGGTGGCGATTTCCGGCTCACCTGCCGCAACGACGTCGTAGAGCGGCTCCAGCGACGGCGGCGACGGCGGGAGCGGAGGCAGCGGCGGCTCCGCGGGCCGTTGCGTGTCCGTCCCGGCGGCCGCCGGGGTGTCGGCGTGGGCGAAGGCGTCGTCGACCGAGGCCCCCAACGCCTCCAATTCCTCCAACTCCTGCAATCCCTCCAACTCCGGCAACGGGTCGTCGGAACCGGGCTGCTCCTCCTTGGAATGCGCCTCCCCGGAAGCGGCGGGCGGTGTTGCATCGGGTGGCGTTGGCGTGGATGCCGGTTCCACGGGCACCTGTTCCACCGGCACCCAGGCGCCCGCGTCCCCGGCGGCCGTCGGTGTCCGGTCCGGGACGGCAGGCTCCCCGCCCACCGGTTCCTTCGGCGCAGTGTTCTCTTGGCTCATGTAGTCCCCCTCGCTGTGGTCCCCCGCTCATCCGAGGACGGCATTCGACCATGTCAAGCATCACACTAGCGCACCGGTCAAGGCCGGAAAGGGAACCGGCGGCAGGGGGTTGAGACGCCAAAAGGGCGGGCGCACCGAGGTGCACCCGCCCCTTTGGCCCGGGTTTTTGTCCCGGGTTTGCGGCCTGTCAGGAGGGGCCGCGATCAGGCAGTGTTCCGATCAGGAATTGTTCCGATCAGGAGTTGCTCGGATCGATGACCACCAGCAGGTCTCCGCCCTGGACCTGGGCGATGCCGTCGATGGCGAGGCGGGAGACGGTGCCGGCGACGGGGGTGGTGATGCCGGCCTCCATCTTCATGGCCTCGATGGTCGCGACGTTCGCCCCGGCCTCGACGGTGTCCCCGACCTTGACGGTCGCGGTGACCGCCCCGGCGAAGGGGGCCGCGACGTGCCCGGCGTTGGACGCGTCGGCCTTTTCCGCGGACTTGACCGTGGACTCGACGTTGCGGTCCCGGACCGTGATGGTGCGTCCCTGCCCGTTGAGCGTGCACATCACGGTGCGCATGCCCTTCTCGTCCGGGTCGGAGATGGCCTGCAGGGTGACCAGCAGGCGCACGCCCTTGCCCAGCGGGATGACGTGCTCCTGGTTCTTGCGCATCCCGTAGAGGTAGTCGCGGGTGTGCAGGATGGACACGTCACCGAACTCGGCGACCGTCTTCTCGTAGTCCTTGGTCGGACCCGCGAAGAGCAGCCGGTTCAGGGTGGCCCGGCGGGTGGCCGAATCCGCGGCCAGGGCCTCGGAGTCCTCGGCGGAGAGTTCCTCCACGTGCGGGCGGATGGTGCGCCCGGCCAGGGCCTTGGTGCGGAACGGTTCGGGCCAGCCGCCGGCCGGGTCCCCGAGTTCGCCGGAGAGGAACTGGATGACCGAGTCCGGGATGTCGAACGCGGCCGGGTTGGCCTCGAACTCGTCCGGGTCCACGTTCATGCCCACCAGCTGCAGGGCCAGGTCCCCGACCACCTTGGAGGACGGGGTGACCTTCGTCGGGCGGCCCAGGATGCGGTTGGCCGCGGTGTACATGTCCTCGATGGCCTCGAAGCGCTCGCCCAGGCCCAGCGCGATCGCCTGCTGGCGCAGGTTGGACAGCTGCCCGCCCGGGATCTCGTGCCGGTAGACACGCCCGGTGGGGCCGGCCAAGCCGGACTCGAACGGCGCGTACATCGTGCGCACGGCCTCCCAGTACGGTTCCAGCGCGGCGGCGGCCTCGAGTTCGATGCCGGTGTCGCGCTCGGTGTTCGCCAGCGCGGCGACCAGTGCCGAGGCCGAGGGCTGGGAGGTGGTCCCGGCCATCGAGGCCGCGGCGACGTCCACCGCGTCCACGCCCGCGTCCACGGCTGCCAGCAGGGTCGCCAGCTGGCCGCCTGCGGTGTCGTGGGTGTGCAGGTGCACGGGCAGGTCGAAGCGCTCGCGCAGGGCGGTGACCAGGATCTTGGCCGCGGCCGGGCGCAGCAGGCCCGCCATGTCCTTGATCGCCAGGATGTGCGCGCCGGCGTCGACGATCTTCTGCGCCAGGTCCAGGTAGTACTCGAGGGTGTAGATGTCCTCGGCCGGGTCCAGGAGGTTCCCGGAGTAGCAGAGCGCGACCTCGGCCACGGCGGTGCCGGTGTCGCGGACGGCCTTGATGGCCGGGGCCATCTGGGAGACGTCGTTGAGGGCGTCGAAGATGCGGAAGATGTCGATGCCGGTGGCCGCGGCCTCCTTCACGAACGCGTCGGTGACCTCGGTCGGGTACGGGGTGTAGCCGACCGTGTTGCGGCCGCGCAGCAGCATCTGCAGCGGGATGTTCGGCAGGGCCCGGCGCAGCAGGGCCAGCCGCTGCCACGGGTCCTCGCCCAGGAAGCGCAGCGCGACGTCGTAGGTCGCCCCGCCCCAGACCTCCATGGAGAACAGCTGCGGCAGCGTGTGCGCATACGCCGGCGCGGCCGCGAGCAGGTCCCGGGTGCGCACCCGGGTGGCCAGCAGCGACTGGTGCGCGTCGCGGAACGTGGTGTCCGTGACCGCCACGGCCGTCTGTTCGCGCAGGGCGCGCGCGAAGCCCTCCGGGCCGAGTTCGAGCAGGCGCTGGCGCCAGCCGGCGGCCGGGGCCACCTCCACGGGCTCGTCGAACGGGGAGCGGAACGGCTCCTGGCGCTTGTCGCCCGGGAAGGAGGGCAGCTTCTCGCGCGGGTCGATCCCGTCGACGCGCGCGCCGTTGGGCTTGTTCACCGTGACGTCGGCCAGGAAGGACAGGGCCTTGGTGCCGCGGTCCTGGGAGCGGTTGCCCACCAGCAGGTCCGGGCGCGAATCGATGAAGTCGGTGGCCACGTCGCCTGCGATGAACTGCGGGTCATCGAGCACGTTCATCAGGAACGGGATGTTGGTGGCGACCCCGCGCACGCGGAACTCGGCCAGCGCGCGCCGGGCCCGGGCCACGGCCGCCTGGTAGTCCCGGCCGCGGCAGGTGAGCTTGACCAGCATCGAGTCGAAGTGCGGGGAGACCTCGGCGCCGGCGTAGATGGTTCCGCCGTCCAGGCGCACCCCGGACCCGCCCGCGGAACGGTACACGGTGATGGTGCCCACGTCCGGGCGGAACCCGTTGGACGGGTCCTCGGTGGTGATGCGGCACTGCAGGGCCGCGCCGCGGATGCGCAGGTCCTCCTGGCGGATGCCCAGGTCCTCCAGGGTTTCCCCGGCGGCGATGCGCATCTGCGCCTGCACCAGGTCCACGTCCGTGATCTCCTCGGTGACCGTGTGCTCGACCTGGATGCGCGGGTTCATCTCGATGAACACGTGCTGCCCGGCCCGCTCGCCCACGGTGTCCACCAGGAACTCCACGGTGCCGGCGTTCTGGTAGTTCAGCGCCTTGGCGAACTTGACCGCGTCCGCGTACAGGGCCTGGCGGATGTTCTCGTCCAGGTTCGGGGCCGGGGCGATCTCGATGACCTTCTGGTGCCGGCGCTGCAGCGAACAATCCCGCTCGAACAGGTGCACCACGTTCCCGGCCCCGTCGGCCAGGATCTGGACCTCGATGTGGCGCGGGCGCAGCACGGCCATCTCCAGGAACACGGTGGGGTCACCGAACGCGGTCCCGGCCTCGCGCATCGCCGCGGCCAGCGCCTCCGGCAACGCGTCGCGGGTGTCCACCCGGCGCATGCCGCGCCCGCCGCCGCCGGCAACGGCCTTGACGAAGATCGGGAACCCGATCTTGTCGGCCTCCCCGATCAGCCAGTCCACGTCCGCGCTCGGCTCCGAGGACGCCAGCACCGGGATCCCGGCCGCGCGGGCCGCCTTCAGCGCGGCGACCTTGTTGCCGGCCAGCTCCAACACCTCCGGAGGCGGGCCGATGAACGCGATCCCGGCATCGGCCGCGGCACGGGCCAGATCGGGGTTCTCCGACAGGAAACCGTAGCCCGGATAGATCGCATCCGCCCCGGCCTCCTTCGCGACCCGGACGATCTCATCAACGTCCAGGTACGCCCGGACCGGATGGCCCTCCTCACCGATCAGATACGCCTCGTCGGCCTTCTGGCGGTGGATCGAATTGCGGTCCTCGTTGGGGTAAACGGCAACCGTCTTGGCCCCGAGCTCGTAGCCGGCACGGAACGCACGGATGGCGATCTCGCCCCGGTTAGCCACCAGGATCTTGGAAAACATGGTGCTCCTGCGAAATGTTTTGTGGACAGGACGGCGCAAGGATTCCTCCTAGGGGAAGTCACCATTGACGCCAGGCGCAGCGGGTCTCGCTCGGCCTTGGGCATCAATGTACCGTGACAGGGCCCACAGCCCTAACAGGTTTCGTCGCCATTCGGAACATAAGGAAACGGCGCCCACTTGGGCGCCCTGCTCCCGGCCCGGCGTGGTGCCGCGCCACCGGATCCGGCGTGGCACGGGAGGGGCGCGCGTCCGCACTATGATATTTCGGGGAGCCGTTACAGGTAGCAACACAGATAAGGGCGTGATCCGTTCCGTGCAGGTAGTGAGCATCAGCAGCCTCAAAGGTGGCGTCGGCAAGACCTCGGTGACCCTGGGACTGGCTTCCGCGGCCCTTGCGGCAGGCATTCCCACCTTGGTGGTGGACCTGGACCCGCACGCGGACGCCAGCACCGGCCTGGGCGTGCGTCCCGAGGGCCGCACGGACATCGGGCACCTGCTCAAGAACGCCCGCCGCGGCGACATCGAGGCGGAGGCGGCACCGAGTTCCTGGCTCTCCCGGGCCGCGGGCGACGCCTCCCTGACCCGGCCTCCGGTACTGGACGTTGCCTTCGGGGCCGCCTTCACCGGCATCTACGACCGTCCCGACCTGCGGGCCCGGGACCTGCGCCGGCTTTCCACGCTGCTCTCGCGCACCTCCATCTATTCGCTGGTGCTGATCGACTGCCCGCCCTCGCTCAACGGCCTGACCCGGATGGCCTGGACCGCCAGCAACCGGGTGCTCCTGGTGGCCGAGCCCAGCCTGTTTTCGGTGGCGGGCACCGAACGGACCATGCGCGCGCTCGACCTGTTCCGTACCGAGTTCGCCCCGGACCTGGCCACGGCCGGCGTCGTGGCCAACCGCTACCGTCCCGCGTCGGCCGAACACCGGTACCGCCTCGATGAAATGCGGAGCATGTTCGGCACCTCGCTGCTCTCCCCCGTGATCGCCGAGCAGGCGAACTGGCAGCAGATCCAGGGTGCGGCCTACGCCGTGCACCACTGGCCCGGCGAGGCCGCCCGCACCGCGGCATCCCACTTCGACGAGCTGCTGCGCAACGTTACCGACTCGGGCAACCTGCGCAGCCGCGTCTCCGCCAAACGATAACCATCGCTTCGACCCGCCCCGGCGGGGGCCGGGCGGGAAAGTGCGGGCACGAAAAAACGGCGGGTGCTGCACCTAACGGTGCAGCACCCGCCGCCGATAGCGTGGGATGGCGTCAGCTGGCCGACTTCTTGGCGGCCCGGCGCCGGCTGAGTTCGTCCTCGGGGTAGGCGACCTCGGCGTGCTCGCTCGGCAGCTGGGCCAGGCTGCCCTCGACCTCGCGCCAAACGCGCCCGACGGCGATGCCGAAAACGCCCTGGCCGCCCTGGACCAGGTCGATGACCTCGTCGGCGGAAGTGCATTCATAGACCGACGCGCCGTCGCTCATGAGGGTGATCTGGGCCAGGTCCTCGATGCCGCGTTCGCGCAGGTGGCCGACGGCGGTGCGGATCTGCTGCAGGGACACCCCGGTGTCCAGCAGGCGCTTGACGACCTTCAGGACAAGGATGTCGCGGAAGCTGTACAGGCGCTGGGAGCCGGAGCCTTTTGCGCCCCGCACCGCGGGTTCGACGAGTCCGGTGCGGGCCCAATAGTCGAGCTGGCGGTAGGTGATTCCTGCCGCCTTGCAGACGATGGGGCCGCGGTAGCCGGCGCCCTCATCCAGTACCGGCAGGTCCTCGGTGAATAGCAGCCCTTGGTTGCTGCCGCTGGCAGTCGGCCCAGTGGCCGGCGATTCGCGCTGATCACGGATGTGAGTCACGTGAACCCTCCTTGTTGAAGCTCCCCCGAGGGGGCGGGGCCGGCCGGGGCGCCCAGCGACACGGAACGGGCGTATCCATCCAGTGTGCCAAGGCGGCGTCCGATCAGGCAATGGGAAACCTACTTCTTCGACGGTACGGCGCGGGTGGCCCCCCGTCAAAGACCTTCAACGTTTGGGATCTGGCGTGTCGCCCGGATGTCGCCGGCCCGTCACCTACTTGTCGAAGTCCTCCGGCTCGACCTCCGCGAGGAACTCGCGGAACTCGCGCAGTTCGGCCTCTTCACCCTCGCTCGAGCCGCCGTCCTCGCTGACCAGCACGCCGGCGTCGTCGAGGACCTCGTCCGCACACAGCAGCGGGCAGCCGACGCGCAGGGCCAGCGCCACGGCGTCGGAGGCTCGGGCGTCCACCTCGATCCCGCCCTCGAAGGCAAGCTGGGCATAGAAGACGGTTTCGCGGACGGAGACCAGGCGGGCCTCGAGCAGCGGGCGCCCGAGGGCCTTGATGACCGAGGCCAGCAGGTCGTGCGTCATCGGGCGCGGCGGCTGGATGCCCTGCTGGCTCATCGCGATCGCCGAGGCCTCGGGCGCCCCGATCCAGATCGGCAGGTGCCGGGGGCCCTCGGCCTCCTTGAGCAGCACCAGCGGCTGGTTCGACGGCAGCTCGATGCGCACACCGACAACTTCGAGTTTCCGCATGCTACGGCCCTCCTACGGACCTAATGGTCCAATCGTGAGAGTGCGCCCTGGACGAGCGCGCTGTGTAACGCCAGGCAGGCGTCGCTGATTTCGCGGGCGGCTTCGGCCGCCCGGGCGCGCGAGGACACGTCCTTGCGCGTGGCCAGCGGCGCCACCGCCCGTTCGACGAGGCCGAGTTCGCGGTCCGCCGCGGCACGGAAAGCCCGCAGGTGCCGCGGCTCGATCCCGTGCGCGGCCAGCTTGGCGCTGGCCGCCGCCACCCGGGCGGCCGCGTCGTCGAAGCGCTCCTCGCGTTCGGCGATCAGGCCGAATGCCAGCAGTTCGTCGATGAGGGCCGCCGAGGCACCGGTGGCACCCTGAAGTTCGGCCTTGGTCAGCGCGCGGGTGTGGCCGGCCAGTTCCTGGGCCAGTTCGTCCGTCACGCCGCGCGGGGCCAGCGTGAGTCCGCCGGGCAGCTGCTCGGGGCCCTCGCCACGATCCACCGCGTCGAGGTAGTCCTTGATGACCTTCAGCGGCAGGTACTGGTCCCGCTGCAGGGCCAGCACGAAGCGCAGCCGCTCGATGTCCCCGGCCGTGTACTTGCGGTAGCCGGCGGCCGTGCGCTGCGGGCTGATCAGGCCCTTTTCCTCGAGGAAGCGGATCTTTGACGCGGTGATCTGGGGAAAGTCCCCCGAAAGCTCGGACAGCACCTCCCCGATGTTCAGCGCCGACCGGCGGGAGGGCTCGCTCGCCGCCCCGGCCGTCCGGTGGGCGTTCGCGGAGGCAACCACGGCTGCTACCGTCAGCCCTGCTGCGGCGCGTCCGCCTGACGGACACCTGCATAGAAGGTGAGGCGGAACTTGCCGATCCGCACCTCGGAGCCGTTGCGCAGGCGCACGGAGTCGACCCGGTCCTGGTTCACGTAGGTGCCGTTGAGGCTGCCGGCGTCGACCACCTCGAACCCGCCCTCGACGCGGCGGAACTCGGCATGCTTGCGCGAGACCGTGACGTCGTCGAGGAAGATGTCGGCCTCCGGGTGGCGCCCGGCGGTGGTGACGTCCTGGTCGAGCAGGAAGCGCGCCCCGGCGTTGGGGCCGGCGTGGGCGATCAGGAGGGCGGAACCGACCGGGAGCGCGGCCACGGCGGCCAGCTCCTCGGGGGCCAGTGCCGTTTCGACGACCGGACCGCCAACCAACGGAGGCAGGCTGATGCTCGTTGTTTCCGCAGCAGACTCTTGCCGCTCGGACTCGAGGCCCGAGCCGTATTCCCCCGCCATTTGGTGTCCTCCCCTAGAAATCGGTATTCGACTTCACCGGACGGCATCCGGCTGCTGCGCCGCGGCACGTGCCGGAAGCGCCATTTCGTCCAGATTAGCCTACCTGTTGCCGGGCGTTTGCGTGGTGCCGCAGGTCATGCCGCGCCGGGTGAACAGGGAAAGCCGGGCGGAAAGGACCTCCTCGGCCTGCTCCACGGTGCGCCGGACGATCTCCCCGGCTGCCGGAATGTCCCGGATGAGGCCCTGCACCATGCCCACGGTCCAGATCCCGGCGTCCAGGTCGCCCTCCTCGAAGACCTTGCGGCCGCGCGCCCCGGCAACCAGCGGCTGGACCGCCGGGAAGTCGCCGCCGGCGTCGAGGATCCTGACCACCTCGTCGCTGACCGCGTTCTTGGCCACGCGCACGGTGTTGCGCAGCGGGCGCAGGATGAGGTTGGTGTCCAGTTCGCTGGCCTGGACGATGCGTTCCTTCACGGCCTGCGCCACCGGCGCCTCGGCCGAGCACAGGAAGCGCGAACCCATGTTGATTCCGTCCGCGCCCAGCACCAGGGCCGCCGCCAGGCCGCGCCCGTCGGCGAAGCCGCCGGAGGCGATGAACGGAATGCTCAGGGCATCGGCGGCCGCCGGGACCAGCACCAGGCCCGGGACGTCGTCCTCGCCGGGGTGGCCCGCGCATTCGAAGCCGTCGATGCTCACCGCGTCCACGCCCACGGCCTGGGCCTTGAGAGCGTGGCGGACGCTGGTGCACTTGTGGATGACCCGCACCCCGTGCTCCTTGAAGGCTGCCATGTGCGGTTCCGGGCTGGAGCCGGCGGTTTCGACGATGCCGACCCCGGAGTCGATGATCGCCCGCCGGTACTCGTCGTAGGGCGGCGGAGAGATCGAGGGCAGGATGGTCAGGTTCACCCCGAACGGCTTCTCGGTCAGCGCGCGGGTCCGCTCGATTTCGCGGACCAGGTCCGCGGGCGTGGGCTGGGTGAGCGCGG
The DNA here is from genome assembly GCF_039540195.1 of Arthrobacter ginkgonis. NCBI lineage: Bacteria > Bacillati > Actinomycetota > Actinomycetes > Micrococcales > Micrococcaceae > Arthrobacter > Arthrobacter ginkgonis. Next base: position 38,497 of record NZ_BAABEO010000012.1, on the reverse strand, counting down.
TGACCATGCCCAGTCCCCCGGCCTCGGAGACGGCCGCGGCCAGTTCCGCCCGGCCGACCCACATCATTCCGCCCTGGACGATCGGGTGCTCGATTCCGAACACGTCGGTGAAGCGTGTTGCCAGCATGCACTGCCTTCCTCGTTGCGGGTCCGGGCTTCGGGGTCCACGGGCCAGGGGCCGGCCCGGGTCCCGCCGAGGGATTCAGAGTCCCAGGCCCCGGCCGATGATTTCCTTCATGATCTCCGTGGTTCCGCCGTAGATCGTGGTGATCCGCGAATCCAGGTAGTCCTGCGCAATCTGGTATTCGAGCATGTAGCCGTAGCCGCCGTGCAGCTGCAGGCACCGGGTGACGGTCCGCACGTACTGCTCGGTGGTGTACCACTTGGCCGCTGCGGCCTCCGCGTTGTTCAGGCCGCGTGCGGTGTGCTGGCGGACGCACTCGTCGATGTAGGCGCGGCTGACCTGCACCTCGGTGGCGATCTCCGCCAGCGTGAAGCGCGTGTTCTGGAAGGAACCAACCGGCTTGCCGAAGGCCGTGCGCTCCTTGACGTAGGCCAGCGTGCGCTCCAGGACGCCTTCGGTGCCGGCCAGGGCGGCCACCGCGAGGGCCAGCCGCTCCTGGGGCAGGTGCCGCATGAGGCCGGCGAACCCCTCCCCCTCCTCGCCCAGCAGGTTCGCCGCCGGCACGCGCACGTCCCGGAAGAACAGTTCGCTGGTGTCTTGGGCGTGCAGGCCGATCTTGTCCAGGTTGCGTCCGCGTTCGAACCCCTCGCGGTCGGATTCGATGACCAGCAGGCTCAGCCCGTGGTGCGGGTCCTTCGAGGTGCGCACCACCGTGACCACCAGGTCCGCGTTCTGGCCGTTGGAGATGAACACCTTGGACCCGTTGACCACATAGTCGTCGCCGTCGCGCACCGCCGAGGTGCGGATCGCGGCCAGGTCGCTGCCGGCGCCGGGCTCGGTCATCGCGATGGCCGTGACCAGTTCACCGCTGGCCAGGCCCGGCAGCCAGCGTTCCTTCTGCTCCTCGGTGGTCAGGTCGGTGAAGTAGGGCAGGATGATGTCGTTTTCCAGCGTGAGCCCGAACAATCCGTTGCTGACCGGGTGCCGGGAGATCTCCTCATTCATGATGGCGTTGAAGCGGAAGTCCTCGGCCCCGCCGCCCCCGTACTCCTCCGGAATCGCGAAGCCCAGGATGCCCGCCTCGGCCGCCGCGGTGAACAGCGAGCGGTCCACCATGCCCTTGGCGTTCCAGCGCTCGGCGTGCGGCGCCACCTGGGTCCGGATGAAGTCCCCCACCAGTTCGCCGAAGGATTCGTGCTCGAACTCGTAGATGCTGCGTGCCAACGCCATCGGGGCACCGTCCCTTCATCGGGATTCCGCCGGCCCAGTCCCCTCGCCGGGCCCGGTTGCGGATCAGCCTAGGACCGCCCCCACCTTTCCACAAGGGAGATCGGAGCCGGCCGGAACGACGGGCGCACAAACCAAAAGGAGCCCCGGACCAATTGGTCCGGGGCTCCGGTGGTCGGGCTAGCGGGATTCGAACCCACGACCTCCTGACCCCCAGTCAGGCGCGCTACCAAGCTGCGCCATAGCCCGAAGATTTTCGCAGCCGTTCTCCCCGGGGTTTCCCCCACGGTTCCGTCTGCGAAAAGCTCCTTGGATACTCTACAACACTTTTCGGGCTACTTTGACCGCGACCGCTTTTCGCGGATGCGCATGCTCACTTCGATGGGGGTTCCCTCGAATCCGAACGTCTCGCGCAGGCGCCGGGTGATGAAGCGGCGGTAGCCCGGATCCAGGAATCCCGTGGTGAAGAGCACAAAGCGCGGCGGGCGCGTCGAGGCCTGCGTGCCGAAGAGGATGCGCGGCTGCTTGCCCCCGCGCACCGGGTGCGGGTGGGCGGCCACGAGCTCGCCGAGGAACGCGTTGAGCTTGCCGGTGGGGATGCGCTTGTCCCACGACTCCAGGGCCCGGTCCAGGGCCGGAACCAGCTTGTCCTTGTGCCAGCCGGTCTTGGCCGAGATGTTCACCCGCGGGGCCCACTCCACGTGGGCCAGGTCCTGGTCGATCTCGCGCTCCAGGTAGCGGCGCCGGTCCTCGTCCAGCAGGTCCCACTTGTTGAACGCGAGCACCAGCGCGCGCCCGGAGTCGATGGTCATCTGCAGGATGCGCACGTCCTGCTCGGAAAGGACCTCGTCGACGGCCAGCAGCACGACGGCGACCTCCGCCTTGTCCAGGGCGCTCTGCGTGCGCAGGGAGGCGTAGTAGTCGGCGCCCTGGGCCATGTGCTGGCGGCGGCGGATGCCGGCGGTGTCCACGAAGCGCCAGGTGCGCCCGCCGAGCTCGATCAGCTCGTCGACGGGGTCGCGGGTGGTTCCGGCCAAGTTGTCCACGACCACGCGCTCGGAGCCGGCCAGCTTGTTCAGCAGCGAGGACTTGCCCACGTTCGGGCGGCCGATCAGGGCCACGCGGCGGGGGCCGCCGCGCGGGACCAGGCCGCCGGCGGCGGAGAACTCCGGCAGCTTTTCCATGACGTCGTCGAGCAGGTCCGCGGTGCCGCGGCCGTGCAGCGCGGAAACCGGGTACGGCTGGCCGAAGCCCAGGCCCCACAGCGAGGCGGTGTCGGCCTCCTGAGCGAAGTCGTCGACCTTGTTGGCCACCAGGAAGACCGGCTTCTTCTTGCGGCGCAGCATCCGCACGACGGACTCGTCGGTGGCGGTGGCGCCCACGGCGGAGTCCACCACGAAGACGATCGCGTCCGCGGCGTCCGCGGCGATCTCGGCCTGCTCGGCGACGCGGGCATGGATGCCCTTGGCGTCGTGCTCCCATCCGCCGGTGTCGACGATGGTGAACTCGCGGCCCATCCACTCGGCGGTGTAGGACACGCGGTCGCGGGTGACGCCGGGGACGTCCTCGACGACGGCCTCGCGGCGCCCGATGATGCGGTTCACCAGCGTGGACTTGCCCACGTTCGGGCGGCCGATGATGGCCAGCACGGGAGGAACGCGGTCGTCCTCCTCCTCGAGCTCGTCCTCGTCGCGGTAGGCGAGCAGACGGGCATCGTCCTCGTCGAGGTCGTAGTCCTCGAGTCCGGCCAGCAGCGAGGCGGCGCGCTGTTCGGCCTCCTCGTCGGTGATCGTTTCAAGCCTTTCGGCGATGTGGTCCTCGCCCTGGGGGACGTATTCGTCGCCCTCTCCTGCGTAGGCGGCGCTATCGCTCATGGTCAGGGGTTCCTTTGTTCGCCGCTCCCGCACGGCGCGGAAGCACTTTCAATTGAAGCACGGGGCCCTCGGCCCCCTGCATGACGTCGACCCGTCCGCCGGCCCCGGGCAGTGCCGGGGCCGGTGGGGGTGTCAGGCGTGGACGGCCTGGGCCGCGACGGCGGCCAGCACGGCCTGGACGGTCTGCTCGAAGTCCAGATCCGAGGAGTCGACCGTGGCAACCCCGTCGGAGGCCTCGTGGAAGCTGGTCACGGTGGCGTCCTTCGCGTCGCGGGCGACGACCTGGCGCTGCAGGTCCTCCGCCGACTGCGTACCGCCGAGCTGCAGGCCGCGGCGGCGCAGCCGGGCCTCCTCGCTGGCGGTGAGCAGGATGCGCGCGTCGGCGTCGGGGGCGACGACGGTGGTGATGTCGCGGCCCTCGGCGACGATGCGGCCGGACGCCTCGATGATCTCGCGCTGGCGGCGCGCCAGTTCGGCGCGCGCCTCCAGGTTGGTGGCCACGGCGGAGACGGCCTCGGAGACGAACGGCTCGCGGATCTCCGCGGTCACGTCGGTGCCGTGGATGCGCACCTCCTCGTGGTCCGGGTCGGTGCTGATGAACAGGTCGGCCACGCGCACCGCGGCCGCGACGGCGCCGGCATCGTGCAGGTCGGTCCCGGCGTCCAGGCAGTGCCACGTCACGGCGCGGTACATCGCCCCGGTGTCGAGGTAACGGGCGCCGAGCCGGCGCGCGGCCTCCTTGGAGACGGAGGACTTGCCGCTGCCCGAGGGGCCGTCGACTGCGACGACGAGCTTTTCCAAAGTCACTGAACTACCTTCCAGCCGATGTTGGTCAGGGAATCGATGAGCTCCTGGCGCCGCCCGGGCACCACGGAGACCTCGACCATGCCGACCTGGTGGCCGGCGGAGTGTTCCATGCGCAGGTCCTCGACGTTGACGCCGGCAGTGCCGACGTCCGCGAGCAGCCGCGCGATCTGGCCCGGCTTGTCGTCGACCAGCACGGTGACGACGCCGAACGCCTGCGGCGGGGCGCCGTGCTTGCCCGGGATGCGGGCCTGCCCGGCGTTGCCTTCGCCCATCAGTTCGGCCAGGTCCAGCAGGGCCCCGGGGGCGGAGGGGTCCTCCAGGGTGCCGATGAGCCGGTCGAGGTCCTCACGCATCCCGTGCAGGATGCCGACCAGCTGGGGGGCGTTGTGGCTGAGGATCTGGATCCACAGCTTCGGGTCCGAGGCCGCGATGCGCGTGGTGTCCCGCAGCCCGTTGCCGGCCAGCGCGAGCGCGTGGGACGGCGCGTTGAGCAGGCGCGAGGCGATCAGCGAGGAGGCCACCTGCGGGAAGTGGGAGACCAGCGCAACGGAGGTGTCGTGTTCCAGAGCGTCCATCCGGCTGATGGTCGCCCCCAGGTCGATGCCCAGGGCGGCGGCGGTGCGCACGCTCTGCTCGTCCGCGTCCGGGTGGGCGCAGACGACCCACGGCATGGCGGTGAACAGCTCGCCGCGGGCGGCGGCGGGTCCGGACTTCTCCCGGCCCGCCATCGGGTGCGTGCCGACGTAGCGGCGCAGCTGGTCCGGCCCCAGGTCCGGGTCCGCGCGCAGCGCGGCCAGGATCGAGGACTTCACGCTGGCGATGTCGACGACGGTTGCCCCCGGGTGCTCGCGCAGGGCGCGGGAGACGACGGCGGCGGTCACGTCCGGCGGGGCGGCCACGACCACCAGCTGGGGGGAAAGCTTCTCCCCCGGGGCCACGATGGTGCCGGCGCCGATGTCCTGGGCGACGCCCTGGGCGGTCGGCGACGGGTCGGACAGCCGCACCTCCAGCCCGCGCTGGCGAAGGCCCAGGCCGATGCTGGCGCCCAGCAGCCCGGTGCCGATGACCAGCACCGGGCCGGCCAGGTGTGTTGCGGCCATCGGCTACATCCCCACCGAGGCGAGCAGGTGGCCGACCTCCTGGTGCCCGAGAGGACGCAGCGTGCCCTGCTTCTGGTCGCCGAGGCTGATCGGACCGAACTTGACCCGGACCAGGCGCAGGACGGGGTGGCCGACGGCATCGAACAGGCGGCGGACGATGCGGTTGCGCCCGGAGTGCAGGACGACCTCCACGAGCACGTGCCCGGGGGTGGAGTCGACGAGCTTGAACGAGTCGACGTTGGCCCAGCCGTCCTCCAGCCGGATGCCCTTCTTCAGCTCCGCGCCGATGCCGTGCGCCATCGGCCCGCGGACCTGGACCAGGTAGGTCTTGGGCACCTCGTAGGAGGGGTGGGTCAGGCGGTTGGCCAGTTCGCCGTCGTTGGTCAGCAGCAGCAGGCCCTCGGTGGCGTAGTCCAGGCGGCCGACGTGGAAGAGCCGTTCCGCCCCGTACTTCTTCTTCAGGAAGTCGGAGATGCACTTGCGTCCCTCCGGGTCCTCCATGGTGGACACGACGTTGCGCGGCTTGTTGAAGACGAAGTACTTCAGGGTCTCGTTGAGCTGGACGCGCATGCCGTCGACGTGGAGGACGTCCACCGCCGGGTCGATGCGCACCCCGAGTTCGGTGACGATCTGCCCGTTGACCTCCACGCGGCCCTCGGCGATCATCTCCTCGCAGACGCGGCGGGACGCGACGCCGGCGTTGGCCAGGACCTTCTGCAGGCGCACGCCGTCCTGCTCGGACGGGTTCTCCTCGGACGCCTGGCGGGCCGCACGGACCGCCTTGGGGCCATTCACGCGCACCGGGCCGAGGTTGCGGCCGAACCGCTCTCCGCCGAAGGCGGCGGGGCCACGGTTGGGGGCCTTCTTGGCGCCCCCCTTGGGACCGCCCTTCTTGGCGCCCGGCTTGCCGGTGCCGGCCTTGCCGGCGGCAGGCTTGCCGTAGCCCGGCTTGCCCTCGGAGGCTCCGTAGCCCTTTCCGGCGGGCTTGCCCGTGCCCTTGCCGGCGCCCTGGCCGCGGCCGGTGCCCTGCCCGCGCTGGCCGTCGCCGGACTGGTTGCTGCCTGACTGGCTGCGCCCGGATTGGCCCCCGCCGGCGTTTCCTCGGCCGGCGCCCTGGCCGTGCGCTCCGCGGCGCTGGTCGCCGCGGCCGGAGCCGGAACGGGATCCCTGAGTCATGTGACGTCCTTCTATGGTTACTGCTGCGCTGTTGATGGCCACCTGGCGGTGGCTTGGCCGCGCGCCGGTGGGTGGGTCTGGGTGGTCGGGTGCGCCCATGCGGAACCGATCGTTCACGCGGTGGGGAGCATCAAACTCTCTAGTATAGGGGCGATTCGATGCCGCCATGCACGGCGGACGCCTCTTCCGGGCGCTCCGCCGCCTCGGCCTCGAAGCGGTGCAGTTCCTCCAGCCCGGGCAGCAGGGGCGAGATCATCGGCAGCTCGGCCACGCTGCCGATGCCCAACCGCTCCAGGAAGTACGAGCTGGTCCGGTACAGGATCGCCCCGGTTTCCGGCTCGGTTCCGGCCTCTTCCAGCAGGCCACGCTGGGTCAGCGTGCGCACCACGGAGTCGACGTTGACGCCGCGGATGGCCGCGATCCGCGCCCGCGAAACCGGCTGGCGGTAGGCGACCACCGCCAGCGTCTCCAGGGCCGCCTGGGTGAGGCGGGCCGTCTGCCCGTCGCGCACGAAGCGGGCCACGATGGGAGCAAAGTCACGCCGGGAGAACACGCGCCATCCCCCGGCAACCTCCCGCAACTCGAATCCGCGGGGTGCGCCGGAGCCGGCGCCGTCGTACTCGTCGCGCAGGCCGCGCAGCAGGTCCTCAACCTGCGCCGTCGGCAGCTCCAGCACCGCCGCCAGCCGCGCCGCGGGCACCGGCTCGTCCACCACCATCAGGACCGCCTCCAGGGCGGCCGCGGCACCGCCGGGGAGGCCAGTACCGGCGGGGAGAACGGCACCGGCGGGAAGGTCGGCGATCCCCGTGGCATCCGCGGGCGCTTGCGTCTGGGTGTTCACTGGTCCTCCTCGGGTACCCGGGCCCTGGATTCCTGGTCCGTGTGTTCCTGGTCCGTGTTTTCCTGGTCATCGGCCTCGTGGCCGGCGTCGTACTCCTCATGCACGGCGTCCGGGGTCCAGCCGTCCTCCCCCGCCGTCCAGTGCACCATCAGCTCGCCCAGCGGGGCCGCCTGGTCGAAGGCGACGGCACGGTCGCGGAACATCTCCAGCAGGGCCAGGAAGCGGGCCACGACAACCATCGGCGAGCCGGCGTCGGCGCACAGCACGCGGAAGCTGTGCGCTCCCCCGCCGCGCAGCAGCCCGGCCAGGATCGCGGCCTGCTCGCGCACGCTCACCGGGGGCGCGTGCAGGTGGGCCAGCCCCACTTCGGTGGGGGCGGCGGGCTTGGGGGCCAGCACCCGTGCGGCCAGGGCGGCGAACTCCTCGACTCCGGTGGACCAGACGAGCTCCGGCAGCAGGGCGGCGAAGCCGGGCTCCAGCGGCACCAGGCGCGGGAAGCGCTGGGACTCGTCGGCGAAGCGGGCGGCCAGGGACCCGGCCGCCTCCTTGAACGCCTTGTACTGCAGCAGGCGGGCAAAGAGCAGGTCGCGGGCCTCCAGCAGGGCCACGTCCGATTCGTCCTCCACCTCGCCTGCCGGCAGCAGGCGGGCCGCCTTGAGGTCCAGCAGAGTGGAGGCGACCACCAGGAATCCGGTGGCCTCATCGAGGGCGCGGTCGCCCTCGCGCTCGCGCAGCGTGCGGATGTAGGCGATGAACTCGTCGGTGACAGTCGCCAGGGACACCTCGGTGATGTCCAGCCGGTGCTTGGCAATCAGGCCCAGCAGCAGGTCGAAGGGGCCGGAGAAGTTCTCCAGCCGCACCTCGAAGCCGGCCGGCCCTGCCTTCTGGGGCCCTGCCTCCGGGGACCCAGCCTCCGGTGGCCGGGCGGCCGGCCCGGCCGCGCCGCTCACTACGGGGCGCCGCCGCGGCTGATCAGTTCGCGGGCCAGGTTGCGGTAGGCCTCGGCCCCAGGATGGTTGGCGGCGTAGGTGGTGATCGGTTCGGCGGCGACGGTGGCGTCGGCGAACTTGATGGTGCGCTTGATGACGGTTTCGAAGACCTTGTCCCCGAACGCTTCCAGCAGCCGGCCCAGCACCTCGCGGCTGTGCAGCGTGCGGGCGTCGTACATGGTGGCCAGCACGCCGTCGACTTCCAGCCGCGGGTTGATCCGGTCCTGGACCTTCTCGATGGTTTCCACCAGCAGCGCCACCGCGCGCAACGCGAAGAACTCGGCGATCAGCGGGATGATCACCCCGTGCGCCGCGGTGAGCGCGTTGACGGTCAGCAAGCCCAGCGAGGGCTGGCAGTCGATGAGGATGACGTCGTAGTCGTCGGAGACCTTGCGCAGGGCGCGATCGAGCACCTGCTCGCGGGCGACCTCGTTGACCAGCTGCACCTCGGCGGCGGAGAGGTCGATGTTCGCCGGCAGCAGGTCGATGTTCTCGATGCCGGTGGCCTGGATCGCGTCGCGGATGTCCACCTTGCGGTCCATCAGCACGTTGTAGACGGTCAGGTCCAGCTCGTGCGGGTTGGTGCCGAAGCCGGCGCTGAGCGCACCCTGGGGATCGAAGTCCACCAGCAGGACCTTGCGGCCGTACTCGGCGAGCGCGGCGGCCAAGTTGATGGTGGAGGTCGTCTTGCCGACCCCGCCCTTCTGGTTGACCATTGCGATCACGCGGGCCGGGCCGTGGGAGGCCAGCGGTGCGGGTACGGGGAAGTCCGTCAGCGGACGGCCGGTCGGTCCCACAGCGGGCGGTTCCTTCAGCAGGCCCGCCGTGCGTCCGGTTGATGCCTGTTCATCGCTCACGGTGTGAACCACGCTTCCGCTCCTTGCTAGCGACATGTGTTTAGCCTCTAGGCTAGCGTGCACCGGGGGCCCCCTTGTGCACGGCGGCGTGTCGGCGAGCCTTTACCTTGAGGTTGAGGTAGAGGGATGGGCTGTGCCCGATAGCCACGAGGCAAGCGGCAGGCCCCCGGCGAAAGTGCCGGAGGCCTGCCGACGCGAGGCAGTCGGGAGTGGACCGGTGCGGTCCGGGCCCGTTTAGTGAGTGTCCGCGGTCAGCGTCTCCTCGTCGAAGGGGCGCAGGCCGGAGAGCACGGCGCGGGACTGCTCCAGGTCGATTTCCTTGGTCCACTTGCCGATCAGCAGGGTGGCGACGGCGTTGCCGGTGAAGTTGGTCAGCGCGCGGGCCTCGGACATGAACTTGTCGATGCCCACGATCACGCCCATGCCGTCGAGCAGCACGGGGCGGTGCGCCGCCAGCCCCGCCGCCAGGGTGGCCAGGCCGGCGCCGGTGACGCCGGCGGCGCCCTTCGAAGCGACGATCATAAAGACCAGCAGGCCGATCTGCTCGCCCAGGTTCATCGGGATGCCCATCGCCGTGGAGACGAAGAGGGCGGACATGGTCAGGTAGATCGCGGTGCCGTCCAGGTTGAAGGAGTAGCCGGTGGGCACCGTGATGCCCACGACCGGCTTGGACACGCCGGCGTGCTCCATCTTGGCGATCAGGCGCGGCAGCGCGGACTCGGAGGAGGAGGTGGAGAAGATGAGCAGGTACTCACGGCCCAGGTACTTCAGCAGCCGGAAGATGCTCAGGCCGGTGACCACCCGCAGGAGGCTGCCCAGCACCACCACGATGAACAGCGCGCAGGTGATGTAGAAGGCGGACATCAGGATCGCCATGGAACCGATCGCGGCCCACCCGGTGGCGCCGACGACGGCGGCGATGGCACCGAAGGCGCCCAGCGGGGCGACCCACATGATCATCATCATGATGCGGAAGACCACGGCCTGGATGTTGCGGATCGCGCCCAGCACCGGCTCGCCGGACTTGCCCATGGACTGCAGGGCGAAGCCCACCAGCAGCGCCAGGACCAGCGTCGGCAGCACCGGGATGTCGCCCGGGATCAGCTCCAGCAGGAACTTGACGGTGGGGTTCTCCTCCGCGCCGCCGGCGGCCTCGTACGGCTTCAGCTGCAGGCCGGAACCCGGGTGGATGATGTTGCCCACGAACAGGCCGATGGCCAGCGCGAAGGTGGACATGGTGATGAAGTACAGCAGGGCCAGCCCGCCGACCTTGCCCACCGTGGCGGCCTTGGCGATGGAACCGACGCCGAGGGCGATGGTGCAGAAGATGATCGGGGCGATGACCATCTTGATCAGGGAGACGAACCCGGTGCCGAGCGGCTTCAGGGCCTTGCCCAGCTCGGGGAAGAGCAGACCCACAAGGGCGCCCAGGACCACGGCACCGATGACCAGGATGTAGAGCCAGTGGGTCCGGTCGGCCTTCTTCTTCGGGGTCTCGCTGGGGGCCTCCGGAAGACGAGGGGCCTCTTCGAGCAGGGTTGGCGTCTGTGCCATGGGAGCTCCTTGTGGGGCGGGGTGAACTGCATCCATCGTCGGCCCGAAAGTGACACGGCTCACGTTTGCGTTCATATTGTTCACGCGCGGCATGGTTTTCTTTAAGGCGTGGACAGGATCGGAACGGCGCACAGGCCCAGGGCGGCCCGGGGCTTCGGCCCCAACAGCCTTGCCGCCCAGCTGTTCCTCTGGCAGTTGGTGCTGGTCACCGCCGTGACCGCTGCCGTGAGCGTGGCCAGTTACCGCAACGCCGAGCAGCAGATACGCTCCGACGTCGAGGTCCGGGTCACCGGCATGGCGGCCACCCTGGCCAACGACCCGTTCGTGATCGATGCGGTCTCCCGGAAGGATCCCTCGGCGCTGCTGCAGCCCTTCGCGGAGGAGATCGTGCCCGAGGCCGGGGTCGACTTCGTCACCTTCATGGACATCGACCGCACCCGCTACACCCACCCGGATCCCGCCCAGATCGGCAGGCCCTACATCGGCTCCGTTGACGAGGCGCTGGCCGGCCGGACCCACGTGGAGGAGTACACCGGCGCCTTGGGTCCGTCGGTACGGGCCATCGCGCCGATCCGGGACGGCGACGGACCTGTGGAGGCGCTGGTCGCCGTCGGACTGACGCTGAAATCGGTGAACATCGCGCAGGCGGCCGCGCTGCCGGCGATCGCCGGGGTCGCCGTCGCGGCGGTGGCCCTGGGCGGGGTCGCGGCCTGGGTGCTCAGCGGCTACCTGCGCCGTGCCACGGCCGGCTACGGCCCGGCCGAACTGAGCCGCCTGTTCACCTACTACGATTCGGCCCTGCATTCGCTGCGCGAAGGCCTGGTGCTGCTCGACGACAACCGCCGGCTGGTCCTCTACAACGACCATGCCGCGGCGCTGCTGGGGCTGGAACCGGGCGGGCCCTCCGCCCCGCTGCCGGTCGCCGAACTCGGACTGCCCGGCCCGCTGGCCGAGCTGCTCGCGGAGGGCCGCGAGGCCCTCGACGAGGTGCACCTGGCCGGCAACCGGCTGCTGGTGGTCAGCCAGCGCGCCACCGCCCCGATCCGCGGCGGAACTCCGCGCGGATCGGTGGTGACGCTGCGCGACCACACCGAGCTGCGCAGCCTCTCCGACCGGCTGCACGGGCTGCGCACATTGGTGCAGGCGCTGCGGGCGCAGACGCACGAACACGCCAACCGCATGCACGCGATCGCCTCGCTGCTGGAGCTGGGCCGCACCGACGATGCGCTCGACTTCGCCACGCGCGACCTGACCGAGTCCCAGCGGATGACGGACCGCTTCGTCCAGGCCGTCGACGAGCCGTTCCTCACCGCCCTGCTGGTGGGCAAGGCCGCGCAGGCGAACGAGCGCGGCGTCGAACTGGTCCTCAGCGGCGCCGGGACGCTGCCGCCGGGGGCCGTCCAGGCCCGGGACCTGGTCACCGTCGTCGGCAACCTGGTGGACAACGCCATCGACGCGGCTTCCGGATCCAACCCCGCCCAGGTGTGGGTGGACCTGGTGGTGGACGAGGCGGAGGCGGTGCTGACGGTCGCCGATTCGGGCCCCGGCCTGCCCACGCTGGACCTGGACGAACTCATGCGGCTGGGCTCCACCACCAAGCCCGCCGACGAGGCCGGCGGCCGCGGCTACGGCCTGGCCCTGGTGCGCCGCACGCTGGCCGCCGCGGGCGGGACCCTGACCGCGGAGAACGACGGCGGCGCGGTCTTCACCGTGATCCTGCCCCTGCACCGGCAGGCGCCGGGCGCCTCCGTACCGTTGCCGGGCGGGGACGGGGGGACGGCTCTGTGATGGCCCAGGGAATCCGCGTCCTGGTGGTGGACGACGAGCAGATCGCCGCCGAGGCGCACTCGGACTACGTGCGCCGCCTCGACGGCTTCACGCTGGCCGGAGCCGCCCGCAGCACCCGGGCGGCCCTGGAGGCGCTCCAGGCGGCGCAGGCCGCCGGCGAGCCGGTGCAACTGGTCCTGCTGGACATGAACCTCACCGACGGGCACGGGCTGGACCTGCTGCGGCGCATCCGCGGGCTGGGGCTGATGCCGGACATCATCGCGATCACCGCGGTGCGCGAACTGAACATCGTCCGCTCCGCCATCTCCCTGGGAGTGACCCAGTACCTGGTCAAGCCGTTCACCTTCGCCGCGTTCCGCGACAAGCTGGAGGGCTACCGGGCGTACCGGGAGGCCCTCGGCGGCGGGGACGCGGCCACCAGCCAGGAAGCGATCGACGCGGCGCTGGCCACCCTGCGCCCCTCCGGGCCGCTGCCGCTGCCCAAGGGGCTGCTGCCGGAGACGCTGCGCGACGTCGCCACGTTCCTGCGCGCGGCGCCGTCGCCGGCGAGCGCCACGGAGGTCGCCGAGGCCCTGCAGATGAGCCGGGTCACCGCGCGCCGCTACCTGGAGCACCTGGCCGCCCAGGGCCAGGCCCGGAAGGATCCGCGCCACGGCACGCGGGGGCGCCCCGAGCTCGAGTACCGCTGGGTGGGCTAGCCTCAGGCGCCCCCGCCGGGGCGCAGCAGCGGCAGCAGGGCCTCGATGACGGAGGCGTCCTCGATGGTGGAGGGCACCGAGTACTCCTTGCCGTCGGCGATCTGGCGCATGGTCTTGCGCAGGATCTTCCCGGAGCGGGTCTTGGGCAGCGCCTCGACCACCCGGACCTCGCGGAAGTCGGCCACGGGGCCGATCTGCGCCCGGACCAGGGCCACCAGTTCGGTGCGCAGCTGCTCCTCGGCAATGTCGGCCCCGTGCTTGAGCACCACGTAGCCGCTGGGCCGCTGGCCCTTGAGGCTGTCGGCGACGCCGATGACCGCGCATTCGGCCACCGCCGGATGGGATCCGAGCACCTGCTCCATGGCCCCGGTGGAGAGCCGGTGGCCGGAAACGTTGATGACGTCGTCAGTGCGGCCCATCACGAACAGGTACCCGTCCGCGTCCACGTACCCGGAGTCGCCCGTGGCGTAGTGGCCCGGGAACTGGGTGAGGTAGGAGTCGATGTAGCGGGCGTCGTTGCCCCACAGCGTCGCCAGCGTCCCGGGAGGCAGCGGCAGCCGGAGGGCGATGTTGCCCTCCTCCCCCACCGGGACCGGGTCCCCGAGCGCGTCCAGGATCTCCACCGCGTAGCCGGGCACCGGCACCGTGGGCGAGCCGGCCTTGCGCGGCAGTTCCTGGAGCCCCAGCGGGTTGGCCGCGATCGGCCAGCCGGTCTCCGTCTGCCACCAGTTGTCCACCACGGGGACCCCGAGCGCGCGCTCGGCCCAGTGGTAGGTCTCCGGATCCAGCCGCTCTCCCGCGACGAACAGCGCGCGCAGCGTGGAGGTGTCGTACCCGGCCAGCAGGGCCGCCTCGGGGTCGGCCTTGCGGATGGCGCGCAGCGCCGTGGGGGCCGTGAACAGGACGTCGACGCGGTGCTCCTGCACCAGCCGCCAGAACGCGCCGGCGTCGGGGGTGCCCACCGGCTTGCCCTCGTAGAGGACGGTGGTGGCTCCGGCCAGCAGCGGCGCGTAGACGATGTAGGAGTGCCCCACCACCCAGCCGACGTCGGAGGCGGTGAGCATGGTGTCTCCGGGGCCGACCCCGTAGATGTTCTCCATCGACCAGGCCAGCGCCACCGCGTAGCCGCCGGTGTCCCGCACCACGCCCTTGGGGGCGCCGGTGGTGCCGGAGGTGTAGAGGATGTACAGGGGGTCGGTCGCCGCGCACTCCACCGGCCCGGCCGGTTCGGCGTCCGCGGCCAGCGTGTCCCAGTCGTGCCAGCCCGCCCGGTTCCCTGCGTACTCCTCCAGGTCGTGCGCGAAGCCGCCACGGTGGGCGACGACGATGTGCGGGACCTGGTGGGCGGCCAGCCCGAGGGCCTCGGCGACGGCGGGCAGGTACTCGACGCGGCGGCTGGGTTCGATGCCGCCGGTGGCGGTGACGATGGCCGCGGGGGTCGCGTCGTCGATGCGCGCCGCCAGTTCGCGCGGCGCGAAGCCGCCGAAGACCACCGAGTGCACGGCCCCGATCCGGGCGCAGGCCAGCATGGCGACAACGGCGCGCGGGACCATCGGCAGGTACATCACCACGCGGTCGCCCTTGCCCACCCCCAATCCAACCAGGACCCCGGCGAAGGTCTCCACCTCGGCCAGCAGTTCGGCGTACGTGTAGGTGCGCCGCAGCCCCAGCACCGCGGAGTCGTAGACCAGCGCCGTCGCCCCGCCGCGGCCGGCGGCGACGTGGCGGTCCAGCGCGTTCACGCTCATGTTCAGCGTCCCGTCGGGGAACCAGCGGTACAGCGGGGCGTGCGCATCGTCCAGGGCCCGCCGCGGGGGCCGGTCCCAGGCGACCCTGGCGGCGGCCTCGAGCCAGAACGACGCCGGGTCCCGGCGGCTTGCCTCGTAGGTTGCGTGGTAGGTGGCTGGCATCGCGAACTCCCTTGTTGCTGGCGGCCCTGTCGGCAGGTCTTTCGGGTGGACCGGCACTACCACGACGATATGTTGCGCGTCACGGCAGCACAAGCCTTTTGTATACACAGATGGATCGAAAGGACGATTTCCTCGGATTTTTTCCGACAATTTCCCCCACCGGCCGAGGAGTGTGTATACACTGGAGGCATGAGGGCGAGTGACAAGGCCTACGCGGAGCTGCGTAGGGACATCGTGGAATGGAAGCTCCCGCCGGGCACCGTGCTGGGCGAGGTGGAGCAGGCCGAACGCCTCGGGGTCTCCCGCACTCCGCTGCGCGAGGCGCTGGCCCGGCTCTCCGCCGACGGGCTCGCCGTGCAGCAGCGCGGCCGCGGCGCCGTCGTCTCCGACGTCTCCCTGGACCACCTCGACAACCTCTTCGAGCTGCGCCGGGCACTCGAGGTCGAATCCTCCCGGCTGGCGGCCCGCACCGAACACCGCGAGGGCTTCGCCAAGCTCGCCCAACGCTTCACCGAGGCGGCCGACGTGCTTGGCCGCGGCGGCCCCGCCGTCGCGCTGGAGCCGTACTACCGCCTCGCCGGGGAACTGGACGAGGCCATCGACGAAGCCGTCGACAACCCGTACATCGAGCAGGCGCTGCGCGGGCTGCGCACGCACCTGGCCCGCGTGCGCCGGTTGGCGCAGGACGCCCCGGACCGGCTGCGCGCCTCGGCGTTCGAACACGCCTCGATCGCCGGCGCCATCGCCGCCGGCGATCCCGAACTCGCGGCGGCGGCGACGCTGCTGCACCTGAGCCACAGCCTGGACCACATCAAAACCCACGCAGGATCCTGAGAGGACACCACATGATCAACCACTCCGTGCGCGTCTACCGAAGCGAGGAAAACCTGCCCCGCGAGGAGCAGCTGGCCCACAAGATCGCGGAGGTCGCCGCCGACCCGGTGGAGGTGGCCCCCGAGGTCACCGAGATGATCATCAACCGCATCATCGACAACGCGTCCGTCGCGGTCGCCTCCCTCAACCGCGCCCCGATCGTCTCGGCCCGCGCCCAGGCGCTGGCCCACGCGCCGTCGACCGGCGGGGCCGGAGCCAGCGTGTTCGGCATCGGGGAGAAGGTCTCCCCGGAGTGGGCCGCTTGGGCCAACGGCGTGGCCGTGCGCGAGCTGGACTACCACGACACCTTCCTGGCCGCCGAGTACTCCCACCCGGGCGACAACATCCCGCCGATCCTCGCCGTCGCCCAGCACACCGGCGCCTCCGGCCGGGACCTGATCCGCGGCATCGCCACCGGCTACGAAATCCAGGTGGACCTGGTGAAGGCCATCTGCCTGCACAAGCACAAGATCGACCACGTCGCGCACCTGGGCCCGTCCGCGGCCGCCGGCATCGGAACCCTGCTGGGGCTGGACGTGGAGACCATCTTCCAGTCCGTCGGCCAGGGCCTGCACACCACCACGGCCACCCGCCAGTCCCGCAAGGGCGAGATCTCCACCTGGAAGGCCCACGCCCCCGCGTTCGCCGGCAAGATGGCGGTCGAGGCCGCCGACCGCGCCATGCGCGGGCAGACCTCCCCGGTGCCGATCTACGAGGGCGAGGACGGCGTCATCGCCTGGCTGCTGGACGGCCCGGACGCGCACTACGAGGTCCCGCTGCCGGCCCCGGGCGAGGCCAAGCGGGCCATCCTGGACACCTACACCAAGGAGCACTCCGCCGAGTACCAGGCGCAGGCCTGGATCGACCTGGCCCGCAAGCTGCACAACGAGCACCCGGAACTGGCCGACCCGCAGAACGTGGCCAAGGTCCTGATCAAGACCAGCCACCACACGCACTACGTGATCGGCTCCGGCGCCAACGACCCGCAGAAGTACGATCCGACGGCCTCCCGCGAGACCCTGGACCACTCCATCCCGTACATCTTCACCGTGGCCCTGCAGGACGGGCGCTGGCACCACGTGGATTCCTACTCCCCCGAGCGGGCCGGCCGCCCCGACACCGTGGAGCTGTGGCACAAGGTCACCACCGAGGAGGACCCGGAATGGACCCGCCGCTACCACTCGCTGGACATTTCGGAGAAGGCCTTCGGCGGCTCGGTGGAAATCACCCTGGCCGACGGGCGCACCATCACCGACCGGATCGCCGTGGCCGACGCCCACCCGCTCGGTGCCCGGCCGTTCGCCCGCGAGCAGTACATCAACAAGTTCCGCACGCTGGCCGAGGGCCTGGTGGAGCCGGACGAGATCGACCGCTTCATCGCCGCCGCGGAAAACCTGGAGAAGCTGGGCGCCGGCGAGCTGGACCAGCTCAACGTCAAGGCCGCCCCGGGCGTGATCGACCTGGCTTCGGCGCCGAAGGGACTGTTCTAGATGCTGTATTCCCACACCACCCCCGAGGCCAAGCGCCGGATCTTGCGCGAGCTGCTGGTGCCGGGCGCCGCCCGGCAGTTCCCGGGCGCGTTCAACCCGCTCTCGGCCCGGCTGATCGGCGAGAAGGGCTTCGACGGGGTCTACATCTCCGGTGCCGTCCTGGCCAACGACCTGGGCCTGCCGGACATCGGGCTGACCACGCTGACCGAGGTCGCCACCCGCGCCGGGCAGATCGCCCGGATGACGGACCTGCCGGCGATCGTGGACGCGGACACCGGCTTCGGCGAGCCGATGAACGTGGCCCGCACCGTCCAGGAGCTGGAGAACGCCGGCCTGGCCGGATGCCACATCGAGGACCAGTTCAACCCCAAGCGCTGCGGGCACCTGGACGGCAAGAACGTGGTGGACCTGGACACCATGGCCAAGCGCATCGCCGCCGCCGCGGACGCCCGCCGCGACCCGAACTTCCTCATCATGGCGCGCACCGACGTGCGCGCCGTGGAGGGGCTGGACGCGGCGATCGACAGGGCCAAGGCCCTGGTCGACGCCGGGGCGGACGCGATCTTCCCGGAGGCCATGAAGGACGTCTCCGAGTTCGAGGCCGTCTGCAAGGCCGTCGACGTTCCGGTACTGGCCAACATGACCGAATTCGGCAAGAGCGAACTGTTCACCCGGCAGCAGCTCGCCGACGCCGGCGTGGCGATCGTGATCTACCCGGTCACCCTGCTGCGCAGCGCCATGGGCGCGGCCGAACGCGTGCTGGACGCCCTGGCGGCCCAAGGCACCCAGGAATCCGCGGTGGAGGAGATGCTCACCCGGGCCCGCCTGTACGAACTGGTCGACTACGAGGCCTACAACCGCTTCGACACCGGCATCTTCAACTTCCAGGTTCCCGGCCTGGATATCGGAAGCAACAACGCCGCCCTTTAGGCGCCTCACAAGGAGAGCTGTGCCATGAATGCGATGAATGAAACCGTGGAGATCCACAAGGGCCTGGCCGGCGTCGTTGCCGACTACACCGCCATCTCCAAGGTCAACCCGGACACCAACTCGCTGCTGTACCGCGGGTACCCGGTCCAGGAGCTGGCCGCCTCCCGCAGCTTCGAGGAGGTCGCCCTGCTGCTGTGGACCGGGGAGCTGCCGACCCCCGCGGAGCTGGAGGAGTTCAGCGGGTTCGAACGCTCCCACCGGGGGCTGGACCCGAAGGTCCAGGCCGCGATCGACCTGCTGCCGACCACCTGCCACCCGATGGACGTCGGCCGCACCGCGGTCTCCGTGCTGGGCGCGAACCACCCGCAGGCCGACGACTCCTCCCCCGCGGCGGAGCTGGCCAAGGCCAAGCAGCTGTTCGCCGCCTTCCCCGCCGTCGTCGCCTACGACCAGCGCCGCCGGCGCGGGCAGGAGCCGGTCCCGGCGCGCACCGACCTGGACTACGCGCACAACTTCCTCTGGATGACCTTCGGCGAGGAGTTCCCCGAGGACGTCGTGGACGCGTTCCGGGTCTCGATGGTGCTCTACGCGGAGCACTCCTTCAACGCCTCCACCTTCACCGCGCGCGTGGTCACCTCCACGCTCTCGGACCTGCACTCGGCCGTGACCGCCGCGATCGGCGCGCTCAAGGGCCCGCTGCACGGCGGAGCGAACGAGGCCGTGATGCACACCTTCGAGGAGATCGGCATCCGCCGGGACGAGCCCCGCGACCAGGCCGCGGCCCGCGCGAGGGCCTGGATGGAGGACGCGCTGGCCAACAAGCGCAAGGTCATGGGCTTCGGCCACCGCGTCTACAAGCACGGGGACTCCCGCGTGCCCACCATGAAGGCCGCGCTGGACAGGATGGTCGACCACTACGACCGGCATGACCTCATGGGCCTGTACGACGGGCTGGAGCAGGCCATGGACGAGGCCAAGGGCATCAAGCCCAACCTCGACTACCCCGCGGGGCCCACCTACCACCTGATGGGCTTCGAGACGGACATGTTCACGCCGATCTTCATCGCCGCGCGCATCACCGGCTGGACCGCGCACATCATGGAACAGCGCGCCTCCAACTCGCTGATCCGCCCGCTCTCCGCCTACAACGGCCCGGAGGAGCGCCACCTCTGAGCCCGTGCCGTGCTGCCGCACCGCGCCGGCGGGCCTCAGGCCAGCGGCGCGGTGCGGAACTCGGCGACGGCCTGGTTGTCCAGGGCCAGCACCACGGTGGCGGCAAACCGCTCCCCCGCGAGCAGCCGCGGCAGCCACAGCGCCGAGTCGTCCCACATCCGCGCGAACGGCAGGTCCGCGACCGGGCACCACAGCGGGGCGATCTCCGCCGACTCGACGGCGTCGCCGTGGGCGGTGGGGGTCAGGAAGACGGTGCAGTCCATGTCGGAGGCGGGACTGGCGGGGAAGCGGAAGGCCACCGTGCCGGCGCGCTCCAGGTCCTCCGGGTCCGCCACCAGGCCGGTTTCCTCGGCCAGTTCGCGCACGGCGGCCTGCGCCGCGGATTCGCCCGGCTCCACCTTGCCGCCCACGCCCACCGTCTTGCCGCGTCCGAACCCGGTCTTCTTCACCCCGAGCAGCACCTGCGGCACGCCGGCCCGGGTGCGCAGCACGAAGCAGAGCACGACAGCGACGGGCCGGGTTCCGCTTCCCGCGCCGCTTCCCGCGCGGGTTGAATCAGGCACCGGCGCTCACGCGATCGCGCCTCATGCAGTCGCGCCTCATGCAATCGCCCGCGGATGGGTGGCGGCGTAGACCTCGCGCAGGGTGTCCGCGGTGACCAGGGTGTACACCTGGGTGGTCGTGACGGAGGCGTGCCCCAGCAGTTCCTGGACCACGCGCACGTCCGCACCACCCTCGATCAGGTGGGTGGCGAACGAGTGGCGCAGGGTGTGCGGGGAGACGTCCTTGTCGATGCCGGCGCGCTCGGCGGCCGCCTTGAGCACGGCCCAGGCGGACTGGCGGCTGAGCCGTCCGCCGCGGATGTTCAGGAACAGCGCCGGCGTGCCCTTGCCCTTGGCCGCAAGCCCGGGACGGCCGCGCACCAGGTAGGACTCCAGCGCGGCGGCGGCGTAGGAGCCCAGCGGCACGATCCGCTCCTTGGAACCCTTGCCGAACAGGCGCACCACCGCGGGCCCGTCGGCTGGCCGGTCAAGGTGCAGGTCGTCGACGTCCAAGCCGATCGCCTCGCTGATGCGCGCACCCGTGGCGTAGAGGAACTCCAGCAGGGCGCGGTCGCGCTGCCCGGCCTCGGTCTCGGTCGGCACGGATTCGAGGATGGCGGTGACCTCGGCAATGCTGATGGCCTTGGGCAGGCGCTTGCCGGGCGAGGGCGGATGCAGGTCCGCGGCCGGGTTGTCGGCGGTGGTGCCCTCCAGCGCCCAGAACCGGTGCAAACCGCGCACGGCCACGATGCAGCGGGCCGCGGAGCGGGCGCTCAGCGGGGAACCGCCGTCGGAGCCCTCCCGAACCGCCTGCGCGAAGCCGGTCAGGTGCCGGTGGTGGACGTCGTCGGCGCCACCGACGCCGGCAGCCTCCAGGTAGGCGGCGTAGCGCAGCAGGTCCCGGCGGTAGGCGGAAACGGTGTTGCGGGCCATGCCGCGCTCGACGGCCAGGTGCTGGAGGTAGGCCTCCATCTGGCGCCCTGTC
This sequence comes from Arthrobacter ginkgonis, assembly GCF_039540195.1. NCBI lineage: Bacteria > Bacillati > Actinomycetota > Actinomycetes > Micrococcales > Micrococcaceae > Arthrobacter > Arthrobacter ginkgonis. Next base: position 17,559 of record NZ_BAABEO010000012.1, on the reverse strand, counting down.
TTGGTCGAGGCCAGGTCCGGGCGCGGCGGCGCCGGCGGCTTGGGCTCGGCGGGTTTCTTGGGCACCGCCCGTTGTTTGGAGGGGGCCGATTGTTTGGAAGGGGCCGGCTGCTGGGGTTCGGCAGGGTGCTGGGCCGAGCCCAGCAGCGTGACCGGGGCGGTGCCCGGTCCGGAAACGGTGGGCACCAGGCGCGGGATCACCTTGGTCCGCTGGATCTCGCTCATGCGCCGGTGGTGGGGTTGCCGGCTCCGTGGCCGGAGGACGCCCCGCGCAGGCGGGGATGGGCTTCCCAGGGGGCGTCGGCGGGACGCAGCCCCGCGTAGCCGTTGCGGGAGGCCGCGGCGCAGGCCAGCAGGCCGGCCACCGCGGAGGGGTTGTGGATGCGCCCGTCGAGGACCGCCGCAACGGCCTCGTCGAGCGGGACCCACTCGGTGGCCATGTCGGCCTCCTCGTCCGTGCGCACGTGGCGGGCGTGCATGGGGACCTCGCTGACCCCGCGGGCCAGGAAGATCCGGATCGCCTCGCTGGAGGAACCGGGGGAATTGAACATGTCGGTGAGGACCTGCCACGAATCGGCGGCGAGGTCCGCCTCCTCGGCCAGTTCGCGGGCGGCCGCCAGCTGCGGGGCCTCGCCGTGGACATCGAGCAGCCCCGCCGGGATTTCCCACAGCAGCATGCCGACCGGGTGCCGGTACTGGTTGATCAGCAGCACCCGTTCGCGCTCGTCCAGCACGACGACGGCGACCGCCCCGGGGTGGTCGATGTAGTCGCGCACCAAGGGGGGTTCGCCCGCGGAGTACTCGAAGGTGTCCTGGCGGACGTCCCAGATGCGTCCGGCGTAGACCGTCTCGGAAGACAGCAGGCGGCGCGGGCTGAGCGCGTCGGCCAGCCCGTCGCCGCCTGCCTCAACCACTGCTACCGACCGGTCTTCTGGTGCTCGAGGGCCGCCTTCACCAGGCCCGCGAACAGCGGGTGCGGGCGGGTCGGGCGGGAGCTGAGCTCCGGGTGGGCCTGCGTGGAGACGTAGTACGGGTGCACGTCCTTGGGCAGCTCGACGAACTCGACCAGCGTGCCGTCCGGCGAGGTGCCGGAGAAGACCAGGCCGGCCTCGGACAGCTGGGCCCGGTAGGCGTTGTTGACCTCGTAGCGGTGGCGGTGGCGCTCGGAAACCGCCGTCTTGCCGTAGGTCTGCGCCACGACGGAGTCCTCGAGCAGGGCCGCCGGGTACAGGCCCAGGCGCATGGTGCCGCCCAGGTCGCCCTTGCCCTCGACGATGTCGACCTGCTCGGCCATGGTCGCGATGACCGGGTACTCGGTGTCCGGCTCGAACTCGGTGGAGGACGCGCCCTCCAGGCCCAGGACGTCGCGGGCGTACTCGATCACCATGGACTGCAGGCCCAGGCACAGGCCCAGGGTCGGCAGCTTGTGCTCGCGAGCGAACTTCAGGGCGCCCAGCTTGCCCTCCAGGCCGCGGATGCCGAAGCCGCCCGGGACGCAGATCGCGTCGACGCCGGCCAGGGCCGCCGCGGCGCCTTCCTCGGTGTCGCACTCGTCGGAGGGAACCCAGCGGATCGCGACCTTCGCCTTGTTCGCGAAGCCGCCGGCGCGCAGCGCCTCGGTCACGGACAGGTAGGCGTCCGGAAGGTCGATGTACTTGCCGACGAGGGCGATCTCCACGTTGTGCTTGGGGTTGTGGACGACCTCGAGCAACTTGTGCCACTTGGTCCAGTTGACGTCCTTGAACTTCAGCCCCAGCGACTGGACGATGTAGGCGTCCAGCCCCTGCTCGTGGATCGTGACGGGGATGTCGTAGATGCTCGGGGCGTCGGCGCAGTTGACCACGGCCTCGGGCTCGACGTCGCAGGTGCGGCCGATCTTGGCGCGCATCTCCTGCGGGATCTCGCGGTCGGAGCGGATCACCAGGGCGTCCGGCTGGATGCCGATCGAACGCAGCGCCGCCACGGAGTGCTGGGTCGGCTTCGTCTTCAGTTCCTGGGACGGGCCGATGTACGGGACCAGGGAGACGTGGACGAAGAACACGTTGTTGCGCCCGATGTCCTGGCGCACCTGGCGGGCCGCCTCGAGGAACGGCTGGGATTCGATGTCGCCGACCGTGCCGCCGATCTCGGTGATGATCACGTCCGGGGCCTTCTTGGCCTCGGACGGCAGGCGCATACGGCGCTTGATCTCATCCGTGATGTGCGGGATGACCTGCACGGTGTCGCCCAGGTAGTCGCCGCGGCGTTCCTTCTCGATGACCGTGGAGTACACCTGGCCGGTGGTCACGTTGGCCGAACCGTCCAGGTTCTCATCAAGGAAGCGCTCGTAGTGACCGATGTCCAGGTCGGTTTCCGCGCCGTCGTCGGTGACAAACACCTCGCCGTGCTGGAAGGGATTCATGGTCCCGGGATCGACGTTCAGGTAGGGGTCGAGCTTCTGCATCGTGACCGAGAGGCCGCGGGCCCGAAGCAGGTGACCGAGGCTGGAAGCCGTCAGCCCCTTGCCCAGGGACGAGGCCACGCCGCCGGTGACGAAGATCTGCTTGGTTGATTCAATACGGGAAAGATTACGCTGCACCACGGAATTCGAGCCTATCATCTTTTCGCCGGGGACATGGATGGGGCAACTCTACAGTCCGCCCCGGGAGGTGTCTGCCGGGGGCGACGCGTCCGGGACGTCAGCCCATGGCGGCAACCGCCGCCTGCGCGTCGGCCAGCAGCTCCTCCGCGTGCGCCTGGGCGGTTCCGGATTCCTCCTGGCCCGCCAGCATCCGCGCCAGTTCGCGGACCCGGTCCGGCCCCTCCAGCAGCAGGACGTCGCTGGCGGTGAACCCAGCTGCCGCGTTGGAGTTCTTGATCACACGCACGTGCCGGTCGGCATAGGCGGCCACCTGCGGCAGGTGGGTCACCACGATCACCTGGACGTGCCGGGCCAGCATGGCCAGCCGGCGGCCGATCTCCACCGCTGCCTTGCCGCCGACGCCGGCATCGACCTCGTCGAAGACGAACGTCGGGACCGGGTCGACCTCGGCCAGGACCACCTCGATGGCCAGCATGACGCGGGAGAGTTCGCCGCCGGAGGCGCCCTTGCCCAGCGGGCGCGGGACGCTGCCGGCGTGCGGCTGCAGCATCATCGAGACGGCGTCCCGGCCGTGCCGGGTGAGCTCCTCCCCCGGCTGCACCTCGACGACGAACCGGGCGTCGGGCATCGCCAGGGCCGCCAGCTCGGCGCTGACCCGGCGGGAGAGGCTTTCGGCCGCCTTCGTGCGCAGCGCGGTGATCTTCTGCGCGCGCCGGTCCAGCTCCTCGGCGAGCGCCTGCTCCTGGGCGGTGAGGGCCTCGATGCGCCCGGTGTCGTCCTGCAGTTCGTCCAGCCGGGCGCGGTTCCTCCCGGCCCATTCGATGACCTCGTCGATGCTGGGCGCGTACTTGCGGATCAGCCGGTTCAGGTCCGCGCGGCGCGCTTCCACCTCGGCGAGGCGCTCGGGGCCTTCGGAGTCCAGCGAGGCGGCGTAGCCGGCCAGGTCGGTGGAGATGTCCGCGAGCAGGTACCCGACCTCGGCCAGCCGTCCGGCGAGGGCGGCGAGCTCGGGGTCGTCGCCCTGCACGTGTTCCAGCGACCGCTTGGCCGCATCCACGAGCGTGACGGCGTCCCCGCCCTCGCTGTAGTCCTCGGCGACCAGCGCCGAGTGGGAGAGCATCGCCGCGGTGCGCAACCCCTCGACGTTGGCCAGCTTCAGGGCCTCCCCCTTGAGCGCTTCGTCCTCGCCGGGCTGGGGGTCGACGCCGTCGATTTCCTCGAGGGCGACCTGCAGCGCCTCGGCCTCCCGCAGGCGCTCCCGCGATTGGGAGGTCAGCTCCTCCAGCGTCGAGCGCACCTGGCGCCAGCCCCCGTAGGTGTCCGCGTAGCCGGCCAGCTCCCCGGCCAGTTCGGGTCCGCCGAACTTGTCCAGCGATCCGCGCTGGGCGGCGGCGCTCTTCAGCCGCAACTGGTCCGTCTGGCCGTGCACGGCCACCAGGTCCTCGCCAAGCTCGGCCAGCACCCCGACCGGGGTCGAGCGGCCCCCGACGGCGGCCCGGCTGCGGCCCTCCGCGCTCAGCACGCGGGCGATGATCAGTTCGGTGCCGTCGCCGTAGTCCTCCACCAGCGCTCCGGCCTCCTCGGCCCGCTCCAGGGCGCGGCTGCCGCGGGGCAGGCGCAAGGTGGCCTCGGCAACGGCCTGCGCCGCGCCGTGGCGCACGGCGCCGGCATCGGCGCGGTGGCCCAACAGCAGGCCCAGGGCCGTGATGACCATGGTCTTGCCCGCGCCGGTCTCGCCGGTGACCACGCTGAGGCCGGGCCCCAGCGGCAGGGTGGCTTGGCTGATGACGCCCAGGTCGCTGATGCGGATCTCTTCGATCACGGGTGCTCCCTTTCCGGCCGCGGGGCGTAGTGCCGCGGCTCGATGACGTGGAGGGAACCGGGGACCGTGGGCAGCGCCGCCGTTTCCGTCTCGCGGTCCTTGACCGGAACGGGGCCGCGCCAGCCCTTGGTCGGCAGTTCGAACTTGCGCACCAGGCGTTCGCTGAACGGGGTGCGGTTCACGCGGGCCAGCCGCACGGGCCGGTTGGAGCGGGTCACCTCCACCCGGGAGCCCGGGGGCAGGTCGACGGTGCGCCGGCCGTCGCACCAGAGCACTGCCTGCGCATCGGTGCGGGTCAGCAGTTCCAGCGCCATGACGGACGTCGGGGCGATCACCAGCGGCTTGGCGAACAGCGCGTGCGCACTGATGGGGACCATGATCAGGGCCTCCACCTCGGGCCACACCACCGGCCCGCCGGCGGAGAACGCATAGGCGGTGGAGCCGGTTGGGGTGGCCATGACCATGCCGTCGCAGCCGAAGGTGCTGATGGGGAGGCCGTCGACCTCCATGACCACCTCGATCATGCGTTCGCGGTTGGCCTTCTCGACGGCGGCCTCGTTGAGCGCCCAGGTGCGGGCGATGCGGCGGTTGCCCAGCCACACCTGGACATCGATCGCCATCCGCTCCTCGACCGTGTACTCCCGGTTGACCACCCAATCGACGGTCTGGGCCAGGTCCGCGTGCTCGCTTTCGGCGAGGAAGCCGACGTGGCCGAGGTTCACGCCCAGCAGCGGGACGTTGGAGTTGCGCACCAGTTCGGCAGAGCGCAGCACGGTGCCGTCGCCGCCCAGGACCATGCCCAGGTCGACGCTGTCGAGGCTGGTGTCCTCGTCGAGGATCTCCACCTCCAGGGATTCGCCGGCGGCGGTGTTGCGCAGGTTCTGCAGTTCCAGCCGGCGCATGACCGGAATCAGGCCGGCACTGCGCAGCCGCGTGCAGGTGTCCAACGCCGCCTGCAGCGAATCGGGCCGCCCAGTGTGCGCGAGGACCAGGATCCTTCTCATGCGTTCCTTCCGGTCGCCGGGCCGGTCCCGCGGATCAGGGTCGGCCGTTTCAAGAATAGTCAACGGCTCCGATATCCACCGGCGGCAGGGCCGACGCGTTTCCTGGGGCCTTCCCGGCCGGGCCCGCGGCACCGGTTTCGGCGGCACCGGTTTCGGCCGGGCGGCGCAGCCAAAGGAAGAACTCGACGTTGCCGTCCTGGCCAGGCAGCGGGCTGCGGGCCAGCCCCGCCAGGTCCAGTCCGGCCTCGGCCGCGGCCGCCAGCACGCCCTCGACGGCGCGGCGGCGCAAGCCCGCGTCGGTGACGACTCCGGTGCGGGCCAGGTTGTCGCGGCCGACCTCGAACTGCGGCTTGACCATCAGCACCAGGTCGCCGCCGGGGCGGGTGGCTGCCGCGAGCGGGGCCACCACCAGGGTGAGGGAGATGAAGGAAAGGTCCGCGACCACCAGGTCCACGGGGCCGCCGATCCCGGCGGGGTCCAGGTAGCGAATGTTCAGGCCCTCGTGCACGTCCACCCGCGGGTCCGCGCGCAACTGCGGCACCAGCTGGTCGTGGCCGACGTCGACGGCCACGACGCGGCTCGCGCCCCTGCGCAGCAGGACATCGGTGAATCCGCCGGTGGAGGCGCCGGCGTCCAGGCAGCGCCTGCCGGGGACCACGACGGCGGAGAAGGCTTCCAGCGCGCCCGCCAGCTTGTGCCCGGCGCGGCTCACGTACTCCTCCGCCGCGGCCGGCAGAACCTCCACCGCGGCATCGGCGGGAACGCTCCGGGAGGCCTTGGCCGCCGTCGTGCCGTCGAGGCGGACGCGCCCCTCGGCGATCAGCGTTGCCGCGTGCGTGCGGGAGCGGGCGAGCCCGCGGGCAACCAGCTCCTGATCCAGCCGCGCCATTACGCCTCCCCCACCGCAGTGTTTGGGCCAGCGCTGTTCGAACCAACGTTGTCCGAAGCGGTGTCCGAAAGGTCCGCGTCGGCGTCGAGCGCCTGCAGCAGGGCCTCGTGGAGGCCGTCGTAGACGGCGGCGTGCTCCCCCACCGGCAGATCGGGCAGGCCGCCGAGCACGGACAAGGCGGCGGCGAGTCCAGCCTCGCCGGATCCGTCACCGGGTGCGGCCCCGCCGCCGGCCCGCGTGGCCGTGTCCGGCCAGGCGGGAGCACCGGACCGGTTCGGTTCCGGGGTGTTCACGGGGCCTCCCTAAGGTATGGCGCTGAGGTACGGCGCTGCGGATGTGTGGTGCGCTGGGCGGATGCCGCCAGCATGGTGCCGGTCAGGCGCCGACGAAATCCACCTGCGGGAGCCTGGCCGTTTCCGCATGCGGGTGCGCGAGCCACCAGGCCGCGCAGGCCGCACGCCAGGCGTTCAGGTCGGTGCTTTCGCCCGCAACGGTGAGCGTGTCGCCGTCGACCTGGGCGCGGGCCTCGCCGCACGTGAAGCCCGCCCCGTCCCCACGGACCTCCGGGTACGGCAGGTACAGCTCGGTGAGGTCGGCGATCAGGAAGTCGGGGCGTTCGTCGCGGCGTGCGGCAAGGATGCTTTCGGGGGTGTCGACGCCGGTGAGCACGGCCGCGGTGCTGTAACCGGCCGCGTTGCCACCGCGGATGTCGGTATCCAGCCGGTCGCCGACCACCAGCGGGCGCGCTGCCCCGAGGCGCGTCGCGGCGCGGCGGAACAGCAGCGGTTCCGGCTTGCCGGCCACGTGCGGAACGGCTTTGGAGGCGGCGGCGACGGCCGCGACCAGCGAGCCGTTGCCCGGGGCCATGCCTTCGGCGCGCGGGATGGTGAGGTCGGTGTTGGTGGCGACCCACACGGCACCGGCGCTGACCGCGTAGGAGGCCTGGGCCAGGTCGGTCCAGCTGACGGCGGGGTCGAAGCCCTGGATGACGGCCGCGGGATGCTCCGCCGCGGAAGCGACCGGGCTCAGGCCGTGGCGGACCACCTGCTCCCGCAGGTAGGCGCTGCCGACCACCAGGACGCTCGCTCCGGGCTCGACGAGCCCGGCCAGCAGTTCGGCGCCGGCGTCTGCGGAACCGAACACCTGCTCGGCGGAGGCCGGGGCGCCGAGGTCGCGCAGATGCGCGGCAACGGCGTCGGGAGACCGCGAGGCGTTGTTGGTGATGTACGCCAGCGAGACGCCGGCCGAGGCCAGGCGATCGAGGGAGCCCACGGCTCCCTCGATCGCCCCGGCACCGGCGTAGACCACGCCGTCCAGGTCGGACAGGACGGCGTCGAAACCGGAAATCAGCATCGCTACGGTGTGCCCTTAGCGCTCGTCGGAGGTCGCGTCGATGGAGGCCGGGTCCTGCTCGTCGGCGCCGAAGGAACCGAAGTCCTCTTCCGAGTCCTCGTCCTCCTCGTCGTCCTCGTCGAAGTCAGGATCCTCGCCGGCCGAATCGTCGTCGTCGTACTCTTCGTCCTCCTCGTCATCGTCGAAGGCGTCCTCGGAGTTGCCGTCCTCGTCGATGCCATCCGCGCTGTCCAGGGACGCCTCGGCGGCTTCGGCCGACAGTCCGTCCTCGGCGTCGATGCCCTGCGGGGCGTCTTCGCGGTCCAGGACGTCCTTGGCACGCGGCTTGCGGACCGGCTCTTCGTCGTCCTCGACCAGGTCGATGATGTCCGGCTCGGCGAACTCGCCCACACCGAGGGCGCTCTCGGCGACCGTCACCTGGCGGCGCCAGCGGTAGGCCTCCTCGTCGCGGCCGACGGCCTCGAGGGCGTCGGCGTAGGCACCGAACAGGCGCGGGCTGAAGGAGAACGCGCGGTTGATGTCCAGCTGCGGGATCTCCAGCTCGGCGAGGGCAGCCTCGAGGTTGCCGAGATCGGTCTGGGCGCCGGAGGCGATGATCGCCATCTCCACCTGGCCGGGGATGTCCAGCGTCAGGGCCTCTTCGCTGTGCGCGGTTTCGAGGGCCTTTTCCGGGCGGCCAAGGCCGCGTTCGCAGTCGGCCATCACCGGCAGGTGGACGTTGGACCCGCTGATGCGGCGGTGGGTGCGGAATTCGCGCAGCGCGTCGGCGTAGTGGCCGGCGGTGTAGGCGGTCAGGCCCACGGCCTCGCGGACGACGGCCACGCGGCCGCCGCGGCGGCTCGCAGCCAGGGCGTGCTCGTAGGCGAGGTCCGGCTCGATGTCGATCAGGCGACCGGCCATGACCAGGTGCTTGGACACCCACTCGCCATTCTGCTCGTCGAGGTACTTCAGCTCCGCCTTGGTGATGCGGTCAAGTTCCTTGCCGGTCACATCGTCGTCGATGTCCGGGGACTTGGGGCGGTCCGGGCGGTTCGAGCTGCGCAGGTCGGCCGCGTTGTGCGGGGCGCGCTCGCCTTCCGGGCGCGGCCAGGAGCCGGCTTCGTCACGGCTGCGCGGGGGGCGTGCGTCCCGGCGGTCATCACTGCGGAACCCGCCTTCACGGCGGTCTCCACCCTTGAAGCCGCCCTCACGGTTGAAGCCACCCTCACGGCGGTCCCCGCCCTGGTAACCACCCTCACGGCGCTCTCCACCCTTGAAGCCGCCTTCACGGCGGTCGCCGCCCTTGAAGCCGCCCTCACGGTTGAAGCCGCCTTCGCGACGGTCTCCGCCCTGGTAGCCACCTTCACGGCGGTCGCCACCCTTGAAGCCACCCTCACGGTTGAAGCCGCCTTCGCGACGGTCTCCGCCCTGGTAGCCACCTTCACGGCGGTCACCACCGCGGAATCCACCTTCACGGCGGTCGCCACCCTTGAAGCCACCCTCGCGACGATCTCCGCCCTGGTAGCCACCTTCACGGCGGTCGCCACCCTTGAAGCCGCCCTCACGGTTGAAGCCGCCTTCGCGACGGTCTCCACCCTGGTAGCCACCTTCACGGCGGTCGCCACCGCGGAATCCACCTTCACGGCGGTCCCCGCCCTTGAAGCCGCCCTCACGGTTGAAGCCGCCTTCGCGACGGTCTCCGCCCTGGTAGCCACCTTCACGGCGGTCGCCACCGCGGAATCCACCTTCACGGCGGTCGCCACCCTTGAAGCCGCCCTCACGGTTGAAGCCGCCTTCGCGACGGTCTCCGCCCTTGAAGCCACCCTCGCGACGATCTCCGCCCTGGTAGCCACCTTCACGGCGGTCGCCACCGCGGAATCCACCTTCACGGCGGTCACCACCCTTGAAGCCGCCCTCACGGTTGAAGCCACCTTCGCGACGGTCTCCGCCCTTGAAGCCACCCTCGCGGTTGAAGCCGCCTTCGCGACGGTCTCCGCCCTGGTAGCCACCTTCACGGCGGTCGCCACCGCGGAATCCACCTTCACGGCGGTCCCCGCCCTTGAAGCCGCCCTCACGGTTGAAACCACCTTCGCGACGGTCCCCGCCCTTGAAGCCACCCTCGCGGTTGAAACCACCCTCGCGACGGTCGCCACCCTTGAAGCCACCCTCGCGACGGTCGCCACCCTTGAAGCCACCCTCGCGACGATCTCCGCCCTGGTAACCGCCTTCGCGACGGTCCCCACCACGGAAACCACCCTCGCGGCGGTCGCCACCCTTGAAGCCACCTTCGCGACGGTCCCCGCCCTGGTAGCCACCTTCACGGCGGTCACCTCCGCGGAAACCACCCTCGCGGCGGTCGTTGCCATAAGCTCCACGGCCGCCCGACTGCTGCTTGTTGTAGGTGCCGGAGCGCTGCTCGCGGGGATTCCTCTGATCTTCAGCCACTTTGGCCGTTCCTCTCTGCGGAACGCATCCAAACGCTCCAGGTGGTGTTCAAAAAACAACGCGGCACTGGTGGTACCGCCGCAAAATGGACTCATCCAATATTAGACGAGCCGCAAGCCAGCAGCTTAGGGATCCGATTGAGGGATCGCTGCTGGTCTTAAACGTCAGGGCCCCGACTAATTGGTCGGGGCCCTGCAAATGTTGTCCGGCGGTGTCCTACTCTCCCACACCCTCCCGGGTGCAGTACCATCGGCGCTGTGGGTCTTAGCTTCCGGGTTCGGGATGGGACCGGGCGTTTCCCCCACGCTATGACCGCCGTAACCCTTTTTCGCCTCACCGAATCCCTGAGGATGCCTGGTGCGCGAAGCCTGTGATTACGAGCCATTCATGGACTCAATGCATCAATCTTACATGACATTTGAGGCCCTCCCTACCACCGGGCCGCTCCGGGGAACGTTTTCAGGGTGATCTCGATTACGCGCCCCCACGGAAGGGGCGAACGCCCTGCATCCACAAACCCGCGCCCCACTCGCGTGAGGCTTGCCCGGCGGTGCCCCGGGCCGCTAAGCCGCTCGAAAAACCACCCACCCACCCCACAGTCGAAAAAAGGGTGTTGTGCGCGTCACATCTCACTGCTAACGTTTCCCCGCTAAATGACAGGCGATTCCCACTAGGTGGGAGTTTTTCACAGGCGGGACGAATTTCATGACCGACGAACTACAGATCGAGGGCAATTCCCTTCCGTTGGAGGGTGTTCGCGTGCTGGAACTGGGCAGCTTCATCGCGGCCCCTTTCGCGGCCAGGCTTTTCGGCGACTTCGGCGCGGAGGTCATCAAGATCGAGCGGCCCAACGGCGGTGACGAGCTGCGAGACTGGCGCAAGACCCGCGGCACCACCTCGATGCTGTTCCGCACGATCGGGCGCAACAAGAAGTCCGTGGCCTTGGACCTGCGCAGCGACTTGGGCCGCGAAGCGGTCAAGCGCATCATCGCCACGACCGATGTACTGATCGAGAACTTCCGCCCCGGCACGCTCGAGAAGTGGGGCTTGGGGCCGGACGAGCTGACCAGGATCAACCCCGACCTCGTCTTTGTGCGCATCTCCGGCTACGGGCAGACCGGCCCCTACAAGGACCGCGCAGGGTTCGGCAGCTCCGCGGAGTCCTTCGCCGGCCTGCGCTACATCACCGGTGAGCCGGACCGCCCGGCCGGCCGCGCCGCGGCCAGCATGGGTGACACCGTCGCCGGGCTCTACGGCGTCATCGGCGCCCTGATGCTCATGCTGCAGAAGGCCAAGGGTGTGAAGCACACGGGCCCGCAGACGGTCGACGTCGCCCTCTACGAGGGCGTGTTCAGCCTGCTGGAGTCGCTGGTCCCGGACTACGACGCGTATGGCATGATCCGCCAGCGCACCGGCGGGGCCCTGCCCGGCGTCGTTCCCACCGGCTCCTACCCGACCGGCGACGGCCTCGAGGTGGTCATCGGCGGCAACTCCGTCTCCGTCTTCAAGCGCCTCATGCGCGCCGTCGGCCGCGAGGACCTCGCCGGGGACGCGACCCTCGAGACCACCGAGGGACGCAGCGCCCGCGAGGAGGAGCTCAACGGAATCATCGCCGCGTGGACCAGCGCCCGCCCGCTCCCCGAGGCCCTCGACGGCCTCAACGCCGCCGGCGTGCCGGCCGGCCCCGTCTACGACGCTCCGTCCATCGCCAACGACGAGCACTACCTCGCCCGCGACATGATCCAGACCCACGAGGTCCTCGTCGAGGACGAACCCGAACTCATCCGCTTCCCCGGCGTCGTGCCCAAGATCCCCGGCCACGAAGGGCGGGTCCAGTGGGTCGGCCCCGATCTGGGCCAGCACACCGACGAGATCCTGCGGGACGTCGCCGGGTTCACCGAGGACGAGCTCGTCCGCCTGCAGGCCCCCGAGGAGGTGCGCTAAATGCGGATCCAAGTCACCGACGTCTTCCTCCGCGACGGCCTCCAGGACGAGGACGCGATCGTCTCCGTCGAGGACCGGATCGCCATCGGCGAGGCCATCGCCGCGGCCGGAATCGGCCGGCTCGAGGTAGCCTCCTTCGTCAACCCGGCCCGCGTCCCGCAGATGGCCGGCGCCGAGCATGTGCTCGCCGGAATGAAAGCGCGCACGACGGCGGAACTCACGGTCCTGACCCTCAACGGCAAGGGCGTGGCCCGGGCCGTGGAGTCCGGGGCGCGCAACATCCAGATCGTGACGTCGGCGAGCCAGGCGCACAGCACGGCCAACGCCGGCCGGGGCATCGACGAGGCCATGGCCAGCCTGGCGGCCGAGGTGGTCAAGTACCCCGACGCCAACTTCTTCGCCGGGATCTCCACCGCCTTCACCTGCCCCTTCGAGGGCCGGATCGATCGCGACCGCCTGCTGAAGATCGTCCGCGCGTTCAAGGACATGGGCGTGCGCGACATCGGCCTGGCCGACACCTTGGGCACCACCGGGCCCGAGGAGGCCATGGCCAGCGTCCACCACGTCCTGGACGCCGAACCCGGCCTCACGTACTACCTGCACCTGCACAACGCCCACGGCCGCGCCTTGGAGACCGTCGATGCCGCCATCGCTGCCGGCATCACCCGGTTCGACGCGGCGCTCGGCGGCTACGGCGGCTGCCCGTTCGCGCCCGGCGCTCACGGCAACATCGCCACCGAGGAGCTGGTCCGCCACCTCCACGCCGCCGGCCACGAGACCGGCATCGACGAGGACCGCCTCGCCGAGGCCGTCGAGCTCGGCCGGGCCACCCTGGCCCGTTCGCCCCGGGTGGCGGAGCCGGCCACGCGCTAACCCGCTGCAGCAGTATCCCCTGCGGCATTCCCCTTTCGGGGCCGGCTGTCCGGCCCCGAAAGGAGCGCCCGACGTCACGGTCCGGGGCGTACCCCCTCACACACCTCACCCACTTGGGAGACCACCATGTCCGAGAACAAACTGGACACCATGAACGACGAGACCGCGGTCAACGGCGACTCCGGCATGTCCCGCCCCGTCGAGGCCTCGGTCGGCAACCGCCTCGGCACGCACCACCCGGGCAGGCTGGGCCTGAAGATCGCCAGCCTCCCGCTGCCGGTCTACCTGGCGATGGCCGCCGTCGTCTTCATCGCCGCCCTGACCGGCACGCTGCCCGAGTCCATGGTCTCCGGCTTCGCCGTGACCATCCTGTTCGGCGGGCTGCTCATCTGGATCGGCAACCTGTTCCCGGTGGTCCGCGACTTCGGGCTGCCCACCGTCCTGTGCACCTTCGTGCCGGCCCTGCTGCTGTTCATGGGGCTGCTGCCGGAGAACCTCGTGACGGTGGTCCAGACCTTCGTGGACCCGCAGGGCTTTTTGGACTTCTTCGTCGTCGCGATCATCGCCGGCTCCATCCTCGGCATGCCGCGGGCCCTGCTGCTCAAGGCCGGCCCACGCTTCGCGGTCCCCCTGCTGGGCTGCCTCGTGGCCACCTTCGTCATCATCGGCGCGATCGGCGCCGCCATGGGCATGGGCTTCTTCAACGCCATGCTGATGATCGCCGCCCCGATCATGGCCGGCGGCCTGGGCCTGGGCGCCCTGCCCATGTCGGAAATGTACGCCGCCAAGACCGGCACCGATCCCGCCACGTTCATGGGCGACCTGCTCTCCGCCGTCGTCCTGGCCAACGTCGTCTGCATTCTCATCGCCGGCCTCTACAACGGCCTGGGCAAGCGCCGCAAGCAGCTGTTCGTCGGCTTCAACGGCCACGGCGAGCTGATGCGCATCAAGGGCACCGCCGGCGAGCTCAGCACCCCGAAGAAGCGCGACGCCTCCTCCTACCTCGCCCTGGGCAAGGGCCTGGCCATCGCGTCCGTGCTGTTCGTCCTCGGCGAGCTGCTCGGTACCTACCTGGAGTTCCTGCACCCGTACGCCTGGACCATCATCGCCGCGGCCGCGCTGAAGATCTTCGGCCTGCTTCCCCAGGACCTCGAGGACTCCGCCTCCGACTGGGGCGAGATGGTCTCCTCGGTGCTGGTCCCGGCCCTGCTGGTCGGCGTCTCCATCACCTACATCAAGATCGACGAGGTCCTCGCCTCCATGGGCAACCCGGTGTTCATCGTGCTGACCATCGCCACCGTCATCGTCGCCACCCCCTCCTCCGGATTCCTCGGCTGGCTGGTGAAGTTCCACTTCGTCGAGGCCGCGATCACCCCCGGCCTGGTCATGGCCGACACCGGCGGATCCGGCGACGTGTCCGTCCTCTCGGCCGCCAACCGCATGCACCTGATGCCGTTCGCGGCGCTGACCAACCGGATCGGCGGAGCCCTGGTCCTGTTCGTGACCGCCCTGCTGGTCCCCTTCATGGGCTGACGCCCGGCCCTCTCCACTTCCAGTAAAGGAACGTTCCATGAACCCCCTCATCGTCTCCATCGCCGGCCACGCCCCGAACATCGCGACGGACGCCTGGATCGCCCCGACCGCCGCGGTCATCGGCGACGTCGAAATCGGCCCCGCCACCGGCATCTTCTACGGAGCCGTGCTCCGTGCCGACATGGAATCCATCACCGTCGGCGCCGGATCGAACGTGCAGGACACCGCCGTCGTTCACGCCGACCCCGGCCATCCCGCACGGATCGGGGACCACGTCAGCATCGGGCACGGGGCGGTCCTGCATGGCTGCACGGTCGGCGACGGGGCCCTGATCGGCATGAACGCCACCGTGCTCAACGGCGCCACCGTTGGCGCGGGCTCGCTGGTCGCCGCCAACGCGCTGGTGCTCGAGGGCACGGAAATTCCTCCGGGTTCCCTGGTCGCGGGCGTCCCCGCCAAGGTGCGCCGACCGCTCACGGCCGAGGAGGTCGAGCACTGCCGGCAGAACGCCGCGACGTACGAGGCGCTCACCCGCAAGCACCGCCACGCGCAACCTGTCGCCCAATCTGTCGCCCAGCCCGCCTGAGCACCCGAACAACCGCTCCGAACCGAACCGAACCGAAGGACAACGATGCCAAATCCCACCGCCACTCATGCCAGCGAAATTGGACGCGAAACGGTTCCGTTGCCGGACGAGGGGCACCTGTCCGCGGCCGTAGCGGAGGTCGTGTCCCAGCGCGCCGGGCACCTGTTCGGACTGATGGGCAACGGAAACGCCCATCTCATCAGCTACCTCACGCATCGCGGCTTCCCGTTCACGTCCGCCCGCCACGAGGCCGCGACCATCGCCATGGCCGATGCCTACCACCGCGCCACCGGAGAAATCGCCGCCGCGACGACGACGTACGGCGCCGGTTTCACCAACGCCTACACCACCCTCGCCGAAGCACGAATTGCCCGAATCCCGCTGGTCCTCGTGGTGGGGGACGCGCCCGCGGGCGGCCGGCGCTTCTTCGACATCGACCAAGTGAAGGCCGCTGAAGCCGTTGGCGTCACCACGCTCGTCGTCGATCCGACGAACGCGGCCGAAATCGCCCACCGCGCCTTTGACCTGGCCCTGCAGACGGTCCAGCCAGTGGTGCTCGCCATCCCCTACGACTTGGCCACGGCCCCGCTGGCCGCCCCGCAGTCGCTGGAACCGCTCCCCACAAAGCCCGCCTGGCCCGCCCTGCCCAATGATCTGGACCGCGTGGCCGCGCTGCTCCGGGCTGCCGAGCGCCCCCTCATCCTCGCCGGACGCGGCGTCCTCCTGGCCGGCGCGGCGGCCCCGCTCCGGGACTTGGGCGACCGCTTGGGCGCCCTGTTCATGACCTCCGTCATGGCGGCCAATGCCTTCAACAGCCCGTGGGACCTGGGAATCGCCGGCGGCTTCACGCGCAGCCACCGGCTGGAGTTCGCCCGCGAGGCCGACCTGGTGCTGGTGGTCGGTGCCAGCCTCAACACCTTCCAGACCCGCTACGGGACCCTCTTTCCGGCCGGCACCCGGGTGGTCCGCATTGACAACGAACCCGCCTCGGCGCAGCCGTTTGACGGAGAGTACGTCCGGGCCGATATCTTGCCCTTCATTGAGGGCTTGCTTGAGCGGGTGGGGGCTAGCGGGGCCCCGACCTGGCGCGACCGCGTTCCCGAGGTGGCCGGAGACTCCTTCCGGTCCTCCGAGCCGGTGGAGGATCCCGCCGAATTCGGTCCGGATGGAAGGCTCAACCCGCGAACGGTGGTCGCGGCACTGGAACGGGTCCTCCCCGCGGAGCGGTCGGTGGTCATGGACGGCGGACACTTCATCGGGTGGGCGCCGATGTACCTGTCCGTGCCCGACCCGCACGCGATGGTCCTCGTCGGCACCGCCTTCCAGTCGATCGGACTGGGCTTCGGTTCCGCGGCAGGAGTCTCGGCTGCACGCCCCGACCGCACCACGGTCCTGGTCACCGGAGACGGTGGCGGACTGATGGGCCTGGCCGACGTCGAAACGTTCCTGCGTGCGACCCGTCGAGGTGTCGTGGTGGTGCTGAACGACTCCGCCTACGGAGCCGAGTTGCACCAGTACGCCTCCAAGGGGCTGCACGACCACGCGATGCTCATCGACGAAGTCGACTTCGCCGCCGTCGGGCGGGCGCTCGGCGCGGACGGGGCGAAGATTCACCGGCTGGCGGAGCTGTCCGTTCTCGAGGAATGGCTTGCCACCCATAAGGAGGGCGTGTTCGTGCTCGACGTCGCGATCTCGCAGAAGGTGGTGGCTGAATACATGGCCGCCTCGCTGGAACGGAGCAGGTGAGACATGCGTGCGGAGCGGGGCTGACCGTAGGCTAGCGGCATGTCTTCTCCCGAACCTTCCGGCAGCAACCGCACCCTTGAGCGGACCGCCGCGATCCTCGACGCCGTTGGGCACTCCGCCGTCTCCGCCAGCGAGCTTTCCCGCCGCACCGGACTCTCCCTGTCAACGGCGCATCGCCTGGCCCTGCAAATGGCCGAGTACGGGTTCCTGCGGCGCACCGACGACGGGGCGTTCCGGCTTGGCCACCGGTTCGTCCGCTCGGCACTGGAGAACGCGGCCCTTCCCGTGCTGGAGCGGCTCCGGGACACGACGGGCGAGACCGCCCAGCTCTGGGTCCGGCGGAGCGACGAACGTATCTGTCTGCTCAGTTCCGACAGCCGGCACGAGCTGCGGGCCACCCTGCCTCCCGGTTCCCGGCTCCCCCTGCCAGCCGGATCCAGCGGGCGGCTGCTGGCCGCCGAAAGCGAAGCCCTGCAGGACGTACAGACGAAGGGGTGGGTCGAGTCCGTCGGCGCGCGGACGCCCGGCCTGGGATCCGTCAGCGTCCCGGTTCCCCTCGATGGTCAAACCCTGGCCGTGGTCTGCCTTGCCATGCCCTTGGCCCGGGTTTCCGTCTCGCCGGGAGAAGACTTCGGAGGCGCCGTCATCCAGGCCGCCCGCCAGATCAGCGACACCATGGCGCAGCGCAAGTAGTCCGGGAAAGCCGCATAGCGGAGCGGCCAGAATCGACTCAGAATCTTGGGGGTGTTAAAGGCGTCAGGCCCCCGACCGTGTGGTCGGGGGCCTGGCGTGAATGGTTGTCCGG
>NZ_BAABEO010000011.1:208298-262765 GCF_039540195.1 Arthrobacter ginkgonis | reverse complement strand
TAGCGCAGCCCCATCTGCTTGACGGACTGGGCGACCTTGAACGGTTCGGCCCGGTCCAGGGCCGCGGGCTTGCCGGTGTCGATCTGGCAGAAGTCGCACCGTCGGGTGCACTCGGAGCCGCCGATCAAAAACGTGGCCTCGCGGTCCTCCCAGCACTCGAAGATGTTCGGGCAGCCGGCCTCCTCGCACACGGTGTGCAGGCCCTCGGTCTTGACCAGCTTCTTCAGTTCCACGTACTCGGGGCCGATGTTGACCTTGGCCTTGATCCACTCGGGCTTGCGCTCGACCGGGGTGGCGGAGTTGCGCGCCTCGATGCGCAACAGGCGGCGGCCGTCGGGGGCCAGGCTCATGGAAGGACTCCTTCAAAAGTGGTGGCGGAACAGGCTGGATAGGAACCGGGGCAACCGGAACCACTGGGTCGGGGACGGCGGTTCAGCATTCGACGACGTTGACGGCCAGTCCGCCGCGGGCGGTTTCCTTGTACTTGTCGCTCATGTCGCGGCCGGTTTCGCGCATGGTGATGATGACCTCGTCGAGGGAAACGCGGTGCTGGCCGTCGCCCATCAGCGCCATCTTGGCGGCGTTGATGGCCTTCGCTGCGGCGATCGCGTTGCGTTCGATGCACGGGACCTGGACCAGTCCGCCGATCGGGTCGCAGGTCAGGCCGAGGTTGTGTTCCATCGCGATCTCGGCGGCGTTCTCCACCTGCTCCGGGGTGCCGCCGAGGATCTCGGCGAGGCCGGCCGCGGCCATGGAGGACGCGGAGCCGACCTCGCCCTGGCAGCCGACCTCGGCCCCGGAGATCGAGGCCTGCTCCTTGTAGAGCACGCCCACGGCTCCGGCCGCGAGCAGGAACCGCGCCACGACCTCCTCCTGCTCCGCCCGGGTGCGCGAGGTGGCGCCCGGGGCGTAGTGCGTGGCGTAGAACAGCACGGCCGGGATGATGCCTGCGGCCCCGTTGGTGGGAGCGGTGACCACCCGCCCGCCGGAGGCGTTCTCCTCGTTCACGGCCAGGGCCACCAGGTTCACCCACTCCTGCCAAAACACGGGGTCGCGGTGCGGATCCTGCCCGCTCAGGCGTGCGTGCCAGGCAGGCGCCCGGCGGCGCACCCGCAGGCCTCCGGGCAGCTCGCCGGTGCGGGCCAGCGCGGAGTTCTTGCAGGCCTCCATCACGTCCCACAGGTGCACCAGGCCGGTGCGGATCTGGTCCTCGGTGCGGACGGCGAGTTCGTTGGCGTACATCACGCCACTGATGGGAAGGCCCGTGGCACGGCTGTGCCCCAGCAGTTCGGCCGCGGTGCGGAACGGGTGGGGCTGGACGGCGATCGCCGATTCGATCCGGTCCAGGACCGTGTCCTCGGCCCCCTCGCGGATGACGAACCCGCCGCCCACCGAGAACCAGGTTTGGGCCTCGAGTTCCTCGCCGTTCGGCCCCAAGGCCGCGAACCGCATCCCGTTGGTGTGGGTGGGCAGCACCGTCAGCGGGTGCAGGACCATGTCTTTCACCCCGTAGGCCAGCTCCGGCCCACCCGTTGGCGCGGGGTTCGCCCCGGCCATGGCCGGGACCTCCAGTTCCGCGCCCAGGCGCAGGAGCCCGGTCGCCTCGATGCGGCCCAGTGCCTCCTCCGCGTCGGCCGGCAGCACGGTTTCCGGGTCGAAGCCCTCCAGCCCCAGCAGCACCGCGGTGAAGGTGCCGTGTCCGTGGCCGGTCGCCGCCAGGGACCCGTAGAGGTCCACCCGCAGCCCTTCCACCCTGCCGAGCAGGCCGGTGTGGGCCAGGTGCGCCGTGAAGCTCCGGGCGGCCCGCATCGGTCCCACCGTGTGGGAACTGGACGGGCCGATGCCGACCTTGAAAAGGTCGAAGACACTAATGGCCATGGGTACTGCCTCGATTCGCGGTGGGCCCACGGGGTGTGGACGGGCTGCAGGGGTTGGGTGGCGGGTGGCTCCTGCTGGGGGAGCATGGCCGCCCGGGAGGGGTGGGGTTCTACTTCTGGCGCTTGTAGAAGGGCAGGGCGACGACCTCGAAGGGTTCGGCCTTACCGCGCAGGTCGACCTCGAGCCTGGTGCCGGGCTCGGCGAGGCCGGCGTCGACGTAGGCCAAGGCGACCGGGTATCCCAGGGTCGGGGACGGCTGGCCGGAGGTGACCTCGCCGACCACGGCGCCGTCGTTGAGGACGGGGTAGTGTGCCCGGGCCGCGCGCCGGCCCAGGCCTTTCAGGCCCACCAGCGTCCGGGCCGGGCCGGCGGCCTTCGCGGCCTCCAGGGCGGCACGGCCGACGAATCCGGCCTCCTTCTTGAAGGAGACCACCGGGCCCAGGCCGGCCTCGAAGGGGTTCGTGGCCAGGGACAGTTCGTTGCCGTACAGCGGCATCCCGGCCTCCAGGCGCAGCGAGTCGCGGCAGGCCAGTCCGGCCGGGCTGAGCCCGTGCGGCTGCCCGGCCTCAGCCAGCGCGGCCCAGAGGACAGGAGCCTGGGCGTTAGGCACGAACAGTTCGAACCCGTCCTCGCCGGTGTAGCCGGTGCGGGCCAGCAGCACGGGGATCCCGGCGACGGTGGCCTCCGCGGAGGCGTAGTAGCGCAGCCCGGTGACCTTTTCCGCCTCGGCGTCCGGGACCAGGGCCAGCATGATGGCCTCGGCGGCCGGGCCCTGGACCGCGACCAGCGAGGTGGTGGCGGAGGCGTCGGTGACTGTCACGTCGAACCCGGCGGCGCGCTCTGCCAGTTCGGCGGCGACGGTCGGGGCGTTGCCGGCGTTGGGGACCACCAGGAACCGGTCCTCCGCGAGCCGGTACACGATCAGGTCATCGATGATCCCGCCGGCAGGGGTGCAGATCAGGGAGTACTTGGCCTTGCCCACCTGCACCGCCGAGAGGTTCCCGACCAGCGCGTAGTCCAGGAACGCCGCCGCGTCCGGCCCGGCGGCCCAGACCTCGCCCATGTGGGAGAGGTCGAACAGGCCAGCGGCCTCGCGCACCGCGCGGTGCTCGGACAGTTCGGAGCCGTACTTCAGCGGCATGTCCCAGCCGCCGAAGTCGGTGAAGGATGCGCCGAGCTTGGCGTGCTCGGCGTGCAGCGATGTCTGTTTGAGGGAAACGGTGCTCACGGGGGTGGTGTCTGTGGCGGTCATGGGGAACTCCAAGGGCTAGTGCCGCACCCTGGACAGGCGCGGCATCCGAAGAAATTCCTCCCCGCCCTGTTTTGGAACCTGAGAGTTTCCGCGCAATGACTTTCTGCGCTTGCACCGTCGGTGGGCTTGTGGCCGCTTTCCAGGGTTGCCCACGGGTGGCGGTACGGGGGCCTGAGAGATTCCCGGGGAGGGAGTTGCTCCTACGGCGCCCACCGTAAACGGCGGGACTCTCCCGCCACCCATCGTTGGCTGGCCACCGCTCAACAAAGACCCGTGGCCATCTAAAACGCTACACGCCCTTTCCCGGCCAAGGCAAGGGATTGGCGTCACCGGAACCCTTGGCTCCTCGACCAGGGCGACTGCCACCTCAGCCGCTGAGGCATCCAGTACGGGAACCGGGGTTCCCATCAGTAGTCCAGGGGAGATCGAGCTTGACGGACAATTGTATGGAAGTTCACGGGGAATCAGACTCAAATACGAGGTATCGGCATGGAGCAAAACCTGAGGGTTGCGGACTTGTTGGCCATGGATGCGGCCGGCACTCGATTGATCGCCGGCGAGGGCGGGATCGAGCGCCGTGTGTTGTGGGCACACAGCTGCGAGATGCCCGAGCCCTACCGCTGGTTGGGTCCCAACGAGCTGTTGATGACCGTGGGCCTCTGCATTCCCGCAGACGGCAAGGAGCAGGCCGAGCTTGTCCGCCGCCTGGAGCATGCGGGGCTTGCGGGAATGACGGTGGGGGATGACCAGATGGCTCCCGAGCTGAGGCCGGAGATGCTTGCCGAAGCCGACCGGCTGGCCTTCCCCCTCATGATCACCCACGGTACGGTGCCCTTCGCCAGCATCGGGCGGATCGTCGCCGCAGCGAACTCGACCACGCAGACCCAGCAGGTCCTCACGCTCAGCCGGCTGTACCAGGCCGTGCTCGAGCCGCATGAGGACCGGGAGGGGTTCATGCGCGAGTTGGGCCGGATTTTCCACGTGGCCCTGTGCGCCATTGATGTCACGACCGGTGCCACGGTCCTGCCGGGCGGGCTGCAGGTAACGCCAGAGGAAGTGCGCGAGCTGGCCGCGGCGTTTGGGCGGGTGGCGGAGGGGCGCAGCATGCGGGTCGGGTCGCTGCGGCACGGAACCGTTTCCGTCTGGCAGGTTTCGACGCGCCGGCGGACGGCATTGCTCGTCGACGAGGGGCAGGGCTCGATGCTCGACTCGTTCACTCTGGTGCATCTGAGCAGGGTGGTGGCCATGGAGGCGGACCGTCGCGCCGCGGTGGCCCTGGCCGCGGCCGGACGCGGCCGTCAGGTGCTCACTGATGCGTACTCCGGTGATGCGAACTTCTCCCGGCTGGAGCAGGATGCCGCGGAGCTGGGGCTGCGGGTCGATGACCTGGTGGCCGCCGTGATGCTGCCGGAGAACGAACAGCGCATTGTCGAGTCCCTGTCGCTGGCCAACATTGCCCATGCCAGCGCCGTCCGCAAGGGCTACCTCGTCTCGCTCCTGTCTGCCGCCGACCTCGACGCCGCCCGGTCCGTCTTCGCCCTCCACGGCGTGCGCGCGGGAATCTCGCCGCGGTTCTCCCAACTCGGCGAAGTGCGCGAGGCGGCGTTGCGTGCCCAGTGGGCCCACGAGTCGGTCAGGTACGGCGCCGAGGAAGCCGTCACCTACGACGAAGCGGTGTTCTCCATTTCCCCGCGGTCCGAAAGCGAGGCCAGGGAGGTCATTGAGCACGTGCTTGGCCCGCTCCGGGACGGCAACGGGGCGGGGGCCCCGCTGTTGGAGACGCTGTGCGTATACCTGGACGAGGACCGCAACTGGGCCTCGACCGCTCAAGCCTTGGGCATCCATCGCCAGACCCTGGCCTACCGCCTTGCCCGGATCGAGAAGCTGACGGGACGCAGCCTCAAATCGACGCGCGATCTCGCCGAATTCTGGGTAGCCCGGATCGCGCTCAAGCAGGAGTGATTCCAGGGGCACCACCCGCCTGCCCCAAATCCTGGCCGTCTCATGGTTCTTCTGGGGACGTCGGCCCAAGTCACGGCGGCCGTCCTGTACTTCAAGACGGAATGAACCGTGCCCTTGGTACTGATGTACGTGAAACGCGCGCCTGTGAGCCACCTAACGTTGATGCGGGTCTTGGGTCACATCAACGGCCCGGTTCCAGTTCCTAGGTTGCATCTCTTGAAGGAGGGTCCCGTGGACGCATTCCGCGTGATCGACAACGCGCCGACGACGAAGTTCCACCGCAAACTGCTTATCGCGTGTTGCGGCGGTCCGTTCCTCGACGGCTACGTGCTTAGCTTGATCGGCGTTGCGATGCTTGGCTTCGCCGAAGACATTCCCGCCACTCCTGGCCAAATGGGGCTGATCGGCGCCGCCTCCCTGATCGGCATCTTCTTTGGCGCGACCCTCTTCGGGGCGCTGACCGACCGGATTGGCCGGGAGAAGATGTACGCCCTCGACCTGACGGTCCTGGTGGCCTCGTGTGCGCTCACCGCCTTCATCACCGACGCGTGGCAACTCATCGTCCTGCGCTTCATTCTGGGCCTGGCCATCGGCGCGGACTACCCCATCGCGACATCGCTGTTGACGGAGTTCACGCCGGCCAAGCGGCGCGGCTACATGATTGGTCTTTCCGGACTTGCCTGGTCCCTCGGCGCCATGACCGCCTTTGTGGTCGGCTTCGTGATGGTCTCGCTGTCCGGAGGCCACGATCTTTGGCGCTGGATGCTCTTCAGCGGCGCAATCCTGGGCATCATCATCGTTCTGATGCGCCGCGGCATTCCCGAATCCCCGCGCTGGCTGGTGGGCAAGGGGCGCGTGAGGGAAGCGGAGGATGTCATCCGCAAGGTCTATGGCGTGGACGTCGACCTATCCACCGCCGCCGTGGACTCCGGGTCCCAGCGCCGGTCCGGGCTGGCCGATCTGCGCATGCTGGTGACCGGCGGCTATCTCAAGCGCACCATCATGTGCGGCACGCTCTACTTCGCCCAGATCACGCCGCAATACGCCCTCTACACTTTCGGCTCGCTGATTCTCCTCACCGCAGGCATCAAGGGCGAAGACGCCGGCACCCTGGGCGAACTGGTGATCGCCGCCCTCTTCGCCATTGGCGTCATCCCCGCGCTGCGGCTGATCGAGACCTGGGGCCGCCGCCCCATGACCGTGGTTCCGTTTGCCCTGATGGCCGTTGCGCTGCTCGGCCTGGGGCTGTGGGCCGATGCCCCGGCCTGGTTCGTCATCGCTGCCTTCGCCTTCTACGCCCTGTCTTCCGGCGGACCGAGCGTGCTCGAGTGGATCTACCCGAACGAACTGTTTCCGACCGAGGTGCGCGCGACCGCCGTCGGCCTGGCCGTGGGCATTTCCCGCATCGGCGCCGCCACCGGCACCTACCTGCTGCCCATCGGTATCAGCACCATCGGCCTTCAGGCAACGCTGCTCATCGGCGCCGCCGTCACCGTGCTCGCCTTCGTCATCTGCCTTGCCTGGGCGCCCGAAACGAAGGGCCGCTCCTTGGCCGAGACCTCCAGCCTCTCCACCCGTACCCCTGATCCCAGCCTCGTCTGACGCGGCGGAAAGCGAACAATAATGGCAGAGAACCAAGTCACTTCAGTGGCCGTCATTGGGGCCGGTTTTGCGGGTCTGTCCGCGGCCACCCGCCTGATGGACGCCGGCTGCGACGTAACCGTCCTCGAGGCCCGCGACCGGGTCGGCGGGCGCGTATGGTCCTCCCGGGTGGGCACCCCCTCCGGCCGCGAGGCCACCATCGAACACGGTGCAGAATTCGTGCTCTCGGGATACGACGAGCTGCGCGAAATCGCCGGACGCCTGGGCCTGGACCTGGTCGATACGGGCATGAGCTACTACGTCCGTGAACTGGCCGAACACCCCGAGATCACCACGGCAGACATCGCGGCTGCCGGAGCCCGCGCCACCGCCCTGGCCCAGTCCCTCGAGGGACAGTACACGGTGGATGACGTCCTGGCCCGCATGCGTGAAGACGAGCACCTGACCGAGGCCCTGCGGTGCCGGGTGGAGATCTCCGCGGCCGTCTCCGCCTCCGAGCTGAGCCCTGGCGCGCTGAGCCAGGTCGCTTCGTTCACGGAGAAGCCGAGTTGGCGCGTGGCCGGCGGCAACCAGTCGATCGCGTTGGGCCTCAGCGGCCTGCTGGGCGACCGGATCCGGCTCAATACCCCGGTCCATGAGGTGCGTGAGACCCGCGGCGGCGTCGAGGTCGTCACGTCCGCCGGGACCGAGCGCTACGATGCGGCCGTGGTGGCGCTTCCGCTGGGCATCATCCGTTCGGGAGCCGTCCGTGTTCCGACCGCCGACGCTCGGGAAGCGTTGCTCGGCCGGGTCATTCAGGGGCACGCCGCAAAGATCCACGTACCCCTCGCCGCGCCGGCGCCAACCAGCGCCGTCATGTCGGTTCCGGGGCGCTTCTGGACCTGGACGGCGGTCGATGCCACAGGTGAAGTCGCCCCCGTGCTCAACGGCTTCATGGGCTCGCGTGCGGCCTTGGACCGCTTCCGCGTCGAAGAGTCGGCGGAGCAGTGGGCGGCTGCCGCCCGGGCATCCCGTCCCGACCTGCAGTTGGATGAAGGCACCGCCACCGTCACCACCTGGTCCACGGACCGGTACGCCCGCGGCGCCTACGCTGCGCTGCCGGCCGCGTGGGAGGCCGCCGATTCGGCCGCCCTGGAAAGCCCCATAGGCCGAGTGCATTTCGCCGGCGAATACCTGGACCCGGACTTCGTCGGTCTCATGGAAGGCGCGCTCCGTTCCGGACGCCGCGCTGCCGAGGCCATTGGTGCAACGGGGGCCATCAGCGCACCCGTGGCCGTGGAGGTGGGCGCATGATCACCAACGACACCCTTGCGCACGTCAACGTGGCGGACCTGGACTGGCCGGAGGCCGTGGAAATCGCGGCCGACCGGATCAGTGAAGGCGCCCCGGTCGCGCGTACCTTCGTCCTGGATGCAGGCCCCCGGCATGAGGTCGGCTACTGGAGGATCACGCCCGGGCGCTTCACCACGGTGCACAGCGGCTACCTCGAGTTCATCCAGATCCTGTCCGGCCGCGGCGCGCTCATCCACGCCAACGGGGAACGCACCGAACTGCGGCCGGGCGTTGCCTGTGCGATGGGCGACGGCTGGAACGGCGAATGGCTCGTGGAGGAGGAACTGACCAAGGCGTACACCATCGTTCCGACGGGCGCCTGAGCCTTCCGCCCCCGCACGCGGTACCGGCGTCGCTCCGATGCACCGTGCCGCAGCGAGGCCCCTGCCGCATGATCCTGCGGCAGGGGCCTCGTTCAGCTCCGACTCGGCCCCGGAACGGGGCCCGCCCTACTCGCCCCGGTCGAACCGGTCGGGGACCAGCCAGCCGATGATCGCCGAGACGATGGCGATCACGATCGATCCGAACACGGCGTCCCAGAAAAACGTGTCCACGTGGAAGCCGACCGGGGTGAACGAGGTGATCCAGGACGTCAGCATGAGCATGGCGGCGTTGATGACGATCGCGAACAGGCCCAGGGTCAGGCAGGTGATGGGCAGCGCGAGCAGGGACACGATGGGCCGCACGATCGCATTGACCAGGCCGAAGAGCAGGCCCACGAACAGGTAGCTGAGCACCGTGAAGGCAAGCGAGGGATCCGCCCCGGCAACCTCGGACCCGATCCGGATGCCGGGGATGAGCCAGGCGGCGACGGCCAGGGCCACGGCATTGACGACGACGCGAATCAGGAAACCCACCATGGGCCTATCCTGCCAGACGCGGACGCCCACGTCAGGCCGGTGGCCCATGGCGGGCGGGGTTTCAGGCGGGGCTGACCGCGGAGGCCAGCAGGGCCTCGATCTTGTCCCGGCACCCGCCGCAGCCGGTGCCGGCGCGGCAGGATGCGCCGACCTGCTCCACGGTGGAGCAGCCTTCGCCGACGGCGTGCTGGACCTGGCCGTGGGTGGCTCCGCTGCAGCGGCACAGGACGTCGTCCGGGCCGGCCGGGGCCGAAGGCAGGGACATCGCCGCGTCGTCGAGCCGGAAGAGCGTGGAGCGGTCGGCTGGCAGTTCGGCGCCGCGTTCGTAGAGCAGGACGAGCTCCGCCGCGGTGCGCGGCATGCCGACCGCCACGAAGCCCACCAGCACCCCGTCGACCGTGGCCATCTTGCAGTACCGTCCCTGCGCCGGGTCGGCCCAGACGGCCACCCGCTGCGGGACGTCGCCCACCAGAACGGAGTCCCAAGGGCCGGCGGAGACGTCGCCGCCGGCGGCGACGTCGACCCCGCGGGCCTTGAGCAGGATAACGCCCGGGCGCTCCGCTGCCGGGGGCTCCACCTCGCCCGCGGCCGGCTCTGGCCCGTCGAGGAAGCTCGGGGCCGGGTGCTCCGCCAGGTAGCGGGCGAGCCACGCCGCCTGCGTCCAGCCGGGGCCGATCAGCCCGCTGGGCGGGCGTCCGTCCACGGCGGCGCAGTCGCCGATCGCGAAGACGCGGTCCTCGGTGTCCGCCCGGAGGAACGGATCCACCACGATTCCGCGATCCACCGCCAGGCCGCAGCCCTCGGCCAGTTCGGCGCGCGCCCGGACCCCGACGGAGAGCACCAGCAGGTCCCCTGCCACCACGGTTCCGTCCTCCAGTTCCAGCCCCGTGAAGCGCCCCTCGTCCAGCCGGACGGCGACCGCCTTGGCCTGGGGCACCACCTCGACGCCGGCCGCGGTGAGCGCGGCGGAGAGCAGCCGGCCGCCGTCGTGGTCCAGGGCGCGGGCCAGCGGGATGCCGCCGTGGTGCACCAGCGCGGCGCGGGCGCCCTGCTCCCGGATGGCCAAGGCCGCCTCCACGCCGAGGATGCCGCCGCCGAGCACCACCACCCGGCCGCCGGAACGCACCACCGGCAGCAGTGCCGCGGCGTCGTCGAGGTTGCGCAGCGCCACCACGCCCGGGGGCAGGTGCGGCTCCCCGTGCGGGGAGAAGTCCAGCCCGCGCAGCACCGGCACCACCGCACGGGCGCCGGTGGCGAAGACGAGCCGGTCGTAGGGCAGCGTGCTGCCGTCGGAGAGCAGGACGGTGCGGCGGGCGCGGTCCACGCGCCGGGCCGCGGTCCCGAGGCGAACCTCGACGCCCTCGGCCGCCAGGTCCTCCGCGTCGGCCAGCGCCACGGCCTCCGGGGCGGTCCGGCCGGTGCCCACGTCGGCGATCAGGACACGGTTGTACGCGGCGTGCGCCTCGGCGCCGACGACCGTCACCAGGACCCGGCCGGCGCGGAGCGCGGGCAGGAGGTCCTCGACCAGCCGTGCGGCCACGGGACCGAAGCCCAGCACCACGATCCGCTCGGGCGCGCTCATCGTGCGGCCTCCACCAGCGGGCGGGCCGCGGCCTCCGCGGCAGAGCGAGGCCCGGCGTCCGGAAGGGCGCCGACGGGCAGGGGAGAAAGGGACACTGAGGCGTTCTTGAAACCTGGCATGGAACTCACTGGGTCGGTCGCGGAGGAGGTCAGGAGGTTGGCGCTGGCGTCGCCGGCGAAGTGGAAGGGAAGGAAGACGCAGTCGGTGCGCATCCCGGCGTCCAGCGCGGCGCGGGCCACCACGCGCCCGCGCCCGTTGGAGAGCAGGACCAGGTCGCCGTCGGCGATGCCGTGGGCCAGCGCGGTCGCGGGGTGCAGTTCGGCGCGCAGTTCCGGCTGCGCGGCGTTCAACTCCGGCACGCGCCGCGTCTGGGCGCCCGACTGGTAGTGCTCCAGCAGGCGTCCGGTCAGCAGGGTCAGGGTGCCCGGCAGGTTCAGCTGCTCGGCGGCCGCACCAAAACGCACGGCGACCATCCGGGCCTTGCCGTCCGGGTGGGCGAACCCATCCAGAAACAGGCGCGGAGTCCCGTGCAGGGTGGGGCTGTCCACCGCAACGTGTTCGTCCGTGCCGGCGGCGGGGGAGGCGTCCGCCGGACAGGGCCAGTAGACCGCTTCCCCGGCGTCGAGCGCCGCGTAGTCGATGCCGGAGTAGTCGGCGAGCCCGCCGCGGGAGGCTTCGCGCAGTTCCTCGAAGACCTCGCGCGCATCGGTCGGGAACCGTCCCGGAGCGTCCAGCCGGCGCGCGAGCTCGGCCATGATCCACAGCTCCGACCGGGCCCCCGGCGGAGGCGTGACGGCCCGGCGGCGGCGCAGGATGCGTCCCTCCAGGTTGGTCATGGTGCCCTCCTCCTCGGCCCACTGGAGGACGGGCAGGACCACGTCCGCCTCGGCCGCGGTTTCGGAGAGGAAGAAGTCGGCGACGACGAGGAAGTCGAGCCGGCGCAACCCCTCGATGACCCGTCCGGCGTCGGGCGCGGAGACCGCCACGTTGGAACCGTGGACGAACAGCATCCGCGGGCCGCCGGGCAGCCCCAGGCTGTGCAGCAGTTCGGTGGCGGGCACGCCCGGGCCGGGGATGAGGGACTCGTCCACGCCCCAGGCGGCCGCCACGTGGGCCCGGTGCGCCGGGTCGGTGATCTTCCGGTACCCGGGCAGCTGGTCCGACTTCTGGCCGTGCTCGCGCCCGCCCTGCCCGTTGCCCTGCCCGGTGAGGGTGCCGAAGCCGCCCGCTCGGGTGCCGGGCAGCCCCAGCAGCAGGGCCAGGTTGATCGCGGCGGTGGTGGTGTCGGTGCCGTTGACGTGCTGCTCCACGCCGCGGCCGGTCAGCACGTAGACGGGGGCCCCGCCGGCGCGGGCGGCCCGGGCGGTCTCCGCCAGCCGGCGGGCGGCCGTGCGCAGCAGGGCGGCGGGAACGCCGGTGGTGGCCTGCACGCGTTCGGGCCACCAGGGGGCGACGGAACGG
The DNA here is from genome assembly GCF_039540195.1 of Arthrobacter ginkgonis. Classification (NCBI taxonomy): domain Bacteria; kingdom Bacillati; phylum Actinomycetota; class Actinomycetes; order Micrococcales; family Micrococcaceae; genus Arthrobacter; species Arthrobacter ginkgonis. The sequence goes on along the minus strand of NZ_BAABEO010000011.1, from coordinate 250,836 downwards.
GCGACGGCGTCCCGGCCGACGGTCCGCCGGGCCAGGTAGTCCTCGTCGGCCAGGCCCTCGGCGAGCACCACGTGCGCCAGGCCGAGCAGCAGCGGCAGGTCCGTGCCGGGGGTCGGCTGCAGGTGGAGCCCGGCGCCGTCCTCGGACAGCCGGGCGGTGGCGGAGCGGCGGGGGTCGACGACGATCAGCCCGCCGGCGTCGCGGGCGCCCTGCAGGTGCCGCACGAACGGCGGCATGGTCTCGGCGACGTTCGAGCCGAGCAGCAGGATGGCGCCGGCGCCGCCGAGGTCGGTCAGCGGGAACGGCAGGCCGCGGTCCAGCCCGAAGGACCGGTTGCCGGCCGCCGCGGCCGAGGACATGCAGAAGCGTCCGTTGTAGTCGATCAGCCGCGTGCCCAGCGCCAGCCGCGCGAACTTCCCCAGCTGGTAGGCCTTCTCATTGGTCAGGCCGCCGGCGCCGAAGACGGCGACCGCGTCCGCGCCGTGGGCGGTGCGCAACGCGCGCACCTTCGCGGCGACCAGGTCCAGCACCTCGTCCCAGGCCGCCGGCCGCAGCACCCCGTCGGGACCGCGCAGCAGCGGCTCGACGATGCGGTCCGCGGCGCCCAGTAGCTGCGCGGAGGACCATCCCTTGCGGCACAGGGCGCCGCCGTTGGTCGGGAACTGCCGGGGCTCGACGCCGGCGCCGCGGTCCGGGGACCCGCCCGCCGGGCCCCCGGCCGCGGGGCCGGGGGAGACGGACATGGCGCATTGCAGGGCGCAGTAGGGGCAGTGGGTGGGGGTGCTTGCGGGGGTGGAGCCGGCCTGGGGCATGGGCTAGACCCCCTGCCGGGCGAAGACGGTGCCGGGGCGCAGGTAGCAGAACCAGGCCAGTCCCAGCAGGAGGAGGTAGGTCGCGACGAACCCGACGAACGCCGGGATGTAGCCGCCGGTGGCGGTGGCGGACAGGCCCAGCACCTGCGGGATGAGGAAGCCGCCGTAGGCGCCGATGGCCGAGACCAGGCCCAGCGCGGCGGAGGCCTTGCGCTCCGGACCCACCGCGTCGGCGTTCTCCACCGAGCGCAGGGAGAAGACCGTGGGAATCATCTTGTAGGTGGAACCGTTGCCGATGCCGCTGGAGGCGAAGAGCAGCATGAACAGGAACAGGAAGAGCCAGAAGTTGCCCAGCGGCAGCGTGGCGATGACGGCGACCGTGATCGTGGCCATGGCGGCGAACGCCGTCACGGTGATCCGTGCCCCGCCGATCCGATCCGCCAGGCGGCCGCCCAGCGGGCGGGACAGGGAGCCCACCAGCGGGCCGAGGAAGGACAGCGACAGGGCTGCCCCGGCGACGGCGAAGCTGGAGAACTCGGGGAAGGTGTCCTTGATCAGCTTGGGGAAGACGGCGGAGAAGCCGATGAACGAGCCGAAGGTGCCGATGTAGAGCAGGGAGATGATCCACAGGTGCGGTTCGCGCAGCGCGGCCAGGGATCCGGCGACGTCGCCCTTGGCGTGGCTGAGGTTGTGCATGTACTTCCAGGCGCCCCAGGCGGCCAGCAGGATCAGCGGGATCCAGATCAGCCCGGCCATGGGAAGGTTCAGCGTGCCGGCGGCGAAGACGGTGATGGCCACCGGGACCACGAGCTGCGCGACGGCGGCCCCCAGGTTGCCGCCCGCTGCGTTCAGCCCCAGCGCCCAGCCCTTTTCCCGGGCCGGGTAGAAGTAGGTGATGTTGGCCATCGAGCTGGCGAAGTTGCCGCCGCCGAAGCCGGCCATTCCGGCCAGCACCAGCAGCGCCCAGAAGGGGGTGGTGGGCGTGGAGACGGCCAAGGCCATGCCGCCGGCCGGCAGCAGGAGCAGCAGCGCGGAGACGATCGTCCAGTTTCGGCCGCCGAAGCGGGCGACCATGAAGGTGTAGGGGATGCGCAGCGTCGCGCCGACGAGGCTGGGCATCGAGATCAGCCAGAAGATCTCGCCGGTGCTCAGCTGGAAGCCGGCGGCCGGGAGGTTGATCGCAACGATCGACCACAGCTGCCAGACCACAAAGCCGAGGAACTCGCAGAAGATCGACCATTTGAGGTTCAGCGCCGCCGTCGCGCGGCCGACGCCCTCCCAGAAGACGCTGTTTTCGGCGTTCCAGTTGTCGACCCACCGACCGCGGCGCACCTGGAGCACCGGCGGGTTTCCGGCCGATACGGGGGCGCCGGGTGGCTGCTGGACGCCTGTGTGCATCTGATCCGTCGTCATGCGATCTCCCGGGTGTCGTGTGTTCGTTTCCCCTCTACAGTCCCAAGCGCATGTTGCAGCGATGCGCAGTGAATGTTGCGATTAGCGAAACCGTGCTTCACGCCACCCCGGAAATGCTGTGAGGTCGCGTCCCGGGGCCCGGCATCCCGGCGCGCGGCCCCAAGCGCGTCGGCGCTAGGCTAAGACCTTATGAGCATCGAGAACACCGCCCCTTCCGCCGAGGTGCAGCCCCGTCCCGTGGTGGGGCGCCTGCCGAAGTATGCGGCCGGCAAGCCCCCCGCGCCCGTGGAGGGGCTGGCCGCCTACAAGCTCGCCTCGAACGAGAACCCGATGCAGCCGGTGCCCGCCGTCCTTGCCGCGATCGCCGCCCAGACGGCCTACAACCGCTACCCGGACCCCCTGAGCACCAAGCTGCGCAACGCGCTCGCCGGGTTCCTGGACGTCCCGGCCGACGACGTCGTCACCGGCGCCGGCAGCCTGGGCGCGCTGACCCAGATCCTTGCCGGCTTCGCCGGGCAGAACGACGACGGCGTTCCCGACGAGGTTGTCTACGCCTGGCGCTCCTTCGAGGCCTACCCGATCTGCGTGGGCACCTCCGGCGCGGTGTCCGTGCAGGTCCCGCTGACCGCCGAGGGCCGGCACGACCTGGACGCGATGGCCGCCGCGGTCAACGAGCGCACCTCCGTGGTGCTGCTGTGCACGCCGAACAACCCGACCGGACCCGTGCTGACCACGGCCGAGGTCGAGGACTTCCTGGCCAAGGTCCCCCGCGACGTGCTGGTGGTCATCGACGAGGCCTACCAGGAGTTCGTGCGCAATCCAGAGGCCGTCGACGGGATCGAGATGTACCGCAAGCACCCGAACGTCGCCGTGCTGCGCACCTTCTCCAAGGCCCACGGCCTGGCCAACCTGCGCGTGGGCTACTCGGTCGCCCAGCAGCACATCACCCGGCACCTGCGCGTGGTCGCCACGCCGTTCGCGGTCTCCTCGGTCGCCGAGGATGCGGCCGTCGCGTCGCTGGCCCACTACGACGAAGTTGTTGAAAAGGTACAAAGCCTGGTAGACGAGCGCACCCGCGTGGTGGCCGGGCTGCGCGCACTCGGATGGACGATTCCGGAGGCCGAGGGCAACTTCGTGTGGCTGGCCCTGGGGAAGGATGCGCAGGAGTTTGCCCGGCTTGCCGATGAGCACGCGCTGTCCGTCCGCGCCTTCGCCAACGAGGGGGTCCGGGTCAGCATCGGCGAGGCGGAGGCCAACACGCGGTTCCTGGAAATTTGTAGCAAGTATCCAAAGGGTCCGGGGCTTAAGTAGTCGCAACCAAACCAAAAAGGGGTGCAATGAGGCCGATAGGCTAAAGGGGCATCCCACATATGCCCCCAAAGGAATGCATTCCGCAGGGAGCATATTTCCTAGTGAAGGGCTTTGACGCATGACCTCCACCCGGCAGGATTCCGCCGCTCCGGACAGCGCCGCGCCCAGCGGCGCCCTTTCCCCCAACGCAGAGGGCACGGACGCGGCGAACCAGGACACGGAGAAGCAGGGCATGGTGCAGCTGCTCGACCAAGACGGCGCCCTGCGCACGGATCCGGACTTCTCCGGCTACGTCGCGGACGTTGATGCGCAGATGCTGCGCGGGTTCTACCGCGACATGGCGCTGACCCGCCGCTTCGACCAGGAGGCGACCGCGCTCCAGCGCCAGGGCCAGCTGGCGCTGTGGGTCCCGCTGCGCGGGCAGGAGGCCGCGCAGATCGGCTCGGGGCGGGCCACCCGTCCCCACGACTACATCTTCCCCACCTACCGGGAGCACGGCGTCGCGCTGACCCGGGACGTCGACTTCCCGCAGATGCTGCGCATCTTCCGCGGCATCTCCAACGGGGGATGGGACCCGCGGGAGAACAACTTCCACATGTACACGATGGTGCTCGCGGCGCAGGTGCCGCACGCGACCGGCTACGCCATGGGTATCCAGCGCGACCAGGCCGGCTGGGACCGGGCGCGCCTGGAACGGGAGGGCACCGCCGTCGTCGCCTACTTCGGCGACGGCGCCTCCTCGGAGGGCGACGTCCACGAATCCATGGTGTTCGCCTCCAGCTACAAGTCCCCGGTGGTGTTCTTCTGCCAGAACAACCAGTGGGCCATCTCGGTGCCGACGCGTGTGCAGTCCCGGATCCCGCTGGCCGATCGGGCCAAGGGCTACGGATTCCCCGGCATCCGCGTGGACGGCAACGACGTCCTGGCGGTCCTGGCCGTCACTCGCTGGGCGCTCGAGCGCGCCCGCCGCGGCGAGGGACCGGTGCTGATCGAGGCCTTCACCTACCGCATGAGCGCACACACCACGGCGGACGACCCCACCAAGTACCGCCTGTCCGCCGAGGAAGAGGCTTGGGAGCCCAGGGACCCGCTGGTCCGCCTGGAGAAGCACCTGCGCTCGGCAGGCCACGCCGACGACGCGTTCTTCGAGGAGGTCGCCCGCGCCGGGGACGAGATGGCCGCGCGCGTCCGCGAGGAGGCGCTCGCGTTCCCGGACCCTACCCTCGAGGACTCGTTCAACAACGTCTACGCCGAAGCCCACCCCCTCATCACCGAGGAGCTGCGCTGGCACAAGGAATACGAGGCCGGGTTCGCGCAGAACCACGCAGAGGCCAGCCAGGAGGGCGCCCGATGACCACGATGACCATCGCGAAGGCGATCACGGCCGGCCTGCGCCGGGTCCTGGAGGAGAACCCCAAGTCCCTGCTGATCGGCGAGGACATCGGCAAGCTGGGCGGCGTCTACCGCGTCACCGAGGGCCTGCAGGCCGACTTCGGCGAGGACCGCGTGGTCGACTCCCCGCTGGCCGAGTCCGGCATCATCGGCACCTGCATCGGCATGGCGATCCGCGGCTACTCCCCGATCGCGGAGATCCAGTTCGACGGCTTCGTGTTCCCCGGGTTCAACCAGATCACCACCCAGCTGGCCAAGATGCGGGCCCGCTCCGAGGGCCGCTTCGGCGCGCCCGTGGTCATCCGCATCCCGTACGGCGGCGGCATCGGTTCGATCGAGCACCACTCCGAATCGCCGGAGGCGCTCTTCGCGCACACCGCGGGCCTGCGCATCATGGCCCCGTCCAACGCCCACGACGCCTACTGGATGATCCAGGAGGCGGCCGCCTCCCAGGACCCGGTGATCTTCTTCGAGCCCAAGCGCCGCTACTGGCTCAAGGGCGAGGTCGACACCGAGAACCCCGCCGCACCGGCCGCCAGCGCGCAGGTTGTGCGCCCGGGCAGCGACGCCACGATCGTCACCTACGGCCCCCTCGTGCCGGTCGCGCTGGCCGCCGCCGAGGCCGCCCAGGAGGACGGACGCAGCATCGAGGTGGTCGACCTGCGCTCGGTCAGCCCGATCGACTTCGACGCGATCGTCGAATCCGTGGAGAAGACCGGCCGCCTGGTGGTCACGCACGAGGCCCCGACCTTCGGCGGAATCGGCGGGGAGATCGCCGCGCGCGTTTCCGAGCGCGCGTTCCTGTCCATGGAGGCCCCCGCCATCCGCGTCGGCGGCTTCCACATGCCCTACCCGGTCTCCAAGGTGGAGGACCAGTACCTGCCGGACATCGACAAGCTGCTCGACGCCCTCGACCGTTCGTTCGCCTACTAGGAGCATTCCGTGAGCACGTTCAACCTGCCCGACGTCGGCGAGGGCCTCACCGAGGCGGAAATCGTTTCCTGGAAGGTGAAGCCCGGGGACACCGTGGCCATCAACCAGGTCTTCGTCGAGATCGAGACAGCCAAGTCGCTGGTCGAGCTGCCCAGCCCGTTCGCGGGCACCGTGACCGAGCTGTGCGCGGCCGAGGGCCAGACCCTGGAGGTCGGCCAGCCGCTGTTCGTCGTGGCGGAGTCGGCGGCAGTGCAGTCCTCGGCCGCACAGCCCGCGGCCGCTCCGGCGCCCATCCGCTCGCACGACACCGACCCGGAACCCGGCGTCGTCATCGACTCCCACGCGCTCGTCGAGGGCGCGGACGCCGGCGCGGCCCCGCTGGTCGGATCCGGTCCGAAGGCCGACCCGGTTCGACGCCGTCCCCGCCTCGGGCGGGCACCGGCCGTGAAGGCTCCGGCGGCGAAGGCCCCGGCCGCCGCGACCCTGTCCACCACGCCGCCGGCCACCACGACGCCGGCCGTGTCCCCTGCCGCGTCCGGCGCGGCCGGAGCCGCCGCCGTCGTTCGCTCGGCGGGACCGGCCATGGCCTCGATCCTCAACCGCGTGCTGGCCAAGCCGCCCGTGCGCAAGATCGCCAAGGAATTGGGCATCGACCTGAGCAAGGTGCCCGGCACCGGCGGCGGCGGCGAGGTCACGCGCGAGGACCTGATCTCCTACCAGGCCCAGCGCGAGGCCGAGCAGGCCGCGGCCCCGACGTTCTGGTCCCACGGCGAGCAGGAGCAGCGGATCGAGCGCCTGCCGGTCAAGGGCGTGCGCAAGGCCACCGCCAAGGCGATGGTCGAATCCGCGTTCACCGCCCCGCACGTGAGCATCTTCGTCGACGTGGACGCCTCGCGCACCATGGAGTTCGTGCAGCGGCTCAAGAAGAGCCGCGACTTCGAGGGCATCAAGGTCTCCCCGCTGCTGATCCTGGCCAAGGCGGTCATCTGGGCAGCCGCGCGCAACCCGAGCGTGAACGCGAGCTGGGTGGAGACGGAGAACGGCGCGGAGGTCCACGTCAAGCACTTCATGAACCTGGGCATCGCCGCGGCGACCCCGCGCGGGCTGCTGGTGCCGAACCTGAAAAACGCGCAGGACCTGTCCCTGAAGGAACTGGCCATCGCCCTCAACGAGCTGGCGCTGACCGCCCGCGAGGGCAAGACCAGGCCGGCGGACATGCAGAACGGCACGCTGACGATCACCAACATCGGCGCCCTGGGCATCGACATCGGCACCCCCATCATCAACCCGGGCGAGGTCGCGATCGTCGCCTTCGGCACCATCCGGCAGAAGCCGTGGGTGGTCTCCGGGGAGGTCATCCCGCGCTGGATCACCACGCTCGGGGGCTCCTTCGACCACCGCGTGGTGGACGGGGACCTCTCCGCCCGGTTCATGGCCGACGTCGCCGCGATCATGGAGGAGCCGGCGCTGCTGCTGGACTAGTCTTCCGCGGACGCTGTGGGGCAGGCGCGCTTGTCCCACAGCGCCCGTCCGCGCTTCTTGCATGACCGTGCGGCAAATGCGGCCGACGCGTCGCCATGCACGCGACGCACGGGCATGCGCTTTCTCTTCAGCCCGGGCCCCGGCTTTGATCGGTCCGGAATTCAGACGGCGAACGTCTCAATCCGGCGATATTCTATATTTCCCAAGTCAAAGTGCGCCCCCTAGGCTGGATTCGGCCCGGCTAATCCGGGCCCACGGCGAGGGCGCGGGAGGTATGGACCATGGACATCCGTCAGCTGCGCTATTTCGTCGCCGTCGCCGAGGAGCGCCACTTCGGCCGCGCCGCCCAACGCCTGCACATGGCCCAGCCGCCGCTGTCGCAGCAGATCAAGCAGCTCGAGGAACAGCTCGGCACGCAGCTGCTGGTCCGAACCACCCGCAAGGTGGACCTCACGCCCGCCGGGCAGCTGCTGCTTGAGCGCGCCCGCACCCTGCTCGGGGACCTCGAGGCCCTTGAGCAGGACGTGCGCCAGATCGGCCTCGGCGCCTCCGGCGTGCTGCGGGTCGGCTTCGCCGGAACGGCCACCTACCGGCACATGCCGGCCATCGTCCAGGCGGCGAGCGAGCGCCTGCCCGGTCTGCGCCTGAACGTGCAGGGCGAGATGCTGACCCAGCAGATGGAACTCGCGCTCGAGGAGCACAAGCTCGACGTCGCCGTGCTGCGGCCCCCGGTCAGCTCGGCCGGCCTGGAGCTGAAGTTCCTGGAGCAGGACGAACTGGTGGCCGCGCTGCCGGCGGACTTGCCGCTGGCCGCGCGCGAACGCCTCTCCGTCGCCGACCTCGCGGGGGAGCGGTTCGTCGCCTATCCCGGATTCTCCGTGGTCAACACCGTCTTCCACGAGGCCTGCCGGCAGGCCGGATTCCGCCCCAACGTGATCCAGGAGGCGCAGGAAACCTCCACGCTGCTCTCCTTCGTCGCCGCCGGGCTCGGCATCGCCCTGGTTCCGGCCGCACGGCGCATGTTCGGGCTCGAAGGCATCGTGTTCCGCCCGCTGGAGGACGCGCCCGTCGTCGGACTGGCCGTCGCCTGGCGCAAGGACAACCGCTCCGCGCTCGTCGACAACTTCGTCGCCCTCTTCGATACCCTCCCCAGCCACCGGAAGGACGCCCAATGAAGATCGAACGGATCGAGGCGATCCCCTATGCGATCCCGTACACCCACCCGCTGAAGTTCGCCTCCGGGGAGGTCGCCACGGCCGACCACGTCCTGGTGCGCGTCCACACGGACGACGGGCTCGTCGGCCAGGCCGACGCCCCGCCCCGGCCGTACACCTACGGGGAGACGCAGAAGTCCATCGCCGCGGTCATCGAGGACATCTTCAGCCCCCAGATCACCGGCCTGGACCCGTTCGACCGCTCCAAGATCCACGCCGTCATGAACCGCACCATCAACAACCAGGTGGCCAAGGGCGCCGTCGACATCGCCCTCTGGGACCTGCTCGGCAAGGCCCTGCAAACCCCCGTCCACAAGCTCCTGGGCGGCTTCACCGATTCGATGCGGGTGTCCCACATGCTCGGCTTCCGCCCCGCGGCCGAACTCCTGGAGGAGGCGCGCAGCTTCGGCGAACGCTACGGCATCACCACCTTCAAGCTGAAGGTGGGCCGCCGCCCGCTGGCGCTGGACATCGAGGCCTGCCACGTCCTGCGCGAGGGTCTCGGCGACGACGTCGACATCTACCTGGACGCGAACCGCGGCTGGACCGCCAACGAGGCGCTGGAGGTGCTGCGCCGGACGGAGGGGCTGGGCCTGTCCCTGCTCGAGGAACCCTGTGACGCGAAGGAGGCCATGAGCCGGCGCCGCCTCGTGGAGAAGTCCCCGATCCCGGTGGTCGGCGACGAGTCCGTGCCCACCGCCGGGGACGTCTCCCGCGAGCTGCTTTCCGGCGGCTGCAACGCCATCTGCATCAAGACCGCGCGCTCCGGCTTCACCGAGGCCCAGCAGATCCTGGGGCTGTGCACGGGGCTGGGCGTGGACGTCACCATGGGCAACCAGATCGACACGCAGGTCGGCTCGCTGGCGACCGTCACCTTCGGTGCGGCCTTCGAGGCCACCAGCCGCCGGGCCGGCGAACTCTCCAACTTCCTGGACATGGCCGACGACCTCCTCGCCGACCCCATCCGCATCCAGGACGGCCGCATCCGGGTGCGCACGGTCCCCGGCGTCGGCGCGGACGTGGACGAGGACAAGCTCGCGGCGTACCGTCTGGACCGGTAGCGGTCCCGCACCCCCGACGACGGCGGCCGGTGCCGTGCGCGCACGGCACCGGCTCCGCTGTCCGGCATTCGACCGGCGCCCGCTGGAGGCGCACCCCACCCAACCGAAAGGCACCCGATGCTCTACCTCGCCCGCATGGACGTCACCTTCCCCGCCGACCTGTCCGCCGAGCGGATCGCCGAACTGCAGGCCGCGGAGAAGGAGTACTCGCAGGCGCTCCAGCACGACGGCCGGTTCGCCGGGATCTGGCGCGTGGTCGGCGAATACGCCAACTACTCGCTGTTCGATGTCGCCTCCAACGACGAGCTGCACCAGATCCTCAGCGGATTCCCGATGTACGCGTACATGAAGGTCAAGGTCACGCCGCTGGCCAAGCACCCCAACTCGATCCGCTAGTCGCCGATCCATATGCGCATCGTCTCAATCGCGGGTGAATTGGTATTTCACGCGGGGCAATTGGAGCCCTAGATTGGAACAAACGCCACCGTGTGACGCGGAACACCGGCGATCACACCATGGACCACCATGACGGACCACAAAGACAAGGGAGTCGACATGAGCACCGACAAGGGAACCCTGACCGAGGCCGAAGGCACCGCCGCGGCGGCCGGCAACAAGGCCACCGAGCGCTTCCGCGAGTCCGGCAAGACGGCCGCGGTCCAGTCCTCGAAGGAGCGCGTCAACCAGCTGGCCAGCCGCCTGATCAAGGCCGTGAACGACGTCGTCCTCGAGGAGCGCGTGTCCTACGAGGAATACAACGCCCTGAAGGCGTGGCTGATCAAGGTCGGCGAGGACGGCGAATGGCCGCTGTTCCTGGACGTCTGGGTGGAGCACTCCGTCGAGGAGGTCGCCAACGCCCACCGCAAGGGAAACAAGGGCACCATCGAGGGCCCGTACTACGTGCCGGGCTCGCCGGAGCACCAGAGCCCGGCGACCATCGACATGCGCGAGGACGAGCCGGGCGCCCCGCTGCTCTTCCAGGGCCAGGTCACCGGAACCGAGGGCAAGGCCCTTGCCGGGGCCAAGATCGAGGTCTGGCACGCCGACGACCTGGGCTTCTACTCCCAGTTCGCTCCGGGACTGCCGGAGTGGAACCTGCGCGGCAGCTTCATCGCCGACGCCGAGGGCCGGTTCGAGATCAACACCAAGCGGCCCGCTCCGTACCAGATCCCGACGGACGGCGCCTGCGGCCAGCTGATCCACGCCGCCGGCTGGCACGCCTGGCGTCCGGCCCACATCCACCTGAAGGTCTCCGCCCCGGGCCATGAGCTGCTCACCGCGCAGCTGTACTTCCCGGGTGATCCGCACAACGCGGACGACATCGCCTCGGCGGTGAAGCCGGAACTGATGCTGGACGTCCAGCCGGCCGAATCCGGCACGGGCCTGCAGACCACCTACAACTTCGTGCTGGACGAGGAAGCCTAGTCCTCAGGAACGCACAAGCACGACGGCGGCACCCGCGCGGGTGCCGCCGTCGTGCGTTGCGGGGCTCGCCCGCCGCGGTGAGCCCTTCGGCCTGCCCCGCGCGCTAGCGTTCCCCCGACTCCCACTCCTCCAGCGAGATCCGGCGCAGGTGAAGGACCTCCCCGAGCGTGCCGTAGAGGCTGCCGCCCAGCCGGGACAGCGGGTCGAGGCGCTCCGCGGCCGGGCGGCCGCGTTCGTCCAGCACCGCCTGGTCGACGGCGATGTGCCGGACGAGCCCGAGCACCAGGAAGGAGCGGCCCACCGGCACCACCTGGTGCAGCGTGCATTCGAGGACGGCCGGGGAGTCCGCGACGCGCGGGGGAGCGACGACGGCGCTGGCCTCGGTGCGGAGGGAGGCCTCGGTGAACTCGCTGGTTCCGGGCGGGAAGTGGACGGCGGAGGCGTTGACTTCCCGCAGCAGCGAGCGCGGGGCCAGGTTGACCACGAACTCGCCGGTGGCCTCGATGTTGCGCAGGGTGTCCTTGCGCGTCTCGGAGGTGAACTGCACGATGCCCGGGTCCGCGGAGGCCACGGTGAAGAACGAGTGGGGCGCCAAATTGGGGTTGCCCGCCGCGTCGACCGTCGAGACCCAGGCGATCGGCCGCGGGATCACCAGCGAGGTCAGCAGGCGGTAGACGTCGCGGGTGGCCAGCGATCCGGCGTCGTAGTCGATACGCATGCAAGCATCACAGCACAACGGGCCGCCCACCGGCAGTGCGGCAGGCGGCCCGTTCCCCGCCAGCGCGGGGCAGCCGGGTCCCTGCGTGGCGACGAAGTCGACACGAAAGGGCCTGCCCCGCGTGCTAGTTCGCGACCGTGAAGCGGCGGTTCTCGTGCCGCGGGTTTTCCAGCTCGTCCAGGACGGCCACGGCGAAGTCCTGGGTGGAGACCGAGTCGCCGACGGGGGAGTCGGCGCCCAGCTTGTACTCGCCGGTGCGGGTTCCCGGGGCGATCATCGGGGCGGGGGCGAGAATCGTCCAGTTCACGCCGGAGGCATCGCGGTAGGCGTCCAGCACCCGGCTCATGGACTCGGCCTCGGGCTTGAAGGCCTCCGGGAACCCCGGGGTGTCCTTGAGCTGCACGCCGTTGACCTCGGTGGCGCCGGCCCCGCCGACGACGAACACGCGGGCCTTGACCAGGGTCTCGGCGATGTCCTGGTGGGCCGAGACGAACGGCTCGTGGGATTCGCCGGCACGCGAGGGCGGGATGGCGAAAACGACGACGTCGTGCCCGCCGGCGATCTCCTTGTAGGCCTTGCGGTCGCCCAGTTCGGCGGCGCGGGCGGCGGCGCCCTCCACCTCGGAGCCCGTGCGGGTGACGGCGGTGACCTGGTGCCCGCGCCGCAGGGCCTCGGCGACGATCTGGCTGCCGACCATGCCGGTGGCTCCGTAGACTGCGATCTTCATGGATACGTCCCTCTCCGTGGAATGCTGCTCTGCTGAGGTGTGGCTGCCGGAGGACCGGCTCTCCGCAATAGTATTCACGGGTGACGCCGAAGGTGCCGACCCGGACGCTGCGCACGCTCAAGCGCGGCGGACTCCTCGACCGCCGCGTCCGCGCCGAGGGGCGGCCGCAGCCTGGCCGGCTAGCGGGCCGCGATCGCTTCCCGCAGCACCGGGGCCAGCCGGCGGACGCCCTCGTGGATCTTGTCCGCGGCCACCGCGCTGAAGGCCAGCCGCAGCTTGTTGCTGGGCCCGCCGGCGGGGGAGAACGCGGCGCCGGGGATGAACACGACGCCGGCGTCGATCGCCGGACGCAGCAGCGGGTAGGTGTCCACCCCCTCCGGAAGCGTCACCCACACGAAGAAGCCGCCGTCCGGCGTCGTCCATTCCACGCCCTCGGGCATGTGCTCGGCCAGTGCCGCGAGCAGCGCTGCGCAGCGCTCGGCGTAGAGCCCGCGGTAGGCCGCGATCTGCCCCATCCAGTCGTGCCCGTCCAGGTAGTGGCTGATCAGCATCTGGTTCAGCGTCGGCGGGCAGAGGGTGACGGCCTCGCTGGCCAGGTAGAAGCGCCGCTGCAGGTGCTCGGGCACCAGCGCCCACCCGATGCGCAGGCCGGGAGCCAGGATCTTGGAGAAGGAGCCCAGGTAGATGACGTCGTGCGGGTTGTCCGCGCGCAGCGGCACGTTCGGGGTGCCTTGGAACTTGAGCAGCCCGTAGGGGTTGTCCTCCAGGACCAGGATCCCGGCGTTGCGGCAGATGTCCACGATGCGCTGCCGGCGCTCCGCGGCCAGCGTGATGCCGGAGGGGTTGTTGAAGCTGGGGATCGTGTAGAGGAATTTGATGGACGCGCCCTCCGCCTGCAACTGCGCGATCCGTGCCTCCAGCTCCTCCGGGACCAGTCCGTGCCCGTCCATCCTGACCGGTTCCGCGCGGACCTGGTAGGACTCGAAGGTGTTCAGCGCCCCCACGTACGTCGGGTCCTCGCAGAGCACCACGTCGCCGGGATTGGTGAAGACCTTGCAGGCCACGTCCTGCGCGGACTGCGAGCCGGTGGTGACCACCACGTGCTCCGGCAGGGCGTCCATGATGCCCTCGTGCGCCATGACCCGGCAGATCTGCTCGCGGAGCAGGTCGGTGCCCTGCCCGCCGCCGTACTGCAGGGCGGTGAGGCCCTGCTCGGTGATCAGCTTGTAGGCCATGGTGCCCAGCTTCTCCAGCGGCAGCGACTGCAGGAACGGGTTGCCGCCGGCGAGGGAGACCAGGCCGGGGCGCATGGAGATGTCGAAGACGTCGCGCACAGCGGACTGCTTGATGTTGGCGGCCCGGTCGGAGAACAGGTGCTCGTGCCGGTGCGCGGCCTCGGCGCGGGCGATGGAGAGGTCCGCTTCGGTGGACAGCGGCTGCGCGGGGAATGCTGGCATCGTCATGGTCGCATGATAGCAACGGAAGTTCACCAATGGGCAACACTTGTTTTCCATTGGCCTGTCTTTTTCGGTGGCTTGTCCGCGACGGCGCGAGCCGCCGCGGTGTGCCGTTGCGGGCCGGGGCCCCGAAGCCGCTACTTCTGGCTCATGAACTCCTCGATCGGGGTCCCGTCGATCAGGATCACGGATTCCTTGACGCTGGCGGCCGCCTGCGCCGTGTACTTCAGCTGCGCCTGGATGCGCGGGTCGTCGCAGGTGCCGCCGGAGACGGGCTGGCCGGTGAGCTCCACGGTGACGGTGCCGTTCCTGATCGAGGAGGACACGTACTGCAGCGTCGACTGATACAGCGCGTTGATCAGGCCCGTTTCGCCGTACTCGCGGTTCTTGTCGGCCAGCAGGTGGGTGATGGCGGCCTCCACCGGATCGGTGTATTCCACCGGTTCGCTGACCGTCGAGACCAGGCTGTCGCCGCAGCCAATCTCCAGTCCGGACTTCCCGGCGTCGCCCACCGCCACGTAGAAGATGCTCAGGGGGCTGGTGGTCGGGGTCTCGGTGGAGGACGGCGTCGGACTGCCGGTGGCGGGGCCGGTCGCCGGGGCGGCCGCGCTGGTGGTTGCGCCGCCGGTTGCCGGGCTGGTGGCGGTTCCGCCGGGGCCCGAGGGCCCGCAGCCGGCCAGGGCGAGGGCCAGGAGGGCCGCCGCGCCGATGGCCCCCACGTTGAGGGCGGCTCCGCGGCGCGGCGCGGTCTGATGAAACACGGAGTGATGGAACGCGCGGTGGTGGACGGGAGTGCTGGAGGTCATGGCGGGCTCCTCGGGTGAGTGATGCCTTCTCGATACACCCTCGGGTCCGCCCCCACAAGGTCAGGGGACATGGTTCCGGCGAGGCCCCTGCCAGGGCCCCGCCGAAGCCCCGCCCTACCGCCGCCGCAGGCGGTTGCGCTCGTACTGGGCGGCCAGCCGGACCGGGGCGTTCTGCGCCCCGTAGCCCTCGTAGCCGTGCCGGCGCTCGACGACCTCCAGGAACAGGTTCCCGATGGTCTCCGTGTAGAAGTGGAGGAACTCGCCGTTCCCGTCCCGTTCGTAGAGCAGGTTCAGTTCCTGGAGCGTGGCCAGCGTTGGCGCGTCCAGCGGGTAGCGGGCCGCGAGGTCCTCGTAGTAGTTCTGCGGGACCTGCAGGAAGTTCATGCCCGCTGCGACGGCCCGGCGGGCGACCGCCAGGATGTCGGAGGCCTGGAACGCGATGTGCTCGGGGTAGGACTGCGGGCCGGACGCGGCATCCTCCAGGACGTGCGGCACGATGTTCAGGGCCAGCCGCACGGAACCGTCGGCGGTGCGCATGACCTGGCTGCGCACCAGGCCCATCGGGCTGGGGACCTCGGTCGCCGGACGGGTCTCCAGGCGCAGCACGCTCTCGTAGAACAGCACGGCCTCGTCGAAGGACTGCCACGGCTGGGCCAGGTTCACGTGGTCGACCCGGGTCACCAGGTCCCCGGCATTACCGGAACCGCCAGGACCGCCCGAACCGCCGGCGCCGAACTCCTCCACCCAGGCCGGCCGCTGCGCGGTCGGGGCGAAGAACACCTCGGTGCCGTCCGGGGCGCTGACTCCGCGCAGTTCCTGCTCGTCGGCGGTGTTGTGGCGCGCGACCGGGGTGGCCTTGAGGCCGACGGCGCGCTCGACGGCGCCGTGCGGGTCCTCCACCTGGAAGCCCAGGCCGGAGATCGCCGGGGCGGCGCCGCCGGCGCGCTGGCCGTTGAGGATGACGCGCACCCCGCCCTGCGCCCACAGCTGCACGGGCTTGCGGCGGTGCTGGCCGCAGAACTCGAAGCCCAACTGGGCGAGCATCCGGGCCACGGATTCGGGCTCGTCGGTGCGGATCTCGGCATAGTCCAGGCCCGCCGGGGGCCGGACGTCGGGCATGGTGCGCAGCTCCATGGGGTGATTTTCACCGTGCAGTCCGGCGGCGGCGCGGTCCTGCAGCCACAGCAGCGAGCGCAGGCCGTCGACGGCGGTGCGTTCGACGTCGGACTGGCGGAAGACGTCGTTGAAGATCTCCAGCGAGACCGGCCCGTCGTACCCGGAGCGGACCAGGTGCTTCATGAATGCGACCATGTCGAAGCCGCCCTCGCCCGGGAACACGCGGTAGTGGCGGCTCCAGGAGAGGATGTCCATCGAGAGCACCGGGGCATCGGCGAGCTGGACGAAGAAGATCTTCGCGGCCGGAATGTCCTCGATGCCCGAGGGATCGTCGCCGCGGGAGAGGATGTGGAAGCTGTCCAGGCACAGGCCGACGGCGGGGTGGTCCACCTTGCGGACGATCTCCCAGGAATGCCCGTACGTGTTGACGAACTTCCCCCAGGCCAGGGCCTCGTAGGCGATGCGGACGCCGTAGGACGCCGCGAGGTCGCCGAGCCGGCGGAGCTGCTCGGCGGCGAGGCCGTCGTCGTCGATCGTGGCCGTGCCGACGTTCGAGCACAGCAGCATGGTGTCGATGCCCAGGCGGTTCATGAGCCGGAACTTGGCCTCGGCCCGGCGCAGGTTCTCCAGCAGGACCGCCTCCTCGACGCCCTCGAAGTCGCGGAAGGGCTGGTAGAGGTCCAGGGTCAGGCCCAGCCGGTCGGCGCGGGCCCGGATCTCCTCCGGGGAGAGCGGGGAGACCAGCAGGTCCTGCTCGAAGATCTCGATCCCGTCGAAGCCCGCGCGGGCGCAGGCGAGCATCTTGTCCTCGAGCGTGCCGCTGATGCAGACGGTGGCGATGGAGGTGCGCATGGTCTACAGGCCTCGTTCCAGCATGTCCAGGAAGTGGGCGCGCATGCGCGCGGCGTCCGGCTCCAGGCCGGTGATCAGCCGGAAGGCGTCGACGGCCTGGCCGACTGCCATGTGGCCGCCGTCCAGCGTGGCGCAGCCGCGGGCGCGGGCGGCCTTGATCAGTTCGGTCTCGACGGGCCGGTAGACGACGTCGGCCACCCAGTGGCGGGGCTCGAGCAGTTCGGGGTCGATCGGCAGCCCGGGATGCTGGTGCATGCCGACCGGGGTGGCGTGGACCAGCCCGTCGGCCGCGGCGAGCTCTGCGGGAACGTCGGCCGTGGAACGCCCCTCGATGGTCCGGTCCGGGAAGAACTCGGAGAGGGCCTCGGCCCGTTCGGCGGCCCGTGCGGGGTCGAGGTCGACCAGCACCAGGTGCCGCACGCCCAGCGAGAGCAGCGCGTGGGCGACGGCCGATCCGGCCCCGCCGACGCCGATCTGCACCACGCGGTCCAGCTTCGCCTCCGGCAGCCCGTTGCTCAGCCCGCGGCCGAAGCCGGTGCGGTCG
This sequence comes from Arthrobacter ginkgonis, assembly GCF_039540195.1. NCBI lineage: Bacteria > Bacillati > Actinomycetota > Actinomycetes > Micrococcales > Micrococcaceae > Arthrobacter > Arthrobacter ginkgonis. Next base: position 233,573 of record NZ_BAABEO010000011.1, on the reverse strand, counting down.
GTGTTGTAGCCGTGGAAGGCGCCGTCGCGGATGACGACGGTGTTCACGGCCCCGAGCCGCTGGGCGTCCGGGTCGATGACGTCCAGGTGTTCGAGCACCAGCTGCTTGCACGGGTGGGTGATGTTGAAGGCGTTGAAGCCGAGGTCGCGGCCGGCTCGCAGCAGTTCGCCCACGTCCGTGCCCGGGCGCTTGATCTCCAGCAGGTCGATCGGCCGGTAGAGGTAGAGGAGGCGGTGGGCGGCGGCCTCGGCCTCGTGCATGGGGGGAGTGAGTGACGGGATGACGCCGTCGCCGATCAGGCCAACCAGGTAGGACTCGTCGAGGGTGCTCACGTTCTGGGATCTCCAACTCCACTAGAACCGGACGAATGGAACCGGACTGGGAGGCGCACTGGCGCCGCCGTCCGGCGAGACTCCTGCAACCGCGTTCTTGCAAATTAATGAAAGCGGTTGCAGATGCCTTGTATTCCGAGTGTAGCTTGAATCACGCGCCCGTCACAGCCCCGTGCGCCCCTGCGCCGACGGCGCCCGCCTTTAGGGCTCCATGCGCCCGCGAGGTCCGGGGAGCGGTGCCCTGATACTGTCTAGTTGCCTGCAACCGATTGCACCTTGAAAGCGTGATGAGCCCATGGCCCGAGCCACCCTCCGAGACGTCGCACAGAAGGCAGGGGTTTCCGCGTCCACCGTTTCGCGGGTCTTCAGCAGGCCGGAAATGGTGGCGGCCGACGTGCGCGAGCGGGTCGAGGAAATTGCCCGGGAGCTGCGCTACCTCCCCAACCCGATCGCCCGCGGCCTGGCCAGGCAGCGGACCGGGAACCTGGGGGTCATCGTTCCGGACATCGCCAATCCGTACTTCACGCCGCTGGTGAAGTCCCTGCAGTCCGATGCCCGGGCGCGGGGGTGCAACGTCTTCGTGGCGGACACCGACGAGCACGCCTCCCGGGAGCGCGACCTGGGGATCGCCATGTCCCAGCAGGTCGACGGGATCGTCCTTGCCTCGCCCCGCATGGGCGACGACGAGGTGCGGGCCCTGGCCGCGGACGTCCCGCTCATCACCATCGGCCGCCTGGTCGAGGGGGTTTCCGGGGTGGGCACCCCGGCCAACAACGGCATCCGACAGGCCGTGGAACTCCTCGCGGCCCAGGGCCATCGGCGGATCGCCTACCTCGACGGGCCTCCGCAGTCCTTCGTCGCGGTCCAGCGCCGCGGGGCGACGCTGGACGCGGCCGAGGAATTCGGCTGCTCCGTCGAGGTCTTCGGGCCCTTCCAGGCCGCGGTCAATGCCGGCCGGCGCGCGGCGGACCTGGTGCTGGCCTCGGACGTGACCGCGGTCATCGCCTACAACGACCAGATCGCGTTCGGCTGCATGGCCCGGCTGAAGGAGTGCGGCCGGCGCATTCCGGAGGACTACTCGATCGTGGGCATCGACGACAGTTCGGTCGCCGAGTACTGCGAGCCCCGGCTCACCACAGTCCGGGTGCCGATCGTGAAGGCCGGGGCCCTGGGCCTGGACATCCTGTGGGACCTGATGAATTCGCCGCGGGACCGGACCCCGATCGTGGAGGAACTGGAAGCGGACCTGGTGGTCCGCCGCAGCACCGCGGCACGCTAATGCGCCGGCTTTCCCGGTCCGACGCCGCCCGGCGGCGTCGGACCGGCTCGACACGGTACAGCTAGGACCCCGCGGCCGCCTTGGCGGCACTCGCGGCATGGACCGTCCGCCCCGCGACCCACGTGCGGGCCACCCTGGCCCCGGGGAGGTCTCCGACCTCGGTCACGCGCCGGTCCAGGGCGATGAGGTCCGCCTCCATTCCCACGGCGATGGTTCCCGTCCGGTCGCCATATCCGTTGGCCCGTGCCGAACCGGAGGTGTAGGCCTCCAGGGCCTGGGAAAGCGTCAGGCGCTGCTCCGGGTTCATCGGGTCGCTGTAGGAGGAGGGCAACACGCCGTGCGGATCGCTGGGCGGCGCGGTTCTGGTAACCGCCGTGTAGATCCCCCACAGGGGGTTCATGCTGCTCACCGGCCAGTCGCTGCCCATGGCGAGCGCGGCGCCGGCACCCTGCAGTGCGCCGAAGGGGAAGTGCATGGCTGCGCGTTTGAGGCCCAGCAGGGGAAGCTTGCGCTCGATGATCTCCTTGTCGGCACGGGCCCAGAGGGGCTGCAGGTTCGCCGTCACGCCCAGCGCGGCGAAGCGGGGCACGTCGGCCGGGTCAACGACGTCCACGTGCGCGATCTGGTGCCGCAGCCCACTCGGCCCGTTCCCGTGGCGCGCCGCTTCGACCGCGTCAAGGCACTCCCTGACCGCCCGGTCCCCGACGCCGTGGAAGTGGGCCGAGAAGCCGGCGGCGTCCAGGGCGGTGACGATCTCCTTGAGCTCAACAGGATCGATCATTGACGGCCCGGAGGGCTCGCCCGGCCGTCCGTCGACGCCGGCATAGGGCTCCAGCATGGCGCCGGTGCACGATTCGCAGATACCGTCCTGCATGATCTTGACCGTGTCGAATCGGACCTTGTCGTCCCAAGCAGTGTCGCCCTCAGCATCGTCGCCCCAGGCGCCGTCGCGCAAGGCCTTGAATTCCTCGATCTGCTTCAGGCCCTTTTCCCGATCCCACCACAGCGCGCCGGTGACGCGGGACGTCAGGGCGCCCGAGGCCTGCAGGCGGCGGTAGGTGCCGGTGGGATCGGGCAGGTGCAGCGCGCGTCCGACCAGGGCGTCCTGCCATCCCGCAATCCCGAAGGAGTGAAGGTGTTGCTGCGCGAGCAGGTAGGCGGCGTCGAGTTCGGCCGGGGCGGGGTCCGGCAGCAGGTGGGAGACCAGGTCGATCGCGCCCTCGAACAGCAGGCCGTCGGGCGTGCCGTCCGGATCCCTGCCGATGCGGGCCCCGAAGGGGTCTTCCGTCGCCGCGTTGATTCCCGCCAGGCGCAGGGCGGCGGAGTTGACCCAGGCGCAATGGTTGTCGTGGCTTGTCAGGATGGCGGGATGGTTCGGTGCCCACTGGTCCAGGAGCCGGCGGTGGGGTTGCTTCCCGGGGAAAACGTCGGAGAACCATCCGCCCCCGCGCAGCCAGCGTCCCGCCGGCAGGCCGTCGGCGTAGGCGCGGACGATGCCTTCGTACTTTGCGAGGTCATGGACGTCGTTCAGGTTGCACCAGGTGAGCTCGAGCCCGCCGGCGAGGGGATGGACGTGGGAGTCGTGGAACGCCGGCCAGAGACTGGCTCCTGCCAGCGAAATGACGTCCGTCGCCGAACCGGCCGTGGCCACGACCTCTTCGGCGGGGCCGACGGCACTGATGCGGCCGTCGATGCCGACCGCCACCGCGGAGCGGCCTTCGGATTCGTCGCCCCAAAGCGACGCGTCCGTGACGATGAAGGCGGGGGACTGGGGGAGTGGGTTAGGGCTCAACGGCCATCATTCCTTCGAGAGTGGTGATTTCCTTGGCGCCGACAGTGCGTTTGGTCCAGGCATAGTAGAGCCCGCCGCTGACGATCAGTCCGAGGACCCAGGCAATGTCCACGAAGGCGAGGCTTTCCGCCAGCGGGCCGGTGTAGAGGGTGGTGACCATGAAGGGCCACTGGACCAGGAGTCCGACGACGAACGACGTGCAGGCTGCCAGGTTCCACGTTCCGTAGCTGCCTCCATCACGCCGGAACATGTCCGCGACGACGTAGTTGGCATGGCGCACCAGGTAGTAGTCAACGAGGTTGATGGCCGACCAGGGAACCAGCGCGTACAGCAAAAGCAGAATGAAGTCCTTGAAGAACAGGAGGAAGCCGTCCTTGCCGGCGAAGGCGATGGCCACCGCCGTGACGGCGTAGAGCACGGTGAACACGAGCCGGGCGCTCACGGAGATCTTCAGCTTGGGCAGGAGGGTGTCCACCACCGAGAGCGCGCTCAGGACACCGGAATAGATGTTGGCGGCGTTGCCGAGCCCGGCGCAGACCGCGAAGGCCAGCAGCACGAGGCCTCCCCAGCCGTCGAGGGCCTGGTTCAGGGCGCCCATCACGTTGCCGTCCGTGGCAAGCGGTCCGACGAGGGCTCCAAGAATCATGACCAGGATCGAGCTGGAAACGCAGCCGAGGTAGGTGGCCCAGAAGGCCGGGCGCGACCCCGTCTCGACCGGCAGGTACCTGGAATAGTCCGAAACGTAGGGGGCATAGGCCAACTGCCACACCGCGCCCACCGCGAACATGCCGAAGAATCCGGCAACGCTGAAGCTTCCCTGGTTCGCCGCGGCCACGGTCCCGAGGTTGCTGAGCACGACGGCGTAGGACAGCAGCACCATGGCGGCGACGATGATGCCCGAGACGGTGACGATGCGGGTGATCCACCGGAATCCCACGAGCGCGACGGCCGTTGCGCCGATCGCGCAGCAAGCCAGCGCGACGCCGGAATCGATCGCGGGGATGACTTCATGGATGGAATCGCCGGACACGACGAGGTTCGAGGCAAAGAAGCCGAGGAACATCACCATGGCAATGAGGGTGACGATGCTTGCGCCCCGGTAGCCGAACTGCGCCCGGGCCTGCAGCATCTGCGGCACGCCCAGCTGGGGCCCCTGCGCGGCATGGAGGCCCATGAAGACGCCACCGGTCACATTGCCCAGCACAATGGCAACGATGCTCCAGCCAATGGAGAGCCCGAAGACACTCGTGGCCACGGCGCCCGTCACGACGGTGAGCGGCAGCATGTTCACCCCGAACCAGAGGCCGAAAATGCCTTTGGCGGAACCGCGCCGTTCGTCGGGGGGAATCTGCGCGATGTGGTGCTGCTCAAGGAACGCGATCTGTTTAGCGGCCATCGTGGGCCCTTTCCGTTCTGGGTGTGGGTTGGGGTGGAAGGGCTACCGGCGCACGGCATCGGAGGGGGCGGAAGTCGTCCCGGCGTCTGCCGGGGTGGCTTCCCGCACGCGCCGGCCGCTGACGTACCCGGCCAGGCCGAGGGCCAGGATGCAGCCCAGCGTCCCCAGCGCGAACCCCGTGAAGGCTCCTTGGGACAGGCCCCAGGTCTCCTCGAAGTCGTAGCTCAGCCCGAAAAGGGTGTCGAGGGTGCCGGGGAAGACCGCCACCCAGGAACCCAGCAGGATCCAGGCGAAGCAGACGGCGCCGAGGCCCGTGAAGACTGCGTCGGGGACCGGCACCCGGAAGGGGCGGGCCACCGCGGGGTACTTGGTGCGCAGCCGCACCGCGGCGGGGATGGCGATGAGGTAGCTCAGCAGGAACGTGGAAATCGAGATGGTCAGGACCACTCCGAACAGGGCGCTGCTGGTGCCGGAGAGCTGCATGGCGGCCAGCATGAACAGGGTGGCGACGATGCCCGAGAGCGCATTGACCCGGAGCGGGGTTCCCAGCTTCGGGTGGAAGCGGCCGAAGAACCCGCCGAAAAAGGAACCGTCCGCCGCGGCCATGGCCTGCATACGGTCGCTGATGATCATCCACGCGGCTCCCTGGGCCACCAGGACGAAGCAGAAGACGACGGCGGACACCGCCAGCATGGCGTCAGCCGCGGGTCCGAAGACGGAGTAGACGGTGGCGATGGCGCCGAAGAGGCCGCCGACGCCGGTGATTTCATCCAGGGGCACCACCAGCAGGATCGCCAGGATCGGCAGCAGGTAGCTGGCCGCGGCAATGATCGAGGAGCGCGCGACGGAGACGGGAACGTCCTTGGCGGGGTTCTTCATCTCTCCGGCGGCGCTGTTGCCGGATTCGAAGCCGAGGAAGGAGAACAGCAGGAGCGGCGTGACCCCGAGGAACCCCGTGAGCGTGGGCGCGAAGAAGCCCAGGGAGAGGCCGTTGAACCCGTGCTGGAAGCCGTACACCAGGGTGACGATGAGGAAGAACGCCAGGAAGGCCACCTTCAGGATGGCCCCCAGGGAGGGCAGCCACTTGCCGTGTTTGAGGCTGATGACGGCGCTGGTCACCGTGATCCAGATGAAGGCCAGCTTGAAGAGGTAGTCGCCGACGCCTCCGTGCTCCACGGGGGAGACGTATTCGGACCACGTCTCCACCGCGACGAAGGCCATGGCGCCGCCCACCCAGACGGGCTGGGTGACCCACGTGAACAGCGCGGCGATGGCGGCCACGAGCCGGCCGAAGGCCATGCGCGTCCACACGTAGACCCCTCCCTCCTCGGTGAACGCGCCACCGGTCTCCGCGAAGATCAGGCCGTAGGGGATCATGAAGGTGACGGCGAGGATCAGGGTCCAGGTGAAGGTCTCCCCGCCGAAGCCGGAAACCTGCCCCAGCACCTCGATGGAGACAACGGCCGCCACCACGAGCAGCAGGACGTCGAACCGGCCCAGGGATTTCTGCAGATGCTGGCTTTGTTCTTGTGCCAAAGCCGTCGATTGGAACGAATTGTTCACGTGAGTCACTCCTCCGAACGGGGGACCGCTTGGGCGGTCGAATGCGGGATTGGCCGCGTTGAAGTCAGCGTAGGAGCGTGGCCTGCATCACGTAAACAAGCGTTTTCCGATCCTCTGCATCTGTTTTGTAGATGATGAAATAGACGGTGGCGCGTCCGGCGGAAGCCTCTTCCGCCGGACGCGCCACCGCTTGCCCGAATCACCTGAACCGGCTCAGCCGAACTGGATCCACGTCGTCTTCGGAGCCGTGTAGTTGTCGAAGGCGTGCAGGGACAGGTCCCTGCCGAACCCGGACTGCCGGAACCCCCCGAAGGGCGTGGTGTTCCCCAGCGCGTCCACCGTGTTCACCGAGACGGTGCCGGCCACCAGGCCGCCCGCGACCCGGTGGGCGCGCCCCAGGCTGGACGTCCACACCGAGGCCGCCAGCCCGTAGTCCGTCGCGTTGGCCAGCGCCACCGCTTCGCTTTCGGCGTCGAAGGGATGCACAACGGCGACGGGACCGAAGATCTCCTCCCGGTGGACGGCGTGGTCCGCGGGCAGGCCGGCGATCAGCGTCGGCTCGAGGTAGGCGTTGGAGCCGGAAATCTCCACCCGGTTCCCGCCGAACAGGACCGTGCCGTCCGCGGCGCCGCGCGGGACCCATGCTGAAACGGCGTCGGCGTGGGCGGTGGAGATCAGGGCCCCGTTCCCTGCAACCCCCGCGAGCGGGTCGGCCGGCCGGTAGCCCGCCGCCGCCTCGGCCAGGAGCTGCACGAAGTCGTCGTAGATGGGCCGCTCGACCAGGATGCGGGAGTTCGCCGAGCAGACCTGGCCGTTGTTGTAGTAGGCGCCGAACGCTGCCTTCGCGGCGGCCGCCGCGAGGTCGCCGGTATCGGCAAAGACGATGTTCGAGCTCTTGCCCCCGCCTCGAGGCTGAGGCGCTTGAGGTTGCTGCGCCCGGATGCCTCCAGCAGGGTGCGGCTCACGCCCGTGGAGCCGGTGAAGGCCAGCGCATCGACGTCCATGTGGTGGGCCAAGGCGGTCCCCACCTCGCGTCCCGAACCGGTGACCACGTTGAGGACCCCCGCCGGCAGGCCGGCCTCGACCGCGAGCTCCGCCGCGCGCAGCGTGCTCAGGGAGGTCTGCTCGGCCGGCTTGAGGACCACCGTATTGCCGGAGGCCAGGGCGGGGCCCAGCTTCCACGCCGCGATCTCCAGCGGGAAGTTCCAAGGCACGATCGCCGCCACGACGCCCAAGGGTTCCCGGCTGACCTGGGCGACGGCGCCCGGCGGCACCGCGGGAAGCTCCCCGGCCAGCTTGTCGGCGGCCTCGGCATACCACCGCAGGCACGAGATGGCCCCGGGCACGTCGACCGTGCTGGTTTGGAGAACGGGGCGTCCGCTGTCGAGGCTCTCCAGCAGGGCGAGCTCCATCGAGTGCTGCTCCAGCACCGCGGCCCAGCCGAGCAGGGCCTCCTTTCGCCCCTCCGCGCCCATCGCCGCCCAGGCGGGCTGGGCCCGGCGCGCGGCGGCCACCGCCCGGTCGACGTCTTCGGCCCCGCAGGCGGCCAGTTCCGCAAGGGCCGATCCGGTCGCCGGGTTGGTGGTGGGGCGCGTCCTACCGGACAGCGCGGACGTGCGCTCGCCGCCGATGAGCGAGCGGCCATCGGGGCGGAGCCTGCTGGCCCTTTCGGTCCATGGGGTCAAGGTCTCTCCGATGGTCATGGTGGTTCTCCTCTGGGTGGGGATGGGTCGGGCTTGCTCCCCGGGCGCCCGTTCGGGCCCGGCGGAGCAGGCCGGCGGCGCCGGCCATGCAGAACACTTCGACGGCCACGACGGCGAGCATCGCCTGGGCGTGCAGTGTTTGTGAGTGCGTGGCCGCGGCTGGCAGCGGGCCCGGCAGCGCTTCATGGTGTCCGGCGTGCCCGCCGTGCAGCGTCAGCCACGCCATGTGCACCAGGACCATGCCGGCGGACATGAACAGCAAGTGGGTCGCGGCGCAGGAACCGCCCCGGCCCCCAGTCCGCAGGTGGATCAGGCACGTCAGACAGGCGAGGGCCATGCCCCCCATGCCCCAGGCCATCGCGCCCCCGGCTGCCGCCGCGGCGCCCACGTGGGCGGCCGACCCGATGAGCACCAGGGCCGGGAGCGCAAGCCCGCAGGGGTTTCCCCCGGAGCCTTTTGCGGCCATCACGTCACTCCTCGTTGCGGACGGGTGACGACGCCGGCCTGGCCCGATCGGCCCTTTACGGCGACCCGTGACTTGGCTAACATCATCTTGGTTGAACAGTTGTATCACCAAAAATTCCCGACAGGAAGTGCCATGACACTAGAGACGCGTTCCCCCGAAGTTGAAACCCTGCACCCGCTGAACCAGCTTTCGGGCTCCGAAATCAGGGAAGCCCGGCGCATTCTCGAGGAGGCGGGGCTGGTCCTGGAATCGACGAGGTTCGCCTATCTCGGCCTGCTGGAGCCGTCCAAGGCCGAGCTTTACGGCGCGGGATCCCGAAACCCCGACCGGAAGGTGCGGGTCATGCTCTGGGACGCGACCCTGGGCCGTTCGCTGGACGTGACGGTTTCGCTGTCCTCGGCCGCCGTGCTGGACTCCCGGGAACTGGACCCGGCCGTCGACGGGCAGGTGCCCGTCCTGCTGGAGGAATTCGAGCAGATCGAGCGGATCCTTGCCGCCGACGCCGGCTGGCAAGGCGCGCTGGCCAGCCGGGGGCTGACGCCCGAACAGGTCCGCGTGGCTCCCCTTTCCGCGGGAGTCTTCGAGTACCCCAACGAGGAGGGCAAGCGCCTGCTCCGGGGCCTCGGCTTCCGCCAGGACGGTCCGGCCGACCATGCCTGGGCCCATCCGATCGACGGGCTGGTGGCCTTCGTCGACATGGAACGGGGCCGCGTCGACCGGCTCATCGACCTCGGGCCCGTTCCCGTCCCGCAGGTGAACGGCAACTACACGGACCCGGCCATCCACGGCGAGCTGCGCACCGATCTCAAGCCCATCGAGGTCATCCAGCCCGAGGGCCCCAGCTTCTCCATGGAGGGCAACCTCCTGACGTGGGCGGGCTGGGACCTGCGCATCGGTTTCGACGCCCGGGAAGGCCTGGTCCTGCACCAGCTCCACCACACCCACGCCGGCCGCCGCCGGCCGCTGGTCCACCGCGCTTCGATTTCCGAGATGGTGGTGCCCTACGGCGACCCGGCCCCGGTGCGCAGCTGGCAGAACTACTTCGACTCCGGCGAATACCTGGTGGGCCGCGACGCCAACTCCCTGCGCCTGGGCTGCGACTGCCTCGGGGAGATCACCTACCTCTCTCCCGTGGTCGCCGACGATTTCGGCAACCCCCGCACCATCGAAAACGGCATCTGCATCCACGAGGAAGACGCCGGCATCCTGTGGAAGCACACCGACGAGTGGGCGGGCTCGAACGAGGTGCGCCGCAACCGCAGGCTCGTTGTCTCCTTCTTCACCACCGTCGGCAACTACGACTACGGCTTCTACTGGTACCTCTACCTGGACGGGACGATCGAGTTCGAGGCCAAGGCCACCGGCATCGTCTTCACGGCCGCCCTGCCGGACAGCGAATATCCCTACGCCTCCGAGATCGCCCCCGGCCTCGGCGCCCCCTACCACCAGCACCTCTTCAGCGCCCGGCTGGACATGATGGTCGACGGCACGGAGAACCGGGTCGAGGAACTGGACATGGTGCGCCTGCCCAAGGACCGGAACAACCCGCACGGGAACGCCTTCACGCAGAAGCGCACCCTGCTCGCGCGCGAGTCGCAGGCCGTCCGCGACGCGGACGCCGCCGTCGGCCGGGTGTGGCAGATCAGCAACCCGGGTTCGCTGAACCACGTCGGCCACCCGGTCGGCTACACGCTCTACCCGCAGGCCGGCCCCACCCTGGCGATGGCGGACGATTCCTCCATCGCCGCCCGCGCCGCCTTTGCCCGGCACCACCTGTGGGTCACCCGGCACGCGGAGGGCGAACTCTACGCCGCGGGCGACCTGGTCAACCAGCACCCGGGCGGGGCGGGCCTGCCGGCCTACGTCGCCCAGGACCGGGACATCGACGGGCAGGACATCGTGGTGTGGCATTCCTTCGGCCTCACGCACTTCCCGCGCCCGGAGGACTGGCCCATCATGCCGGTGGACACGGTCGGCTTCATGCTCAAGCCCCACGGCTTCTTCGACGGCAACCCCGCCCTGAACGTCCCGGCGAACACTGCGCGCCACTGCGACGCCGGGGGCGGCTGCCACTGATTCCCGGGTAACGTGGCGGCGTCGGGTCCGTAAGGGCCCGACGCCGCCAGTCCACTCACCGCAGGCCGCCAGCGTGGCCTTTTCCGAGGAGTCACATGCCCCGCCTTGTCGACCATGGGGAACGCCGCCGCACCATCATCGAGACCACCTGGCGGCTCATCGCCGAACAGGGGATCGAGAACGCCAGCATGCGTGACATCGCCCATGCGTGCGGGTATGCGGGCCCGGGCGTGCTGGCCCACTACTTTCCGAACAAGGACGCCCTGCTCCTGGCCGCCTACCGGCTCATCTGCGACAACACCAACGACCGCATCGCGGCGTCGCGTGCCGGAAAGCGCGGGATCGGCGCCCTGAACGCGCTCTGCCTGGAGATCATCCCCGCCGACCCGGTCACCACCGTCGAGGCCAGGGTGGCCGTCGCCTTCTGGCAGCGTGCGCAGACCGAGGAGTCCCTGCGGGACGTCGGGCGGGCGGCGCTGGAACACTGGCGCTCGGAAATCCTCGCCTGCCTCGCCCAGGCCGAGGTGGACGGGGAATGCGCCCCGATCCCGGATCCCGACGCGGTGGCCGAGGAACTGCTCAACCTAATGATCGGGCTGCACGTCACCTCGATGCTGGACCCGGGCGCACTGAGCGGATCGCGGCAGCGGCTGTTGCTGCACCGCAGCATCTCCAGGCTCGGCGTCGGAAGCCCGGCGGCCCCCTAGCTCTTCCCGGCCGGACCCTTCCGCGGATCGGCCACCAGGTGGCGCACGGCCTGTCCCACGGCACGCAGGCGCGCCGTCGCCCGCTGGCTTGCCAGGCTCGCCAGGACGGTGCGCAGTTCCGGGACCTCCTCGGCGATCTCCACCACGGCCACCTTTCCGCCGTCGTAGGTCCAGCCGTGCCGCGGACGCTGGTGCAGGACGGAGTACCCGTGGCCGTGGGCGACGAAGGTCCGGACGGTCTCGTAGCTGGCGGAGCGGAACCTGACGTCGGGTTGGACGTGGGCCACGCCGAGGATGGAAAGCATCAGGTCGCGCGTGTGCGGCAGGTCAAGCAGCACGAACGGCTCCTCGCGCAGTTCCGCCAGGGACGCCGTGCCGCGTCCGGCCAGCCGGTGGTCCGGAGGCAGGGCCAGGTACGGGCGGGAGGTGGCCACCGTTGTGGTGGTGATCCCCGGCGGAAGGCCCAGGTCGTAGCACAGCGCCAGATCGGCCTGCCCGTTGAGCAGTGCCGCGGCGCACCCCGCCATGTCGGCCTCCGTGACGTCGAGCTCCAGCCGCGGGTTCTCCGTGCGCAGCCGTGCCAGGAGACCGGGCATCAGGAACGGCGCCAGCGTGCTGAAGCAGGCCAGGCGCACCCTGCCTTCGATCGCCTGCTGTTCGCCGCGGGCGTGGTCCAGCGCCTCTTCCAGCCGCGCGAGGACGCTCTGGGCGTCGCGCAGGAACGACTCTCCCGCGGGGGTGAGGATCAGCCCCTTGGAACGCTGGCGGATGAAAAACTGCGCTCCCACGTGCCGCTCCAGCTGGGAGACGGCGGTGGAAACGGCCGACTGGACCACGTTGAGCCTTTCGGCGGCGCCCGTCATGGAAAGGCAGGCCGCGGCCTCGGAGAAGTAGCGCAGCTGCGTGAGCGTGACGTCCATCCCTCCATGCTACATCTGTTTTTTCGATGCAGTGGAACGGAAACCACTGCTTTACAGATCAAGCGGGGCGAACCAGTCTGGATTCCAAGACCTCCGAGACGGAATGGAGACAGGGATGTCGAACGAAGAAACCGAAGTCGTCATCGTCGGCGCCGGCCAGGCCGGGGTGGCGATGAGCGAGCACCTCAGCAAGGCCGGGGTGCCGCATCTGGTCCTGGAGCGCGACCGCATCGCCGAGCGGTGGCGCTCGGGGCGCTGGGACTCCCTGGTGGCGAACGGGCCGGCCTGGCACGACCGCTTCCCGGGCCTGGAGTTCAGCGACGTCGCCCCCGACGCCTTCGCCTCCAAAGAGCAGGTGGCGGACTACTTCGAGGAATACGCGGAGAAGTTCAACGCGCCGATCCGATGCGGCGTGGAAGTGACTTCAGTGCGCAAGAACATCGGCCGGCCCGGCTTCCGCGTGGAGACGTCGGAAGGAACCATCGACGCCCGCTACGTGGTGGCCGCGACGGGCCCCTTCCAGCGCCCGGTCATCCCGGCCCTGGTTCCGGACCAGGCGGGCATCCGGCAGATCCACTCCAGCTCCTACCGCAACCCGCAGCAGCTTCCCGAAGGCCCCGTCCTGGTGGTCGGCGCCGGATCCTCCGGGGTGCAGATCGCCGAAGAAATCCGGAAGTCGGGCCGGCAGGTCTACCTCGCGGTCGGCCCGCACGACCGGCCGCCGCGCGCTTACCGCGGGCGCGACTTCTGCTGGTGGCTCGGCGTCCTCAACAAGTGGGAGGCATCCGCCCCGCCGCAGGGCGCCGAGCACGTCACGATCGCGGTGAGCGGAGCCAACGGCGGCCACACTGTCGACTTCCGCGCCCTCGCCGAGAGCGGTATCCGGCTCGTCGGCCGGGCCGAGTCCTACCGGAACGGGACCCTGCGCTTCGCGCCGGACCTCGGCGGCAACATCGCCAGGGGCGACGCCAACTACCTCGCGCTGCTTCAGGAGGCCGACGCCTACATCGAGCGCAACGGCCTCGACCTTCCAGAGGAGCCGGAGGCCCACATCCTGGGGCCCGACCCGGAGTGCGTGACGAACCCGCTGCTCGAACTCGACCTCGCCGGCGCCGGGGTCGCCTCGATCGTCTGGGCAACCGGCTTCGCCGTCGACTACGGCTGGCTGCAGGTCGACACGTTCGACCCGAACGGCCGGCCGAAGCACCAGCGCGGCGTGGCGTCCGAGCCCGGCGTCTACTTCCTGGGACTGCCCTGGCAGTCGCGCCGCGGCTCAAGCTTCATCTGGGGGGTCTGGCACGACGCCAAGTACCTGGCCGACCACATCAAGATCCAGCGGGGATACCTCGACTACGGGCCCGACGGCGCCACCCGGCCGGCCCGGGAGGCGCAACTGTCCGCTGCCCCCGCTTCCTGAACGCCACCGCCTCCTGAACGCCATGCCTCGGCGAGCGCGCCGAGGCCCAAGCATCCACCCACTCCAGAACAGGAAAATCCCGCTGATGAAACACACCCGCATCCGTCCGTTCAACACCAAGGACACCTACCCGGAACAGAACCTCGACAACGACCTCTGCCAGGCCGTCGTGGCCAACGGCGTCGTCTACCTCCGCGGCCAGATCGGCCAGGACCTGGACACCCGCGAATCCGTGGGCATCGGCGACGTCGAGGCCCAGACCGAGAAGGCCATGGCGAACATCGACCTGCTGCTGAAGGAAGCCGGAAGCAGCCTTGAGGACATCGTCAAGGTCACCGTCTACCTCATCGACCCCCGGTACCGCGAAACCGTCTACCGCACCATGGGCCGGTGGCTCAAGGGAGTGTTCCCCGTCTCGACCGGCATCGTCGTGCAGGCCCTCGCGCGCCCGGAGTGGCTCGTGGAGATCGACGCCACGGCCGTGCTGTCCGGGGAGACGGCATGACGTTCAGCATCGCAGCGACCGACGGACAGGGACGCTTCGGCATCGCGGTGTCCTCCTCCTCGCCCGCCGTTGCCGCCCGCTGCGCCCACTTGCGCGACGGCGCCGGCGCCGTCAGTTCGCAGAACATCACCGACCCGCGGCTGGGCGGGGCCCTGCTGGACCGGCTCGAGGCCGGCGGCTCGGCGCGCGAGGCGCTCGACGCCGTCGTGGACACCGCCCCGGCGGCGGACTACCGCCAGCTCGTTGTGCTCGACGCCCGCGGGGGCACCGCCGTCTTCCACGGCGCGCACACCCTGGGGGTGTTCGGCGAGGGCCGCGGCGCCCACAGCGTGGCCGCCGGAAACATGCTCGCCAACCCCGGGGTGCCCCAGGCCCTGTGCGACGCGTTCGAACAGGCGGAGGGCGAGCTGGAGCAGCGGCTGCTCACCGCCCTGCGGGCCGGCCTCGCCGCCGGCGGCGAGGCCGGCCCGGTGTACTCGGCCGGGATCAGCGTCGTCTCCGGCCACGGCTGGCGCGACACCGATTTGCGCGTGGACTGGCACGAGGACCCGGTGGAGGAGCTGGCCCGCGTCCTGGAGGTGTGGCTGCCCCAGCGCCAGGACTACGTGGTGCGCGGCCTGGACCCGGCCGCCTCGGCCGGCTACGGAGTGCCCGGCGATGGGCGCTGAGGCGGTGCGGACCACCGCAGGCGGGGTGGCGGCCGGGCCGTCCGCCACCCCGCGGGAGCGGGTCCTGGCCACCGTGGACCAAGAGCAGGCCGAGCTGGTGGCCTACTCCGAACGGCTGCACGCCCACCCCGAACTCGGCTGGCAGGAGCACCGGGCCGCCGAATGGACCGCGCAGCTGCTGGAGCAGCGGGGATTCCGGATCGAACGCTCCTACCTGGGCTTCCCCACGGCCCTGCGGGCGGTGTTCGGCACCGGCAGCAGGCGGATCGGGCTGATGGCCGAGTACGACGCCCTGCCCGGCCTGGGCCACGCGTGCGGTCACAACATCATTGCCGCAATCTCCTGCGGTGCGGCCCTGGCCCTGGCGCGGTTCGCCGACGAGCGGGACCTGACCGTGGAGCTGTACGGAACGCCCGCCGAGGAAGGCGGGGGCGGCAAGATCGAACTGCTCAAGCGCGGGGCCTTCACCGGCCTGGACCTGGCCCTGATGGCCCACCCCAGCCCCGTTGACGCGGCCGAGGCGCGGCCCTACGCGGTCTCTCATAGCCACGTGGAGTTTCGCGGAAAGGCCGCCCACGCGGCGGCCTACCCGGAACAGGGAGTCAACGCCAACGACGCCTTTGTCGTCGCCCAGGTGGCCCTTGGCCTGCTTCGGCAACAGCTGCCGGCCGGGACCCGCGTGCACGGAATCCAAACCCGCGGAGGGGAGGCGCCCAATGCCATTCCGGAGCGGACCGAGGGCCGATGGTACGTTCGCGCCGAGACGCTAGCGGAGCTGGAAGGACTCGAGAAGCGCGTCTACCGGTGCTTCGAGGCCGGAGCGCTGGCCAGCGGGTGCGAGCTGGAAATCCAGCCCGAGTCCGAGCCCTACTCCGAGTTCCGCACCGACCTGCGCGCGCTGGAGCTCTATGTGCGGCACGCGGAATCCCTGGGGAGGAGTTTCGATGCCCCGCCCGAGCAGGCGACCATGAACCGGGCCTCGACGGACATGGGCAACGTGTCCCAAATCGTTCCCGCCATCCATCCCTACATCGGCCTTGACTGCTACCCCGCTGCCAACCACCAGCCGGAATTCGCGGCCCACTGCGTTGGCGAAGCGGCGAACCGCGCCATCCACGACGGCGCCGCCGCCCTCGCGCTCACCGCCCTCGACTACCTGGCCTAGCCAGTCCTCCGCCGAACAGACCACTCGCCTCCGAGAAACAGGACCATGGACAACGAACCCACACCCCCCGGCGCCCGTTTGGAGCGCGACAGTCTTGGCGCGCGCCACGTTCCCGCGGACGCCTACTGGGGAATCAGCACCCTCCGCGCCGTGGAGAACTTCCAGGTCAGCGGCCGCAGCATCGGCACGCTGCGCTCACTCGTGTGGGGCCTGGGGGCGGTGAAGTGCGCCGCCGCCCGTGCCAACGAGGAACTCGGACTGCTCAGCCCGGCCAAGTCCGCGGCCATCCAGGCGGCCGCGCGGGAAGTGATGGACGGCCGGTTCGCGGACCAGCTGGTCGTGGACCGGATCCAAGGCGGCGCGGGGACAAGCACCAACATGAACGTCAACGAGGTGATCGCCAACCGGGCCCTGGAGCTGCTGGGCCACGAGAGGGGGCACTACCGCGCCCTGCATCCCATCGATGACGTGAACCGGAGCCAGTCCACCAATGACGTCTACCCAACCGCCATCAAGATCGCCTTGCTCCGGGACCTCGCGGAGCTCTGCGCCGAGCACGCCAGGCTCAGCGACTCCTTCTCCGCGAAGGCCGCCTCTTTCGACGGCATCGTGAAGGTCGGCCGCACCCAGCTCCAGGACGCGGTCCCCATGACCCTGGGGCAGGAATTCGGGGCCTTTGCCGAGACCCTGCGCGAGGACAGGCGCCGGATCGAGGAGCTGCGGCCGCACCTGAGCGAGTCGAATCTCGGGGCCACAGCCATCGGCACGGGGATCACGGCTCCGCCGGGGTACGCGCGGTCGGTGATCGCCGAGCTGAACACGGTGACGGGCCTCCATCTGGTCTCGGCATCCGATCTGGTCGAGGCCACCGGCGACACGGGCGTCTTCCTGCTGGTCTCCGGGGTCCTCAAGCGCGCGGCGGTCAAGCTCTCGAAGATCTGCAACGACTTGCGCCTGCTCTCCTCCGGCCCGCAAACCGGCTTCGCCGAGATCTTCCTTCCCGCGGTGCAGGCCGGATCCTCGATCATGCCCGGCAAGGTGAATCCGGTCATCCCGGAAATGGTCAACCAGGTGGCCTTCCGCATCGTGGGCACCGACGCGACGGTGACCATGGCCGTGGAGTCCGGCCAGCTGCAGCTGAACGCGTTCGAACCGGTCATGGCCGACGCGCTGCTTGAATCGATCGCCTGGCTCACCGCGGCCTGCCGCCAACTCCGAACCCACTGCGTCGACGGGATCGAAGCCAACCTCCCGGTGCTGCAGCAACGGATGGCCGAATCGATCAGCGTGGTCACGGGGCTGGCACCCCTGATCGGCTACGGGGCCGCGGCCGAGCTTGCGAAGGAGGCGCTGGCCAGTCGGCGGAGCATCATGGACCTCGTCGCGGACAGCGGCCTGCTCGATCCCCAGAGTCTGGCGCACGCCCTGGCGCCGGGCACCCTGGCCGGAGCCCCGAAGCACCCCGGAGGGTGAGGCCGGGCGCCCGCCGCTAGCCGCGTGCCGGAACGGCCGACCCGGCGTCGAGCAGGCGCAGCGCCGCGGACAGCTCGTCCACCGGCGCCTGCCCCGGCGCGGACGCCTCGCCCACCATCCCGAAGGTCGCCGCCGAGCCGACCAGCCCGCCGGCCAGGCGCGACACCAGGCCCAGCGGCCCCATGGACATCGTGATGAGGGGCCGGTCCGCATGGTCCTCGTGCATGGTCCGGGTGGCGTCCAGCAGCGTGAGCACGTCCGCCGCCGAACGCGGCATCACGGCGATCTTGCAGACGTCGAACCCGGCCTCCTGCATGGCGCACAGCCGCGCGACGATCTCCCCGCGGGCCGGCGTCTTGCCGAAGTCGTGGTAGGAGGCGACCACCGGGACGCCGTGCGCGCGGGCCGCGGCGAGGACGCGTTCGACGGCGGCGCCGTCGCGCTCGTACTCCACGTCCACCAAATCCACCAGCCCGGAGGCGGCAAGGGTCGCGTTGAGCGTCGCGTAGGCCGCCGCGGAGATCTCCGCCGCGCCACCCTCCGCAGAGGTGCGGCAGGTGAACAGCAGCGGGATGTCCGCCAGCCGCGCGGCCAGTTCCCGCCCGGCCGCCAGCACGGACTCGAGGTCCGCGAGCGCCCCGAAGTGGTCGACGCGCCATTCGACGATGTCCACGCCGTGCCCGGCGAGGGCGTCGACCTGCTCCAGCAGGGCCGCGGTGGTGCGGCCGGTGACGGAGACGACGATCTTAGGTCTTCCCTCACCGATGGGCGTGCCCTTGACGTGGACTGGCGTGATGGGAGCGGGCATGGGGTTCTCCTTGGATCCGGGGCGGCGGCAATGGTGGTCAGCGGACAGGCGGCCTCCCCGCCGGGGAGGCCGCCTGCCTGTGAAGCGGTGAAGCGGTGAAGCTTGAAAGGGGGCGGGTTAGCGGACGTCCAGCTGCTTCAGGTTCAGCTTGCTGGTCTCCTTGCCCAGGAGGGAGCAGACACCGGAGACGACCAGGGCCGTGCAGGCGAAGACGGCGACGGGGACCCAGCCGGTGGAGCCTTCGCCCTCGAGGGTCTTGGCGATCGCCGGGGCGAAGCCGCCGACCATGTAGCCGATCTGGGTGCCGATGGCGACGCCGGTGTAGCGGACCCGGGAGGGGAACATCTCGGTGTAGAGCGAGGACTGGATGCCGTTGGCGGCGCCACCGACAACGCTGACGATCACCGCGGCGATGAGGACCAGCCAGAAGTTGCCCGTGGACACGGCCAGCAGGAACGGGAAGATCAGCAGGCCGGCGACGATCATCGAGGTGGCGAAGACCGGGCGGCGCCCGACGCGGTCGGAGAACTTGGCCCATAGCGGCAGCGCCACCATCATCGCCACATTGCCCAAGGTGATGGCCAGCAGGTAGGTGCTCGGGTTCATCCCGACGTGGTCGCCGGCGGCGTAGGAGAGGCCGTAGACGCTGACGATGGTGCCCATGACGGCCAGCAGGCAGCAGCCGATGACGCGCAGGACCGAGCGCCAGTGGTGGACGAAGACTTCCTTGAGCGGAACGTTGGGGCTCTGGTTGGTGCGCTGGTTTTCCTTGAAGGACTCGGTCTCCTCCACGCTGCGGCGGATCAGGGCGGCCACCAGCATCATCGGGGCGGCGATGAGGAACGGGACGCGCCAGCCCCAGGACAGCAGGATGTCGTGCGGCATCAGGGCGACCAGCATGAACGCGACGGCGCCCAGGAGGTTGCCCGCGGTGGTGCCCATCATGGTCCAGGAGGCGTACAGGCCGCGCTTTCCTTCGGGGGCGTGCTCAACGGTCAGCGAGTTGGAGCCCGCCTGCTCGCCGCCGGCGGACAGGCCCTGGAGCAGGCGCATCAGGACCAGCAGGATCGGGGCCGCGATGCCGATGGTGCCGTAGCCCGGCAGCAGGCCGATGACCACGGTGGCGACCCCCATGAGGTTCAGGGACCACATCAGGGCGCGTTTGCGGCCGACCTTGTCGCCGAAGGTTCCGAAAAGCACGGCTCCGACCGGGCGGGCCAGGTAGGCGACGCCGAAGGTGCCCAGCGAGGCCAGCATGGCGCCCAGGCTGCCCAGCGGGGCGAAGAAGACCGGGCCGAAGATCAGGGCCGAGGCGCTGGCGAACAGCATGAAGTCGTAGTACTCCACCAGGCTGCCGAAGAAGGCGCTCAGCGCGGCGCGCTTGCCCATGTTCTTCTGCCCGGCCCCGGGGGAGCCCGAGGGAGGCGTCGCGACCGGGGCCGCGGAGCCCGGCGCCAATGCCGGGGAGGTGCTCAACTGCATGGTGTCTCCTGGGGGAAGTCGGCCGGCCGGCGGGGGAGTCGCCGGGCCGGTTTGATTTGCCGTTGCATCACATTAGACTGTGAGTGCAATCACTTGCAAGCGCTTGCAGAAAATGTCAGGAAAACCCCGCAGCGAATGAGGAGACGACGTGCCGCAGTTGTGGAGCCCCGAGCCGGGACCCTTGTCCGATGGAACCGCCGCCTTTGTGCAGCCGGATCCGGTCCGGCTCGACGGCGGCGTGCGCCTGTGGGACTCCATGGTCTATGCGGCGGAGGCGGGCTACCGCCCGCAGTTCCTTGACCTGCTGGTGCCCCCGTCGGACAAGCCGGTTCCGCTGGTGGTGTGGATCCACGGCGGAGGCTGGATGTTCGGCTCCCGCCGCCGCCAGGCCCCGAACCTCCACCGGCATCGCGTGGTCGATTCCATCGTCGAGGCCGGCTTCGCCGTGGCCAAGATCGACTACCGGCTGGTGCGGGAAGCGCCCCAGCCGGCGGCCGTCCACGACGTGCGCGCCGCCGTCCGGTGGCTGCGCGCCCACGCCGACCGCTTCGGCCTCGACGCCGGCAAGGTGGCGCTGTGGGGCGAGTCCGCGGGGGCGCACCTGGCCCTGCTGGCCGGATGGCTGCCGCCGCTACACGGTGGTGTCGGAGAGTGCGGCGTCGGAGAGCGTGGGGTGGGGGAGTACGGCCCGGGGTCCGACTTTCCCCAGTCCGAGGCCGTCCAGGCCGTCGTCGACTGGTACGGCCCCTCGGACCTGGAGGCGCTCGCCGGCCCCGTCGCGGCAACCAGCGACGAGGTCGTCGCCACCGCGAACGACCCCATCTCCGTGCTCGCCGCCGATCCGGTGTGGGACCTGCGCGCCCTGTCCCCGCTGACCCATGTCACCGCCGGGCTGTCGCCGACCTTCATCGCGCACGGGCTGGACGACGAGCAGATCCCCGCGGAGCAGAGCCGCCTCCTGCACCGCGCGCTGCGGGAGGCGGAGGTGGCCACCGAACTGCTCGAGGTCCCCGGCGGGCACGTCTTCGACGGGGCGCAGTCCCTGCCGCTGGTGCTGGCGAAGTCCCTGGATTTCCTGCGCCGCGAGATGCTCGGCGGCGAGCGGACCGCCGTCGAACCCGAGACTGCCGCGCTGGAGGCCCGCCTGGGTGCCTCGCGGATCGCGCCCCTCCTGAACCGCCCGGACGGCACGCTGCGCACCGGACCCGAAGCCCGCGCCCGTGGAGTGCTGGCGCGCGAGCGGTTCTACCCGCCGCAGTTCTTCGACGTCGCCGAGGTCCTGGACGGGAGCATCGAGGGCCCCAACGGCCCGGTTCCGCTGCGCTTCCAGCGCCCGTTCGCCGAGGCGGACACGACCGTCGTCTACATCCACGGCGGAGGCTGGATCATCGGCGACCTGGACTCGCACGAGGCCAACGCCAGCCGCATCGCCGCCCGCCTGCCCGCCCACGTGGTGCAGGTCGACTACCGGCTGGCCCCCGAGCACCGCTTCCCTGCCGGGTTCGGGGACGTGGTGGAGGCGATCCGCTGGGTGGTGGCGAACATCGACCGTTTCGGGGGCGACGCCTCGAAGCTGGTCCTCGCCGGCGACAGCGCCGGCGGCAACCTCGCGGCGGCCGCGGCCTCCCTGCTGCTGGCCGAGGGGATGGACGTTGCCGCGCTGCTGCTGATCTATCCGGCCACGGACTTTCGCACCACGCCCGGCGACCATGCCGCGGCCTACCTCGGTCCCGGCAACACCCCCGGGCAGCGGGAGGATCCGCGGGTTTCCCCGGTGCTGGCGCCCAACCTGGCGGACTTCCCGCCGACCGTCATCGGCGTGGGCACCAACGACTTCCTGTATGCGGACAACGTGCGCTTCGCGGAGGCCCTGAACGCCGCCGGCGCGCCGGTAATCCTGCGCGCCTTCCCAGGGCTCACCCACGGCTTCTTCAGCTACGGCAACGTCTCCGCGCGGGCGGATTCGGCCGCGGCCCTGATGGTCGAGGACCTGCGCCGGGTACTGGCACCCAGGACGGAGCGCAAAACGGAGTCCCGCACGGCGGCCGCGGCCCGGCCGTAACTAACGGGCCCGTGGCCCCGGCTACGCCTCCGCGGCCGCGTCGGGGCCGGGTGCGGCCGCGCGTGCCGCGTTGCGGGCCTCGACCCACGCGAGGACGTCGGCGGGGCGGATGCGCCGGTGCGTGCCCCGGTACTCGACGGGGACCGTGCCGGAGTCGGTGAGCCGGCGCATGTAGGTCACGGACACCCCGGCCAGCTGGGCGGCCTGGGAGGTGTTGAGCAGCCGCTCGGCCGTGCTGACGGTGACGGCCTCGCCGGCGGCCAGCCGCGCCAGAAGGTCCAGGACGGCGGCGGTCGCCCCCTCCGGCAGGCGCACCGAGGTGCCGTTGACGAAAACGGTGGTATCCCGGGAATCCTCCAGGGCGGCCGCGAGCCGGGAGGCGTCGGCGGCGGAAAGGGCCTCGTGGTGGGTCGTTTTGGCGAGCGCGGTGGTCTCCGAAGGCATGGCACCATCATGCCGCAGAACCGCGGGATTTCGGCGTTCCGCCGGCCGAAACGGGGATTGTCCAGCGGATTCTGCCTGGCAGTACGGTTCGCCCGCGGGTGGCGCCGGGGTGGTTAATGGTTTAGCGTTGTACCCACGGTCTAAAGAAAGTACTGACCACTGCATCTGCCGTAGCCTCCTTCACCCCGGGAGGGCTCGCGCAGGGCCAGGCAAGGATGCCCGCATCCCCTTTGGGGTGCCGCCATTTCCTCGGGACCGCGCATTTTCCATCCGGCATGCATTTTCCATCGCATTCGCCACGGGGATCAGTGCACCGGTTTCCGGTCATGCCTGTACCGTCCTCAGAAACTTTCTCCAGGAGACAGCCATGTCTATCGACACCCCCATTAACTCCGCTTCCGGCCTCGACTCGACCGCAATCACCACCGAGGAAATCTTCGCCGCACACGAGGGCGGCAAGCTCTCCGTGGCCTGCACCATGCCGCTGGACTCCAAGCGGGCCCTCTCCATCGCCTACACCCCGGGAGTGGCCCAGGTTTCCCGCGCCATCGCCGAGCACCCGGAAATGCACGCCACCCACACCTGGGCCTCCCGCCTGGTCGCGGTCGTCTCCGACGGCACCGCGGTGCTGGGCCTGGGCGACATCGGCGCGGCCGCGTCGCTGCCGGTCATGGAGGGCAAGTCCGCCCTGTTCAAGAACTTCGGCGGCCTGGACTCCATCCCGCTGGTGCTGAACACCACCGACGTCGACGAGATCATCGAGACCCTGGTGCGCCTGCGCCCCAGCTTCGGTGCGGTCAACCTGGAGGACATCTCCGCCCCGCGCTGCTTCGAACTGGAGGAGCGCCTGATCGAGGCCCTCGACTGCCCGGTGATGCACGATGACCAGCACGGCACCGCCGTCGTGGTCCTCGCCGCGCTGACCAACGCCGCGAAGGTGGTCGGCAAGGACTTCTCCGAGATGCGCGCCGTCATCTCCGGCGCGGGCGCCGCCGGCATCGCGATCGCCGAGATCCTGATCAACTCCGGCCTGGGCGACGTGCTGCTGCTCGATTCCAAGGGCATCATCCACCGCAACCGCGACGACCTGAACGCCATCAAGGCCAAGTACGCGGCCAAGACCAACAAGGACGACCTCATGGGTGGCACCCGCGAGGCCCTCGAGGGCGCGGACGTGTTCATCGGCGTCTCCTCCTCGAAGGTCGAGGTGGACCACCTGGCCGGCATGAACGAGGGCGCGATCATCTTCGCCCTGTCCAACCCGGACCCGGAAGTCATGCCGGAGACCGCCCGCGAGTACGCGACCGTGGTGGCCACCGGGCGTTCGGACTTCCCGAACCAGATCAACAACGTGCTGGCCTTCCCGGGCATCTTCCGCGGTGCGCTGGATGCCGGGGCCCGCCGGATCACCCCGGAGATGAAGATCGCCGCGGCCACCGCGATCGCCTCGCTGGTCGACGCGAGCGAACTGGGCGCCGAGTACATCGTGCCCTCCCCGCTGGACCCGCGCGTTGCCGGGGCCGTGGCCGCCGCCGTCGGTGAGGCGTCCAAGGCCTAGCGAACCGCACGCGCAAGCCGCACACGTACGACGCCGGCCGGTTCCGTTCCCCGTGGACGGAACCGGCCGGCGTCGTGCTGTCCTCCGCGATGTGTGCAGAGCCGTGCCGTGCGCCGGATGCATGCCCGTGCGTCGATAACGGCCGACGCGTCGCCATGCACGCGACGCAGGAGCATGCGGAACGGGGAAAGCGCGCCGGGAAGGGATTCCTACGCGCCCCAGCCCAGGGACGGGGCGATGTCCCGGGCGAAGCGTGCCAGTCGGGCGATGTCCAGGTCCGCGCCCGGCGTCCCGTCCCCGGCCGCCGGGTAGAGGCCCACGCTGGGCAGGAAGTCGGTGACGTACCCCAGCAGCGCCGGGTCGGCCAGGAAGCCGGCCGTGACGTCCTCCGGGGAGCCGAAGCAGGCCAGGCGCTCCAGGTACGCCCGCGGATCCAGGCCCGGCAGCCGCGGGTCCACCGCCCCGGATCCGGCCTGCCGGCGGGCCAGTTCGGGTCCGACCTGGCGCAGCACGTCCTCCTTGTCGCGGCCCCAGTAGGCGAAACGCATGGCGGCGATGCGCGGGGCGCGCCCCGGGCCCTGCGCCGCCTCCCACTCGTCCAGGTAGGCGAGCACGCGCGGCAGCTGGTCCTCGGCCGGACGGTCGTGGAGCGAGCCGATCATCAGCCCGTCCCCGTCGCGGGCCGCCTGGCGGGCGCGCTCCACGGTGCCGGCCGCCTGCCACAGCCGGCCGCGCAGCCCCGGCGCGGGCGGGAAGAGCCCCACCGGGTTCTCCGGGCCGCCCACCGCCCCGCCGTCGAGGAGGCGGTGCAGGACGGACAGGTTGCGGGCGTAAATGCTGCGCCGGTCCGCGTGCGCGCGCCCGAACGCGGGGAAGGAGGCGCGGTCCCCGCCGGCGCTGCCCAGGCCCAGGTGGACCCGCCCGCCGGAGAGGCTGTCCAGCACGGCGGCGTCCTCGGCCAGCCGGATCGGGTCCTCCAGCGGCAGGGTGGTCACGGCCGTGCCGAGGTGGATGGTCTTGGTGCGGGCCGCCAAGTGGGACATCAGGACCAGCGGGGAGGGCAGGGAACCGTTGCCCAGGCCGAAGTGGTGCTGGCCGATCCACGCGCTCTGGTAGCCGAGTTCCTCCGCCGCGACCACCGTGTCCACCAGCTGCGCGTACAGCTCCGCGGTGCGCTGGCCGGGACGGTGGGCGGCGTGGGTGAAGAACCCGAGCCGGAACGGCTTCCCCGGCCGGTGGTGCCGGTCCCGCGCGGCGGGGGAGCGTTCCAGCGTGCAGGGGTTCGGTGCCATCACGGGGATCCTTCGGAAGCTGTTAGTTGTTCCTTCAAGCATAGCGCTGCGTGGTGGAGGTTCGCCCGCCAGCCTAGCCGCGGTGTACGCGGGACGGTGCTCGGGTGTTCCGGTAAGTGGGATGGCCTTGCGTGTGAAGGCTCTGCGTGGGGCGCCGAAACGACGAC
>NZ_BAABEO010000011.1:139337-208280 GCF_039540195.1 Arthrobacter ginkgonis | reverse complement strand
GTGGGGAAGGCGCGTGCCGCCGTCGTTGCGTATGGGGGCCTGCCCCGAACGAAGGGGCTACCTGACGTTCTTGACGAACGTGATGGTGATGGCCGAAAGGAACGCCGCGAGGGCGAGGCACAGGAAGAAGGGGACGTAGGCGGCGGCGGAGGTGAGGATGAGCGTTCCGAGGATGGGAACGACGAGCCCCGGGGCCGTCGTGGCGACCTGGTAGACGCCCATGGCCTTGGCTGCCTGGCTCGGGTCGGGGACCACGGCGGCCGCGATCGCGACATCCACGGTGAGGTAGAACGCCTGCCCGACCGTGAGGATCAGGAAGGCCACGAGGAATCCGGTGGCGGTGGGGGAGACCGCGGCGACGGAGAATCCGACGGCGCAGACCACGGCGGCGAGGAGGACGAAGACCTTGCGGCGGCCGAGCTTGTCCGAGAGCCATCCCGAGCCGGCGAAGCAGAGGATGGAGACCGGCGTGCCGATCGCCGTCACCATGGCGTAGTGCGAGGCGGCGCCCTGCACGTCCAGGCCCACGGCATCGATGAGGAAGTACGTGGCGTACGTCTGCATGCCGACCATCGAGATGCTGAAGAGGAAGCGGCTGATCCAGTTCCACGCGAAGTTGGGGTGTTTGGCCGGGTTGACCACGAAGCTTCCCAGGAACTCCCTGACGGTGAACCGGCTGAGCGGCAGGTCCGTCGCGACGACGTCCGTTTTCCCGATGAGCAGCAGCAGGCCGGCGATGAGGACGAACGCCACGGCGCCGGGAACCGCCATCATTGCCACGGGGTTGGTCACGTTGTTGCTGGCGAAGGCGATGCCCGCGAGCACCACCAGCGAGGTCGCCAGGCCGATTCCGCCGGACACTCTGCCGCGGTACCGGTCCGGGACCATGTCGGGGATGAGGGCGAACACGTTGGAGATCGAGGCGCTGAACCCGACCTGGGCGATCGCCCAGCCCAGGGTGAGGACGGGAAGCGACGGAGCGGCGCCGGCGATGAGGCCGCCGCCGAGCATCAGCGTTGCCCCGGCGGCCAGCCAGGGCTTGCGGCGTCCGAAGCGGCTGCGCGTGCGGTCCGAGAGCGAACCGAACAGCGGGGAACTGACGACCGCTAGGACGGACCCGATTAGCAGAACCGTGGACAGGCCGATCGTCTTGCCTTCGGGGTCGAGCCCGAACACCCGGATCGAGAGGCTGATGATGGGCGGGGTCAGGGCGGCGAAAAAGATGCCGGCCGTCACGACGACCAACGCGAGGCTGAAGACCGCCGGGTGCGTGCGGGTGTTTGCGGGCGGGTCCGAGCGGCGGGGGCCGAGCTCGGCTTCCGGGGTGAGGTTGGGTGCGGACACGGGAACTCCTTTGTTTCGTGCGGGTGGATGCCGCGGTGCGGTGCGGTGCGATGCGGTGGTGCGGTGGGGGATGCCGGTCAGGGCGCGGGGTGTGCGCGGAGCCCGGCGTGGCTGGCGATCCGGGCAGGGTTGGTTCTGCGGACGTGGAAGCCGTTGGGCAGGGTTTCCTCCACGCCGTCGAGGCGGAGGGTCGCCCGGGTGTTGGGAGGCACGGTCAGTTCGACGGTCGCCGTGCCTTCGTCCGCGGTGCCTTCGTTCGTAGTGCCTTCGGCCAGCGTCCAGGCGATCTCGATCCTTCCGTAGGGCGAATTGATCGAGGCCTGCACGTGGGACAGCCCGCTGGTGAAGTCCGGCTCCACCAGGAATTCCCGGTATCCGGCGCTGAGCGGGGAGATGCCGGCCACCCGGCGGTAGAGCCAGTCGTCCACGCAGCCGAAGGCGTAGTGGTTCATGGACACCGCGCGCGGGGTTCCGTCGGGGGCGACGGCGTCCCAGGACTCCCAGATGGTGGTGGCGCCCTGGTCGACCTCGTAGAGCCAGGAGGGTTCCTCGGACTGCCAGAGCACGCGCTGGGCGAGGTCGCCGTAACCGGTGTCCTGGAGGACATCCAGAAGGTGGGGGACCGACAGGAAGCCGGTGTCGAGACGGTCGCCGTTGGCGCGGACCAAATGGGCCAGATGGGCTGCGGCCAGCGCTCGCCGGTCCTCGGGGACCAGGTCGAAGGCCAGCGCCAGCACGTGGGGTCCCTGCAGGTCGCAGCCCAGCCGTCCGTCCTCGGTGATGTACTCCTCGGCGAATGCCTGGCGCAGGCGCCGGGCGCGGCCGGAGAAGCGCGCCGCGTCGTCGTCGCGTCCCAGGACCGCGGCGATGCGGGAGACCAGGTCGAGGGTGCGGATCTGGAACATCGGACCGACGATTTCGCCGGTCAGGCGGGGGGCGATCCCGATGGCCTCGTGCAGGGGGCGGCCACGCAGGGTGCTGGGGGTGAGCCAGTCGCCGAAGTTTTCGCCCGTGTTGAAGAGCAGCGAGTGGTTTTCCCTGGTCCGAGCGTCCATCGAGCCGCGATCGAGGCGCGCCGGGATGCCGGCCGCGGCCGTACGGGCCTGGTGGTCGATCCAGGCAAGCATCGCGTCATAGTTCTCCGCGAGCACGCCCGCGTCGGCGTAGCGCTCGTACAGGACCCAGGGGACGATGGCGATCGCATCGCCCCACCCCGGGGCCGCCACGATCGCCCCCAGTCCCTCGCCCGTGGCGGCCTGGTCCGCGTCGAACGGGGAGCGGGGCGAGTAGATGGGCACGGCGCCGTCGGGAAGCTGGTCGGCACGCAGGTTGCGCAGCCAGCGGGTGAGGAAGGCGGCGACATTGGCGTTGTTGGCGGCCGCGGGGGCGAAGACCTGGATGTCGCCGCTCCAGCCGGCCCGCTCCCGCTGGGGGCAGTCGGTGGGGATGGAGAGGAAGTTTCCGCGCTGGCTCCACACGGTGTTTCGGTGGAGCCGGTTGAGCCGTTCGTCCGAGGTGGTGAAGTCGCCCGCCGGTTCCAGGTCGCTGCTGAGCACGACGGCGCGGATGTCGGCGGGGGACGGTGCCGCGGGGAGTCCGTGGACGCGGGCGTAGCGGAAGCCGTGGAAGGTGAAGGAGGGCTCGTACCGCTCTCCGCCGGCCAGTCCCGCGGCGACGTAGACGTCCGTCTGCTCCTTGTTGATGCCGTCGATGTTGACGAACCAGGACCCGTCGGCGGCCAGCGCCTCGGTGTGCTCGATCGTGACCGTCGTCCCCGGGGCCAGCTGCGGCATGGTTAGCCGGACCCGGCCGGCGACGACCTGCCCGAAGTCGACGAGGAAACCGGAATCGACGTCCCCGCTGATCCGGACGGGCGCCAGTTCCAGGACCCTGCGGACCGGTTCCCCGTGGAACGGCGTGAGGTTTTCCAGGTCCTCGTCGAGCACGCGGACCGGCCGCCACCGCGAGTCGTCGAGACCGGGCTCGTTCCAGCCGTCGATGACGGCCCGGCGGTCCAGACGTTCGCCGACGAAGAGGTCGGCGTAGTCGTGGGGGCCGCGCGTGGAGCGCACGGTGGCGTCCGAGGCGACCGTGGTGTGAGATCCGTCCACGTGCTCGATCTCCAATTGCCAGAGCGCCGCGATCCTGGCGCCCCACTGGGCGCTGGAACCGGTCAGCCCGATCCGGCCTGCCCACCAGCCGTCGGCGAGGGCGAATCCGAGGGCGTTCGGGCCGGTGCGCAGCAGGCCGGTCACGTCGTAGCACTGCACGGAGGTGCGGTGCGCGTAGCTGTCGAACCCGGGTGCGAGCACCTGGTCGTCTGCGGCCCGGCCGTTGACGTGCGCCTCGTAGATGCCCCGCGCCGTGGCGTACAGGCGGGCGCGGAGGACGGGGAGCGCGAGGTCGAAGCTCTGGCGCAGCAGCCGGGTGGGGCGCAGCCGCTGCGCCGGCTCGCCCTCCGGGCGGCGTCCGGCGATCCAGTCGACCATGGTCCATCGTTCGACGCCGGCGGGAACCTGCTCGGGTTCGACCCAGTGCGCCGACCAGTCGGAGCGGCGCATCAGGCCCGTCTCGAAGCGGGAGGAGGCCCATTCGCTTGGCGCCGCGGAGGCCGAGGACCACGTCCGCACCCGCCACGTGTAGGCGGTGTTCGAGCGCAGCGCCGCACCCTCGTAGGCGACCAGCACGGAATCAGACTCGTTGCGCTGCCCGGAGGCCCACACCACGCTTCCGGTTTCCGCCTCGGCAACCTCGAGTTCGTAGCCGGCCTGCCACGATCCGACGTCGTTGGTCTCCATCCGCCACGAGAACCGGGGACGTTCCGCACCCAGCCCCAACGGTGCCTCCAGGTGCTCCACGCGCAGTCCGTCGCAGATGTGCCGATCCATTCCAACTCCTTGCCTAGCGATGCCACGGGAGGTGTTTGCCGTGACGTGGAACACGCTACGGCTTAAAAACAAAGGATGCAATGTTTTTAACGAGGAGCGCGGCCGATAGCCTGATTCCATGCGGACTCGAACCAAAACTGGGAGCTATTCCGTCGGACGTGCCCGGCGGGAAGCCATCCTCGACGTCGCCAGCGAGAAGTTCCGGGAGACCGGTTACCACCGCACGGCCATGACCCAGATCGCCAAGGACGTGGGCCTGTCCGAGGGCGGACTGCTCCACCACTTCCCCTCCAAGAAGCACCTTCTGCTGGCGGTGGCGGACCGCCGGTTCGAAAGCACTTCCAAGGGGTGGGAGGCCCTGGAAACGGGCGAGGACGTCTCCGATCCGTTTGCCCAAATGGTCGCCGCGACCGAACGGATGGTCGCCGAGCCGGGCCTGATCGAGCTTTTTGTGCTCCTGATGGCGGAGGCGGGCGAGCCGTCCAGCCCGGCGCACCAGCTCTTCTCCGAGCGCTATGCAAAGGCCGTGGCCGGCTTGGCCGCGCTCCTGAGGCGAAGGGCCGAGTCCGGGACCCTGAAGCGGGGCATCGACTACGAGGCGATCGCCCAGGAGTGCATCGCGGTCAGCGACGGACTGCAGCTGCAATGGGTGATCTCGGGCGGCGCACTCGACATCGTGGCCCGGATCCGCGACTTCGCGACGCGGCTGCGTGCGGAGCTGACCGTCGCCTGAGACCCCCTCCGCGTCCCACATGTAGGGGTCACGGAGGGAGCACGGAAGGGGTGCCGTTACAGGCCGGCCGCCCGGACCCGCTCCGGCGGGCCGCCCACAACGACGACGTCGAGGTCGGGGTTGGCCTTCATGCCGCCCATGACCACGGAGGGATCGATCAGCCCTTCCGTGTGCACCAGGTCCTCGGTCTCGATGCCCGTGACGTCGAAGAACGGCTCGAAGACATCCGAGGTCAGGATTCCGAGCATGCCGGTGTTGTGGGCTTCGATGGCGAAGCTGTGCACCGTTCCGGCCGGGGCGTGCAGGAAGTCGCCGGGGGTCAGGAGCAGTTCCTGGCCGTTGGCCCACAGCCAGATCCGTCCGGAGACGCAGAGGAAGTTCTCGGTGTGCTGCCGGTGGAAATGCCTGATGATGTAGGGCTGCGGGGCGGCGAGCGTGTTGACGGCCAGGTAGCGTCCGCCCGTGTTGCGCCCCCGCGCGCCATAGGCGTTGACGGCGTCCGGCCAGCCCAGCCGGTCCCCGGTGCCGGAGCGGAGGAAATAGGCTTCCGTTCCGCCGGGAAGCTGGTCGTCCCAGACGTCTTGGGCATCCGTCAGCGGGAGGTCGTGCACGCGGGCGTCCGCGGGCAGGATGAGCCGGTTGGGGGAGCCGGAGGCGGAGTACACGTGGCGCTCGACCTCCGTTCCGGAGCCGGCCAGGGCGTCCAGGGCTCCGCCCGGGGCGGAGTAGAAGAGGACCTTGGTCAGGTGGCTGAGGAACCGGTAGGCCACCGGGGTCCCCTCCGGCACGTGGATCGAGTCGCCGGGCACCAGGATCCGGCTCTGTCCCGGCAGCCAGAACTGCACGCTGCCCTCGAAGACCTGGTAGGAGCGCTGGTGGGCGGGCAGGCTGTGGAAGGGGGCGCCGGTTCCGCGGGGGCCCAGGATGAACGCGGCGTCGAACAGTCCGCCGGTGTCGCTGCTGCGGGCGATCACGGTCCAGAGTTGGCCGCCGGATTCGTAGCGCAGGCCTTCGCCGCTGGCCAGGTAGTACGGGACGGGTTCGCCGGGGAGTGCGTTGATGACGGGCGCGATGCCGTGCATGGTTTCGAGGTCGATGGCGGTCATGGGTTCTCCTGTCGGGAAGGGGTGGGGGCGGGGAGAGAGGATCAGTCGGTGCCGGGCACGAGGTGCCGGCGGAAGAAATCGTGGATGTCCCGGAAGCCGAACGTCGTCCGGCCGTCGGTGGCGCCGGGGCTGTCGGGAGTGTTCTGGGCGCCGGAACCGCGGTGCAGCGCCGCGGCGGTGCCCTCCGCGGCCAGGCGGCCGTCGTCCATGACCGCGGCGAGGTCGACGTCGAGCCGTCCGGCGGGGTTGAGGAAACCGTGCTTGTAGCCCTCCACCAGGTAGAGGTCGCTCTCCACGCCGGCGGACACGAGGGCGGCGTGCAGCCGTTCGCTCTGCCGGTGGGAAACCAGGACGTCCCCGGTGCCGTGCGAGATCTGGAAGGGAGGCGCGGCCGCGCTCACCCAGGTCAGTGGGGAAGCCTGCCGGGCCAGCTCGGCACGGTCCGCCGGCAGCCCGCCCAGGAGCCGGGCCTCGGGGGTACGGGAGCCGT
The DNA here is from genome assembly GCF_039540195.1 of Arthrobacter ginkgonis. Classification (NCBI taxonomy): domain Bacteria; kingdom Bacillati; phylum Actinomycetota; class Actinomycetes; order Micrococcales; family Micrococcaceae; genus Arthrobacter; species Arthrobacter ginkgonis. The sequence goes on along the minus strand of NZ_BAABEO010000011.1, from coordinate 201,719 downwards.
CCCCTCCGGCGGCGGCCGCACCGGCCACGCATTCGGCCAGATCCACGGGACCGTAGGATTCGGCGACCGCCTGGACCGACGCGTCCGCGCCGGCGTCGTTCCCGCCGTCGGCCTCGGAGGCGCCGAACTCATCCGGCAAGGCCGCGATGTGGCCGGTCAGGCCCGCCAGGGCCGCGAGGTGCCCGCCCGCGGAGGCGCCCCAGACGCCGATCCGTGAGGGGTCGAGCCCAAAGCGCTCCGCGTTGGCGCGCAGGAACCGGATGGCGGCGCGGACGTCGTGCAGCTGCGCGGGGAACAGCGCCTGGCCTGAGAGCCGGTACTCGATGCTGGCCAGGGCGCAGCCGGTCGCCGCGGCGCCGGCGCCGAGGTCCGGGGCCAGGGTCCGGTCGCCGGTGAACCACCCGCCGCCGTGGAGCCAGAGCACCACCGGGACGGGGTGGCCGGTGGCGGGACGGTGGAGATCGAGCAGCAGGTCCCCGGTGTCCCGGCGGGCGAACACGATGTCGCGGTGCACAGTGACACTCTCGCCGTGCTCGGCTGCGCTGATGGTTGGGGATGAAGGGTGGTGGGGCATTTGCCCATCATGGGGCCGCCGCGCAGCGGGTGGCCAGCGCGATCTTCCGCACGATCCTTCGGCCAATCCGCATGATCGCCGCAGCGCGCCTCGGGAGAAGGACTCAGGAGGGCCAGGAGTTCAGGAGGGCGCGGGCGCTGCGATCTCGGCCGCCAGTTGGGCGAAGCGCGCCAGCGCCGCGGGGCGGGGGCCCCGCGGCAGGTAGAGGAAGGTGGTGGCCGGCGGCGCATCCACGATCGGCACGAAGCCCAGGCCCGGACGGGAGTAGGTCTGCGGGGCGGACGCGCCGGCGATGTTCACGCCCAGGCCCGCGCCGCACATCTCCAGGATCTCCTCGAAGTTCCGGGCGGTCCGCAACACCCTCGGCTCCGGCCCCGCGGAGCCGATCCGCGAGTACCACCGCGCCGAGGCCGCCTTGTCCTCCACCGAGAGGAACGTTTCCCCGGCGATCTCCGCCAGCCGGACGCCGGCGCGTCCTGCCAGCGGGTGGTTTTCGGACACCACCAGCACGCAGTCCTCTTCCCACAAGGGCAGGGCGTCGACGTCGGGGACGGGCACGTCGCCGACCTCCGCCACGAACGCGCAGTCGATGTCCCCGCGTTCCAGGGCGGCGTGGCAGTCCAGAAAGCCCAGTTGCCGGATCTGCCACTGCACGTCGGGCATCCGTTCCGCCGCTGCGGCCATGATGTCGCGGAACTTCGGGCTGGACACCATCAGCCCGACGCGGAGGCTTGGGGCGGCTGCCTCCGCCCCGGCCCAGTCGAGGACCTCCTGAAAGGCGGAGACCGCTTTTTCCGCCAGCGGCAGCAGGCCGCGGCCGAATTCGGTGAGTTCCACGCTCCTCGACGAGCGCTGGAACAGCGGCCGGCCCAGCCGGCGTTCCAGCGCCGAGACCTGGCCGCTCAGGGACGAGGGGCTCAGGTGCAGGGAGGCGGCCGCACGGCCGAAGTGGAGCTCCCGGGCCACCGCCAGGAAGCACCGAAGATGATGGGTGGTGAGGTCCACGGTCCCGCCTGATCGATAGCTGTACGTATCGATAACTGTACGCAGGGCACCCGTCCAAGGCCCCCGCCACGGGGCCGTGCACGACGGCGCTCCCCGCGCCTTATGGCCGCTTGGAGGGGCGTGGCCGCTTCGGGGAGCGGGGCTTCGCACAGTGGCTGCGGGGAGGGCCTCAGGCGTCGATGAGGGACTGCGCCTGGAAGTGTCCGCGCAGGGTGTCGGTGGTGTACTCGTGACGGTAGAGGCCGCGCTTGCGCAGCAGCGGGACGACCTCGTCGGCGATGACGGCCAGCCCGTCGATCAGCACGTCCGGCTGAAGGTTGAAGCCGTCGATGGCGCCGGAACGGTACCAGTCCTCGATCTTGTCCACCAGTTGCTCCGGGGTACCCACGAAGCCTCCGTGTCCGGAGCCCGTGTAGCGGGTCTGCTTCAGGTACTCGCGGACGGTGGGGTTGGTCTGGCGGATCTGCTCGAAGATGGACTGGCGGAAGCCGATGCTTCCGGTGAACGTGGCCGTGTCGATGGGCGCGTTCAGGACCTCCTCGGGGAACTTCTCATCGAGCTCCAGCTGGGAGGCGTCAAACCCGATCGACTGGGAGAGCCACTGGACCGAATAGGCCGACGGGCCGGCGTCGTGCAGTTCATCGGTGCGCCGCTTCGCCTCTTCCTCGGTGCTGCCGAGCGTCAGCAGCAGGCCGGGCAGGATCTTCACCGAACCGGGGTTCCGGCTGAAGGCAGCGGCGTGCCGCTTGACCTCGTTGTAGTGCTCGATCGCCCCCTCCTTGGTGAGCTCCGCCGCGAAAACGCCGTCCGCCAGCCGGCCTGCCAGTTCGCGGCCCTGCGGGGATCCGCCCGCCTGGAAAATAACCGGGCGTCCCTGGCGCGAAGGCGGGACGGCCAGCCGCCCGTCGAGCTGGAAATACTTGCCCTGGTGCCGCACCTGCTCGCCGGTCGCGGCCGAATCCCACAGCCGGGTCACGACGTCGGCGAACTCGGACCCGCGCTCGTAGCGGTCCTCGCGGCCCAGCACGCCGGTCAGCCCGAAGTTGTTGGCGGCCGGCACGTTGCGGGAGGTCACCAGGTTCCATCCGGCCCGGCCACCGGAGACGTGGTCGAAGGAGAGGAACCGCTCCGCCAATTCAAAGGGATCGTTGAAGGTCGTCGACGCGGTGGCGATCAGGCCGATGTTCCGGGTGGAGGCGGCGACGTGCGCCCAGGTGATGGTGGGATCGAACCGGCCGTTGCCGGCGTCGTACGACGGGTTGCCCAGCAGCGGGCCGTCGGCCAGGAAGATCGCGTCCAGGGTGCCGCGTTCGGCGATCCGTCCAATGGTTCGCCAGTACTCCGGATCGACAAAGGCGTTCTTCTCCAGGAGCGGGGACTGCCAGGAGGCCGGGAGGTACCCGAGCACCAGAACATTGATCCCCAACAGAACGTGTCCTTCGCGGGCTTCAGACATGGCGGCACCTTTCACTACGGGTCGCATCGGAGGCGGAAAGCCGGCGGGCCGGCTGCTCCGGCGCCGGCTGGCGAGCATGTTTGGCTCACGCTACCGAAGCAGGCCCGCCCGGGAACGGGGCAGGAAACCTTGCTCAACAAGGCTCAACAAAGGTTCAACAAACCGGGCCGGGCGGCGCCCGCCGGGCGCATTGCTTCGTCTTGTGACGGCGGGCCCAAGGCGGAAAACGACGCGGTGACATGGGTGGTAACAACGCTCCAGCCGTTCCCGCAGCGCCGTCTACGTTGGTGGGCAGTTCCCCGCAACCAGCGGGCCCGGATGTTTCCCAAGGAGTTGCGCCATGGCACCAAACCGGCAGTTATCCCCGAGCCCCGTGGAAGGGACCGGCCTCCCCGTGGATGCGCTACCGGACGGTTGGGAGGCCCGGGCCGCGTCGGAAACCGTCCTGCCAGACCTGGCGCGCTTCGTTGACGCGCTCCGCGCCGAGGGCGGCAGGAAGCACCCGGCCACGGTCGACGGCGTCCGGGGCGTGCTCGACGGGGCGGTCGCCGGCCAGGCGCGGATCCTCCGCGACGCGGCGGGCGCCATTCGCGGATACTCCGTGCTGTTCCCGCCGGCCGAGGGGCGGAACCTGGCCAATGGTTCGCTGGTGACAGATGAGGGCGTTCCGGCCGACGTGGTCGACGCCGTCGTGGGCCTGCTCCAGGACGGCGCGCGGAAGCTTCCCGGGCTTTCCGGTCCCGCCGAGCTGCGGATCTTCTCCGCGGACGGCAGGACCTTCCTGAAGGAAGCGCTGTTGCGCCGGGGGTTCGCGAAGGAGCGGTCGTTCTTCGGCATGCGCCGGCCGGTCGCGGCCGCCGATGCCGTGGCGCCGTCGCTGCCGGGCTTCACCGTCCTGGATTGGGACGCGGTGCGGGAACGGGACCTGCTGGAGCAGGTCCGGCAGGCCCAGCACGAGACCTTCCTGGAGCACTTCGGCGAACTGAGCAAGGACCCGGAAACCTGGCGGCGCTACCTCCAGGGACACGAATTCGAGCCCAAGTACAGCTTCGCGGTCCTGGACGACGGCGCCGCGGAACCCACGGTGGCCGGATACGTCCTCGGCTCCAACTACACCGACGACACCCTGGGGTTCCGCGACGTCAATGCCCACACCTCCTACATCGGCGTGCGCCGGCAGTGGCGCAGGAAGGGCCTGGCCGCCCTGCTGCTGGGGACCCTGTGGGCCCGGGTCCATGAACTCGGCGTCGATGCCGTTTCCCTGGGCGTGGACCAGCAGAACGGCAGCAACGCCGGACGCCTCTACGCCTCGCTCGGGTACGAGGCCATCAGCAGCGCCGCCGCCTACAGGTACACGGAACCGGAGGGGAACTGAACCGCATGCCGACCGAACCGAAGAAACTGCACCTCGGGTTCGCCCTCAACCTCGGGCTGGAAGACCGCAGCCCCGAAGCCACCGCCCGCCTGTACCAGGACGTTGCCGACACCATCCTGTACGCCGAAGGGCTCGGGATCGACGGCGTGTGGGTAGGACAGCACCACTTCGACAACACCCCGGGGCCGGTGCCCTCGCCGCTGGTGCTGCTGGCCGCGGTGGCCGGACGCACCCGGCACATCCAACTGGGCACGGGGATCGTCACCCTTCCCCTGGAGGAACCGCTTCGCCTGGCTGAGGACGCGGCCGTCCTGGACATCCTGTCCGGCGGCAGGGTCCACCTGGGGCTGGGGACCGGCGGGGCCAACCTGGGGGCCTTCGACGCCTTCGGCCTCGAGGCGACCGACCGTCACGATCTCTACGACAGCCGCCTGGCGCGCCTCCACGACGTGCTCGACGGGAAACCCGTGTCCGAGGCCGACGGGGCCCCGCGCATCCAGCCCCACGTGCCGGGGCTCCGGGGCCGGATCTGGCAGGGGGTCACCTCCCACCAGCGGGCGGCCGACGCGGCGGCGGCCAAGGACGGCATCCAGCTGGGTGCGTTCTTCGATCCCGTCGGCACGGGCCAGTACCCCAAGGCCAGGACCTACGTGGAGCAGTGGAAGGCCTGGGGCAACAGCGGGGAACCGCGCGTCGGACTCTTCCGGTTCCTCTACCTCGGCGAGAGCAAGGACCAGGTGGCCGCGGAGCTCGATCCGGTCCTCGGGAAGCGGCTGCCGTTCCTGGGGGTGCGTGCACGGATCAGCGGCAACGACTCGCTGGCGGGCCTCACCACCCGGGAGTACCTGGACCAGGTGGCCCTTTTCGGGTCGCCCGAGGACGTGGCCGCCGAGATCCTGCAGGACCCGCTGATCCGCGACTTCGGGACCGACCTGGTGGCCAACTTCTCCTACCACGACACCTTCGACCCGGCCCACGCCCGCCGCCAGCTGGAGCTCCTGGCCACCAGGGTCGGCCCGGCCATCGGCTGGAGCCGCAGCCGTCCGTGAAAGGGGGCGTCCGCGCGAGGCCCCGGGGCCCGCGGACGCCCTGCGCGCCGGGGCCCTTCAGGCCCGCCGGCTCCTGCCTGTCACCGCACCGGTTCGGTCTTCCCTGTTGCGGCCGCGGGAACCGTCCGGCGGGTCCTGCCCGATCCCGCGGAGGCGACCAGCAGGGCCAGGGCGCTACCGCAGACGGTGATCCAATAGGCCGCCCCGGGACCCGCCAGGTCGATGACGGGCCCGCTCGCGGCCCTGCCGCCAGCAGCAGGATGCCGAGAACGGCCAGCAGGTGCCGTGGGGTGGTCCCGCCGAAACAGCGCCCCCCGATCAGCACCCCTCCCAGCAGGGAGCCCACCGCGTAGAGGCCCAGGAAAACCCCCGCAGTCCCGGCTGGGCCGTGCGCCTGGCCGAACGCCAGGGTGGACATGTCGAAGGAGCCGGTTGCCGTGCCCACGCAAACGAAGACGGCACCGACCAGCAGGGGCCGCAGCGGCGGGAGCATCCGGGAGGCCCGCGAAGCGTCCGGCCGCCCCGGAACGGGGGCCGGCTCGGTGGCACGCTGCAGCACCAGGACCGCGGCCGAGACCGCCAGCGTGCCCGCTCCCAGAACCAGCGCCGCGGCAGGGTGGACCTGCGCCGCAAGCAGGGAGGCCAGCGGGGCTCCGACGGCGATCCCGGCCGCATCGAGGGCGGATTCCAGGGCGTACGCAGTGCGCAACTGCGGCGACCCGCGGAGGATCGCCGCCCACCGGGCCCGCACCAGCGATCCGACGGGCACCAGGGACGCGCCCGCCAACGCGGCGGCGGCCAGGGACACCGCTACGGGCCATCCCCGCTCAACGGCCGCGACCAGGACCGCCGTCGCGGGGACGAAGCACAGCAGCTGCAGCGGAACGACCCTGCGCTGGCCGCGGCCGTCCACCAGCCGTGCCATCCCCGGTCCGGCGACGGCGCCGGCCACGGTGAACGACGCCGTTACGGCGGTGGCGTCCGCGAAGCCCGCGCCGCTTCCGGTGACCAGCAGGGCGATGCCGAGGGAACCCATGGCGAGCATGCTGCGTCCGAAGGCGCCGGTGACGACGAAGGCGAGGCTGCCGGGGTGGCGGAGGATGGAACGGAGGTTCCTCATCCCGCGGAGAACCCGGCCACGCTAAACGCCCACGGGCAGGATGGCGTCCAGCAGGGACTGGGTGACCGGATGCCGGTCGCCGGAGAACAAGTCGGCGGCGGCGAACGTGTCGATCAGTTTCCCCCGGTCCAGCACGCCGATCCGGTCGCAGAGGAACTCGATGATGGCCAGGTTGTGCCCGATGAACAGGTACGTCAGGTCAAGCTCCTCCCGCAGGTCCAGCAGCAGGTTGAGCGTGTGCGCCTGCGTCGAGACGTCCAACGCGGAGGTCGGCTCGTCGAGGATCAGCAGTTCCGGCTCCAGGGCCAGCGCCCGGGCGATGCCGATGCGCTGGCGCTGCCCTCCGGAGAGCTCGTGGGGATAGCGGTCCAGGTACGCTTCCGGCAAGTGGACCAGCCCCAGCACCTCGGCGGCCCGCCGGGTTCCGCTGGCGCGGTCCGTGGCCTTGCCGAACCGCAGCAGGGGCCGCACGATCTGTTCCCCCACCGGGATCCGCGGGTTCAGGGAACTCGTGGCGTCCTGGAAGATGTACTGGAACCGCGGCCGGAGGGTACGAAGTTCGCGCTGGGGCAGCCCGGAGATGCGCCGGCCGTCGAAATCGATCCGGCCGGAGGTGGCCGAAACCAGCCCGCCGGCCAGCCGGGAGAGCGTCGACTTGCCGGAGCCGGACTCGCCGATCAGCCCGAAAATCTCCCCGCGCCGGATCTCGAGCGAGACGTCGTCCACGGCCCGGAACCTTTGTTTGGGCTGGCCGGTGCCGAACCCGCCCACCGTGAAGTCCTTGGTGACGCCGTCCAGGGAGAGCAGCACGGAGCCGGGCGCGCCGACGGACGCGGGGGCCGCATCCGCCGGCTCCGTCCAGCGGTCCGCCCTGCCGCCGTCGACCGGCGCGGGAAGCGGGGTTCCCAGCCGGCGGGGCAGTTGGAGCCGCTCCAGCTCGAACCGTGCCCCGATCTCCGGCACTGCGTTGATCAGCGCGTGGGAGTAGTCGTGCTCCGGGGCCCCCAGCACCTGGGCGCGGCTGCCCTGTTCAACGATCCGTCCGTCCTGCATGACGGCAATCCGGTCGGCCACGTAGGAGACGACGCCGAAGTCGTGCGTGATGATGAACAGGGAGCTTCCGGTCTGGCCGATGATGCCTTGGAGCAGGTCCAGGATCTGTTTCTGGATGACGGCGTCGAGGGCGGTGGTCGGCTCGTCCGCGATCAGCAGCGCCGGCTGGGACAGGCTCGCTAGGGCGATCATGACCCGCTGGCGCATGCCGCCGCTGAGCTCGTGGGGGTAGGCGGCGAGCACCCGGTCGGCGTCGCGGATGCCGACCTGCTCCAGCCACGTCCTGGCGATCGCGTCCTGGTCCCTGGCCCGGGTGGCCGGCTTGTGCAGGCCGATGATTTCGCGGAACTGGCTGCGGACCTTGAAGGAGGGGTCCAGCGAGGACAACGGGTTCTGGAAGACCATCCCGATCCGCGAGCCCCTGAACCGGTTGAAGGTGCGCTGGTTGACTCCCACCAGTTCGCTCCCGCCCAGCAGGATGGAACCGGAGGCGATTTCCGCGCCGTTGGGCAGGAGGCCCAGGATGGCGGAGGCGGTGATGCTCTTGCCGGAGCCGGACCCGCCCACCAGGGCGAACGTTTCGCCCGGCGCGATGGAGAAGTCCACGTGGTCTACGACGGTGGTGGCCTGGCCGCCGCTGCCGAAACGGACGCTCAGGTCCTTGACGGACAGCAGCGGCGCTGCCGGTTCGTGGGTGGCGGTTTGGCCGGGGGCGGCCGCTGCGAGGTCGGTCATGCGCGGATCCTTCTCTTGTTGGGATCGAAGACGTCACGCAGGCCGTCGCCGAGCCAGTTGAAGGCCAGGGCCACCACCAACACCACCAGGCCGGGGAAAAGCGCCACGAAGATGTTCCCGGAGATGATCACCTTGGCGCCCTCGGAGATCATCCGTCCCCAGTCCGCCGTCGGCGGCTGAACGCCGATCCCGAGGGCGCTCAGGCTGGAGGAGAAGACGATCATGCCGCCCACCAGGCCCGTTCCGTACACGACGATCTGGCCGATCACGTTGGGCAGCACCTCCCGGAACAGGACGGAGGAGAATCCCGCCCCCAGCGAGATCGAGGCTTCCACGTATTCGCGGCCGCGCTGCTGCTTCACCTCGGCGAAGATCACGCGCGCCACGTAGGGGACGGAGGCGAAGACGATGGCGGCAATGACCACCGGGGTGCCCGGGCCCAGGATGACGGCCAGGGCGACGGCGACGACGATGACCGGGAAGGCGAACATGACGTCGATGGTCCGCATGATGGCGCCGCTGACGCGGTCGCCGGAGAAACCCGCCAGCAGGGCCAGCGCGCTGCCCAGGAGCGTGGAAAGTGTGACGGAGATGAACGCGATGACCAGGGACGTCCGTCCGCCCCAGACCAGCCGGCTGAGGATGTCCCGGCCTTGTTCGTCCGTGCCCAGCAGGTGTCCGGGGGAGCCGGGCGGCAGGTACTTGAGGCTGCCGTCGGCCGCGTTGGGGTCGTAGGGGGCCACGAGGGGAGCCAGCACGGAGAGCAGGACGAAGAACACGATGACGGCCAGCGCGACCGCCACCTGGGCGTTCGTCCTGCCGCGCGACTTCCGGCGCCGGGCCGGCCCGCGCAGCACCTTCACCGCGTCGGACTGCGGGGTTCGCAGGGAAACCATGGGACTATCTCCTGATCCGCGGGTTGAGGGCATCGACGGCAACGTCGGTCAGCAGGTTCACCAGCAGGTAGCACAGGGCCACCAGCACGACGCCGCCCTGGATCAGGGGGAAGTCCTTGCCGTTGACCGCGTTGACCAGCTGGGTGCCGATGCCCGGCCAGTTGAAGACGCTTTCCACGAAGATCACGCCGGTGATCAGCGTGCCGATCTCCAGGCCGATGATGTTCACGACCGGGGGCAGGATATTCCGGCCCACGTGCTTTCCCAACAGCTTCCACTGCGGGACGCCCTGGGAACGGAACGTGCGGATGTAGTCCGAATTGGATTCCTGGATGACGCCCAGCCGCGTGAAGCGGGCCAGGACCAGCATGGAGATCAGGGCCGCGGAAATGCCCGGAAGCACCAGGTGTTCCACCAGGTCCCCGAAGCCGCCCCCGTTGCGGGACTCCATGCCGCTGACCGGAAGCCACTTCAGTTGGAGGGCGAATGCCAGGATCAGGACCAGGCCGAACCAGTAGACCGAGAGGTTGCTGCCGACCTGCACGAAGAACATGGCGAAACGGTCCAGGAACCGGCCGTGGCTGGTCCCGGCGACGAGCCCGATCAGGATTCCGAACACGGCGCAGATGGCCACGCCGGCCGCCGTCAGGATCAGGGTGTTGCGGAAGTTGGGCAGCAGGACGTCGAAGACGGGCGCGTTGTGCACGATCGAGTTCCCGCCGCCGGCGGTCACCAGGCTGGCCAGCCATTGGAAGTACTGCTGCCAGAGGGGCAGGTTGAGGCCATAGGACTCCCTGATGGCCTCAACCTGTTCCGGGGTGTGGGTCCTCGCAAACTGCGCCTGGATCGGGTCCCCCGGGGTCAGCACCCCGATCGCGAAGGTCAGGACCGAGACGACGAACAGGACGGGAACGACGTTCAGGAGCCGCCACAGGACGTGTTTGAGAGTGCCCATGCGGACTAGTCCTCCAGCCAGACCTTGGTGAGGTCGTACCAGTTGGTGGCGGCGAAGGTGAAGCCGCGCACGTTCGGCCCGGCCGCGTAGTAGCGGGTCAGGTTGACGGCGGGAACGACGACGGCGGACTTGCGCAGCGTTTCCTCGGCCGCCTGCCACTTCTCGATGCGGGTGGATTCGTCGGAGTTGTACAGGGCAGCATCGATCCCGGAGACGATCTCCGGGAAGTCCGCCTTGTCCAGGCCCTTGCCCGTGAGGCCGTTGAAGCCCTGGGAGAGCCATTCGGCGTAGCTTCCGCCGTACTCGTCCAGCGTCAGGCCGTCGGTGGGCTCGGGGCTGTAGGCGCGCGCGATGTAGCTGGTCCGGTCCAGGCTCACGATGTCCACCGTGATGCCGACGTCCTTGAACTCGCTCTGCAGCCATTCCGCGGTGTTCTCGTTGGCGACGTCGACGACGATGGTGAAGGCCAGTTCGCCCTCGTCGTAGCCGGCCTCCTTGAGCAGGGCCTTGGCCTTCTCCGGGTCGTACTCGAAGTCGCGGACGTCCGGATCGTACGCCTCGTTGCCCGGGGGCTCGAAGGAGAAGAGGGGCTTGGCGTAGCCGTTGTAGAGCTCATCGGCCAGCTTCTGGCGATCCAGGCCGTGGATGACCGCCTGTCGGACGCGCTCGTCGGCGAAGGCCGGGTTGGTGAAGTTGTAGGACAGGTACAGCAGCGACGCCGCCGTGCCCTCGGGGACCTGGAAGCCCTGCCCTTCCAGGGTCTCCACGTCCTGGGGTTGGACGTAGCTGATCAGGTCCACCTCGTTGCTCAGCAGCGCGGCGACGCGGGTCTGGTTGTTGGGGATGATGCGGAACGTGAGGGTGTCCAGGTACGGCTTCTCGCCGTAGTAGTCCTCGTTGCGCTCGAGCACGATCCGGTCGCCGATGGTGCGGGAGACGAACTTGTACGGTCCGGTGCCCTCGGGACGGTCGGCGAAGGCGTCGTTGCCGTACTTCTCCCAGACGGCCGGGTTGCCGATGGCCAGCGTGGCCATGGACTGCGCCAGGATGCGCGGGAAGCCCAGGAAGGGCTTCTTGAAGGTGAACTCGTAGGTGAACTCGTCGACCACCCGTCCCTCCTCCAGCGTCCCGAACCAGTTGGCGAGCTTCGCCGCGCTCTGCTCGTCGTAGAACTCGTAGTCCTTGTCCGAGACCCGGCGGAGGTTCTTGTCGACGGCCTCGGCGTTGAACGGCGATCCGTCGTGGAAGGTCGCGTCGTCGCGGAGCTTGAACGTCCACGTCTTGGCGTCGTTGGACGGGCTCCATTCGGTGGCCAGGGCGGGCAGGAGCTTGGTCGGCCCCTTCGGGTCGGAGAGGTCCTCCTTCACCAGCGGCTCGAGGATGTTGGAGGAGACCCGGTACGTCTCCCAGTAGCCCTGCCGGTGCGGATCCAGGGCCAGCGGTTCCAGGTAGAGGCCGACGACGAGGTCGCCGCCGGCGACCGGCTCGCCGCCGCCGGCCGTCGCGGAAGTCTGGCTGCCCTGCGCGGCGCAGCCGGACAGCGCCAGCGCCGCCGCGACCAGGACCGTGCCTATCTTCAGCCATCTGTTTTTCACACGCATGAACTGCCCTTTCAAAGGAACGAGTGTCGATCGGGATGCCTCGACCGCTGACACTAGCCAGCCCGTGAAGGGCGGCCAATTGGCGGCTTCACCTGCGGAAACGCGGAGACAACTTCGACTTATGTGAAGGCCGCCGACGGGTTTTTCGACCCGGCGGAAGCCGCCCGCGTTCATCGGAAGTCACGGGGCGTCGCGCGGACAGACGCCGACGGGCACCCCGGCCGGTTCGGCCGGAGTGCCCGTCGGGCCTGGTGCTCCCCGCGCTCAGCCGGTGGCCCCGAACGGATCCCGCCAGTGGGTGATGATGTCGACGACGAAGTTGACGGCGACGAACACCGCGGCGGAGAGCAGCGCCACGCCCAGGACCACCGGGAAGTCCCCGCCGGTGGCGGCGCTGAGGGCCAGCCGGCCGACGCCGTCGAGCCCGAAGATCTGCTCGGTCACGATCGCCCCGCCCAGGATGGACGCGAACTCCAGCCCGCCGAGGGTGATGATCGGATTCAGCGCCGCGGAGAGTGAGTGGCTGAACAGGACCCGCCGCTCCGGCACGCCCTTGGCCCGGGCCGTGCGGATGTAGTCGGCGCCCAGGACCTCCAGCATGCTGGAGCGGACAATGCGCTGGAACGCTGCGACCTGGACGATCAGGAGGGTCGCCCACGGCAGCAACAGGTGCCGCGCCCATTCGGCCGGGTCCTCGCGCAGCGAAACGTAGCCGCCTCCGGGGAAGAAATCGAACCCGTTCATCGACAGGGTGTAGTAGAGGAAATAGAGCAGCAGGATGCCGCCCAGGAACGTGGGGATGGACAGGCCGATGAACGACGCCGTGGAGCTGAGGACGTCGAACGCCTTGCCCGGCTTCCAGGCCGCCAGGACACCGGCCACGATGGAGAACAGCAGCCACAGCACCAGGGCACCGACCGCCAGGGAGATGGTGACGGGGAACTTCTCGAGGATCAGCTCCGTCACCGGGCGGGATTCCTTGAACGAGTATCCGAGCGAGGGAGGCCAGTTCAGGAGGCCGGTTGGGGTGCCTTGGATGGGCGGGCCCTGGACCAGGTAGTACCAGAGCTGGACGTACCACGGCTGGTCCAGGTTGTATTGCCGGGCGACGGCATCCAGCGCTTCCTGGGTCGCGTTGCGCGGGGCCAGGGTCGCCGCGGGATTCCGGTAGGCGACCTGGGTCAGGAGAAAGGCGATGACGAAGACCGAAAACAGGGTCAGGAGGGAGCGCCCGGCCCGGGAGGCAATTGATGATTTCACCGCAATGGACCTATCTCTTCCGGTTGGGATCGAGGATGTTCTGCAGCCCCGAACTGAGCAGGTTGAACCCCAGCACCGTCAGAACCAGGGCGATTCCGGGGCCCAGCAGCATCCAGGGCTGGGACTGGTACAGGGCCGAGGCCTGGGCGTCGGAGATCATGTTGCCCCAGCTCGGGGTCGGGGGAACCACCCCGACGCCCAGGAAGGACAGGGTCGCTTCCCCCACGATGTTCAGCGGCAGTTGGACGCCCCAGTAGACCAGGGCGACCGGGATGACGTTGGGCAGGATGTCCCGCACGATGATCCGGGTCCGCGAGGCGCCGATGGAGACCGCGGCCTCGACGAAGGGCCGGTTTCTCAAGGCGATGACCTGCCCGCGGACGATCCGGGCGAAAAACGTCCAGGAGAAGAGGGTGATGACCAGGATGACCACCAGGATCGGATTGACGATGTTCTGCCCGTCGTCCCCGCGGTTGAGCGCCACCAGGCAGAGCGCGGTCACCAGGAACGGGAAGGACAGGGTGATGTCGATGATCTGCGAGACCACCGCATCGGTCCTGCCTCCGAAGAATCCGGCGATGAGCCCCAGCGTGGTGCCGGCCAGCAGGGCCAGGGTGGTTGCGGGCACGCCCACCAAAAGGGAGACCTGGGTGCCGTAGAGCGTCCTGATGAACACGTCCCGCCCGCTGCCGTCGGCGCCGAGGAGGAACCCGGAACCCGGTCCGACCGGAACGCCCACTGCGTTCAGGCCGGCTTCCCGGTACTGGTCCGTGGGCCCGTGGCCGGTCCACGCCGCGAACACCGGCGCCAGGAGTCCCGCAACCACCACGGCGGCAACGATCGCCAGGCCGGCGAGCGTGAGCCTGTCCCGGACGATGGCCCGGAACAGCCGTTGTGCGGAGCCGGAGCCGGTGCGCCGCGGCCTGCGGCGGAGCGGGTCCTCCCCGCTGCCGGCCGCCTTCGCCGGGTCCGCGGGAATCGTTGCGTCAACGGTTGCCGCGCTCATGCGGACACCACTTCCTGCGCGGCCTCCGGCACGCCGGCCGCCGGCTCGAACCGGACCAGGGACCGGCGTCGTCCCGGAACCGATGCCAGGAGTTCCTGGGTGTACGGATGCTGCGGGTTGGTGAAGACCTCCGAGGTGATCCCGCCTTCGACGAGCCGGCCGTCGCTGATGACCTCGACGCGGTCGCAGAGGTCGGCGACAACGCCCAGGTCATGGGAAATGAAGAGGAACGAGATGCCGGACTCGCGCCGCAGGTCGCGGATCAGGTCAACGATCTGGACCTGGGTGGTGATGTCGAGGGCGGAGACGGGCTCGTCGGCCACCACCAGGGCAGGGTCAAGCGCGATGGCCCGGGCGATGGCCACGCGCTGCCGCTGGCCCCCGGAGAGCTCCGCGGGGAACCGTGAGGCGAAGCTTTCATCCAGGCCCACCTTGTCCAGCAGGTCGGCGACCCGGAGGTGGATTTCGCCTTCGGTGCCCCGGCGGTGCAGGACCAGCGGCTCGGCGAGCACCGCACCGATCCGCCGGCGCGGGTTCAGGCTGCCGAACGGATCCTGGAAGACGACCTGCACCTGGCGCCGCAGCGCCGGAGGCAGGTGCAGCCCGCCCTTGCCGGGGGCGTTGTACTCCTCCCCGCCGATCGCCACCGAGCCTTCATCCACCCGCAGCAGACCGGCCACCAGGCGGCCCAAGGTCGATTTTCCGGACCCGGATTCGCCGACCAGTCCCACGATCTCGCCGCGCCGGATGCTGAGGGTGACGTCGTCCAGGACCTTTCGGGTGGACTTCCTGCCGGCCCGTCGCGTGGCGAATCCCTTGTGGACGCCACGGACGCGCAGCAGTTCGGGGGAGCCGGCGGCAACGGGGGCCGCATCCTTGCTGACGCGGTGGCTGGCGGCGCCCAGCAGTTCCACCGTGTAGGGATGCTGCGGGTTGCCGTAGATCTGGTCCGCCGTGCCGGACTCGACGACGCGTCCGGACTTCATCACGACGACGTCGTCCGCGATGTCCGCCACGACGCCCAGGTCGTGGCTGACGAGGATGATCGCCGTGTTGTGGTTCTCCTGCAACTTCTTGAGCAGGTCCAGGATGGATGCCTGGACCGTGGCGTCCAGCGCCGTCGTCGGCTCGTCGGCGATGAGCACCGCCGGGTTCAGGGCGATGGCCGAGGCGATCATCACCCGCTGGCGCATTCCGCCGGAGAACTGGCTGGGGTAGTCGTCCACGCGCTGTTCGGCGTCCTTGATGCCTACTTCGGTCAGCAGTTCGACGACCCGTTCCCGCAGTTGCTTGCGGGGCAGGCGCCGGTGGGAACGGATCGCCTCGCCGACCTGTTCGCCCACCCGCTTGAGGGGGTGGAGGCTGGTCAGCGGTTCCTGGAAGACGAAGCCGATGTCCCGGCCGCGGATCTTCCGCAGTTCCTGGCGGCCCAGCCCCACCAGGTCGCGCCCCTGGAACAGGGCCTTTCCGGTGATGCCGGCGTTGTGGCCGAGCAGGCCGGTCGCCGCCAGCAGGGAGACGCTTTTCCCCGACCCCGATTCGCCCACGATGGCCAGGGTCCGGCCGGGCCGGACGGCGAACGAGATGCCCGAGGTGACCTGCTTCCGGGCCTTCTCGGTCGCGAAGGAGACGCTCAGGTCCTCGACCTCAAATACGTTCATGGGGTGTCCTCTTGTCCGTGGGGAGGGGGTGCGGGGCCGCCGAGCGGCCCCGCACCCCCGTTTCCCTAGTGCTTGACGGCGATGCCGGTCGGATCCGGTCCGGTGGCGAGGTTGGACCACTGGTAGTAGGTCACGTCCTCGCTGAGGATGAAGATGGCGTTGCGTTCGTACACGGGCACCCAGGCCAGATCGGTGGAGGCGACCTGGTCGGCCTGGGTCCAGATCGGTCCCGGGGTGTCGGAGGCGAAGGCTTCCGAGGCCAGCTTGTTCAGTTCCGGGTTGTCGTAGCAGATGCCGTAGACGTTGCCGGGGCCGCAGGGCGAGACGTCGGAATTCAGCCATCCGCCGAGGATCATGCGAGTGCTGTCGCCCTGCCAGTCGGGGGCGTAGACGAGGTTCGCGATGATGTCGTACTTTTCCGGCTCGTTCTGCAGCAGGCCGTGGAACTCGGATTCGTTGACCGGGACCAGGTTCAGGGTGATGTTGGCCTTGGCCAGGTCCTCCTGGAGCGAGGTCGCCTCCTTGGTGGACGCCTCGTTGCTGCGGTAGGCCGTGTTGAGGGTGATGCCGTCCGGGTAGCCGGCCTCGGCCAGCAGCTGCTTGGCCTTCTCCGGGTCGCCCTTGCTGCCCTCGGTCGCGTAGGGATCGAACTTCTCGTAGCCGAGGATGGTGCTGGTGATGATCTGCCCGGTCGGGGAACCGGCGATTTCGCCGCCGCGGTTCTGCACCAGGTTCGCCTTGTTGGCCGCGTAGGCGATGGCCTGGCGCACCTTGAGCTCGCGGATGGCCTTCTGGCCCTCCGTGGTGGCGTTGGGCTGCAGGTTGAAGCCGATCGCGCTCTCCGACCCCGACGCGGCGGAGACGATGTACGGGCTGTTCTTGGTGACGTACTGCTGGATGGCCGTGATCGGGGGAACGCCTTCCTGGAGCGAGAAGTGCGCGTCCCCGGTCTGGACCTTCTGCACCGCGGTGGCCGCGGAGTCGGAGGTCGTGTCGATCACGATTTCGTCCGCGTAGTTCTTGCGGGGGTCGCTGGCCTGGTTGTAGTCGGCGTCCTTGGTCAGGACCAGCTTCTGGTCGGGGGTGTACTCCGTGACGGCGTAGGCGCCGCTGGAGACGTAGTGTTGCCGGTAGTCCAAGGAGTCTCCGGTGTATTGGGAGACGACCTCGGCCGGCTGGGGCGAGACGAAGCCCATGGAGAGGATGCCCAGGAAGTCGTAGGCCTTGCCGGTCAGCGTGAACTGCAGGGTCTTGCTGTCCAGGGCCTTGACCCCTTCGATCTCGTTCTCCTGCTGGAACTTGTAGGAGGCGGCCGGATCGCCGGGCTTGACCTCCTTGCGGAACTTCTCGGAGAACTCCTCGAAGCCCTTGATCGCGCTATTGAAGTAGTTGATCGCGGCGACCTGCTTGTTGGGGTCCGGGAACCGCTTGATCTGGTAGACGAAGTCCTCGGCGGTGATTTCGCGGTCCGCGGCGCCGGTGAAGTGTATGTCGTCCTTCAGCGTGAACGTGTAGACCAGCCCGTCGTCGCTGACGGTCCACTTCTCCGCCAGGTCCCCGACGAGTTGGGTATCGGACTTGATGTCCGTGGGGCTCCCCGCGTAGGTGACGAGCTGGCGCTGGGTGGCGCGCATGACGCCCCAGTCGTCCACTGCATAGGCGATCAGCGGATCCAGCGCGGAGAAGTCGCCGACCTTGGCGATCTTCAGCGTTCCTCCCGCTACGGCGTTGGCGGGGTCGGCCAGGTTCACGGCGCTGGTGCCGGCGGCCGCAGTGGTGTTGCCGGCGCCGCAGCCGGTGACGAGGAGTCCGGCGACGGCCAGGACGGCGGCCAGTGCCAGCTTCCCCGTGGGGCGTTTCGTGGTGGACATTCTCTTGCTTCTCCTGAGGTGACGGGGTGGGTTGAACCTTGGGGCTAAAGACCTTGGCCCGGGGCGGAAGGTGCGTTCTGGTTGCGGGCGGCGAAATCCCGCAGCGGACTGGTGCCGTTGACCAGGTAGTCGCCGACGACCCGTTCGCGGTAGACGCGGGGGTTGTGGGAGGCCAGGGTGCGCGCGTTGCGCCAGTGCCGGTCCAGCAGCGTGCGTCCGCTGACGCCGGAGGAGCCGAGCGCGTCGAAGAGCCGGGTGGCGGCCTCGAGCACCAGGTCGATCGCGACGATCTGCGCCTGGGTGACCTCGATGTCGGCCGCGATGGTCAGGGCCTTTTCGGCCTCGCCGTCCCCGAGCAGGTGCGCCTCGTGGATGGCGTCGAAGGCCTCGCCGGCCTTCACGACCACCGTCTCCGCGCCGTAGGCCAGCGCCGAGATCCGGCCGACCACCTGCAGCAACTGGATGTCGTGGCGGGCCTCCTCGGCGTTGCCGTGGGCGTAGGTGCGCTTCCGTTCGGTGATCAGCCGTGCGACGTCGCGCTTGATCGCGCGGCCGATCCCGGCCAGCGCGGTGAGCAGGGCCTGCTGGTAGAAGAGGTTCTGGTAGCCGAAGCGGTCCTCGTACCGGTAGACGAACTCGGCGGGGATGAACACGTTGGCGTAGTCGGCGCTGCCGCTGCTGGTTCCGCGCTGGCCGAAGCCGTCCCAGTCGTCGGTCAGCGTGACCCCTTCCGCGTCGCGGCGCACCAGGACGACGACGGCGGTTCCGTCGGGGTCCTGCGCCAGCACGTCGAGCCAGTCGGAGAACAGGGACCCGGTGGCGTAGAACTTGGCGCCGTTGAGCCGCCACCCGTCGCCGTCGGGGGTGATCTTCGTCTGGATGTTCGCGAACGAACCGTTGTTGGCCTCGGTCCATCCGCCGCCGATGAAGGCCCCGTCCACGAAGCGGCGCAGCCAGGCGTCGCGGTGGTCGCCGGCGGGCACGTTGAGCTGGTCTTCCACGAAGGCCAGGTGGTTGCGCAGGACCTGCGGGACGTTGGAATCCGCTTCGCCCAGTTCAACCAACAGCTTCCACACCTGGGCCAGGCTGGCTCCGGAACCGCCGAATTCACGCGGCACGCGCAGCGCGGTGAAGCCGGCCTCGACGAGCCACCTCACCGGTTCGTAGGGCAGTTCGCGGTGGCGTTCGCGCTCGAGGGCGCCCTCGGCGATGCGGTCGAACACCGGGCGGAAGCGGGCGGCCAGCGTCTCATAGTCCACGGCCCCGTCGGCCGTCGGGTTCGTCAGTGTCTCAGTCATGCTCTCTGGTCCTTTGCGTAGTCTGGGAGCCAAGCCGGGTCCGGCGGACACGGCGGGTTAGTGCTGGTGGCCGTCGCCGGCGAACTTGAACGCCAGGCGGCCGTGGGCGAAGGTGCCGCCGGCGGCGATGGCCGTGGCCACCCAGGCGGCTTCCGCCAGTTCCTGTTCGGTGGCCCCGGCGGCGACGGCCTTCTTGCTGTGGCCGTCGATGCAGTAGACGCACTTGCTGAAGGCGCCGACGGCGAGGGCGATCAGCTCACGGGTCTTCAGGTCCAGGGCCAGGCCCTCCTCGGCGAAGACCGCCTGGTTGAAGTCCTGGAACGCCTTGAGGACGTCCGGCGTCGCCGTCGCGTACGACTTCCCGTAGCGTGCGTCGCTGGGGTCCAGGTAGCCGGGCCGGGACGCCGCGCGGGAGTCCTGGAGCGTGGTTTCAGACAGCGCGGTTTCAGACATGGGAGGGTTTCCTTCCGGAGGTGGTGGCGTGCTGCGTGGTGGCGTGTGCGGGGGTGGCGTCCTGTGCGGGCCGCAGGTGCTCCAGCAGGGGGAAGACGTCGCGGGCGAAGCGCTTCATCTCCTCCAGTTGGGGAGAGAACTGCAGGAGGAGGACGTCGACGCCGATCCGCTCGAACTCCAGGATCCGCTGGGCGACCTGGTCCGGCGTTCCGACCAGGTTGGGGCGCAGCCCCCGGTTGGTGACGGAGTAGTCCCGCAGGCCGACCCGCGTATCCAGCTCCGATTTGCCCACGAACTCCAGGTAGGAGTCGTAGGCCGGGCCGCTGCGCACATCGGTGATGCGGTCCAGCTCGGCCAGCGCCTCCTCCTCCGTGTCGCGGACGATCACGTAGGCCGCCATGCCGAACGATTCAAGGGGCGGCCGGTCCGCGGCGAGCCGGCGTTCGCGCATGTCCGCGATCTTGGCGGAGAGTTCCTCTGGGGTTCCGCCGTGCATCAGGTACGCGTCGGCGAAGCGGCTGATGGCGGCCCGGCCGGCCTCGCTTTCGCCGCCCGCGTAGAAGCGCGGCAGCACCTGCGGCTTGGGCTCCAGGTACGTGCCCTCCAGCTGGTAGAACCGGCCGGAGTAGCTGAAGGGGGTCTGGCGCCACAGGCCGTCCACCACCTCCACCCACTCCTCGGTCCGGTCGTAGCGTTCGTCGTGGGCCGAGAAGATGCCGCCATACTGCCGCGCCTCGGCCTCCCACCACGCGGACACGACGTTCAGGCTGAACCTGCCGCCGCTGATGTCGTCGATGGTGGCCGCGGCCTTGGCCGCCTGGGCCGGATGGTGGAACCCGGGGCGGACCGCCGCCATGATCTCCAGCCGGGACGTGACGGCGGCGATCGCCGCGGACAGCTCCCAGGCGTCCAGTACGGGGCCGCGGAACCCCCGCACGTCGTTCAGGTTGACCTCGGGAACCAGCGTCAGGTCGAAGCCCAGCTCCTCGGCGGCCTGCACGATCTCCTTGACGTGGCTGAACGTGGCGGGGGTCCGCTCCGTTTCCATGTCCACGTTCCGGAGCCAGCCGCCGCTGGTCGGTGTCCAGAAACCGATCCGCAGGCTCACCGGGCGCCGCCCTGGACCGCCACCAGGCTGGGGCGCGCGGCCTCGGCCAGCTGCGCCCCGAGGAAGCGGGCGATTTCCGCGGGACCGGAGCGCGGGGCCACCGCCTCGACGTCGGGGTTGTAGTTGGTGTTCGTGTTGATGTCGTAGGTGACCAGGCGGCCGTCGCTGGTTTCGATGAATTCCACGCCGGCGACCTCGATGCCGTGCGCGGCCAGGAATTCCTCGTACTGTCGAATCACGGGAAGCCGGTCGGCGTCCTGGCGCAGCGAGAATTTCGGCCCGGCGGCCTCGGGCACCACGCAGGCATCGGCCGGGCAGAGCTCGAAGCTGCCGGAGGAGGTGTCCACCTTCACGGCGTAGACGAACCGGCCGCCCACGAACTCGGCGCGGGTGATGAACGGCTCCGCGGCCTGGAGGAACTCCTGCAGCAGCGTGATGCCGTCCGCGGGCTCCTCGAAGCCGTCGGAGGCGACGTACGCGTCGAACTCCGCGTAGGAGTCGAACCTGCGCACGCCCAGCCCCTTGCCGCCCTGGTTGTGCTTGGTGATGAAGGGCAGCGCGAAGGTGCGGGCCTCCTCGGCCAGCGTGTCCTTGCCGAACACCGCAACGGTGCGGGGCACGTCGAAGCCGGCGGCGGCGAGGGCCGTCTGCTGGGCCACCTTGCTGACCTCCAGTTCCAGGACGGAGGACCCGTTGACCACGCGGCGGCCGTGGGCCTGCAGCCACGCCAGGACGGCGCGGGTGTATTCCTTCGACGCGCCGTGGCCCCTGGTGTGCGCGGAGGCGCTCATGCGGGACCAGAAGACCCCTGGAGGGGGCGCATCGGTGAGGTTGATGGAGCCGGTGGTGAGCAGCCACTCGACCGCCGGGACCCCTTCGGCCGCAAAGGCGGCCGCCAGGGGCGGGAACCACTCGGGATTCTCATGGATGACATAGACGGACGGAACCGTAGCGGGGGAGTGGCTGGCCACAGTGGGGTTTCCCTTCTGCTTCGTGGTGCGGGTTTTCACGGCAAGTTCGGTGGGTGGCTAGAGGGCCGCTTGCGGCACGGGGGCGGGGAACGCGGAGCGGGCCCCGGCCAGCAGGTCCGCCGGTTCCGGCAGCCCCAGCCGCCGGCGCAGCGGCCCGCCGGCCCCGGACGGTTCCACGGTTCCGACGTCGGCCAGGTGGGGGAGGACCTCCGTCAGGACCCGCCGCAGTTCACCGGCGGCCCCGCCGACGCGCAGCAGGACGCCGGCGACGCCCGCCGTGCCGGCCACCGCCTCGATGCGGCGCCGCGTGGTCGCGCCGTCGTCCCCGGGGCCCACCACGATCTCCACGAAGAGCAGGGTGGTGGCGACCCCGCCGTCGTCGTCCGGGGAGAGGGACGCTGCCAGCGCCGCCACCGCGGATTCGACCGCCTCCCGTTCGGCGGTCCCCAGCACGACGACGTCGGCCGCGCCGCGGGCGGGAGCCACCTGCCCGGCGCCTTCCGCGAACCAGGCAAGCACCGGCGAGCCGTGGGGCGTCGAGGGCACGTTGAGGGGACCGGCGACGTCGAACACACCATGGTGGTCGATGTGGACGGCCCGGTCCGCGTGGGCGAAGATCCCGGTGTCCCGGTCGGCGACGATCGAGTCGTACGGCCAGCTGTGCCAGAGCTTGCGGATGGCGAGCGCCGCGTCCCTCGTGGTGCCCGGCCCCAGCGGGACTCCCGGGGTCAGGCCGGCCCCGCCCCAGGCTTCCTCGCCGGACGGCGCGTACGCGTCCCTGGCACCCAGCAGGAGGCCGGTGCGGCCGGCGGACAGGTGGGCCGCCGATGCCAGGCGGCGGGCCAGGTTGTAGGGGTGGTCCCGGTGCGGGGCCGCGGCGATGAGCAGCGGGGTATCGGCGCGTTGGGCCAGCACCGTTGCGGCGACGCTGGGATCCAGCGTTTGCGCGTCCTGTCCGTCGCGGCCGGCGATCCGCTCGAATCCGGCGACGGCGAAGGCCAGGCCCAGGCCGTCGAGTTCGGCCGCGGCGTGCGGCGCTCCCGTCAGCTCGACGAGGTGGCTGCCGTCCAGGCCAAGGGCCAGGAGCGGTTTCCGGGAAATGGGTGCGTTCATGTCCGGTCCTTTCCGGGGAGGTTCAGGGGCTGCAAAAGCGTGGTGCAAGAAAACCGTGGTCAAAAAAGCCCTGGTCAGTGGTGGCCCGCAGCGGACACCGCGGCCAAGCCGTTTTCGAGGTCCCGGAGCAGGTCCTCAAGGGATTCGAGCCCCACGGACAGGCGGATGAGCCCGTCGTGGATCCCCAGCCGGGCCTTGTCCTCCGGGGAGAAGGACAGGTGCGTGGTGGTGGCCGGGTTCAGGACGAGGGAGCGGACGTCACCGATGTTGGTCATTCGCGAGAAGACCTGGAGCCGGTCGATGAACGTCTTCGCCCCGGCCTGTCCGCCCTTGACCGTGAAGGCGAAAACGGAACCCGGCCGGCCGCCGTAGTGCCGCTGCGCGACGTCGTGGTAGGGGCTGTCCTCCAGGCCCGCGTAGTCGACGCTGGCGACCTGGGGCTGCCCGGCCAGCCAGTGCGCGATGGCGTGGGAGCTGGAAAGGTGGCGGTCCATGCGAAGCGACAGCGTTTCCAGGCCCTGCTGCAGCAGGAACCCGTTGAAGGGGGACAGCGCCGGGCCGAAGTCGTTGACCGCTGTCAGCCGCAGGTAGTGCTCGAACGCGTGGTCGTTCCCGTGCCGTTCCAGGAAGGAGGGGACGCCCGGAGCCTGGCGGTCCGTCAGCAGCGGATAGCGCCGCGGCGAGTTCGCCCAGTCGAACGTGCCGCCGTCGACGATGGCGCCGGAGATGACTGAGCCGTGGCCGCTGAGGAACTTCGTCGAGGAGTGGACCACGATGTCCGCACCCTGCTCGAGGGGCCGGGTGAGGTACGGGGTGGCCACCGTGTTGTCGATGACCAGGGGGATGCCGTGGCGGCGTGCGACCCGGGACACCAGCTCGACGTCGACGACGTCGTTCTTGGGGTTGGGGATGCTCTCGGTGAAGATGGCCTTGGTGTTCGGATGGATGTTCGCTTCCCATTCCGCTTCGTCCCGGTAGTCCCAGACGTAGTCGACGCCGACCTCGAGGCGCTTGAGGGCCCGGTTGAACAGGATGCGTGTTCCGCTGTAGATGCTTGCCGTGGAGACGAACCGGTCGCCCGACTCCAGCAGGGCCAGGAGCGCGGAGCTGATGGCGGCCTGGCCCGAGCCGACCACGACGGCTCCGGCTCCTCCCTCCAAGGAGGCGATCCGCCGTTCCGCCACGGCGTTGGTCGGATTCAGGTGGCGCGAGTAGAGCTGCCCCGGTTCGGTCCCGGCAAAACGCGCGTGGGACTGGTCGAACGAATCGAAGCGGAAGCCGTTGCTCAGGTACAGCGGGGTGACCCGTGCCCCGAATGTCTCCTCCTCGAACTCGCCGGCGTGGATCTGGCGCGTGTCAAAGCCGTAGCCGTCCCAGTCGTAGTTGGGTTTCCACACCTGGCCGGAGTTGGGCCCATCGACGACGTCGGACTCCAACACAACGGAGTCAATCTCATGCGGCATCCTGGACTTCCTTTACACGTGGATGGCGGACCTGCCTCGTAAGAGGGCTTGTCAGAAGCGTATGGAGGCTTTGCATCAAAGGCCTCGAAGCATGTCGGCCCCCGCAAAAGGGGGCCAAATATCGTCACCGGGGGTTACACGGTGTTTTATGCGAGCGCCGAAAGCGGCGATTGTTGCGCCTTGTATGACGGGATTCGCCCGTAAGGAGAAATGCGACGGTGCCGCCTACGCGCCTTGTCAGGGCCGGAGCGTGCGGCGGTGCAGGGGCTTCCGTCCCGGCGGGGACGCAGGACCGGCGGGTGCGCCCTCCAACCCGGCCGGCGGTTCAGCCGGAAACGCCGCAGGCCGTGCCGGGCATGGTTGGCCGGCACGGCCTGCGGGTCCGTTGCGCGCTATCAGGTGTACAGCGACGGCGATGGCAATGTCGTTGTGCTCAAGCTCGGTGGGTCCCTTGCCCTTTGCTGAAAGGAGGTCCGGCTTCTTGTTCACCGCGTCGGCGATGGCCTCGACGGCGGCGATGCGCGCCGCGCCAGTCCGGAGTCATCCACCACACGAGCGGGTGCGTCCTGGTGATGAAGGACGGCAGGGCGGCGGAATAGGGGATGCCGACGAAATCTTCGGGAACTCCAGCATCCCTTCAGGCGGCAGCTGCTCGCTTCGCTGCCAACACTGGAACTTGCGGGCCATCCTGCCGCACAATAGGCCCGGCGGCGGTGGGACATCTGGGGGGACTGTCCCATCGCCGTCATCATCCGCGGGGCCCAGGCGCCGAGGCACGCCACGAGCGCCCCGCCCGTGCTGGGGCGGCGGCCGCTGCGGCGCCCGGCTATTGCCCTCCGGCCGCTAGCCTTCGGCCTTGCCCTGGCGCCAGTAGCCCATGAATGCGACCTGGCGCCGGTCGATGCCGGCGTCGCGGACCAGGTGGCGCCGCAGTTCCTTGACCACCCCGGCCTCCCCGGCGATCCACGCGTAGAACGGGGCGCGGGCATCCGCGGTGGTTTCCCAGAGGATCGCCTCGTCGACGTTGATCTCCTCCGGCTCCTCCGCCACTGGGGACTGCACCGCGGGGGTTGGTGCGACGGCGGCCCGGACCGCCTCCAGCAGCAGTTCGCCGTGCGGCCGGGACCCGCGCGGCAGCCAGCGCACCTCCAGGTCCGAGGCGGTGCGCACCTCCTGGACGTCCGCCGCGTCGGGGACCTCAAGGCAGGCCAGCCCGGCGATGCCGGCCGGGAGGGATTCGAGGATCGAGCAGATGGCCGGGACCGCGGTCTCGTCCCCGGCCAGCAGGATCCGCTCCGCGGTGCCTGGCCGGAACTCGATCCCGGCGTAGTCCGGCCCGCAGAGACGCAGGTTCGGGCCCAGGACCGTGACGACGTCGCCCGGGGCGGCCGTTGCGGCCCACACCGAGGCGGGCCCGCCGACCAGTCGGCCCTCCTCCTCGTGAACGTGCAGCACGAAGTCGACGTCGAGTTCGGCGTGCTCCCCGGCGTTGGCCGGATCCCCGGCCGGGCGGAAGCCGCGGGCGGTGTAGGTGCGCAGCACCCCGCGCTCGCCGGCGTCAGCCAGCAGCCAGCGGCGGTACCAGCCGGCGACCTCGTCGGCTTCCAGCAGGGCGCCGGGACGCAGGTGCGCCAGGTGGTCCACGGCCCCGCCGGTGGCGGACTCGCCCGGAATGACCACCTTGATGCGCACATCGAGCAGGTCGCCGTTGACTCCGAAGTGCTCCAGGTCGGCCCCGGTGAGCGTGATCCGCCGGAGCGACGGGCCGAGGTCCCTGATGGCCAAGACCGCCAGCCCGAAGGCAAGCGTGGGGCTGGCTTCAAGGGCGGGGTGCAGGGCGGCGACGTGAGCGGACATGGGGAATCCTTCCAAGGAGGTTATTAAAGCTAGGCTAACCTAACCTTGCGAATGTTTCCCACCATGTCAGAAGGGTGTGGACATGTCGGGCCGGAGATCCGGTCCGGACATGTCCACACCCCTTGACGGGCGGGCCGCGGCGTGCGCGGCCCGCCCGGGCCGTGCCCTTTTAGGCGTTCACCTTGATGCCCTCAAGCTCGCGCAGCTCCGCGGCGACCTTCGCCTCGTGGGCGGCACGCAGCTGCCGGTGCCGCGGGCTGCGGCGCATGATGGCGTAGGCGGCGCCGAGCAGGACGAACCATGCCGGCGTCCACAGCAGCGCGGTCAGGGTGCTTTCCTGCGTGGTCAGCGCCCACAGGATGAAGGCGAAGAACGCGAACACCATCCACACGGCGCGGACGCCTCCGGGCATCTTGTAGGCGGAGGCGGCGTGCTGCTGCGGGCGGCGCTTGCGGTACACCAGGTAGCAGGCGAGGATGATCGACCACACGAACATGAAGCAGACCGCGGAGATGGTGGTGACCATGTCGAAGGCGGTGGCGATGTCGTTGCCCGCGTAGAGCAGGCCGACGCCGGAGAGCAGCAGGACGCAGGAGAGGAACAGGGCGTTCTGCGGGACCTTGCGCTTGGACAGGCGGGCGAACGGCTTGGGGGCGTCGCCCTCCAGGGCCAGGCCGAAGACCATGCGGGACGTCGAGTAGATGCCGGAGTTCGCGGAGGACAGCGCGGACGTCAGGACCACCAGGTTGACCACCAGGGCGGCGGCGCTCAGGCCGGCCAGGGCAAAGGTGTCGATGAACGGCGACTTGCCGGCGGCGAACTGGTTCCACGGGGTGACGGACATCAGCACGATCAGCGAGCCCACGTAGAACAGGCCAACGCGCAACGGGATGGCGTTGATGGCCTTGGGCAGGTTGCGCTCCGGGTTCTTGGTCTCGGCCGCGGCGGTGCCGACCAGCTCGATGCCGACGAACGCGAAGACGGCGATCTGGAAGCCGGCGACGAAGCCCATGAAGCCCTGCGGGAACATGCCGCCGTGGCTCCAGAGGTTGCTGAAGGACGCCTCGCCGGCCGGGGTCTGGAAGTGGGTCAGGATCATGAACAGGCCGGTGACGATCAGGCCAACGATGGCGACGATCTTGATCAGCGCGAACCAGAACTCCAGCTCGCCGAACGCCTTGACGGTGGGCAGGTTCAGCGCCAGCAGGATCACGATGCACAGCAGGGCCGGGATCCACAGCAGTTTGGTGTTCAGCGTCGGGATGAGCTCCTGGGAGTACCCGGCGATCGCGATGACGTCGGCCACGCCGGTGACCACCCAGCAGAACCAATAGGTCCACCCGGTGAAGAACCCGCCCCACGGGCCCAGCAGGTCCGCGGCGAAGTCGGCGAAGGACTTGTAGTTCAGGTTGCTCAGCAGCAGTTCGCCCATGGCGCGCATAACGAAGAACAGCATGAAGCCGATCAGCGCGTAGACGAGGATGATGGACGGGCCGGCGACCGAAATGGTGCGTCCGGACCCCATGAACAGGCCGGTGCCGATGGCACCGCCGATGGCGATCAGCTGGATGTGGCGATTGGAAAGGGCGCGTTCGAGGTGTGCCTCGCCCGTCCCGTTTTCAACGGCGGGGTTCGCCGGCGTCTTCTGTGACATGCATTCTTCCTCGATGGCGGGCCGGGATGTGACCCGTGTAACAAAACCTCATAGAGGTTATGCCCGGTGCGGCGGGCAGTCCAAAAAACGTTAGTCCGGCTAGGTTTTCCGGATGTTTCGGGGATGGTCAACCCCACGTAACAAACGGACCCCGCGGAGCCGTCCGGACCCTCGGTGTGACGTGCGGTGACACGGGGTGAAGGTGGGTGACCGGGCCCTTGGCGGCAGGGCCGGTTGGTCCGTTAAGTGGAGACAGGCACCACAGATCCGCCGCCGCCTATCGCAGAAGGGCTCTTGCCATGACCGCCACCGCCACCACCGACACCGCACTTGCCGCATCGGCGGCCACGGACGAGGACCTGTCCGCAATCTTCGATCCGATCTTCGCGCGCATTGCCGAGGGGGCCGTATCCCGCGAACGCGACCGCCGGCTGCCCCACGAGCAGATCGGGTGGCTCCGCGAGGCCGGCTTCGGCCGGCTGCGGCTGCCCCGCGCGGCCGGCGGCTTCGGGGCCACCGCGGACCAGCAGGCGGCCCTGCTCATCGGACTGGGGGCGGCCGACTCCAACATCGTCCAGGCGCTGCGCGGACACATCGGCTTCGTCGAGTTCGTGCTGGCCCACCCGCGGGAGGAGTTCCGCGACTTCTGGTTCGCCGAACTGGCCGCCGGCGCCCTGGTCGGCAACGCCGAGAGCGAGCGCACCGGCCCGTTCGCCCGGCAGGCCACGCGGGTGCACCAAGAGGACGGGGAACTGGTCCTCGACGGGACCAAGTACTACACCACCGGCTCCATCTTCGCCGACTGGATCCTGGTCAGCGCGCGGGCGGAGGAAGGCGTCAGCGGGGAAGCGGGACTGGCCACCGTGGTGGTCCGGGCGGACGCGCCCGGGGTGCGGATCGAGGACGACTGGGACGGCTTCGGCCAGCGGCTGACCGGTTCGGGCACCACCGTGTTCACCGGGGTGCCGGTGGACCCCCGGTTCGTCACCGCGCGTTCGGCCGAGTCGGCCCCCGGATCCGTGCTGCACGCGACCTACCAGCTGGTGCACCTGTCCGCCCTGGCCGGGATCGCCGAGGCCGCCCTGCGGGACATCACCGAATTCGTCCGCACCCGCCCCCGCAACCTGTTCAACCCGGCCATCGCGCCCACCGAGGACCCCGTCTCCCTGCAGGTCCTCGGCGAGTCCTTTGGCGCCGTGAAGACCGTGCGGGCCTCCGTGCTCGCCGCGGCGGCCTCCGTCGAGGCGGCCAGCGCCGCCCAACGGTCGGGGGCGGAGGAGGCGGAGACCACGGCGCTGCTGGCCGCCGCCGACGCCCACGTCTTCGGCATCCAGTCCACCGTCATCGACCTGGTGCTGCGCGCCACCGGACGGATCTTCGAGGTCGGCGGCGCGTCGGCAACCTCCGGATCCCGTGCGCTGGACCGCCACTGGCGCAACGCGCGCACCATCTCCTCGCACAACCCGGCCATCTACCGCCAGCAGGCCGTGGGCAATCACCTGGCCAACGGCGTCCCGCCGGCCGCGTCCTTCCTGGCCCTGCTGGCCGCCGAACCGGCCAACTGACCAGCTGACCGGCCGGCAGCCGGCGGACCGGTTTCCGCCGCCCCTATTCGTCCTCGGAGGAGTAGAGGCGGCGCTGGGCGGAGAGCAGTTCCAGCTCCGGACGCGCCGCGACGAAGCGTTCGGCGGCGTCGAGCACCTCCACCGCGTGGGCCCGGTCCGCGGCCACCAGGCCCACCCCCACGTGGGCGCGGCGGTGGAGGTCCTGCTGGCCGGTCTCCGCCGCGGAGACGTCGAAGCGCCGGCGCAGCTCGGCCACCAGGGGGCGAACCACGGCACGCTTCTCCTTCAGCGAATGCACGTCGCCAAGCAGCAGGTCGAACTCGATCCATCCAATCCACATGCACCCATGATGGCCCCGTCGCATACCAAGGACACCCCCGTGGGCCGGTTCGCGCGTACCGCCCCGCGGAACGTGGCTCCAAAATAATGGGTAGGCTGGACTTCATGGCTTTTCGCAATCGACGCGCCGCATCCCTCCCGGCGAAGCTCTCCCGTTCCTGGCTCCTCGTGAACGCCGCCAAGCCCGACGACTACGCTCCGGCGTTGGCTTCCGAGGCCGATTCGGTCATCTTCGACATGGAAGCGGCAGTTCCCGACGCGCAGAAGGCCGAGGCCCGCGAGGCCGTCGTGGAAGCGCTGTCCTGCGGCATGACCGCCTGGGTGCGCGTGAACGGCATCGAAACCGATTTCTGGAGCGAGGACCTTTCCGCCCTCTCCAAGGCGCCGGGCCTGCGCGGGGTCATGCTCGCCATGACCGAGAAGCCGGAGCAGGTCACCTACACCGCCATGCGCCTGCAGGCCGGCACGCCGGTGCTCGCGCTCATCGAGTCCGCCATCGGCATCGAGAACGCCACCGCGATCGCCTCCGCGCCTGGCACCTTCCGGCTGGCCTTCGGCACCAACGACTTCCGCAAGGACACCGGCGTCTCCGAGGACCCGATGGCGCTGGCCTACGCCCGCGGCAAGCTGGTGGTCGCCTCCCGCGTCGGCCAGCTCCCGGGCGCGATCGACGGTCCGGCCGGCGCCGGCGCCGGCGAGGACGAGGTGCTGGAGGACTGCCGCGTCACCGCCTCGATGGGCATGACCGGCAAGCTCTGCCTGTCCGTATCCCAGGTGGAGGCCGTCAACCACGGCCTGTCCCCGAGCGACGACGAACTGCGCTGGGCCCACGAACTCCTGGATGCGCACGCCGCCGGGGCGTCCGTCGGCGACGGGTCCTACCTCCCGCGCCTGGCCCGCGCCCAGAAGATCGCGGACCTCGCGGACTCCTACGGGCTCTGGAACGCCTAGCGCGCGGGGCAGGCCCTTTCGTGTCGACTTCGTCGCCACGTAGGGACCCGGCTGCCCCGCGCTAGCACAGCACCCGGAACAGCGCGACGACGGCGGCGCGGCACCTTTCGCAGGTGCCGCGCCGCCGTCGTCGTACCTGGTGCGTCCGGCGTGACGGTCTATTGGGCCACTGGTCTATTGGGCGACGAGGATCCCGTCCTCGTCGCTCCAGAGCATCGCCCCGGGGTGGAAGATCACCCCGCCGAACGCCACCGGGACGTCCAGCTCGCCGGTTCCCTCCTTGGCCGACTTGCGCGGGTTGGAGC
The DNA here is from genome assembly GCF_039540195.1 of Arthrobacter ginkgonis. NCBI lineage: Bacteria > Bacillati > Actinomycetota > Actinomycetes > Micrococcales > Micrococcaceae > Arthrobacter > Arthrobacter ginkgonis. The sequence goes on along the minus strand of NZ_BAABEO010000011.1, from coordinate 171,025 downwards.
CGAGCGCCTTCACGCCCAGATCCAGGGCCGCGATCGCCACCCGGTCCCGGATGGCCCCGTTGATGACGACGCCGCCCCAGCCGTTGGCCACGGCGGCCTCCGCGATCATGTCGCCCATCAGCGCCGACTCCAGCGATCCGCCGCCGTCGACCACCAGCACCGCGCCGGCGCCGGGGGAGTTGAGCACCGACTTGACCAGCCCGTTGTCGCGGTGGCAGCGGATGGTGCGCACCGGGCCGCTGAACCGCGCCCGCCCGCCGAGGTTGAGCAGCTGCAGCGAGACGGACTGCAGCGTCTCGTCTGCGTCGAAGAGGTCACACGTGGTGAAGTCCATGGCACCAATCGTCGGGCCGGTCCAACGGGAGACGCAAGTGGTGCATCCCCAAATGACCGGCGATTGCGCGGTTCGGGAAAGGCCGGGCCGCGGGCGTTGGGGCGGGAACCCGGGACAAGAATTTGACAAGGTGTTGACATGGAGCGTCCGGTTGGGAAGATTGGTTCCAGCGACCCGGTCCGGTTTTCGGGGAAGCGGGCAGCCGGGGAAGGCTGCGTGTCCGGCCGGGAAGCAAATTGGGGGAGGAGAGCCGCGGCCCTTGGGGGAGGGCCGCGGCTCCACAAATTTCGGGGGCCGCAGGCCGCCATTGTCTCTGGAACGGCGGGCCGGCGCGGGAACCCGATCCGGCGCCGGCCCGAACCGGATCTCAGATGAAGACGTTGCGCTGGGTTCCCAGGCCCTCGATCTCCGTCTCCAGCACGTCGCCGGGCTTCAGCCACGGGTACTTGCCGTCGGCGTCCTTGCGGCCCAGTGCCACCCCGGCCGGGGTGCCGGTGAGGATCAGGTCGCCCGGGCGCAGCGTCACCATGGTGGACAGGTAGGAAACCAGCGCGGCCGGCGGGAAGACCAGGTCATTGGTGGAATCCTCCTGCACCACCTCGCCGTTCACGCGGGTGGTGATGCGCGCGCCCTCGGCGAACTCGTCAGGGGTGACCAGGTACGGGCCCACCGGGGTCGCGGCCTCCCAGGCCTTGCCCTGCGTCCATTCCGTGGTGCGGCCCTGCCAGCCGCGCATGGAGACGTCGTTGGAGACCGCGAAACCGGCGATGTGCCGGTGCGCGTCCGCCTCGGCGATGCGGCGGCCGGGTTCGCCGATGACGATCGCGAGTTCACCCTCCCAGTCGATGCGGTGGTCCTCGCCCGGGACCTCGATGGCGTCGTTGGGGCCGGTGAGCGAATCGGCGAACTTGGTGAAGACGGTGGGGTAGCGCGGGATCTCGTTGCCGGTTTCCTCGATGTGGTTGCGGTAGTTCAGGCCGATGCAGAACACCTTGGAGGGCGCGGGGACCAGGGTCGCGAAGGTGGCCTCGGCCAGCGGGACCGCGGAGTCGAAGGACTCGTCCCGCGCGTCCTTGAGCGCGGCCTCGCGGGCCTCGGCAGTGGCGGCGAGGAACGCTCCCACGTCGGCGAACCCGGCGAGTTCGATGGCGGCGTCCCCGTGGACGACGGCGGCGAAGGTCTGCTCAGGGGCGCCCGGGCGGCGAAGGGTGGCAAGTTTCATGGTGCCATCCCATCATGTGCGCGCGGTCACCCGCACGTGTGACGTTCCGCTGGGCTGATCGGCGAAGAGCTCGCCGGCGAGTTCGATCAGGGCGGCGGCCGCACGGGACGGCTGTGCCGCCTGGGGCCAGACCACCGAAACCGGCACCTTGCGCACCGCGGGCAGGATCGGCAGCACCACCACCGGCTTGCCCTCGTAGCTGACCGCCCCGGCCGGCTGCTGGACCAGGATCGAATAGCCCATGCCGCGCGCCACCAGGGACCGGGTGACCTCGAAGTCGGTGGTGCGGAAGCGGATCCGTGGCTGCAGGCCCGCCGCGGCGAACATCATCATGGTGTTTTCGCGGCTCGGATCCACGTCCAGCAGGATCATCGGTTCCTCCGCGACCTGCCCGAGCGTCAGTCCCGGCAGCCCGGCCAGCGGATGGTCCGCTGCCAGCACGATCGAGGGGACGGCGTCGTAGAGCCGGCGCCGCGCCAGCTCCGGCGGCAGCGACATGTCGTAGGCGATGGCCGCGTCCAGGCTTCCGCCGTTCAGCCGCTGGCGGACCTCGAGCTGCGAACCGGCGAAGAAGTCGAGCTCCACCAGCGGGTGCCGCGTGGTGTAGTGGTCGATCAGCCGGGCCAGCACCGTGGGCGCCAGCGAGCTGTAGCAGCCCACGGCGAGCGAGCCGCGCAGCTGCCCTCCGGCGTCGGAGGCGTGCAGCCGCAAGTCCTCGGCCTGGCTGAGCAGCGAGCGCGCCTGCTCCAGCACGTACCGGCCCGACGGCGTCAGCGCCACCCCGTGCGCCTTCCGCCGGATGGTCAGTTGCGTGGCGAAGGCCTTCTCCAGCGCATCGACCGCGCCGGAGACCGCCGACTGGCTCAGCAGCAGCCCCTTGGCCGCCGAGGCGATGCTGCCCTGCTCCGCCACGGCGACGAAGCATTCCAGCTGGCGCAGCGTGTATCCGGACATCCCCTACCCCTTTCACGGAAAAACCGTGGATATTGCTCAAAAAGTCCCGCTTTACCCGAGTTTATGGCGTGGACCACACTCATAGCGACGCCCCCGCCGGCCACGCCGGCAGCACCGCAGATCGAGGAGGATCAGATGACGGCCCTGCCCACCAGCGGCATTCCCGCCCTTGCCGCCGACGCCCGAGTTCCCGCAACTCTCCCTTGCCCGGCCCCGGCTTCCGTCCCGCAGGACTCCACCACGGAAAGCGCGGACGCAGTCCGCGAGGCCCCGGTCGCCGACTGGGTCACGATCCCGGACCTCAACGACAACCCGTTCCCCATCTACCGCCGGCTGCGCGCGGAAGCCCCGGTGCACTGGGTCCCGGCCGTGAACCGCTACATGGTCTTCAGCTACGACGCCTGCCACACGGTCGAACAGGACGCCGAGACCTTCTCCGCCAACGAGGAAGGCTCGCTCATGAAGCGGGCCATGGGGCACTCGATGCTGCGCAAGGACGATCCGGAGCACCGCGCGGACCGCGACTCCTACGGCAGCACCCTGCGCCCGGGCACCATCAAGAACCACTGGATGGAAATCTTCGAGCGCAACCACCGCCGCTACCTGGACGAGCTCAAAGCCAAGGGCCCGGGCGCCGACTTCGTGTGGGACTACGCCGCCCCGTATGCGGCGGAGAACCTCCGCCTGATCTGCGGCCTGCACAACGCCACGCAGGAGGACCTGCAGCGCTGGAGCCAAACCATGATCGACGGCACCGGCAACTACGCCGACGACCCCGAGGTCTGGGCCAGGGCCGCGGCCTCCTCCGCCGAGGTGGACGCCGCGATCGACGAGATGCTGGTCTACCTCAAGGGCCGGCCGGACCCGTCGCTGCTCTCCGGGCTGGCCTCCATGCCGATCCCGCTGGAGGCGATCCGCGCCAACCTGAAGATGACCATTGGCGGCGGGCTGAACGAGCCGCGCGACGTCCTGGCCACCACCGCCTGGGCGCTGCTGGCCCACCCCGAGCAGCTGGACGCCGTCCGCGCCGAGCCCAAGCTCTGGGCCGCGGCCTTCGAGGAGTCGGTGCGCTGGGTCGCACCGATCGGCATGTACCCGCGCCAGACCACCCGCGAGACCGTCCTCGGCGGCATCCGCCTGCCGGCCGGGGCGAAGCTCGGCGTCGTGCTCGGCTCCGCCAACCGCGACCCGCGGGTGTGGGAGGACCCCGAGTCCTTCAACCTGCTGCGCGCCAAGAAGCCGCATCTGGCCTTCGGCGGCGGACAGCACTTCTGCGCCGGCGCCTGGGTGGGCCGCGCCTCGGTGGCCCAGGTCGCGCTGCCCGGGGCCTTCGCGGAACTGCAGAACCTGCGCCTGGAGCCGGCCGGCGCCGCCGTCGACGCCGGATGGGTCTTCCGCGGCATGACCAGCATGCCCGTCGCCTGGGACTAACTCTCCCGAAGCCCTTCCCCAATCCACACAGACCCCCGATCCAGGAGAACCCGATGCCCACCATCACCTACGTCCAGCCCGGCGGCGCCGCCGACGCCGTCACCGCCGAGGACGGCACCACCCTGATGCGCGCGGCCGTCACCAACGGCGTCGACGGGATCGTCGGCGAATGCGGAGGCCAGGCCATGTGCGCCACCTGCCACGTCTACGTCCGCCCCGAATTCGCCGCCCGGCTCCCGGAGATCGGCGACGAGGAGGAGGAGATGCTCGAGTGCACCACCGCCGAACGCACCGAAAACTCCCGCCTGGGCTGCCAGATCAGCGTCGACGCCGGCCTCGACGGCATCGTCGTCGACGTCCCCGCGGACCAGGTGTAGCCGTGGGCGTCGTGATCGTCGGCGGGGGCCAGGCCGGGCTGCAGGCCGCGGACTCGCTGCGCGCCGAGGGCTACGCGGGTTCCATCGACATCGTCGCGGACGAGCCCGGCACCCCCTACCAGCGCCCGCCGCTGTCCAAGGACTACCTGGTGCCCGGCAAGGACGCCGCGCCCCTGCCGCTGCGCGGGCCCGGCTTCCTTGAGGGGAAGGGCATCGTCCTGCACGACGGCGTCGCCGCCGTCGCGATCGAACGCCGCGGCAGGCAGGTGGTGCTCTCCGGCGGACGGACGCTCGGCTACGACCACCTGGTCCTGGCCACCGGGGCGGCCAACCGCCGCCTGGCGTGCGAGGGCGCGGACCTGCCCGGCATCCACGGGCTCAAGACCCTGCCCGACGCCGAGGCGCTGCACGCCGCCCTGTCCGCCCCACCGACCGGCGGGGCCCGCTCCGTCGTCGTTATCGGGGCCGGGTTCATCGGGCTCGAATTCGCCGCCGCGGCCCGCGCCCACGGGGCCGAGGTGACCGTGCTGGAGTTCGCCCCGCGCCCGATGGGCCGGGCCCTAACCGCCGTCACGGCCGAATGGTTCGCCGCCGCCCACGCCCGGATGGGGGTGCGGCTGCGGCTGAACGAGGGGATCGAACGCTTCGAGGCCGGGCCCGACGGGCGGGTCGCCGCGGCCGTGTCCACGGCCGGGGAACGCTACGCGGCGGACCTGGTGGTGGTCGGGATCGGCGTCGTGCCCAACGACCAGTTGGCCGCCGCGGCCGGACTGGAGACCGCGAACGGGATCGTGGTCGACGAAACGCTGCGCACCTCCGACCCGGCCGTGCTCGCCATCGGCGACTGCGCCAGCTTCCCGAACGTACACACCGGCACCCGCACCCGGCTGGAATCCGTGCAGAATGCCACCGACCAGGGCCGGCACGCCGCCCGCACCATCATGGGCAGCACCATCATCAACGGCACTGAGCCGTACCGGGACCTGCCCTGGTTCTGGTCCACCCAGGGGGCGCTGCGGCTGCAGATCGCCGGACTCTCCGCCCCGGACGACCTGACCGTCGTGGCCGGCGACCCGGAGGCCGGGAAGTTCTCCGTGCTCTGCTACCGCGACGGCCGGCTGGCCGCCGTCGAATCCGTGGACCAGCCCGGCGAACACATCGCCGCGCGCAAGCTGCTCGCCGCAGGGCAGGGGCCCGACGCGGCCGAGGCGGCGGCGGAGGGATTCAGCCTCAAGGCCTTCGCCCGCCAGGCCCCGGCGCTCGCCGGACGCTAGGCGCCCAAGCGTCCAGCGCCGCCGTCGTACCGATCCATCCAGTTCCATTCCCACAGCAGCGCCATCCAACAGCAAGGAACCGCCTCATGAGCACTTCCGTCCGTTCGGCCAGGGCGAACCAGCGTCGCGTCGCCATGGCCACCATCATCGGGACCACGGTCGAGTGGTACGACTTCTTCATCTACGCCACGGCCGCGGGCCTGGTCTTCGCGCAGCTGTTCTTCCAGCCGGCCGGGGAATCGATCGGGCTGCTGCTGGCTTTCGCCTCGGTGGGCATCAGCTTCCTCTTCCGGCCGCTGGGCGCCTTCCTGGCCGGGCACTTCGGGGACCGGATCGGCCGCCGCGCGATCCTGGTGACCACCCTGGTCATGATGGGCGCGGCCACCACGCTAATCGGCGTGCTGCCCACCTATGAGACCGCCGGGGTCGCCGCGCCGATCATGCTCCTGCTGCTGCGTATCCTGCAGGGCATCTCCGCAGGCGGCGAATGGGGCGGCGCGGTGCTGATGGCCGTCGAGCACGCCCCCGCCAACCGGCGTGGCAGGGCCGGCGCGTTCCCCCAGCTGGGCGTCCCGCTGGGCATGTTGCTGGCCGCCGGCATCACCGCGCTGATGACCGGATGGATCTCCCCGGGCCAGGCGTTCCTGGAATGGGGATGGCGGGTGCCGTTCCTGCTGAGCATCGTGCTGATCGCCGTGGGCTACCTGGTCCGCCGCGCCGTGGACGAGTCCCCGGTGTTCCAGGAGATCGCCGCCGCCAAGCAGCAGACGAAGGTGCCGATCGCGGAGCTGTTCCGCAAGCACTGGCTGCTGGTGGTGCTGGCCGCGCTGGTCTTCGCCGGAAACAACGCCGCCGGATACATGGCCACCGGAGGGTTCCTTCCCGCCTACGCCACCAGCCCGGCCGTGGGACTGGAACGCACCGACGTGCTGCTGGCCGTCACCTTCGCCGCCGCCGTCTGGTTCGCCACCACCTTCACCGGGGGAGTGCTGGCGGACAGGATCGGCCGCAAGCGGACCTACATCATCGGCTTCTCCGCCCAGATCGCCACCGCGTTCCCGCTGTTCTGGCTGATCAACACCGGCGAACTGGGCATGCTCTACCTGGCGCTGGCGATGTTCACCATCGGCCTGGGCCTGAGCTACGGTCCGCAGGCCGCCTGGTACTCGGAGATCTTCCCCGCCTCCGTCCGCTTCTCCGGGGTCTCCATCTCCTACGCCCTGGGCGCGATCCTCGGCGGCGCCTTCGCCCCGACCATCGCCACTGCCCTGGTCCAGGCCACCGGGGGAACCGCCGCCGTGTCCATCTACCTTGCCGGAATGGGCATCGTGTCCCTGCTCGCGGTGCTGGCACTGCGCGACCGCGCCGGCATCGACCTCTCCGTGGCCAACCAGGCCGAGCAGGAGGTCGGGGCCACCATCTTCGACACCCGCACGCCCGCCGCATCCGCGGACCCGGGCACGGTGCGCGTCTGATGACCTAGCCGCCTGATGGTGGATGAACGCGTGGCCTCCGACGTATCGGGGGCCACGCGTTCTCCGGAAACCACTACCGGAGCCGCGCCAAGCGTGGGGCAGCCGGGTCCTGCGTGGCGACGAAGTCGACACGAAAGGGCCTGCCCCGCGCTAGGAAAGCGCAGGATCCATGAGGGAGCGGTCTGTTGCTAGCCCAGCAGGGAACTGGCGTCGTCGGGGACGATGCTGCGGGCGCGGTCGCCGGGCTTGCCGGTGAAGGACATGGCGGCCAGGATCGCGTCCAGGGTGGCCGGGCCGTGCTGGTTCAGGCAGGCGCCGGCGACGAAGCGGTCCGGGCGCAGGAAGACCATCGGCGTCGGGCGGTCGTCGAACCACTTCTTCAGGCGGCCGGTGTGGTCGCCCAGGACCAGCACGTTCGGGCCCATGTACTGCTCGGCCCAGGCGCGCTGGGTCTCCGGCACGACGGCGACCAGGCGGGCGCCGAGGGCCGCGAGCCTGTCCAGGGACGCCTGCGGGAGCACGTCCTTGGGGTTGTTGCCCCAGACCAGCACGGTCCACCAGTTGCCGATGACGTCGTCGAGGCGTTCGTTCTTCGCGTCCTTGCTGTTCACCCGCGGCTGGGGGAACTGGACGCCCACCGGGGAGACCTTGGTGTTCGCGGTCGCGACCGGGATGAGCTTGCTGGTGAGCTTGCCGAGCGCGGTGCCGGAGGCCTGGGTGTTCGGGTCCGCGAGCACGCCCTTGGTGTAGCGGGGCATGGGCTTGAACTTCATGTCCGCGAAGTAGCTCTTCACCGAGGGGAAGAGGTTCAGCACGGAAGCGGCGGTGTCGCGGCCGGCGGCCAGCACCGGGTTGGTGATCTTGATGACCTTGCCCAGGGTCAGGGACAGATCCACCATCGACCGGGCGTGCTCGGTGCGCTCGTCCGTGAAGGTGTCCAGCAGGGCGTCGCCGGCCTGCCCGGAGAGCACCGAGGCCAGCTTCCACGCCAGGTTGGTGGCGTCGCGCATGCCGGAGTTCCAGCCCTGGCCCATCCACACGGGCATCAGGTGGGCGGCGTCGCCGGCGATCAGCTGGCGGCCCTTGCGGAAGGACCCGGCGACGCGGGCGTGGTGGGTGAAGACGCGGCGGCGGATGAAGTCCAGGTTCTCCGGGTTTGGCACGTGCTCCTTGAGCATCGCGTTGACCCAGGCCGGATCGGTGGCCAGCTCGTCGGACTCGTCGTCGCGGAGCATGAACTCCCAGCGGCGCACCGCGTGGGGCAGGCCGATCGAGACGTAGGGGCGCTTCGGATCAGCGCCCAGGAAGACGTTCGGGGTGCCCAGCGGGTCGTTGTTCACGTCCACCACCAGCCAGCGGGTGGAGGGGGATTCGCCCTCGAAGGACACGCCCAGGCGCTTGCGCGTGGGGGACTTGCCGCCCTCGCACCCCACCAGGTAGCGGCCGGTGAAGCGGAGCTCCTCGGAGGTGCCGTCCGGCCCGGCGACGCGGGCGATCGCGGTGACCGCGTCGGCGGTCTCCTCGACGTCCACGACCTCGTGGCCGAAGAGCACCCGGACGTTCTCGAAGCGGGCCAGGCCGGCGTGGAGGGCCTTATCCACCTCGGGCTGGATGAAGCCGTGCTTGCGGTCCCAGCCGAACTCGTCGGTCTTCGGGTTGTTGATCAGGATCGTCTTTCCGGCGCCGTTGACCAGCCGCATGATGTGCTGCGGGGTGGTGTGCGGGGAAACGGCCTCCACCAGGCCCACGGTCTGGATGGTGCGGAAGGACTCGTCGTCCAGGCCCACGCCGCGGGGGTAGTCGATCAGCTCGTCGCGCGCCTCGAGCACGGTGACCTTGCGGCCGTACATGCCCAGCAGGTTCGCCAGCATGAGCCCGGCCGGGCCGGCGCCGACAATGAGGACTTCGGTGTCCTGGGGGGTGTCCATGGGTCTCCTCGCAACAGCATCCATTTATTGGTTGTGTATATATCGCACTAGAGTGTCGATATTTGCAACGCTTGGGATATATTCGAGCACCCGCATGTGACCCATGTCAATGCGGAGGGAGTGGAGGGCGAAATTTTCCGACCGATCGGTCGGGGGTGCCGGCACTTCCGAGGCAGGTCAGCGGCCTGTGCAGGCCCGTGCGTCGGATGCATGGCGACGCGTCACCCTGCGCCCGACGCGCGGGCATGCGGACTCGCCACAGGCTGCGTCGAAGGAGCAGCCCGGCTAGGGGTACAGCCCTAGGCCAGCCGTGCCGTGATGCGGGCGGCGGCTTCCAGCAGCGGTTCGACGGCGGTGGTGGCCAGGTCCTGGCGCACCGTGATGATGTTCAGGCAGGCCGGTACCCCGGCGACCTTTTCGGGGACCGGCACCGCGAGCCCGTACATGTTCGGCTCCACCTCGCCGAAGGTCTCCGCGTACCCGTCCCGGCGGGCCTTGGAGACGCTCTCCGGTTCGCCGGGAAGCGCGGGGGAGGAGGCCATGATCGCGTGCCCGGCTGCGCCGCGGCCCAGCGGGTGCCGGCTGCCCTCGGAGAACCCGACGTGGTAGGTGCCGCTGGTCGGCGAGACCACGGCGAGCGCGACGGCGTCGTTGCCTTCCCGCACGATCAGCGCCACCGTGGCGCCGAGGCGGTCGGCGGTGTCCGTGAGCACCGGCAGCGCGGCCGCGCGCAGGGACTGGTGCGCCGCCGAGGCGAGGGACAGCAGCCCCGTGGAGCCGCGGTAGCGTCCGTCCTCGCCGCGGTGGACCATGTGCGCGTCGGCGAGCGTGTTCAGGGTGCGGTAGGCGATGGTGCGGTGGATGCCGATCCGTTCGGCGGCCTCGGCCACGGTGAGCCCGTCGCGGGCCGCGGTCACGGCCCGCAGCACCTCCAGGCCCCGGGCCAGGGTCTGGGAACCGGCGGTGCGGGAGGCGGGCTTGGTTTCGGCGGGCTCGGCAGTCACGGTGCAATCGTAGCCATCCCGGGCCCGATGGCCCCTGCTTTGTTCCGGCTCCCGCGCCCCGCGACCTGTGCGGCCCGGCGGCTAGAGGCCGTAGTGCCGGCGCAGGAGCTCTTCCTCGGCCGGGCTGAGTGTCTCGCCGCGCTCGGCGTCGGGGGCGTCCTTGATCGTGTCCGAGCCGTAGGCCACGTGCAGGTCGGGCACCTGCGCGCCCTGCACCAGCCGGGCCCCGGCCAGCGGTATGAACTTCTCGCGGGTCTCCATCAGCCCCAGCGGCACCGAAACCCATACGGGCCTGCCGAAGGCGTCCACCGCCACCTGGCTCACCGTGCCGAGCTTCATGTCCGCCGCATCCCACACGGTCGCGTCCTGCAGGTCGTGGATCCCGTACTCGGCGGGGGTGGCCGCGGTGGGGTCGGCGTCCCGTGTCGAGTCGAACTCCTGCCCCGCGTTGAATTCCTGCCCCGTGTTGAATTCCTGCTTTGGGTCGAATCCCTGTTCCATGCAGTCCCTCCAAGTGGGTCGGTGGTGTTCCGGCACGGGCGGCGAGCCGCCCGCCGCCGAGCCTAGCCCGTCCGGCAGGCCGGGCCAACCCCCCCAGGGCCCCCGCGGCCCTGACTGGTGCGGGGATGCTGGCCGGATACTCCCCGCTGTTGGGAGGGTGGCTTCGGGTGCCCATTGGCGGGACGATGGGCCCGTGCCGGGCTTCGCGGGAAAAGCGGGCTTCACTGGTACCTTCAATTCATCAACACGCTGGAGGAAAGGGTGGGGCATGAGGTTCAAGAAGGTTCTGGCGGCGGCCGCAATGGCGGGCACGGTGGCGCTTGCGGGCTGCGCGGCCCAAGCCGAAGCGGTGGGGGAGTCCGTGGAGCCCACGGCCTCGCAGCCGGTCGGGAACTGCACCGGCGGGTTTGAGGGCCCGTGGAACTCAACCCCGGTCGACGGTGACGTGGCGGGGCTGCCCCAGGAAACCGTCACGGTCGTTTCGGAGACGGGCCAGATCTTCGATGCCATGCGCCGGGACCCCGACGGGACGGCCCAAGCCGTTCCGTTCGATGAGCTCGACGACATCGACTACCAGGTCAAGGTCGATCCGTCCTGGCCGAAGAACCATGCAGTGGCGATCGACACCGCGACCGGCGAGGTCCTCGGGATGTTCGAGATCCCCGCCGACGCGCCTTTGTGCGAGTGGGTCCTGAAGCCCTCCGCGACATAGCGCGGGGCGCCGCCTTCCGGGTTAGTTGCGGCGACCGGCCCGTTGCGGTGGTGGCTGGAGCATCAGCCTTGGGTGCTGACCCATTGGCGGGAGTCGAGCTCAGGCATCCTCTGAAACAGGGTGGCAGGGGACATGCCCAGGTCCCGGGCGACCTGGGCATCGGGGGCCAGCCCTAGACAACGGAGCCGGTGAGGCGTTCGCGCTTGATGCGTGGCGATCAGCAGGGTGTCGCCATCGTGCAGCGCGTCCGGTGCCCTACCGAAGGCCGACCTCGAGGCCCGGGCGCCGCTGACCTCGTGGTCGGTGTCCCGCGCTTTGGTCGAGACGGGCAGGCAGCCGAGCAGTTTTCCGCAGGGACTCCGACACTGTCTTGCGACGGATGTTCATGACACCAATTCCAGAATGGGGTTGCAATACATGGTGGCAAGACAGTCCGCCTCGCGGACTTGCGGGGCGGGTTTCCCGTCTCGCCGGACCGTTTCGGATCCATTCGGTTGCAAGACATCTGCGTGCGTCTCGGCATGACGGTCATTAGGAGGGAGGAGTCTGGACCGTGAGGCAAGATCCTGTGCTGGCCGACGGCGGGGGAGCGCCCGGGCGTTGTCGCTTCGGATTCGTTCGGGGCTGCTACAACTGATCCATGGGATGGCTGGGCCGGTGGCTGGACGGGTGGTTAGACGAAACGGACTGGCCGAAGGACCCGCGCTTGGATCCGTTCCGGGATGGGGTGTGGGAGCTGTCGCTCAACGGCGAGGCCAAGGGGTGGGTGACTTCCTCGGTGACGCCCATGCGGTCGTTTCCCCTCCTCTGGGTCAAGCAGGAGCAGATGTGGACGCAGGTGCACTGGCTCGGCGGCGGGCACGAATACACGGAAGAGGACTACGGTCCCGAATGGTACGCCGCGGAGGACCTGCGGGGAGGGCGCTTCGTCGCCTTCGATCCCCGAACCGATCTCGAGACCAGCTTCGACGCGATCCTCGTTGCCGGAGCCGAGCGGGACCGCCTCTGGGCCCGACTGGAGCACGGCGTGGAACCGCACAGCCGGAAATAGGCGGCTTTCCCGAGGCGCTCTGCCCCTAGGATGCTTGATGACGCACCGGCATCTCTTGAGGCTGTGACCTGCGGGGACCGTGCCGTCATCGACGTGGGTTGGCTCCACGGATCGGTTCCCGGAAGGCGGTTACAGATTGACGAGAAACAACGGCTCGCGTGATGTCACCTTGAGTCCGGGGAACTTGGCGAGCACCGTCACGGTCTGGGTGGCATGGACGTATACGTTGAGGGCCGGGGAGAAATCCGAGGTCAGGAGCTCAGTGGCCTTTCCTGCCGCTTGCTCGCGTTCCGGGGCTCCTCGTGGCGGGGAGAGCGTGTGGGAGCCCGCTCCCGGATCCGTTTCGTGGGCAGCGATTTCAGCCGGCTCCGTGGGGTGGGCTTCCACGATGGGGTCGATTGGAGGAGCAATACGTTCGACCTTGGCCGCACCCAGCTCATCCTTGACCGCCAGGACGCGGCGGACCCGGGCGTGCGGGAGGTCTTCGAGTCCACGGATCTCGGACAGCTGCTGACCGACTCGCTGATTCACCAATGACCGATCAACTATGCGCAGTCCTGGACTCTGCTGGAGAGGGACGATTTTCGTCCCGATGCCTGGGCCAGGCTCGTAGTGCTCCTCGGGCACCACACCTCGGAGTAAGGGAACTTCCCTCTTTTTCCGACTTTGCACCGGTCGCTGGAGCACGGCGGCAGAGCGCGACCGCCGCGGCGGACCGGTGACCGGTGGACGTACCGGCGCAGGAAGCTGCGGACGCCCCGCGGTTCCGGCCTTTCCGGAGCCGCGGGGCGCCCTGGTCGGGCTGATGGCAGCGCTGTGGTTAGCCCAGGAGGCGCAGCCGGCGGTGTGCCAGGGATTCCCAGGTCCGGGCCAGCCCCCAAGTGCGGCCTGCACGGGCGGCGGCCAGGACCCACAGGGCTGCCGCGTAGATGAGGTGTTCGTCGACGAGGGGGTTGTTGGCCAGGGGCAGGGCCGACAGCCACATCAGGCCCATGATCAGCGTTCCGCCGACCGCGGCCGCGCGAAGGGCAATGCCCAGCACGAGGGCGGCCCCGACGGCCAGCATGCCCAGCATGAAGGACACATCGACCCAGGCCTGCCCGGCCAGGGCGCCGAAGACCGGCGCCAGCGTGCCTTCCAGATTGCCCAGGTATCCGGTGGTCGGTGAACCGCCGGCAATCCAGGCCCGCTCGGGCGGGGTGGCAAAGCCGAATCCGAAGGCCTTGTCCACAAACGCCCACAGGAACACCGATCCGAGCAGAATCCGTAGGACGGCCAGCGCTCTGCGGGCCGAGGCGGCCAGGGGTTCCGGAGCCGGCGCGGCGGCGGCGCGCAGACCGGGGCGGGTCTCAACAACAGTCATGGGGAATGAATCCTTCCAAGGTTAGGTGAGCCTAAACTTACCTAGGATTCCGTGGAGGAGAAAAGAGGGGATGTTTTATGACGCCTCGGGGCCAATCGGTTCAAGGTGCCGGGAGGAGCCGTCATGGGCATCGTGCACGAACGGGTGGCCGGTTTGGACATTTCCAAACGCGACGCGAAAGCCTGCCTGCGTGTCCCCGGCGCCGCCAGGGCCGGGACCCACACGTCGACGGTCAAGACCTGGGGGATCGGGCCAGGGCCACCTTGCGGCGAACGCAGGGCGGATAGATAACTGAGGTTGCTTTCCCGCGGGGTGGTACTGCACCTTGTTGGGCGGCGGATCCTGGACCAACGAACCACGCGATCAGCGGTTCGGCGCGCCGCGACAGAAGTCTCGTCATCGGTGTCTCGACAACAGCGTCTTGCATCCCACCGGTTGCAAGACAGTGTTGGCATGGAAAGCGAAACTGAATGTATGTGCACAATCCTCGATGTGTTCGTACGTTCCCTTTTTGACCGGCGCTTCTAGTAGTTGGCGACCTGATAGAAGTCCGCAGAGACCTCGTAGTCGGAGCCCCTCTTGACGATGCCCACACTCACATGGGTGAACTCCCGACTCTTGGCCAGCATCACTAGGGACGGCTCGGCCAGGAAAGCCTTCACGGTTGTTCCGTACGGGTTTCCGGTTCCCGAGGAGTGTGGGATGTACTCATCGCTTTTCAGGCTGGGCGCCCCTGTCGAGACGATAAGTGGGGGAAGCTTCGCGCCGGCTCGCACCTGCTGGATGCCGGTGATGATCCGGGTGCGGGCGTCTGGGGTACCCACATCGGACGTGGGCTGAGGGGCCGCCTGCGGGGTTCCCGCATTCTTGGTGCCCTTGTACACCTCGATGTCGATCGCATTGAGCTTCTTCTTGGTGGAAGGGCTGACGACGAACGAGTTGGTGATCGTGACCCGCGTGGCGCTCTTGTCCTTGATGAGTCGCTTCACGGTGGGGTCATCGTCGAACCAGGTTCCCACCCAGTCTTTTGCCGTGGGCCACTGTGTCTTCTCGAAGTAGTAGAAGCCGGAGAACGTGGTCCCGACGCCGTACATGCGCTCCGCTGAAGAGGGAACACCGGCACTGACCAGCGTCAGCGCCTTGAGCTTGTTGGTCTTGCGTTTGGCGTTGATCAGGGCGAGCCATTCTTTTTTCCCGGCCGTGGTGTTCACCTTGGCGGAGGGCTTCACCGACTTGATCTGCAGAGTTTGTGTCCGGGACACAGACTTCGTCCCGGACCATGTCTTGCCGGACTTCACCCGGTAGGTGACCTTGGTTTGGATCTTGTACGAACCGGCACCCAGGGTGGCGGACGTCTTGTTCTTCGCGATGATCTTCTTGCCGGCCGTGACCGTCACGCGCGCGGACTTCACCTGGGTGGTGCCCTTTTTGACCAGGACTGGCTTGATGGCGGTTTTCTTGCCGGTGCTCACTGTCTTGGTTGGGATGACTCCGATCGACACCGAGGGCTTCACGACCTTCGTGGCGGCGCCCACGGACACTGCGGCGTGTGCCGGCGCCGCGGTGGCGGCCAGCGGGGCGGTGCCCAGCATCAGGCCAGCGGTGAGCAGCAGTGCCGTCGTCGTGCGAGCGCGACGAAACCTTCGGGCGGTTGCGGGCTGACGGGGCTCAGGCACGGGGCCTCCTGGGTCTTGGTGGTGCTCTGGTTGCGGGACACCGCGGAAGCGGTAGGGATGGAGACGGGCTAACAACGGTGCGCGGGGAATTGAAGCTGCTCTCCCGTACAGGGAGGGAGCGCGAAAGTTCGGCTGGCGGCGAATGCTGGCCCAATGCCCCAAGCGTGACCCATCCTATGGCAGATGGTCAGGTCAGGTCAGGGATTTCAGCTCCTGACCTGAGGTGCTTTATTGGCTCTTCGGACATTCGGCGGGGACATGGCGTGAGGCCGCCTGCTGCGAGGAGCATCCGTAGTCGGTAGCTGTCGCGGCAACACCCTACCCACACACGCGGGCCCCCGCCGCAGCAAATCACTTACGCGCGGAATGCGGGCTGGGCCGCAAAAGTGACGGCGAGGATGTCTCGCAACTTGTCAGTCTCGATTCCCACCGGTTGCAACACGCCAGGAGCGTTGCAGTCGTGGCACCTTCACCGGGCATTTAGTCGAGCGGGCTTTACGGGGATCCGGATCTCGGCACTGACATGGTGAACGTGTGAGGTTTGCCTGCGCGCTGATGGCCCGGCTTGCGGGTGCTCGGAGCGATGGCTGATTTGTTTGCGGCAACGAAGCGGGTCGCGGCGATCGTTCCCGATCTGCTGCCGATTGTTGGTGCGGCGAGGGCGAGGGGCGATCCGGCCGTCAGTTCTTCTTCAGTTCCTCGGCGAGCATCACGATGATGCCGCTGGGACCGCGGACGTAGGTGAGCTTGTAGACGTCCTTGTACGTTGCCACACCGCGTAGCGGTCGGCAGCCGTGCCTCGCGGCTATCTCAAGGGCTGTGTCGATGTCATCGACCGAGAAGGCGACGCGGTGCATCCCTATCTCGTTCGGACGAGTGGGCTCTGTCTCGATCGCTTCGGGGTGGATGTACTCGAACAGTTCCAGGCGACCGTGGCCGTCCGGTGTTTGGAGCATCGCAATGTTGGCATGGTTGCCGTCAAGTCCGACGGCGGTGTCGGTCCACTCGCCACTGACCGTGTCACGGCCGATGAGCGTGAGGCCGAGGTCGGTGAAAAAGGCGATCGTCGCTTCCAGATCGCGAACCGCAATGCCGACGTTCTCAAGTTTGATGGCCATGCGCTTCACGCTATCGAGCCGCACCGAACAGCACCAGCGTCCCCCGTTGATTCATTTCCGCACCTCACCCTCGCGAAAGCGTGAGTGTCTCCCGTCCCGTCTTGCGTCCCATCGGTTGCCAGACTCACTCTCTGTTGCGAGTGCGTCGCAGAAGCCGGGCCGGCATCCCGACAGCGGTGGCTCGCGATGCTGAGCGATCGAAGAGCACCGCCCCTGAGCGCGCTGGAGGTCTTTTGTTGCTGCCTCGGACGCGCCGATCGAGCTTGGCCAGAGTCTTTTCTCAATCCCTCTCAAGGGGTACGGCGGGCAGAATCGGCTTGTGACGGAATTCCTGCACCCTGCCCTCCTTAGCGCCACCCTTCAGGCGGCTGAGCAGTGGCGTACCCTTTTCTCCGACCTCGGGTGCTTTGCCGGCGGCCTTACCTTCAGCCACGATCCAACGGCGTTTGGCGGGACCGGACGTGGAGTCCCGCTCCGCGCTCAACGCCCTGCTGGTTCTGGCGACCATGAGGGCCATCGCGGACTCCGTAGCCCGCAAGACAGGGGAGGGGATCCGGCGTTCCGGCGAGATCGACACCCCAATAGGCAGGTTGTCCTCTTTCAACCCGGAGTGACTTCCAGAGAGAAAAGCTGCACCACGGCAGTCCCCCCAAGCACGGGAAGGTAGTCTCCGGTCATGGAAACCCTCAATGTCCTGGCGCGGATGGCGGACGGTGAGTGAGTCTGCGGAAGTCCACGACTATCTCGTCGCCTTGGCCCGGAACGTGGAGGGCATCACCTCGAAGCTGCCGGCAACGGTGCATGCGACCGTCGGCATCCGCCATGGCGCCGTCTACACGGAGGTGCGTGGACCCCGGTGGGGAACGTTCACCCTGGTGCAGGGGAGCGAGGCGCCGGAAACCGTATACGACGGGCAATACATTCACCACCACCTGATCGGCGAAGGCATGGAGGATCAGCTCGAACACACGCAGGACACTCTGGACGAGATCGTGGACTTCCTCCTCAGCGACAGGATCCTCACCGAGGGGACGAGCCGGATCCTGCGCAGACGCTACCTGTCCATGCCACTGGCTGACGGGGACGAATGGCGCTTCCGCTGGTTCAACCCCCGCTGATCCGGGCGAAAACTATCGGGCGGGTGCACGCCACCAGGTCCGCTGGAGGTCTTCACTGCTGGCTCAACCGATCCGGGAAAGCTCGGCCATGGTCTCCACCCAATCCCTCTCCACGGTCAGCGAGGAGACGTGACCGGCGATCGATGCACGCACCGCTTCCCAAGAGGCATTATCCGGAACGACCAGTTCACCCCCGCCGCTATGGACGAGGCCCTGCTCCAGGGTGTGGGCCAGGGCCGAGTAGTTCATCACGGGGACGGCCAGGGGCACCGCAGGGGCTTCTCCGCTGACCCCGACCCGCAGCACGGCGGCGGGAAGGTCCCCGCCGTTCGCGTCGGCACGGTCGATGTGCCGGACCTCCAAGGAGGAGTCAGCCAGGTCGAAGGGCGGAGGCGTGTTTTCCCAGAAACCGAGGTCCGGTTGGTACTCCGGGTTCCTGAGCTCGTCATCGATCCAGCCAAACCGGCTCAGGACCAGCAGGTCGTGGTCGGTCCATAGGCCATCGCAGGGCGCCTTGCGGATTGCCGCCCGAAGTCTGTCCTCGACCTGCCCCGGAGGGGCGGGGCCGGCAATGACCAGTCGGTAGGTGAAGAACGCCCCCGTTTCGCGCAGCAGGTTGCCCTCCGCTTCCAGGGAGCCGTGGCGGACCTTGAGGGTGGTCTGGGCAATGGAACCGTCGTACCCCACCTGGACTTCACCGATGCCGAGTTCCGGGGTGGCGGTGGTCCACGGATCGAACCAGTCGATGTCCCGCGGAGCCCATCTGCACACGGCTACAGCGCTCTACCCCTCCATGAATACCCACAGCGCGGGCTACCGGGCCGGCGAACCGTGCCGCCAGACGGTTCTACTTCCGCCAGAACGTCGCCACCTGGCGCCACCAATCCAGGGGTCGGTCCCACTGTCTCGACAAGCCGTCTTGCATACCTCCGGTTGCAAGACGGGCGGGTCGCTATACGTGTCCGTGAAAATCCTCCACCCAACTCACTGAACGGGTCTCCGGCCGGCGAAGAGAGTAGCCCAGTCGCGACGCGTCCTGCGTGCTCGCGATTATCACCGGACTGCCCCTAGTCGGTGCAGTCCTCGAAAGCCTGCGATCACTCGGAAGGGCATCCTTGTTCCGCGTCAATGATGGCGAGGGTTATGGGGAGTGCGAGCAAGCCAACGACCGGCGCCGGCATGTACATGCTCTTGGTGTGGTAGGCGGCGCGCAGGATCGTCTGGATGTCGTAGAGGGGATTGCCCTTGCAGTCGCGATGGCCCGCCAGGCGCCAACGCTGGATTTCCCAAGAAGGACCGGGATGCCCGCTCAGGTCATGTCGGGCGACGTTGCTTCATCGCTGGGCTGGTTGGAAAAGCTCGATGAGATTGCCGGCGGGGTCGGTGAGAAGGATTTGACGTCCACCAGGTCCGGCAACCACGTCGCTGCGAAACGACAGTCCCGCCGTACGCAGCCGGTCGATCTCGGCATCAAGATCCTCGACGACCAGATGGATGCGGTTTCGTCCCGCGGCAATGAATTCCGCGGGGGTGGCGATCGCGCCTGAGCTTGGAGGCCCGGACAGCAGCAGCCGCAACGGGCCCCGCGTCACGTCAGCGAACGCGGGCGACTGCACGTTGACGACAAAGCCGAAATGCGCGGTGTAGAAGTCGACGGCCGCCTGGACGTCGTCGACGAGGTAGCGGACGCTAGCGAGCTGGTCTGATGTGGTCACGGCCTGTTTCCTAAGTCGCGAGTGGCGGTGCGTAAGCACCGGTGCCGGGAATGGCCAGACGGCGAGGACAGAATCCTGGGGGCCTTCCTGCGCATGCCGCTCTGTGATGATCCGGCAGCGGGCGGCCAATCCATGTTCGGAAGTCGCCGGCCGGTGAGGTCAATGCCAGCACAATACATCGCGCCGGTTTCAGGGAACAGACAACTGGCGGCAGGTACTGAGCGCGCAACGAATCGTTGATGGGACTGCGCGCACGGCGCACCCCGGCCCCGCACTCCACGGAGCCCCGCATGCTGCGGGTGCTCCTCGCCGCCGGCAGACTCACGCCTTGATCCCCACCGGATGTCCGATGAGCCGTTAAATGATGCCCCCGAAAGCAGATCAACACTGCCCTCGGATGTCTTTCGGGGCGACGTTCGGAAGAAGCCGTTGTGTGCAAATGCGGGAAGTCCCTCAGCAAAACATCTCACGGCACCAAGACATCACGTTGGGCGAGCCGGTTGGCCCCTCCAACCGGGAGTCGAGGTCTCCAAAAGAATCGATGCCCTAAGGAAGTGGGTGGTCATGCGGTGATGGTGGCACCGCTCGGCTGTCGGGGACGGAGTGGTGCCTGGTTAATCCGGTCCAAGGGCCGGGATCCGCATCACGATGCACACGTGGTGACAGCAGGACGTAAGGGCGGGGCGCACCTGGCTCGCGCCGTGGAGTTCCAGCCTCCGCCGAGAGTTGAAGGCAGGCGGTCCATTGAGCCCGAATGGCCCTTGGGTCGTTATCTATTTGTTATGCGGATTGCGAATCCTCTAACCTTGGGCCCGATGGAAGCCTTTTTCGAACCCTCCGATGAGCCGCGGTCCGCGTCGCCGCGCGGGCCGGTCTTTGTTGATGCGTCAGGTCGGCGCCTGCGGCGGGTCAAGCTCATTGGTCTCGGGGCCCTGGGGCTCGTGGCGGGGTATGTCGTTCTCCTGCTGGTCGCGTTTAGTGGCGGGTCCAACATCGCAGCGCCGTTTCTGCCTCTTCCGGCCCCCGCGGCCGCACCGGCGGCTGATGATCTTCCGTCATCCGCATCTGCACCGGCTTCCAGGACGCCTGGAGTCCCCGCGGGCAAGGTTCCCTCCGCTGAACCCGCAGCGCCGGCCGCTTCCGAGGCTCCTGTGATTCCATCTTCTGCCGTTCCTGCAGCATCATCCAACCGTGCAGCATCACCGGAGCCCGCGGAACCACTCAAGTCCGCAGCACCCTCGAATCCTGCGGCATCACCGGCTAAGGGGGCCGCCGGCAAGCACGAGACACCCTCGGCGCCTGTTGCCGATCCCGCGGTGAGCACGGAGTCGAGTCCGGGCAAGAGCGGGGACGCTCCGGGCCAGACCCGCCGACCGTCCACGCCCGCGCACCCGTGAGCGCGCGCCGCCTGAGCAAGCGCACCGCCCCAGTCAGCGTCAAGGCACACTGGTTCATCCTTCTGGCTGTTCTCTTTGCATTGGGTGTCGCGCTTACCCTGCAGGGGTACATGCATCACCTCTCGACGGTCGGCCATGACTCCGTGCCCGCGGACGGGTCCGCCGGATCTGTCCCGAATGCCGTCTCTCAGGGCGGCCCCGTCATCGACTCCCGCGGCGGGACGGTCCAAACTGTGCGTCCACCGGATCGCACGATGGCCTTGACGTTCGACGACGGACCAGACCCGGTCTGGACACCTCAAGTCCTCGACGTCCTCCGGAAACATGACGTCCACGCAACGTTCTACGTTGTTGGTACGGCGGCGATCGAGCACCCCGATCTTGTGCGCCGCATCGTGGAGGACGGTCACGAGATCGGGGTGCACACGCTCACTCATGCCGACCTCGGCACCGTCCCGGAATGGCAACGTCAGCTCGAGGTTCAAGGTGCCCAGGATGCGATCGTGGGCATCACGGGTCGCGCCGCCTCCCTGCTGCGTCCGCCGTACAGCTTCGACAACGGTGCCGTCACCGACGGCACCTGGTCCGCGATGGACGCGTCGGCGGACGAGGGGTACCTCACCGTGCTCAGCACCATGGACAGTGAGGACTGGCGACGGCCAGGCGTTGCGGCGATCGAGCAGAACCTCACCCCGATCGGCTCCCAGGGGCAGGTCCTTCTGCTGCACGACGGCGGTGGGGACAGGGAACAGACTGTAGCCGCGCTCGACTCCACCCTGTCGCGCTTCGCTGACGAGGGCTATCGGGTGACTACCGTCGGCGACGCCGTCGGGATTGAGAGCACGCGGCAGGCGTCCGCCGTGGAGCGGATCAGCGGAACGGCGTTCGTGTGGGGCGTCCGGCTCAGCGACTTCGTCGTCACCGCCATCTCGTGGATCCTCGTTGCGGCTGGCGTCGTGACGCTCATCCGGGCTGTCCTCGTGGTCGGTGTCGCGGCGTTCCACAACCGCGCCACGCGCCGCAGCCGGGCGGCCGGCAGCGGTCGACGCCGGGTGGATGTACCCGTTCGGCCCGAAATCACGGAGCCGGTCACCGTGATTGTCCCCGCTTACAACGAGGCGGCCGGCATCGAAGCCGCTGTCCGGTCCATCGTCGCCTCGACCCATCCGGTGGAGATCATCGTGGTCGACGACGGATCGACCGATAGGACGGCAGACATCGTGGAAGCGCTTGGCCTGCCGGGCGTCACGGTGATCCGGAAGGAGAACGGCGGCAAGCCCTCCGCCCTCAATGCCGGGCTCGATGCTGCCAGCCACGGCCTCGTGGTGATGGTCGACGGCGACACCGTATTCGAACCGGAAACGGTGCATGCCCTCATCCAGCCGTTCGCCGACCCCAGGGTGGGCGCAATCTCCGGGAACACCAAGGTCGCTAACCGCGGCGGCATCCTTGGTGCCTGGCAGCACATCGAATACGTCGTCGGCTTCAATCTGGACCGCCGGCTGTTCGACGTCGCCGAATGCATGCCGACCGTCCCCGGGGCCATCGGAGCCTTTCGCCGCGATGCCCTCCTCCGGGTCGGCGGAGTCAGTGACGATACGCTCGCCGAGGACACCGACCTGACGATGGCACTGTGCAGGGATGGCTGGCGCGTCGTCTACCAGGACAACGCAAGGGCCTGGACCGAGGCGCCCGCGAGCCTCGGCGCCCTGTGGCGCCAGCGCTACCGCTGGTGCTACGGCACGTTGCAGGCCATGTGGAAGCACCGTGGCGCGGTCGTGCAGCGGGGAGCGGCCGGGAAGCTCGGCCGGCGAGGGCTTGGCTACCTGCTCGTTCTCCAGGTACTGCTTCCCCTCTTCGCGCCCGTGGTCGATGTCTTTGCCGTCTACGGCCTGATCTTCCTTGACCCGGTCCGGATCGCGGGACTCTGGCTCGTCTTTCTTCTCGTGCAGGTCCTCATGGCTGCCTACGCATTCCGGCTCGACAAGGAACCGCTTCGCCCGCTGTGGACGCTTCCGCTTCAGCAGTTGGTCTATCGGCAGCTCATGTATCTCGTCGTCATCCAGTCGCTGGTCACTGCCCTGGCCGGCGTTCACCTGCGGTGGCACCGAATGGAGAGGTACGGCAGCCTGCGCGTCCCGGCCGCCACGCAGGGCCAAACATAGGGCCTGCACGGAACTCCTGAAACAGCAAGGGAGCCGGCAGGCCCCTCACACGAACATTCAGTTTCCTCGTCGATATCCTGGTTCGGCCTCCGAGGACCAAGACCCACGCCAAGGCTGCGGAGGCCGTCCCTCAAGGTCCGCACGCCGGGACGGTCGGGACGATGGCGGTCAGGCCGCCACTGGCGACGCCGCTACGGGAAGTCGAATGTAGGCGGTGCCGTCGCAGGCTGTCCGGGACAGACATTATGTCTCGACGGACTGTCTCGCATCCCACCGCTTGCACGACAAAGTCCGAGAGGGTGCTGCGCAAGCAATTAGGCTGATCGTGTCCGGCTCCGTTTCGAAAGGCAACATGACCGAGTCCTATGTCGCCTTGGCTGCTCCGCTTCTGATGGTGATTGCCCTGTCTGCCCTCGTGGTGTCGGTGACCCGTGGAGCAGCGGAGGGCAGGATCGCGCGCAACGGTTCCATCGGGATCCGTACCAGCAGTACCCAAGCCTATGGCCAGGCGTGGACCGCCGGCCACGCCGCCGCGTTGCCAAGCGTGCGCCGAACATGGTGGGTCGCCCTTGCCGCCGTCCCGGCTTCCCTCGCCGGCCAAGCGGTGTTCGGCGGGGATATTGGTGTCGGGGTTGCCATTGCCGCCCTCCTGCTGGAGACCGTCGTGCTCCTCCAAGCGGGGAAGGTGGCAACCGCCGCCGCGCGGAACAGCGGGCTGCCCTGAGCTCCCCGCATTTGCCTCATTGTTTCGCCCCGCAACGGGGGAATTTCGATGAGCGACATCACCGTTAGGAATGCTGGCGGGCTGCCTGTTCACTTGCTTCGGGACTTGGCGGGCCGTACCGGCAGAACCACCCGCCGGGCGAGCGGATGCCGATCAGGTGATCCTGATTGATATCCGCTAGCCCCTGTTGAGCGACGTTCTCGCGGTGGATAGTCTGGGTCGCGTGCGGGTTGGCGGCGTCCTCCTTGGATCAGGCGCTTGGACTCCACCGAGATGAGTCCGATTTACCTATGGCTTGGCGCCGGTGAGGCTTTTTCCTCCGCGTCCTCTGGCTCTTCGCCTCAGCGCAGAGTCTTTTCCTTGGTCTCCGGTGCCCAGAGGATGGAGAGGATGAGTCCAAGGAGGGGGAAGGCCGAGACCAGCAGCAGCGTGGCCGAGGTGCCCAGCTCCGCCAGCAAGAGCGGGAACAGGTAGGTTGCCCCCGCGGCGGAGATGCGGGAGAACGCTGCGGAGAAGCCCACTCCGGTTCCGCGGACACGGGTGTCGAAAATCTCGCTCGGGTAGACGTACTGGATGTTGTTCGCTCCCGGGGCCATGAACAGGTAGAAGGCGAAGAGGCCGACGGTCAGCCATATTGGGGCGTTGCCGAACAGCCCCAGGGCCAGCAGGGTCAGGAACATTAGGGCGAAGGTCCAGTTCACGAAGCCGCGCCGGGTGAGCTTGTGCAGCAGGTACAAACCGAAGACGGCGCCCGCGAGCTGGACCACATTGAGCCAGATTTCCACGGTGACGGCGTCGGTGATGCCAAGGCCGTTGAACACCGGGGTGAGGAAGGTGAAGATCGCGAAGAACGGACCCACCTGGCAAAACCAGAACAGTCCGGAGTACAGGTGGGGACGCCAGGTCTGCCGGGTGAACAGCTCCGAGAGCCTCGCGTTCGTCTTGTCCAGCTTGACCTGGGGAATGACGTATCCCTCGCCGTAGTGCTTGAGCACGATGGCGTCCGCCTCGTCGTCGCGGCCGCGGGCCTTCAGCCACATCGGGGACTCGGGCAAGCGTGAGCGCAGCACGAACACGATGAAGGCGGGGACCGCGCTGGTTGCCAGCAGCAGGCGCCAGTTGTCTCCGGACCAAAGTAGTCCGACCATGAAGGCGGCGACGAAACCGATCATCCACCAGACGGCGAAGTTGCCCAGCAGCACGCCGCGGCCCTTCTTACGGGAAAACTCGGCCAGCACCGCGGTGCCGACGGCATACTCCACGCCGATGGCCAGGCCGAGCGCCAGGCGGAGGGCGACCAGATCCCAGACGCCGACCGTGAACAGTTGGAGCAGGGAGAGCACGACGAAGGCGATCAGGTTCCAGGTGAACACCGGGCGGCGCCCGTACCGGTCGGCCAGGGAACCGAAGATCAGCCCGCCGATGAAGACGCCGATCAAGGCGCTGGAGGCGATCAGCCCCTGGCTCAGGGCATTGAGGGCAAGTTCGTTCTCCGCCAGGGAGATGCCGGAGCCGATGATGCCGAGGACATAGCCGTCGACTGCCGCGCCTCCCAACACGCAGGCCGTCGCCAGCGCGTGGATCGGCTTGAAGGGGGCGTCATCGAGGGTGACCGTCCCGACCGCAGTAGCGGGTGCGGCCGGGGAAAGGGGCTGTTGGTGGGACATGGACCGCCTTCTGGGAGTGTGGAATGCGAGTGGAGCCGTGTTGCACGTTGCTGAGCATACAACTCATATATCTGTGAGAGTAACGGGAGTCACACTTGCCGACAAGGGGTCGGGAAAACGATCCTGACGTGCAGCAATCGCCGTTGGAGGTGCGGGCGGGGTGCGTGGCGCTTCCTGCGCGGAGAAGGCGGACGCGCGGACAGCCGGCGCGGGCGGGTATGCATATTTACCCCTGCTAAATCCCCCATGCAGAAGCCTGCAATTGTTCTTAATGCCCTGCCCCTTCAGAATGTGGGGGATACCACACGTTCGCGGAGGAAGGGAACGGGATGCTGGCTGCGGTTCTGGGTTGGCTGGGCACGATCGGGATCTTCATGGCCTATGCCATGCTGTGGAGGGGGCGGCTTACACCGGAGTCCTATGTGTATGCGGCCCTGAACGCGGCCGGCGGCCTGGTGGGCGGGATCTCCTGCGTCCTCTATGGGGCGTGGCCGAGCGTGGTCTCCAACCTCGCCTGGGCAGTCGTGGGTTTCCATTCCCTGGTTCGCACGTACCGCCGGCGGCATCTGGAGGCAACCGCTGCGACGGCGGGGGTGGAAGCGTGAAAATCCTCGTCGTCGGGGGAGCGGGAAAGGCTGGGCGTGCCATCTGCCTGCTCATGCAGGAGCGCGGCCATGGGGTCGTGACCGTGGGCAGGAGAAGCGGAGAGGTCCGTTGCGACATTTCCGACGAGGAACAGCTGGCCCGCATGTGGCAGGAGGTGGGGCGATCGAGGCCTTCGTCCGCGCCGCGGCCCGCGAGATCGCTCCCCGGCGGATCAACGCGGTCAGCCCTTCGGTGTTCACCGAAAGCCTAGAGGACTTCGGGGACTTCTTCCCCGGATTCGCTCCGGTCAGCCTGGCCGACGTGGCGCGCGGGTACCTGAAGGCGATCGAGGGTGCCTCCACCGGGGAGGTCATCACTCTTCCCTGGCGTCCTACCGCCGCGCACCGGTGGTGAATGCCGGTCCCCGTGATTTCGCTACCGCCTGTCGGATTGAAACCAAGGCGCGCCCGAAGCATCGCTCCGCACCTTGTGCCCGGGGCTGGCATGTCCAATGGGGACAGTATGATCCGGCGCGTCCGGCCGGAGGGAACCACCGCGCGATGCATCGCCTCTTCCGCCAGCCCATTGACCGCCCTCAGCACGTGCTGGCGCTTGTTCGCCAGCTGCCCGAGCGGTCGCGCGTCGCTCACGGTGCGGGTTCGTATCCGATGAGCCAGTGAAGTCCGTGGCGGTCGATGACCTGGCCATCGGAGGCGCCCCAGGGCTTCGGCGCCAGCGGGTCGACCACCCGGCCGCCGGCGGCGAGCTTGTCGAACCACCCATGGAGTACCTCGGGTTCGGCCGTGCCGAGCAGCGAGAGCATGAGGCCCTCGAACCTGACGGTCTCCCCGTTGGCCGGCGCATCCGCTCCGGCCAAGGAAACCACCCCGCTGAGGACTCCGTGGGCGATGGCGTTCGGATCGCCATCGGTGGCGCCGAAGTCCGCTCTGGTGTGGAGGGAAAGTTCTCCGCCGAAAACGTCCGCGTAGAAGCCCAAGGCTTCGCGTGCCGTGCCGGGGAAGCTGACATAGATCTGTGGTCCGGTCATTGGCACAGCATATAGATCGGCCTACCTCCTGGAAACGGGCGAAATCGAGCATGTCAGATCACGAATTGACCCCACGGAAAGGGGCCTGTCTGGACATAACGTGTCTTGACATCCACGGGATGCAAGACTCGCCTCCGGTCGAAGATGCCCGCGTCGCGGCCGCCGCGGGCAACAAGCCGGACGGGCGGTCGTGGCATCGTTGACTGAGTCGACGGCGGGCATGAAAGTGGAGCCATGGGGTCTCGGCGAACCAAAAACGTACTGGTGCTTACGACGGCGGCTGCCGCGGCAACGCTGCTGCTCGGCGGCTGCGGGAGTGGTGCGGGGCAGGGCGAAGCCACCGGCCAGCCGGTCGCCCCCGCGGCAAGCCCGTCGGCGTCGTCGAGCGCCTCCGGCGCTGCCGAGCCGACGTCGGCTTCCTCATCCCCGGCGCCCATCGAGCCGGCCACCGGATCCGGCCCCGCGCTCTGCAAGGCCGCAGGCCTGACCGCCAGCACCGACGCCACAGGCGGCGGCGCGGCCGGCAGCGTCTACATGGAGCTGATCCTGACCAACTCCGGCACCGAGCCCTGCCTGCTGAGGGGGTTTCCAGGAGTCTCGCTCACGGCGGATGCCAACGGTGAGCCAATCGGTGCGCCAGCGGTCCGCGATGCGTCCAGCCCCGTCACCGACGTCGTGCTCGCGCCGGGCCAGGCAGGCACCGCAACGCTGCGCTACACCCAGGCCGGCAACTATCCGGACTGCTCCCTTACCGAGGCGGCCGGCTTCAGGATCTACCCGCCCCAGGACACCGCTTCGCTGTTCGTCGCCGGTCCCTGGGACGCGTGCAGCAACGCAGACATCAAGCTACTGACCATTGGAGCCTTCCAGGCCAAGTAGCGGCACGACGGCGCCCGTCCGTGAGGACTATCCCTGCTTCCGCGTCCCGGCGTTCGATCGACTCGAAATGCAGTCCCGGCACCGTAAGCCGTCCGGCGCCTGTCGGGAGCTCAGATGTGCCAGGTGAGAGAACGGCGTTTCGAGCGCGCGCCCGCGAGGAGGACCAGGGCGATGAACGAGGCTATCCCCGCCGCGCCAACGGCAATGCGGATCCAGGGCGGCAGGCCCCACAGGTCGTGGCCGGGCGCCTGGAGCGCAAAGACTCCAGTGATCAGGACATACGTTCCTCCAAACGCCAGGATCACCGAGGAGAGGATCAGCATCCAGAACCGGGCCATCCGGGATTTCGGCGCGAAGCTGTCCGCATACTCGCCCGGGGTTCCGAAGGCGGCAACGGGGTCCTCGCCGGATTCGGCAACGTGGCTTTGGACTTCGCGCACGATCTGGGTGGCAGCCTCCGTGGGAACACCCCGAAATTCGAGAATCTCCCTCAGATCCGCCGCGTACTCTTCGTCAGGTGTATGGGTCATGAGTCTGCCTTCCCTCCCGTAATAACGGCCGTCGCCCGGTCCGTGAAAAGCCGCCAATCGGTCCGCAGGACCGTGAGGCGCTCTCTGCCGGCCGGGGTGATCGAGTAGTACTTTCGGCCGGGACCGCCGCGGCCCTCCCGCCAGGTCGAGACGACGTCGCCGTCCTGTTCCAGCCTGGTCAGGAGCGGGTAGAGGGTTCCTCCTTTGACGACGCCCAGCCCCGCATCGAGCAACCGCTGCGCGACGAGATACCCGTAGGTCTCACCTTCGCTCACGATGGACAGTACCGCGGCGGCCAGCACCCCTCTGAGCCAATCGACCGGCCAGTTCGAACTCTCCATGACTAGATGGTCACACAATCTAGTTTGGCGCACAAGCTAGTAGGTGCGTGTTTCCCCTCCCGACAACCGCGTCGAGTCGGAACGCCCTTGGGCGCCCCCGGAGTTTTCGCCAAGGCCGTCCGGCACTGGCGGCGGGACTCCCAGGGTGCCTGCTCACCGCTGAGGCACGAAGAGGGCGCCGAACGCGTCGCGTTCGGCGCCCTCTCAACGGCTGGATCAGACGGTCGTGTGGGACGCCGAAGATCCTGTTCCGCGGGAACTGATGGAAACGGTGCCGGATGCTTCGAAGCGTCTGACTTGGTCGGCTACCGGGCCCGGCGGGTTCTTTTGTTTAGCTTTCGTGGCGGAAGCCCAGTTTGATGGTGACTTGCCAGTCGGCCACGTGGTCGTCATTGAGGTGCCCGCGGACCGAGGTGACTTCGAACCAGTCCAGGTTTCGGAGGGTTTTGGATGCTTCCGCGATGGCGTTGTTGACTGCTGCTTCGATCCCGTCGGGTGAGGATCCGACGATTTCCGTGATCTTGTAGACGTGGTCGGCCATGGTTTCTCCTTCAATGCCGGTCCCGAGGCTTGTCCCCAGGGTGTTACGGGCCACGCTAGTGCCATGGATCGTGGCGGGCTAGGGACGCCTTGGACGGCCGTTGCCTCCGTGCTGGCCGTCTCCGGGCCGCCATCCCACAGGTCAGCCACAGTCTCGGCCAAGCCCGGCCATAGAGCCCCTCCATAGGTTGGGGTGCAGGCCGCGGCGAGGGACCGGGGCGTGAAGGGACCCACCATGTTTGCTCGATACCTGCGGCGCGAGCTGTCAGGCCGGCGGAAACAAACCGCCATCATTGCCATCGCCATGGCACTGGCCATCGGCCTGGTCATCATCGTCAACTCGCTCTCCGCAGGCGTCAAAAACGCCCAGGCCAGCGCGCTCGAATCCGTCTACGGCGTGGGGACCGACGTCACCGTCACCGCCACCCCGACCCCGCCGGCCGAGGGCGAACGCGGCCCGCGCTTCGAGTTCGACTCCGAGGACGGCAGCGACACCGGGGAGGGCACCACCGCCGTTTCCCAGTCCCGCCTGACCACCGGCCGGGGATCGGCCACCTTCGACGCGGCCGCAGTGGACACCGTCACCGCGCAGGACGGCGTCCAAGCCGCCTCCGGAGTCTTGTCGCTGACCAACATGACCTTCGACGGCGAACTGCCCCAGGCGGGCGGCGCCACGGGCACCGGAACCGACTCGACGCAGGGCCAGGCAGGTCCTCCGCAGGGCGGCGGCGGGTCCTTCGACGTCAACTCGTTCACCGTCATGGGCGTGGACGGCAACGCCGCCAGCGTAGGACCGCTGGCCTCCGCGACGCTCCAGACCGGCCGCACGCTGGCGGCGTCCGACGCCGGCACCTACACCGCCGTCCTCGACTCGGCCTACGCCACCACCGAGGAACTGGCCGTCGGGGACACGATCACCGTCGCGGACCAGAAGTTCGAGGTCGTGGGCATCGTCGCCGGTTCCGGTTCCGACGCCGAAACCGCCTCCAACGTCTACATCCCGCTGGACGTGGCCCAGGAGCTCTCCGACTCCGCGGACCTGGTCAGCACCGTGTACGTGCAGGCCGCCTCCTCCGACCGGATCTCCACGCTGAAGACCGTCCTTGAAGGCGCGCTGCCGGACAACACCGTCAACACCCAGGAAGACCTCGCGTCCTCCGTCTCCGGCTCCCTCTCCACCGCGTCCGGCCTGGTCTCCAGCCTCGGCACCTGGCTGTCGGTGGCCGTGCTGGCCGTCGCGTTCCTGCTGGCCATCCTGCTGACCATCTCCGGCGTCTCCCGCCGCACCCGCGAGTTCGGCACCCTGAAGGCGATCGGCTGGCGCAACGGCAGCATCGTCAAGCAGGTGGCCGGGGAGTCCCTGGTGCAGTCGCTGATCGGCGGAGCCGCCGGCCTGCTGGTGGGCCTGGTGGGCATCCTGCTGATCAACGTGTTCTCCCCGACGCTGACCGCCTCCGCCAGCGTCCAGGGCGCGGGCCCCGGTGGCCAAGCGGGCGGGCCGGGCGCAGGTGGCCCCGGCGGGCTGGCCCAGCAGGCGAGCGCAGCGGCCGACGTCGTGCTGAATGCCCCGCTGACCCCGGCGATCATGCTGATCGCGGTGGGTATCGCCATCGTCGGCGGCTTGCTGGCGGGCGTCCTGGGCGGCTGGCGCGCGGCGCGCCTGCGCCCGGCGGAAGCGCTGCGGAGCGTGGCGTAGCAATGGATGAAGCGTGGCAATGAGCGGGTCCATAAACATGAATAAGGAGACGATCGAGATGGCAGAACAGGCAACCACCGAGGCGACCACGGCGCTCGCCACCGAGGCCACCCCGGCCACTGGCACCGCGCCGGGGACCCCCGCGGCCGAGCCGGCGCCGATGTTCCGGCTGGCCGGCGTGGACAAGGTCTACACGCAGAAGAGCCGCACCGTGCATGCGCTGCAGAAGGTGGACCTGACCATCCCGGCCGGGCAGCTGGTCGCCATCCAGGGCTCCACCGGCGGCGGCAAGTCCACGCTGCTGCAGATGCTCGGCGCGTTGGACCGGCCCACCACCGGCACCGTGACGCTGGCGGGCCAGGAGATCTCCACGCTCGGGGACCGCGACCTGGCCCGGATCCGGGCCAGGGACATCGGGTTCGTGTTCCAGCACTACAACCTGATCCCCACGCTCACCGCCCAGGAGAACGTGGAGATGGGCCTGGCGCCGCTGGACGTCCCGGCCGAGGAGCGGGTCTCCCGCGCGGCGGCCGCGCTGGCCTCCGTGGGACTGGCGGACCGGGCCTCCCACCTGCCGGGGGAGCTCTCCGGCGGACAGCAGCAGCGCGTGGCGATCGCCCGGGCCCTGGCCAAGCGACCCAAGGTGCTGCTCGCCGACGAACCCACCGGCAACCTGGACGAGGCCACCCGCGACGACATCATTGGCCTGCTTGAGGGCCTGTGGAAGGCCGGGCTGACCATCATCCTGGTCACGCACGACTCGGCCGTGGCCCGCCGCGCCGAGCGCCGGCTGCGGATCCACGCGGGACGGGTCACCGAGGCCGCCTAAACAACGGCGAACAAAATGCACGACGCCGGCGCGC
>NZ_BAABEO010000011.1:0-139279 GCF_039540195.1 Arthrobacter ginkgonis | reverse complement strand
CGTCGTTCGGTTTCCCCCTACAGCGCGACCGTGACCGACTTGGTGTGCGTGTAGTGGGCGAGTGCCTCGAGGCCCTTCTCCCGTCCGTAACCGCTCATCTTGAAGCCGCCGAACGGGGTCTCGATGGTCGGCCCCATCCAGACGTTGACGTAGACCTGGCCCGAGTCCAGCCGCCCGGCCAGGCGCAGCGCGCGGGAGACGTCCCGCGTCCACACGGCCGCGGCCAGGCCGTAGTCGGAATCGTTGGCGATCCGCACCGCCTCCTCCTCGTCGCCGAACGGGATCACGGCGAGCACCGGCCCGAAGATCTCCTCGCGGGCGATGCGCATCGAGTTGTCCACCCCGGTGTAGATGGTGGGAACCACGTAGTGGCCCCCGGCCAGCTCCGGGTCCGTGACCGGGACGCCGCCGTGCACCGCCACGGCGCCCTCGGCCTCGGCGATGGCGAAGTACTCCAGGACCTTGTCGCGCTGGACGGCGGTGGTCATGGGGCCCAGGTCGCTGCCCAGCCGCAGCTGCGCTGTCGCCGCGGCGAGCCGGGCGACGAACGCGTCGTGGATGCCGCGGTGCACCAGCAGCCGCGTCCCCGCGGTGCAGGCCTGGCCGGAGTTGGAGCTGAAGGCGCGCAGCGCCCCCTCGCAGGCCCTGTCCAGGTCCGCGTCCGGGAACACGATGTTCGCGGACTTCCCGCCCAGCTCCAGGGTCAGCGGCAGGATGCGGTCGGCCGCCGCCCGCCCGATCTCCCGGCCGGCGCGCACGGAGCCGGTAAAGGAGACCTTGCGCACCAGCGGGTGCTCCACCAGGGCGGCCCCCACGTCCGCGCCGGTGCCGGTCACCACATTGAGCACGCCGTCGGGCAGCCCTGCCTCGGTGGCCAGCCGCGCCAGTTCCATGGTGGTGGCCGAGGTGTACTCGGAGGGCTTGATGACCACGGTGTTCCCGGCCGCCAGCGCCGGCGCGGCGGACCGGGCGGACTGGCCCAGCGGGACGTTCCACGGGGTGATGACGCCGATGACGCCGTAGGGTTCGCGCACGGTGTAGGAGTGGTAGCCCCCGCCCAGGTCGATGGTCTCGCCCTGCAGGGCGTTGGCCAGCCCGCCGTAGTACTCGAAGTAGGCGGCGGTGGCGGCGATCTCGCCGGGAATCTTGTGCTCCGGATGCCCGGTCTCCCGCCGCTCCAGGTCCCCGAGTTCGGCGGCGTTGGCGCGGACGAGCGCGGCCAGGCGGTGCAGGATCCGTCCTCGCTCGGTGGCGCTCAGCGCGCGCCAGGGGCCTTGGGCGCGGTCGGCGGCGCGGACGGCGAGGTCGACGTCGGCCGCCCCGCCGAGCGCTACCCGCGACGCCTCGGCCGTGCCGAGCGGGCTGGTGACGGTCAGGTGGCCGTTGGCGGCGGCGGTGCGCGGTGTCCCGTCGATCCAGTGGTGGACGGAGACGGCGGCCAGTTCTTCGGTGATGCTCACGGTTCCTGTCCTTCCTAGGAGATACTGCGTCCGCCGTCGACCTCGAGGCACACTCCGGTGAGGAAGTTCGCGGGCTCGGAGGCGAGGTAGGCGATGGCGTTGGCGACGTCGCTGGTTTGGGTGGTGCGGGCCATGGGGATGCCGGCGACCAGCCGCTCGCGGTCCTGCGGGGCCAGGTCGGCGGTGCCGTAGATGCTCTTGACGAACCCCGTTTCGGCGATGGCCGGGCTGACGGCGTTCACGCGCACCTGCGGGGCGACCTCGGCGGCCAGGGCGCGGGTGAAGGCCTCGACGGCGGCCTTGGCCGAGTTGTACACGGTGCCGCCGGTGCGCGGGCGGCGCCCGGAGATCGAACCGACGTTGACGATCGAGGCCCCCTCCCGCCCGCGCAGCAGCGGCAGCGCGGCGCGGGAGGCCAGCACGGCGCTGCGGTAGTTCAGGTGGATGAGCCAGTCGATGTGCTCCAGGGAGGTGTCCTCCAGGTCGGCCTTGGGGGTGGGGCCTCCGGCGTTGTTGACCAGCACGTCCAGGCCGCCGTGCCGCTCGGCGAGGACGTCGAAGAACTCCTGGATGGACTCCGGGGAGGTCACATCCAGCCGGGCCGCCTCGGCCGAGGGCAGGGTGTCGGCCACGGCCTGGGCGCCGTCCAGGTTGATGTCGGAGACGACCACGTGGGCGCCCGCCTCGGCGAACGTGCGTGCCGTCGCCGAACCGAAACCGCCGGCCGCGCCGGTAACCACAACGATCTTGTCGTCGAACCTGATGTCCAAGGGGTGCTCCTTCTGTCGGGGATGCGCTGCTCCGGGCGCAGGGCTGGGTGCGGCCCGGGAGGGCGCGGGAGGTGGGGGTCGCGCCGGGGAGGCCTTCCGGAAGCGGGAATCCGCCGGTGCGATGCACCTCACACTAGGAAAGACGCTTGCATATGCCCAATAAAATTTGTGGAACGTTTGATAAGCCGCATTTATGGGTGGTCGCCTAGGGTTCAGGGATGAGCCACTACGACTTGGGAATGGTCCGGGCCTTCGTCCAGGTCTACGAGACCGGGAGCGTCCGTGAGGCGTCGGAAAACCTCTTCGTGACGCAGCCGGCGGTCAGCTATTCGCTCGGCAAGCTGCGCAGGATCTTCGGTGACGAGCTCTTCGTCCGGCGGGGACACCGGATGCATCCCACGGAGAAGGCCTCCGCCCTCTATCCGCGGCTGCGCCAGGCGCTGCAGTCGCTGGAGGACGTCATGGGGCAGGAGCCGGTGTTCGAGCCGGCGGTGTCCTCCCGCACCTTCACGCTGCAGCTGACCGACCTGGCGATCCACGGCCTTCTGCCCCGGATCCTGCGGGTGACGAAGCACTATGCGCCCCACCTCAGGATCCAGGTCCAGCCGCTGCAGCTGTCCAGGGTCGCCGACGACCTGTTCCACGAGCGGGCGGACGCGGCCATCTTCAGCGGTCCGCTTTCCGTCCCGGAGATCCGCCAGGACCTCCTGTTTGCGCAGGACTACGTGGGGGTGTGCTCGCCCCGGCACCCGCGGATCGGGACCCGGCCGGCGCTGGGGGAGTACCTGGCCGAGAAGCACGTGGTGTTCTCCCACGAATCGGGCCACGACGGGATCCCGCGCCGCGTCGAGGCCCTGGGCCACCGATTGGAGGTGGCGGTGGACGTGCCCAGCTTCATGGTGCTGCCCAACGTGCTGTCGGACACCCACTTCCTGGCCTACGCGCCGCGCATCACGGCGGAGAACTTCGAGGCCGAGGGCAAGGTGAGGACCTTCGAGCTGCCGTTTGAGGTCCCGCCCAGCGAGGCCTCGCTCTACACGCTGAAGCGGACGCCGGCGTCGCCCCCGCACGCGTGGCTGCGGCGCATCATCCGGTTCGCGCTCGCCGGCGGGACGCCGGAGCCGCAGGAGGGGCGGCCGCCGTTCCCGCCGTCGGACGTGTTCCTGGCCGACGACGACGGCTGGGCGGGTGCGGACCAGCCAAGTGCGGACCAGCCAAGTGTGGGCCAACTGGGCGCGGACGACTAGCTTCCCGTCACGTCCCGCGGCGGGGATGGGCGCTCTCCCCATTACCGCGGTTGCGGCGCAGAATGGGAGGTCCCGCCCCGTCCGAAAGGAAACCGCCATGACAGTGGCCCTGAACCCCTACCTCGGATTCCGAGACAACGCGCGCCAAGCCATGGAGTACTACCACCAGGTGTTCGGCGGTGAACTGACGCTGACCACCTTCGCCGATTTCCACGCCAGCGACGACCCGGCGGAAGCGGAGAAGATCATGCACGGCCACCTGGTTGCAGGCCCGCTGGTCCTCATGGGTTCCGACACCCCCAACTCCATGCCCTACACGGCCGGGAGCTCCATCTCGGTGTTGCTCTCCGGCGACGACGAGGCCGCGCTGCGCGGCCACTGGGAGAAGCTGGCGGAGGAGGGGACCGTGGACATGCCACTGGAGAAGGCCCCCTGGGGCGACACGTTCGGAATGCTCACGGACAAGTTCGGGATCTCCTGGATGGTCGACATCTCGGAAGCCCAGGACTGATCCCGCCGACCTGCAGGAACACGCGAAGGCCCGCCTCGGGGGCGGGCCTTCGCGTGTTGCGTCCGCGGGGTTCTGCTTGCGGGGTTCCTATTCGTTGGGTCCTCTTCGTTGGGTCCTAGAGGTCCAGCACCAGCCGCTTGGACAGGCACCGCGAAACGCAGATCATCATGGAGTTGCCGGCGGCCTTCTCCTCCGGGGTGAGCAGGTCGTCGCGGTGGTCCACGGTCCCGTCGATCACCGTGGTCTCGCACGTGCCGCAGATGCCCATCTCGCAGGAGGACGGCACGGCCACCCCCGCCTCGCGGACGGCGTCCAGCACTGACACTTCCGGGCCGACGGCGACGACGGTGCCGCTGGCGGCCAGCAGCACCTCGAAACCCTGCTCGTTCGCGGCTTCGAGGGCCAGCGGCGCGAAGCGCTCGAAGCGCAGGTTGCCCGCGCTCCCGGCGCCGTCCATCTCCCGGGCGAGGGCGTCGAGCAGCGGGGCCGGTCCACAGCAGTAGATCGGGCCGTTCAGCCCCGCGGCCGCCACCGGAGCCAGGGGAGGGTGGCCGTCCTGGTCCTGCGCGTACAGCTCCACGGTGCCGCCCGGGACGCCGTCGAGCTCGGACAGAAAGGCGAAGTGGCCGCGGCTGCGGGCGCCGTACACCAGGCGCCAGGCCGAGCCCCGGGCGGCGGCCTCGCGGATCATGGGCAGGATCGGGGTGATGCCGATCCCGCCGGCGACGAAGACGTAGGCGGGCGCCTCCTCGAGCGCGAAGTCGTTGCGCGGGGAGCCGAGCTTGAGCACGGTTCCGGCCCGCAGCTCGCGGTGCACCTCCTCGGAGCCGCCGCGGCCCTGCGGCTGGCGGAGCACCGCGATGCGGTATTCCGCCCGGTCCGCGGGGTCCCCGCACAGCGAGTACTGGCGGACCTTGCCCGAGGGCAGGTGGACGTCCACGTGCGCGCCGGGAGTCCACGCCGGCAGCGCGGAGCCGTCCTCGGCGGCCAGCCGGAAGGAGACGATGTCCTCGGCCTCCCATCGCGTGGCCAGGACGCGCACCTCGACCAGCCCGTCCGGGTGCGGCGTGGGATCGCTGGGCCTAGGCACGGCTGGCCTCCAGTTCGCGCGCGGACTCCACGCCCTGGTTCCGGTCCATCTGCTGGCCCCGGCGCATCAGCTCCAGGAAGCAGCGCCGGTAGTTCAGCGTGAACAGGTCCGCCGGCGCGGAGAACTCCTCCACCTCGCCGTCCCACGGAACCTCGCGCGGCTGCAGGTTCTCCACGATCGGAATGTCCTCCAGGTACACCATCTCCTCGACGCGCAGGTTCTCCTCGAGGTCGGCGCCGCTGTAATTGGCGGCATTGGCCACGCCCCAGAAGATCTTCACCTTCTCGTAGCTGACCGGAGACGGGAAGCCAGCCACCACGCGACGCCCGTACTTCTCGTAGTTGTAGGTGATGGAGGCCAGGCCCGGGGCGATGCAGTGGTAGTGCATCTCGCAGTCGCCGTCGTTGGCCCACTCGCCGGTGCCGGCGTTCAGCGGCCGGAACATCCACACGTCCAGTCCCTCCCGCTTGACGTCCAGCGGCTCCACGACCTCCGGCGTGGGGCCCATGGAGACCTTGTGCACGAACGGGAAGTGCGCCACGTCGCGGAAGTTCTCGATCGTCACGGCCACGCCGACGTTCGAGTCGATCGGGTTGGCGGCCAGCCACTCGAATTCCTCGCCGCGCCATTCCTCCGGGTCGTACATCTCTCGGATCGGGTCCTCAAGGACCGTCCACACGTGGGCGAACCGCTCGATCACCGGGTAGGTCTTCAGGCGCGCCTTCGGCGGGATCTTGCACTGGTCCTCGAGCGAGGGGACGCGCACGCAGGAGCCGTCCGTGCTGGAGAATTCCCACCCGTGATACGGGCAGCCGATCGAGGCCTGGTGCACCTCGCCGATGGACAGGTCGGCCCCGCGGTGGGGGCAGCGGCTGGACTGGACCACGGCCCGGCCCTCGCCGTCGCGGTAGACGACCAGGCTGGTGCCGAGCAGCGTCGCGCGCTGCGGGGTGTCCAGGTCCACGGATCGGGCCACGGGGAACCAGGAACGGCGCATGGCCCGCTCGGCCTGCTCCCGCTTGCTGGGGGTCGTCGCTGCAGTGTTCATGACTGTTTCTTCCTTAGGGGTGGTGCTTGGGTGTTGGGGGAGAGCGGCTCAGATGCCGACGAGCAGGGCCCCGCCGTTCACCGGCAGGGTCTGGCCCGTGATGAACCCGGCCTGGTCCGAGGCCAGGAAGCCGACAAGCGCGGCGATCTCGCCGGGTTCGGCGAGCCTGCCCAGCGGCACGGCGGCGGTTTCCACCTCGAGGTACTCGTCCGGGACCATACGGGTGCGCACGGCGCCCGGAGCGATGGCGTTCACCAGGATCCCCTCGCCGACCAGCTCCTGGGCCAAGGCCTTCATGAGCCCCAGCTGCGCGGCCTTGGAGACCATGTAGCCGTAGGAGTGCCCGTCGGGGACCTGGCCCCACTGGGAGGAGATGAACACGATCCGCCCCGAACCGCTGCGCGCCAGGTGCGGCCGGGCCGTCCGGGACAGCGCGTAGGGGGCCCGGACGTTGAGGGCGAAGTAGCGGTCCAGCTCCTCCGGGGAGGTCTCCTTGAGCCGGCGCCAGTCGTGCATGATGCCGGCGTTGTGGACCAGGATGTCCAGGCGGCCGAACCGCTCGAGGCAGGTGTCCACCACGAGCGCGTCCGCGCCCTCGGCGGTCAGGTCCGCGGCAAGGTGGTCGACCCGGCCGCCGACGTTCGCCAGCTCGGCCGCGGTTTCGGCCACGACGCCGTCACGGTCCACCAGCAGCACGGACGCGCCCTGGGCGGCCAAGCGCCGGGCATGGGCCCGGCCCATGCCGCGCGCGGCGCCGGTCACGATGGCCACCCGGCCGGTCAGGTCCTGCGAGGGGTCTTCCGCGGGGATGCCCGCTGCGTTGACGTTTCCCATGGCGGCTAGGCCTTCTGCGGTTCGGGAGCCCGGTGCGGTTCGGTGACGTAGAGCATGTTGCCGTCCGGGTCGAAGAACGGCCGGTAGCGGTACCAGGCCCCGCTGGGGTGCTGCCATTCGATGCGGGCGTCCACCCATTCGACCCGGCCCTCCAGGGCGGCCTCCGCCTCGTCGAGGTCGTCGACCTCGAACGCGACCGAATCGTAGCCGGGGGCGTTCTCCGCGTTGACCGCGGTGCGCCGGGGAGCGTGCTCGCCGGCCTCCGACTTGAACAGGTAGAGCGTGAGGTTGCCCAGGTCGATGGCGGCCCATTCCTCCTCCGGCGCGTACGGCAGGTGGAAGTCCAGGCCCAGGACTTCGGTGTAGAAGCGGGCCATCTTGTCCACGTCGGTGGTCAGGATGTCCATGTTGTCGATCCGCTTGAGCTTGAGGGACATTGTCTTTTCCTTGCGTTTCCTTGGATGGGTGTGGGGTTCCGCGGCGGGCGCCGCGGGGGATGAAGTGCGACGGCGGCGCGCTAGTTGCGCGCGTCCTGCGCGATGGGTTCGCGGGGCTCGTCTCCGTTGTTCACCGCAGCGCCGTTCGCCACCATGTCGGCCGTCTCGGGTTCGGCGGGTTCGCGCCACACGAAGGGCAGCTTGTCCTGGACCCGCCGGCGGTAGACGTACAGGGCGATCGAGAGGGAGAGCACCAGGACGCCGATGACCAGCTCGCGCGGTCCGCCGTAGCCGGTGATCTCCGAGCTCAGGGCGCCGATGACGATCAGGACGGCGTCGACCGCGGCGAGCACCGCGGCGACAGCCACCCAGTGGCGGCCCAGCCGGATCGGGCGGTGCGCGTTGGGGCGGTCGCGCCGCAGGTTGATGAACCCGGTGAGGGAGAGCACGTGGCAGATCAGGTAGCCGAGGATGCCGGCGACGATCACGGCCATCGCCTCGCCGACGAAGAGGATCAGCACCACGTTGATGACCAGGTCCAGGGTCATGGCACGGCCCGGGACCTTGAAGCGGTTGAGCTCCCCGAGCTGCCTGACCGTCAGTCCGCCCAGCGCGCTGCCGTGCAGGACGCGGCCGCCGTCGGCCGTGGTCATGACCATCAGCAGCAGGAGCCCGGCGATCAGGCACACGGTCATCAGGATGTCGCCGCCGGGGAAGAATCCGCCGAAGACGCCGATGTAGAAGGACACCGGATTGGCCGCGACGTCCGCCTGGTCGACGAGTCCGCCCAGGCCCAGGGGGACCAGCACGTAGACGGCGATGACGAAGATGCCCGCGACGCGCAGCGCCAGCCGGGTGTCGCGCACGGTGTTCTTGAACTCGGGGACGAAGGAAGCCACGGACTCGATGCCGTAGACGGACCAGGCCAGGACGAACATCCAGGCGATGGCCGTCTGCCACTGCGGGAAGCCGCTGTCGCCCATGCTCCAGTGCAGGTTGGCGATCGACCAGTCCGGCTGGGTGAAGGGGGCCAGTGCGAAGGTGACGATCGGGATCAGCACCAGCACGCCGGTGGCGTACATGATCCACATGGCCAGGCGCATGCCGAGCACGTTCATGGCCCAGCCCAGGACCAGGACACCGAGGGCGATGAGGTGGGGCAGGCCGATCTCCGCCGTGCCGGTGGAGATGGTCCACGTCTGGTCGGGGAACCACTGGGCCTGGACGAGCTGGCCGATCTGCAGGCCGTAGATCGCCAGCGAGCTGGACCAGGCGAACCAGTACCCGTAGGTGGCCAGCGGGCCGACCAGCACGGTGCGGGTCTTCCAGCCCTGGTGGGCGTACATGGAGATGCCGCCAACCTTGTCGGCAAACATGCCGGCCATCTCCGAATAGATGAAGTTCTGGAGGCAGGCGATGATGGCCACCGCCGCGAGCAGCGTCAGCGCGGCCCAGGCCCCGATGAAGCCGATGGCGTAGCCGAGGCTGATGAACAGCGCGGCGGGGATGGAGAGGCTGATGGTGAAGCCGTCCCACCAGCGCAGGGTCTTTTCGTAGGCGTGGTCGGTGGCGCCTGGGGGTGTCGAGGTCATTCGACGTCTCCTTCGGGAGAACAAGTGGGGAATGTAAGTCGAGTGGGATGGCAGACGCGCAGTGATCGGGGGCCGCAGGGATGTGCGCGTTGCTATGACGTAGGACACTACCAATGCGCAAACAGATAGACAAGCATTATTTTTCTGCGCAATGCGCATGCTTCGTCGCACATGAATGTTGCTATGCGCCATCCTCATGTCTATCCGGCGCGCCAAGCCGCCTCAGTAGACTGGCTGACATGGCGAAATACCAGATGGACGACCTCGACCGGGCGATCCTGCAGTCCCTGGAGGACGACGGCCGCAAGGCCATGCGGGAGATCGCCCGGGAACTCGGTACCGCGGAAGCGACGGTGCGGGCCCGCATCAAGCGGCTCCAGGAGTCCAACGTGCTGAGGATCGTGGCCTTCGTGGATCCCGACTCCGTGGGCGGGACGCAGCTGAGCCTGGTGTTCGTCGCCGTCGAACCCGCCCGCCACCAGTCGGTGGTCGACGCGCTGGTCGACCTGCCCGAGGTGACCTACGTGTCCACGCTCCTGGGTGCCCCGGACATCTGCATCGAGGTCCAATGCGGGGGTAACGCGGAGCTGTGGGCGTTCGTGAACGGGAAGGTTTCCGCCATTCCCGGCGTGGTGTCCGCCGAGCCGCGTCCGATCCTGCGGGTGCACAAGCTGCGCTACGGGGCGGCCACGTCGTAGCCGGTGCGAGATCCGTCGCCGATGGGGAAATCTACGGCGCTTTGCGTGGCCTCTTTCGGAATTTTTCACGAAATCGCTTGCCAGAAGGGCCGGGCTCGACGATATTGGGTGCGTTAGCGCATTCCAATAACGAGACCCAGAAGAGGCGATATGCGTGCCCCAGCTGACGACTTCCACCACCCCGGGCGGCGTTAGGACCGCAGCCCGCGAGCATCTGTGGATGCATTTCACGCCCCAGCCCGCCACCGACGCCGAGACCCCGGTGATCGTGCGCGGCGACGGCGCCTACATCTTCGACGACCAGGGGCGCCGGTACCTGGACGGGCTGGCCGGGCTGTTCGTCGTGCAGGCCGGACACGGCCGCACGGAACTGGCCGAGGTCATGGCGCGGCAGGCCTCCGAGCTGGCGTTCTTCCCGGTCTGGGGCTACGCCAACGCCCCGGCGGCCGAACTCGCCGCCCGGCTGGCCGGCCTGGCGCCGGGGGACCTGAACAAGGTGTTCTTCACCAACAGCG
Source organism: Arthrobacter ginkgonis (assembly GCF_039540195.1). Classification (NCBI taxonomy): domain Bacteria; kingdom Bacillati; phylum Actinomycetota; class Actinomycetes; order Micrococcales; family Micrococcaceae; genus Arthrobacter; species Arthrobacter ginkgonis. The sequence continues at coordinate 129,077 of NZ_BAABEO010000011.1, read as the reverse complement.
GCAGCGAGGCCGTCGAATCGGCCTGGAAGCTGGCCAAGCAGTACTTCCGCGCCACCGGCCGCCCGCAGAAGCACAAGGTGCTCTCCCGCACGACGGCCTACCACGGGACGACCCACGGAGCCCTCTCGATCACCGGCATCCCGGACCTGAAGCGCGACTTCGAGCCGCTGGTGCCCTCCACCCACCGGATCCCCAACACCAACTTCTACCGCGCGCCCCAGCACGGGGACGACCTGGAGGCCTTCGGCCTCTGGGCGGCCAACGAGATCGAGGGCATGATCCTGGCCGAGGGGCCGGAGACCGTGGCCGCGGTGTTCCTGGAACCGGTCCAGAACGCCGGCGGCTGCTTCCCGCCGCCGCCCGGGTACTTCCGGCGCGTGCGGGAGATCTGCGACCAGTACGACGTCCTGCTGGTGTCCGACGAGGTCATCTGCGCCTTCGGCCGGCTGGGGACCTACTTCGGCGCGGACAAGTTCGGGTACGTCCCGGACATCATCACCTGCGCCAAGGGCCTGACCAGCGGCTACGTTCCGATGGGCGCCATGGTCGCCTCCGACCGGCTGTTCGACGGCATCGCCGGACGGGGTGAGTTCTTCAAGCACGGCTACACCTTCGGCGGACACCCTGTCGGTGCCGCCGTCGCGCTGGCCAACCTGGACATCTTCGAGCGCGAGGGCCTGAACGCCCGCGTCCTCGAGCACGAGGCCGCCTTCCGGGCCACGCTGGAAAAGCTGCTGGACCTGCCGATCGTCGGCGACGTGCGCGGCAACGGCTACTTCTACGGGATCGAACTGGTCAAGGACAAGGCCACCAAGGAGAGCTTCACCCCGGAGGAGAGCCAGCGCATCCTCAAGTCCTTCCTGTCCAAGCGGCTCTTCGAGAACGGGCTGTATTGCCGGGCCGACGACCGCGGCGACCCGGTCATCCAGCTCTCGCCGCCGCTGATCATCGGCCAGACGGAGTTCGACGAGATGGAACAGATCCTGCGCGACGCGCTCACGGCCGCGTACGAACTGCTCTAGTTGAACCTTTCCGGCCGAACAGCCACGGCCAGCGGTCCGGCCGCCCTCGGGGAACGTCCCGCGGGCGGCCGGGCCGCACCCTCGCCCTGCCTTCCTCCGAAACCCCTGCCTTCCCCAACCCACGGCATTTCCAGGAGTCTTTTCATGACCAGCACCACCACGACCATCGGCGACCCGGTCCACCCCGCCTCCCGCCCCGAGGGGCACCAATTCATCAACGGACGCCGCAGCGAGGGCCGCGGGCCGGAGGCCAAACGCATTGATCCGGCCACGGGCGAGGCCGCCGAGGTGATCCGTCTGGCCTCGGCCGCGGACGTCGACGCGGCGGTCGCGGCGGCCAAGGCCGCCTTCCCGGCCTGGTCCCGGGCCACGCCGGCCGAACGCGGCGACGCCCTGCTCAAGCTCGCCGCCGTCCTGGAGCGGCGGGCGGGGGAGCTGGCCGCGGTCGAGTCCGCGCAGACCGGCAAGTCCCTGCGCCTGGCCACCGAGTTCGACGTCCCGGGCACCATCGACAACACCGTGTTCTTCGCCGGCGCGGCCCGGAACCTGCAGGGCCTGGGCGCCGGGGAGTACGGGGCCGGCGGCACCTCGATGGTCCGCCGGGAACCCATCGGCGTCATCGGTTCGATCGCCCCGTGGAACTACCCGCTGCAGATGGCGGCCTGGAAGATCCTGCCCGCCATCGCCGCCGGAAACACGATCGTGCTCAAGCCCTCCGAGCTCACCCCGGGCACGGCCCTGATTTTCGCCGAGGCCGCCGCCGAGGCCGGCATTCCGGACGGGGTCATCAACATCGTCACGGGCACCGGGCCGGACGCCGGGGAACGGCTGGTGCGCCACCCCGACGTCGCGATGACCTCCTTCACCGGCTCCACCGCCGTGGGCCGAAAGATCATGGCGATGGCCGCCGAGACGGCCAAGCGCGTGCACCTGGAACTCGGCGGCAAGGCCCCGTTCGTGGTGTTCGACGACGCCGACGTGGAGGCCGCCGCGCACGGGGCCGTGGCCGCGGCGATCATCAACGGCGGCCAGGACTGCACCGCGGCCACCCGCGCCTACATCCAGCGTCCGCTCTTCGAGGCCTTCACCGCCCGGGTCGCCGAGCTGATGGACGCGGTGGTGGTCGGCGACCCGGCGGACCCGGACACCGACCTCGGCAGCCTCATCACCCACGCCCACCGGGACAAGGTGGCCGGGTTCGTCGAGCGGGCCCGCGCGGCCGGGGCCAGCGTCCTGGCCGGCGGCACCGCCCCGGGAGGGGACCTGGCGGCCGGCGCCTACTACCGGCCCACCCTGGTCGCCGGCGCCGCCCAGGACTCCGAACTGGTGCAGCAGGAGATCTTCGGCCCGGTCCTGGCCGCCCTGCCCTTCGAGACCGACGACGAGGCGATCGCGCTGGCCAACGACACCCCGTTCGGGCTGGCCGCCTCCGCCTGGACGCGGGACCTGGACCGTTCCCTGCGCGCCAGCGCTGAGATCCAGGCCGGCTGCGTGTGGGTCAACGACCACATCCCGATCGTCTCCGAGCTTCCCCACGGCGGGTACAAGGCCTCCGGGTTCGGCAAGGACATGAGCCAGTACTCCCTGGACGAGTACACCAATGTCAAGCACGTGATGCTCGGCCGCGACCGCGCCGCCCACAAGGACTGGCAGGACACGGTCTTCCGGGACCGGACGCCCGGAACAAAGTAGGAAGTACAAGCCAATAGGGACAAGCCAGTAAGCACGGGCCGAACGGGCACGGGCCGGTAAGGACGGGGTCCCGGGCACGACGGCGGCGGGACGTCCGCCGCCGTCGTGCCGCCGTCGTTTCCCGGGGCGGGCGTCCGGACGGGGCCCCGGCCGGACGCCCGAAGCTCGGGCTAGGATGCAGTCAGCGCGCGGGCGCCGGGCCGCGCGGACGAGGAGAGGCAGATGGACGGCGACCAGCGCATCCGCTTTGTGGTGTCCCCGTCCTCCCGGGATTTCTCCGCCCGCGGCGTGCCCGCCCGCGAGGCGCCCGCCGACGCGTCCCCGCTGCTGGTCGAGCTGCTCGCGACCACGCGGATCGTGGACTACGCGCAGCGCCTGGGCGGCAGCGGGCACGACCGCCTGTCCTTCCTGCTGGAGCTGCCGACCAGCCGCCGCATGCTGCATGTCCGCCTGAGCCTGACCGGCCCGGAGCGGGCGCGCAAGACGGTCGTCGAGGCCGTGGCGGCCCCCAATCCGGCACGGCTGACCCACCGCGAGCTCGACGTGCTCACGCTGTTGGCGGCGGGACACTCGAACCCGCAGATCGCCGGCCACCTGCACACCAGCGCGCGCACCGTCTCCACCCAGGTGGAGATGATCCGCACCAAGCTCGGCGCCGCCAGCCGCACGGCCGCCGGCGTCATGGCGGCCGGCCACGGCTGGCTCAAGCTTCCGCTGCCCGCGCCGGCCGCGGAATGCCGGGCGCTTCCGATCGCCGCGCTGGATCCGGAGCCGGCCGCGGGCCCGGACTCCGGTGCCGCCGGGCCCCCATCCGGGCTGGCTTCCGGGGCGGCGCCGGCGCGCCGGGGGAGTTCCCCGGTCCGGCTGGTGTTGGCCTACCCCCATGCGGGGCCGGCCGCGGAGGACGGGCGACAGTCGCGGCAGGGGGCGCTGCTGGCCATCGAGGAGGCCAACGCGCGCGGCGGGATCGCCGGGCGGCCCATCGAGGCCGTCGAGGTCGACGCCGACATCTATTCCTCCGCGGGCGTGACGCGCACCTTTGCCCGGATCCGCGCGCTGGACCCCGATGCTGTCATGACCTCCTACGTCTTCGACGAGGCCACCGCCCTGGACCTGGCCGCCGACCTGGCCTGCCCCGTGCTGCACACCATGACCTCGCAGCGCCAGGTGCAGGCGGCCGACGCCGCCCCGCAGCGCTACGCCAACGTGTTCCAGTGCGTGCCCACGGAAACCAACTACGGCACCGGCCTGCTGCGCTTCCTGGACCTGCTGCGGCGGGACGCGCCCGGACTGGTTCGGAGCGGACGGATCGCGTTCATCGAAACCCCGGCCGACGCCGGACAGATTGCCGACGACGCCACTCGCGCCAGGCTCGCAGCGCTCGGGTGGGAGGTCTCCGCCGTCGTGCCCGTGCCCGCGGACCCGCGCCAGCTGCAGCCGCTGGCCGAATCCGTGGTGGCGGGCGCCCCGGACGTGGTGGTGGTCAGCGAGTTCCTGCCGCACACCATGGCCGAACTCCACCTGTCTCTGCTGCGCGCCGGCACCCAATCGGTGCTCTACTGCATCTACGCCCCCTCGATCCCGCTGTTCGACCAGCTGGTGGGGGAGCGCGCGGAGGGGCTGGTGTGGTCGACGGTCTCCGGCACGTACGCGGACGAGTTCGCCGGCCGCTTCGTGGCCGGCTACACCCGCAGGTACGGCGCCGAGCCGGGCCGCTCGCAGGCGGGCCTGGGCTACGACATGGTCTCCGTCCTCGCCGCCGCCTGGCGCATCGCCGCGGACAGCCGCGACTTCCCGGGAACGCTCGAGGCCCTGCGTGCCACGCGGCACCGGGGCGTGAACGGCAGCTACATCTTCTCGGCGGGGCACCAGACCTCGCTGAGCTATCCGGACCAGACGCCGGACCCGTCCTTCGGTCAGGCCCAGCTGATCTGGCAGGTCCAGGACGGCCGGCACCGCTGCCTGGACCCCGCGCCCTACGCGGACGCGCGGTTCGTCCCGCCGCCCTGGATCGAACAGCACGGGATCACGCAGCCCTGAAACTGGCAGCCCGGCATCACTTGGCATACGGCCGTGGAAGATACGTCAATCGACCCATGACCGGCGTCACACCGCCCGGACACACTGGACTCAACGACCCGCCCCCGACGCACCGCCAGGCCGTCCGAGGCACCCGCGAGTGAAAGAGCCCCCGTGAACAGCACGACCAGATTCGTCCCGACTCCCTGGCCCGACGGCCACGCCTACGGCGCCACCGTGAGCTTCGACTTCGACGCCGAGGAGGTGTGGATCGGCGAGAACCCGGAGAACGCGGGCAGGGTGGGCGTGCTCTCCCAGGGCAGCTACGGACCGCGCGTCGGCGTGCCGCTGATCCTGGACCTGCTGGAGAAGCACCGGGTCACGGCGTCGTTCTTCGTGTGCGGCAAGGATGCGCTGCGGCATCCGGACGTGGTCCGCTCCATCATCGACGCCGGCCACGAGGTGGCCCACCACGGGCACAGCCACACCAACCCGACCCAGCTGGACCGCTCCGCCGAGCGCACCGAACTGCACGAGGGCCTGCGGGTGCTGCGCCAACTCGGGGCGGACGTCGCAGGCTACCGGTCTCCCTCCTGGGAGTTCACCGAGCACACCCTGGACCTGTTGCAGGAAGCCGGCTTCGAGTACAGCTCCAACCTGCTCAACGACATCCGGCCCTACCGGCACGCCGCCCACGACCTGGCGGAACTGCCGGTGTCCTGGATCCTCGACGACGCCCCGCACTTCTGGTTCGCGAACGACACCTGGGAGAAGACCATCCGGTCCCCGCGCGAGGTCCTGGACGTGTGGCTGCCGGAGATCGACGGGATCGCGGCCCTGGGCGGACACGTGATGCTGACCATGCACCCGATGATCATCGGCAGGCCCTCCCGGCTGACCATGCTGGACCAGGTCCTGGGCCACTTGCGGGACACCGGCGCCTGGCTCGGCACCGCCCGGCAGGCCGCGGCCCTCGCCGGCGACGGCGCGGCCGCCGCGACCCTGGCCCCAGTGACCCTGCCGGCGGCACAGGCGCCGGAAACCCTTCCGAGCGGAGCCGCCCGATGAGCACCGAGACCTACCCGCGCATCCGGGTCAGCGGCACCCCGCGCGAACGCGGCCGCCAGTACGGCGAGCGGGCGCGCGAACAGGTGCTGCACTCCCGTGCCGGCTACGAGCGCTCCTTCGCGGCCAAGGGCATCGCCTGGCCCGCCGCCGTCGAACAGGCCCGCGGGCACGCGGAGGCGATCCGGACCGCCCACCCGTCGATCTGGGAGGAACTCGTCGGGATCGCCGAGGGCTCCGGCCTGCCGCTGGACGACGTGCTGGCGATGAACTGCCGCACGGAGATCATGTGGGCCGCCGTCGTCGACCACGCCGTCCCGGGCGGCGGCGAGTGCAGCTCCTTCGCGGTCGCCCCCACGCACACCGCGGACGGCACCACCCTGGTGGGACAGAATTGGGACTGGCTGGTCCTCGGCTTCGACTCCGTGGTGGTGCTGGAGGTCGAGCGCGAGGACGGCCCCGACTACGTGACCATCGTGGAGGCCGGGCTCCTGGCCAAGACGCTCCTGAATTCGGCCGGCGTCGGGGTGGCCGTGAACACCCTCGTCACCTCCCTGGACGGGCACGCGCCCGGACTGCCGTTCCACGTGCTGATCAGGGCGCTCGCCGATGCGCGGCACACGTTCGACGCCGTCGAAATCCTGGCCGCCCACCCCCGGGCCTCGGCCGGGAACTTCGTGGTCGGCGCCGCCGGCGGGGCCATCCTGAACATCGAAACGGCCCCGGGGGACGCCCGCAACGTCGTCCCGCTCATCCCGGAGAACGGCCGCCTTTTCCACACCAACCACTTCCTGGGCCCGATCGCCGGCGGGTTCGACCTGGCCCCCGTGGCCATGGCGGACAGCTACGTCCGGCTGGACCGGCTGGGCCAGCTCGTGGGCAGCGACTCCCTGGTGACGGTCCCGCTGCTGGCCGCGGCGCTGACGGACCACACCGACGCCCCCGGCTCGATCTGCTGCCACCCGGACGAACGCTCGGCGCCCGAAGTCCAGTGGTCCACCGTGATGTCCGTCGTTATGGACCTGGAGCGGCGGACCCTGCACCTGGCCGAGGGCAACCCGTGCACCAGCGCGCGGCATGCGCGCGACTACGCGGAGCTGCTCGGCGCGGTCCCCGCCGCAGGCTAGAGCGCGGGGCAGCCGTCCCGCCTTTTCGCACCTACTTCATCGCACCATCCCATGCTCCGCGGCGCCGGTTCCGCCGCGCAGTCTCCGACCCACCATCCTGGAGCTCCCGCATGCCCATTTCCACCACCTCCGCCGGCCCGGCCGCCCCGCCGCGGCTGGCCAAGGTCCTCGGCCTCGGCGGCGCCGTCGTCTTCGGCCTGGCCTACATGATGCCGATGGCCTCCTTCACCACCTACGGCGTGGTGAACACCCTGACCGAGGGGCACATCGTCACCTCGTACATCGTCACCCTGGTGGCCATGCTGTTCACCGCCGCCGCGTACGCCGCCATGTCGCGGGCCTTCCCGGTGACCGGCGCCGCCTACTCCTACACCCGGCGCACCTTCGGCGGCCACCTGGGATTCCTCGGCGGCTGGACCATCATGCTGGACTACGTGCTGCTCCCGATGATGGCGTACCTGGTCATCGGCGTGTACCTGCACGAGGCGGTGCCCGCCGTCGCCCAGCCGGTGTGGATCGCGGTGTCGATCGCGGTCGTCACGGTGCTGAACTCCCTCGGGATCAAGTTGCTTTCCCGGCTCAACAGCGCGATCGTCGTGGCCCAAACCGTGTTCCTGGTGGTCTTCGCGGTCCTTGCGGCGCGGCTGATCGCCGGCGCGGAGGTGCCCTCGCTCGGCGATGCCCTCTATGGCCAGGGCCCCGGGACCGCCGCAATCTTCGCGGGGTCCGCGATCCTCTGCTACTCGTTCCTGGGCTTCGACGCCATCTCCTCGCTGGCGGAGGAGACCCGCGACGCGCGCCGGACCATCCCGCGCGCCATCATGCTGGTCACGCTGCTCGGAGGCCTGATCTTCATCGCGATCTCGCTGGTCTCCAACCTCGCCTACCCCGACTGGCGCTCCTACACCAACCCGGACGCGGCGGCGCTGGACGTGGTGTTCGCCGTCGGCGGCGGCCTCCTGGAGGCGTTCTTCACCGCCGCCTTCGTCGCCGGATGCTTCGGGGCGGTGATGTCGCAGCAGGCCACCGTCTCGCGGCTGCTCTTCTCCATGGGCCGCGACGGCGTCCTGCCGCGGCGGATCTTCGGGGTCCTGCACCCGCGCTTCAAGACCCCGGTGCGGGCCACGCTCGTGGTGGCGGCCATCGGCCTGGTCTCGCTGTTCGTGGATCTGGCGTTCGCCTCGTCGCTGATCAACTTCGGCGCGCTCACGGCGTTTTCGCTCGTGAACGTGGCCGTCATCAAGCACTACATCATCGACGAGCGCCGGCGCGGCGCCTACGCCATGGTGCGCTACCTCCTGGTGCCGCTGGTCGGCCTGGGGCTCAGCCTGTGGCTGTGGACCAGCCTGTCCGGGCAGGCACTGGTGGTGGGCCTGGTGTGGGTCGTCCTGGGCGTGGCCTACCTGGCTGTGCTTACCCGGGGCTTCCGGAACGCCCCGCCGGAACTGGCGATCGAGGAATAGGCCCGGAAGGCACCGCCGGGCATTGCCCGACGAGGGCACGCTTGAGGCAGGCTCGTTCGCCGGCGGCTTGCCCGCCGGCGGGCCGCGCGCCTAGTCTTCGGGCTCCTCCGCCGCGCGGTCCAGGGCCTCGGCCAGCAACGGCACCAGTTCCCGGGGAATGGTGATCGCCCCGCTGGCCCCGTCGGCCTCCGCCAGGTCCACCAGCCCGGCCTGCGCCAGTTCCAGCAGCCGGCCGTGGGTGACGGCGACGACGTCGTCGGCGCTCTCTCCCACACCGTCGGAGGAAGCCAGCAGGTCCTCGACGGTCGGCGGGGTCGGCGAGGCGCCGGCGACGAGCACCACGGCGAGCAGTTCGCTGGAATCCTGCAACAGAGGCAGCTCGGGGCTGAACGCGGTGACGGCGATCCAGTAGTAGGCGACCGCCAGCGCGGCGTAGGCGGCGAGGCGGGACTCATCGGAGGCATCCTCGGTGCCGAAATCCGCAGCCTCCTCGGTGGGGGTGACCTGCCCGCTCTCCGCGTCGATCGACACCAGGCCGGAAACCTCCAGCACGGCCAGCAGCTGGTCGACCGGCAGGGCGACGGCCCCGTCGGCGGCGAGCGCGGCGGCAGCGTCCTCCTCGTCCTCGGCGGTCGGCATGAGGTCCTCGTCCAGGTCTTTGCCGTCGCCAAGCCAGCGCAGGATTGAACCGGCGGCCGCCACCAGGGGCAGTTCCGCCAAGGCCTCCAACTGTGCGGCGGGTTCGATGTCGGGGATGTGCTCCTCCGGGATTTCCGGCAGCTCGGAGGCAAGCGTCTCGACCTCGTCGAACAGCAGGTACAGCTCCTCCAGATCTTCCTCGGTGCCCGTCCAGCGGCCGGTGTCCTCCAGGAAGAGCGTGAAGATCCGGGCCGAACGGACGGCATGGTCCACCACGTCGACGTCGGCGGTCGAGTTGATCAGCCGGTCCAGGGCTGCCGCCAGCACCTCGGCCCGGTAGGCGGTCGCGGTGGCGGCCGGATCGGCGTCGAAGTAGCCGCCGAGGGCCGCGGTGAAGACCTTCAGGGCCACGCGGGCCTCGTCGACCAGACCGGGCTCGGAGCCGTCGTCGTACCACTCGATGAACACCGTGGTCAGGCTGGCAAGCTCGCGGTCCGCCCGCATGACGCCAAGGGAGCGCGGGGCCGTTCCGGAGGGCCCTTTGGGGCCGGGGCGCTGAGTGTTCTTGGCCATTGGACTACTCCTGGTGGGTTCCGGGGATGGGGTCGTCGGGGAGGGCGGCGAACCTTCCGACTCCACGTTCCCAGAAACCCACGCACTGTGCCAACGGGGGATCTGTGCCAACGAGGATCCGGGCCGTTGGCGGGACGCTGGCGCGGGCACGATGCCGTCGTCCGGGTCCAGGGTCCCCGGCTGCCTACCTTCCGACCCGGGGACCTGTCCGGTCAAGCCGCGCTTTCGGTTACGACCTCCTCCCAGACGGCCAGAAGGCAATCAGCCAGCGCCGGCGGGACGGTGATTGAATCCCCCAGGTCGACCAGCCCCAGGTCTGCCAGGTCCTGGAGCCGCCGTCCCACCTCCGCGTAGAGTTCCTTGGTCTCGTCTGCCTTGGCCGCCGGAACCATGCAGGCGGGATTGCTGATGGCCAAACGGGACACGGATCCCGTGGTGGCCGCAGCGTGGGCCAGCAGGCGTCCCAAGGCGGCCGCGGGGGTGTCCGGCTTGTTCCACGAAGCGCCGGTTTCCGTGAAGGCCCGTTCGAAGGCGCGGTACGCCCACCCCTCAAGTTCGAGTTCCCGGTCGAGGTCCGAAGCCGCGGCCAGCGCCGTCCTGGCCCGTGCGACCCTCGCCGCGCCAGGCAGCCATCTGCTGATGCCGAGGCATTGCAGGACCCGGAGCAGGCATCCGGGATCCGCCGACCCGTCGGATCCGGCGGCTTCGACGGCCGCGTCGACGGCATCGCTCCAGGCCAGGGGTGGATCCTCGCTCAACCCGTGGTGGATGCCGTCCAGCAGCTTCCCCGCCATGCGGGACAGGGGCAGCCCTTCCAGGAAGGCCAACCGCTCCTCGTCGTTGGGCTTCTGAACGCCGAATCCGCCGCGGGGCCCGGCGGCGGCGAACCCCGCGTGCGCGCGATCGTAGAAGTCCCTCAGGGCGTCGAGGTCCTCCTCGGTGCCCGTCCAGCGACCGGTCTGTTCGAGGAAGTTCGTGAACAGGGAAAGCGTGTTGACGAAGGAGAGGTAGAAGAACTCGTCGCCGTGGCAGAACTTCTCGATGGAGAGGCAGATCGCCGCCTCCAGCCGCAGGGCACGGAAGGCCGTGGCTTCGGCGTTGGGATGAAGGCTTTCGTCCAGGGTCAACGGCACCGTGATGTAGGTCAGCAGTTCCTCGAAGTCGACCTCCAGCCCGTCCGGGCCCAGCCAGGCCTTGAACTCGGGGGCCAAGGCCTCGACGGCGGAGAAGATGCCGGGCACACCGGTTGGCGGCGGAAGCGTCCGTGCGGAGGTGCGGGGTTTGCGCTGCTTGGTCCGGCCCATGGGGTTTCCTTTCCGGAAGGGACTGTCCCTCGAGCCTGCCCGTTGAACGCAGTCCCGCCCAGCCCCCTGACCGTGATTGTGGATAACTCCCACCTGGCCCCGGGTTAAAAGCGGGAGGGCCGCAGCAACACCCCTGAGCTGCGGCCCTCCCTTGGGAGGAAGTGTTTAACTTCCGGTCTGGTGGGGCCTACTTCTTGGCCTCGGCTGCGAGCTGCACGGCGACGTCGACGATCATGTCCTCCTGGCCGCCCACGTAGCCGGCCTTGCCGATCTCCTCGAGGATGCGGTAGGCCGGGACGCCGTAGCGGAGGGCCGCGCGCTCGGCGTGGATCAGGAAGGAGGAGTACACGCCGGCGTAGCCCTGCATGATGGACGCCCGGTCCATGACGGGCATGCGGGTGATGAACGGCTTGACGACGTCCTCGGCGGCGGCCATGAGGCCCTGCACGTCGACGCCGGTCTTGATCTCCAGCCGGTCGAAGGCGGCGGCCAGGACCTCGGTGGGGGAGTTGCCCGCACCGGCTCCCAGGGCAACCAGGGTGCCGTCGATCTGCTTGGCGCCGGCACGCACGGCGAACACGGAGTTCGCCACGCCGAAGCTCATGTTCTGGTGGCCGTGGAAGCCCACCTGGGCATCGTCGCCGAGCTCGGCGACCAGCGCGGAGACACGGTCGGAGACGTCATCGAGGATCAGCGCGCCGGCGGAGTCGACGACGTACACGCACTGGCAGCCGGCGTCGGCCATGATGCGGGCCTGCTTGGCCAGCTCCTCCGGGGAGACGCGGTGGGACAGCATCAGGAAGCCCACGGTCTCCATGCCCAGCTTGCGGGCGTGCTGGAAGTGCTGGATCGAGATGTCGGCCTCGGTGCAGTGGGTCGCGATGCGCGCGACCTTCGCGCCGGCGTCGAACGCCTGGTTCAGGTCGTGGATGGTGCCCAGGCCCGGGAGCATGAGCACGGCGATCTTGGCCTGCTTGGCCTCGTCCACGGCGGCCCGGATCAGGTCCAGCTCCGGGGTGAGGGAGAAGCCGTAGTTGAAGGAGGAACCGCCCAGGCCGTCGCCGTGGGTGACCTCGATGACCTCGACGCGGGAGTCGTCCAGGGCGCGGACCACGTCGCGCACGTGGCGCTCGGTGAACTTGTGGCTCATGGCGTGCGAGCCGTCGCGCAGGGTGGTGTCCGTCAGGCGGACGTCGAACGTGGTGTCCAGGGGTGCGGTCATTGCGGGCTCCTACTTGGTGTTGGTGCCGGCCAGGGCTGCGGCATGCTCGTCGATGCGCTCGGCCAAAAGGTCCGCGGTGCGGGTGGCGGCGGCGGTGATGATGTCCAGGTTGCCGGCGTACTCCGGCAGGTAGTCGGCGGCGCCCATGACCTGGACCCAGATGCCGACGCGGCCGAAGCCGTTCCAGTCCTCGCGGGCGACGTCGAACTGCGGCTCGACGCGCAGCTCGTAGCCGGGCACGTAGTCCTTGATCTTCAGGACGTACTCGTCGATGGCGGCACGGATCTTGTCCTGCAGCTCGCCGGCCTCGGCGGCCTCGGCGGGGATCATGCAGTAGATGGTGTTGCGCATGATCATCGGCGGCTCGACCGGGTTGATGATGATGATCGCCTTGCCCTTCTTGGCGCCGCCGACGACCTCCAGGGCCTTGGCCGTGGTCTCGGTGAACTCGTCCACGTTGGCGCGGGTGCCCGGGCCGGCAGACTTGGAGGCGATGGAGGCAACGATCTCGGCGTACTCGACCGGGACCACGGAGGAGACCGCGGCGACGATCGGGGTGGTGGCCTGGCCGGCGCAGGTGATCATGTTGACGTTCATGGTGTCGGTCAGCGAATCCAGGTTCACCACCGGGGCCAGGTACGGGCCGACGGCGGCCGGGGTCAGGTCGATGGCATGGATGCCGGCTTCCTTGTACTTGGGCGCGTTGGCCTCGTGGGCCTTGGCGGAGGTGCACTCGAACACGAAGTCCGGCAGCTCCTCCTGCTTCAGCAGCCAGTCCACGCCCTCGGCGGAGGTGGTCAGGCCGAGCCTGGCGGCGCGGGCCAGGCCGTCCGACTTCGGGTCGACGCCGATCATGTACTTGACTTCGACGTTCTTGCTGCGGCGCATGATCTTGAACATCAGGTCGGTGCCGATGTTGCCGGATCCGACGATGGCGGCGGTCTTCTTGGCCATGGTGTAGGTCCTTTGATTCCGGGGTGTTAGATGAAGTTGATGGTCAGGGACCCGAGGTCCCCGAAGTCGGCGGTGGCGGACTCGCCGGCAACCACGGGCAGGGCCTTGGTGAAGGAACCCGGCAGCACCAGCTGCCCGGCCTCCAGCGCCACGCCCTGTTCGCCCAGCACGTTGGCCAGCCAGGCCAGCGGGGCCACGGGGTCGCCCATGACGGCCTCGCCCGTGCCGGACTCGCGCGCCTCGCCGTTGATCCGCAGGGTGCACGCCACGGTGGTGAGGTCCTCGACGGATACCGGCAGCGGGGTGGTGCCGACGGCGATCGCTCCACAGGATGCGTTGTCGGCGACGGTGTCCACCAGCTTGATGTCCCAGTCCGCGATACGCGAGTCGATGATTTCGATCGCCGCGTAGACCTCGCCGATGGCGGCGCGGGCCTGCTCGACGGTCACGCCCGGGCCTTGCAGGGCCTCCTTCAGCACGAAGCCGAACTCCGGCTCGACCTTGGGGGAGACGAACGCCCCGGCGGCCAGGCGGGCGCCCTCGTTGTGGACCATGTCCTCGAAGAAGAACCCGAAGTCGGGGGAGTCCACGCCCAACTGCCGCTGCATGGCCAGGGAGGTCAGCCCCACCTTGCGTCCGGCCAGCACGCGGCCGTCGGCCAGGTGCTTCTCCAACTGCAGGGTCTGCACCACGTAGGCGTCGTCGACGTCCATGCCCTCGAGGCGCCCGCGCAGCGGGGCGACCGGCTCCAGCGTCTCGGCGGCCGTGAGGAGCTCGTTCGCGAAGCCCTTCAGTGCGGCCTGGCGCTCCGCGGCGGCCTCGGCCAGTTGGTTCTCGTTCTGCAACGTCATTACTTGACCACCGCCGTCGTCACGCCGAAGCCGGCGATGTATTCCTTGATGGGCTTGTAGAAGTCGAAGGTGACCTCGTACTCGCCGCAGGCGCGCAGCGCGGAGTACGCGGCGACCCAGGTGCGCACCTCGTGGGAGGAGTGGCCCGCGACGCGGTCCATCTCTTCGGCGGTGTAGGCGTCGAAGTCCTCGACCTTCCCGGACTTGCAGACCTCGAGGAACTCCAGGTCCCATTCGGGGTTCAGGTCCATGATGTCGGCCTCGCCGGCGGCGAACTTGATCGCGGTGTTGATGGTGTTCTGCTGGCGCGCGGCGCGGAACTCCGGGGTGGGGTGGCGGCCCTCGACGAGGAAGTTCTTCTGGTCGAAGGTGGCCTCGTGGAAGCGCGGCACGGGCGGATCGTGGGAGAGGCCGCCGGAGCCGATGAACAGGACCTTCTTGTCCGAGTTCCGGAAGTACTCGCCGATGGCGGTGCCAAGCTTCCGGACGCGGCGCATCTTGGTGTACGGGCGGGCCACGGCGTTGATGAACACCGGGATCATCGGCTTCACGGTCGGGTCGCCGTTGTAGATGATCTCCATCGGCTGCACGGCGCCGTGGTCGACCTCCATCTTGCGGGAAATGGCGACGTCGAGGTCGCTGTCGACGAGGAACTGGGCCAGGTCCTCGGCGATCTCGGTCGGCACGTTCAGCTCGCCGTCGAAGGAGTCGTAGTCGCCGGTGCCGTGGGCCTTGAAGCCGATGCAGAACGGGGGCATGAGGTCCTGGAAGAACCCGTTGTAGTGGTCCGGGCCGAAGTTGACCACCAGGTCCGGATCGAAGTCCTTGACGAATGCGCGAACGTGCTCGAAGGATGCCTCGACAGCGGCCTTCACCTCTTCCGGCGGGTTCGTGTGTTCCAGCAGAGGGCTGTGTGACATGCACACCAAAGCCTGCTTCATGGCATCGCTCCTTCGACTTGCCTGCGTTTTCTTCCCGCCGGTCGGAGTCCCTTGGGGGGACGCGCCGCACCGGCGAGGGGCGGGGTGTTGAGGGGCCGGCGGCGCCGACGCCGCCTTTCCCGTGTTCCATTGGACCCCCCGCGGAGGGGTGGGTGCACCCTCGCGTTCCGCTGGATGGTACGGATCGGAAAATTTCCGCTGCCCGCGGGTGGCGGTCCGGGGCGGAACGGCGGGCGCTGCGGCGCGGGCCGGGGTGGCGGGGCGCGTTGAACAAAATATGCAGAGCTGCAAAAATGCACCAATGCAGAATTTTGAGCCGGGCAGGCGGGAACGCCAGCGGGCTGCCACGTGGGCCCGGATCCACGAGGCGGCGGTGACGCTGGTGCTGGAGCAGGGCCTGCCGGAGGCGACCACCGCGGCCATTGCGGAGCGGGCCGGGGTGTCCGCGCGCACCTTCTTCAATTACTTCCCGACCAAGGAGGATGCGGTCCTCGGTACCCGCGAGCCCACGCTGCCTCCCGAGCTGTTCGAGGAGTTCCTGGGCGGGGAGGCCGACCTGCTCACGCGGACCGTGCGGCTGCTGGCCGGGGTGCTGCGCACCAGCACCGACGCGGGGGAGGCGTTCCGCCGCCGTCGCGAACTGGTGCGGACCTTCCCCGAGCTGCGCCGGCGGACGCTCCAGCACGTCCAGGCGGCCGAACGGCTCTTGGAGTCGGCGTTGGCGGAGCGGCCGGAAGCGGTGGCCGCCGAGGCGGAGTGGGCCGGACTGCGCGACGCCGGGAACGTCCAGCCCGCGCTGCTGATGCTCGCCGGAACCATCACCCGCTTCGTATTCACCCGCGATCCGGAGGGGTTCAACGCCGACCACCGCGGCGCGGTCGACGCCGCGGTGGAGGTCTTCCGCGACGTCTTCGGGGCCGGCCGGGCTTAGCCGTTCAGCACCCGGACCGGTGCCCCGTCGAGCCAGGCGGCGACATCCTCCAGCGCCTGCCCGTAGAAGATCCGGTACTGTTCGCGCGTCACGTAGCCCAGGTGCGGTGTAAGCACGGTGCGCGGAGCGCCCAGCAGCGGGTGGTTGGAGGGAAGGGGCTCGGCATCGAACACATCGAGGGCCGCGCCGCCCAGCCAGCCCTCGGCCAGGCCGCGGACCAGGGCGTCGGTGTCGACGAGCGGACCGCGCGCCGTGTTGACCAGCAGCCCATCCGAGCCGAGGAGCCGCAGTTCCGCCTCTCCGACCAGCCCGCGGGTGCGCTCGGAGAGACGCACGTGCAGCGTAACGATGTCCGCCTGCTCGAACAGTTGCTCCTTGGTGACCAGCTGCGCCCCGGCCGCGGCGGCGCCCTGGGCGTCGAGGTTCTGGCTCCAGGCAATCACCTCCATCCCGAACGCCTGGGCGTAGCCGGCGATGCGTGTGCCGATCTTGCCCAGGCCCAGAATGCCGAGCGTGCGGCCGGCCAGTTCTGATCCGATGCCGGTCTGCCAAAGCCCCGCGCGCAGGGCCTCCTGCTGGGCGGGGATGTCGCGGACCGCTGCCATAAGCAGCGCCCAGGCCAGTTCCGGCGCGGCGGTCGGGGAGCCGCTGGTCCCGCTCACCGTGACGCCCAGGTCCCGGGCCGCGTGCATGTCGATCGCCGCGTTGGCCATCCCCGTGGTGACCACCAGTTTCAGGTCGGGCAGACGCTCCAGCACCTCCCGCGGGAAGGCTGTGCGCTCGCGCATGGCGACAACGGCGTGAAAGCCCTGCAGGGCGGCAACGGCCGCGTCGGCGGAGGCGAAGGGGTCGCTGAAGAACGTGGTTTCCGCGCGCCCGGCCAGATCCTCCCACGGCGCCATGTCCCGTGCCACGCCCTGGTGGTCATCCAGGATCGCCAGCCTCGCCGTCAATCGCTTCGCCATGCCCGATGCCCCGTTTCGTAGATGCCGGTCCTGTCCCGATGCTATGTCACAGCGCAGAACAGGACAGCGCAGGACAGGGCGCGGCAGGTCCCCGGTGCGGGTGCCCCGCGCCGGGGGCGTCGAAGTCCGTTGCGCAACGGGTCGCGGCCCTGTTTGGGAGCGGAAAAATGGGCCTCACAAGCTCTGGCACTCTCGGCAGGAGAGTGCTAGAACAGAGGTGGCGGAGCCGCATGGACCGCCACCGAAATACGAGCAAAGCCAGGGAACCGACGACGGTTCCTAGACTCCAAGGAGTTGATCGTCATGGCAACGAATTTCGATCCGTTCCGCGAACTGGACCGGATGACCAGCACGTTTTTCGACACCCGCTCCGCGCTGCGCGAGATGCCGATGGACCTGTTCAGGGAGGGTGACCACTACATCCTCAACGCCGACCTGCCGGGCATTGACCCGGGCTCGGTGGACATCGACGTCGATGGCCAGTTGCTGACCATCCGCGCCGAACGGACCTTGGCCAACGCCGAGGGCGTCAAGTGGATCACCCGGGAGCGCCGCGGAGGCAGCTTCCTGCGCCAGCTGAGCCTGGGACAGGGCCTGGACACCGAGGCCATCTCCGCCCGCTACGAAAACGGAGTGCTCAGCGTGACCATCCCGGTGCGCGAGACCAGCAAGCCGCGCAAGATCGCCGTGGAGGCGGGAGGCGCCGGCCGGGAGGTCATCGAGGGCAAGGTCACGCATGGGGCGTTGGGGTCCCGCGAGGGCGAGACCGAGCAGGGTTCCGCGGGAACCCGCGAAGGTGGCGCCAAGAAGGGCCATAAGGAAGGCTAGCGCCGGCCGCCGGCCCCGGCCCCAGGCGCCGGGCAGCGACGGGCACCCGGCACTGAAAAATGCCGGCAACGACGGCGGCCTGCCGCCCCCAAGGGGCGGCAGGCCGCCGTCGTGCGTGGATCGCGCGGCTACTTGCCTAGCTTGCGCTCCTTGAGCACGTAGGTGAACGTCGAGTGCACCAGTTCCTTGCCGTCGGCGTCGGCGACGGAGACCTCGGCGACGACCACGGAGCTGCCGCCGCGCAGGATGCGGGCCGTGGCGATGGCGGGGGACGACTTGGAGTTGGTCATGAAGTTGATGTTGGACTGCACGGCCAGCGGGAACTGGCCCTGGTCGGCGAAGACCTGCATGGCCAGGAAGGTGCCGGTGATGTCCGCGGCGCCGAACAGCGCGGCCGCGGAGAACATGCCGTTGGCCTGGGCGAGCTGGTCGGTCAGCGGCATCGAGAAGCTCATGGAGTCCGCGGTGACGGCGTGCGGCCGCAGACCCAGCGTGAAGGTGATGTCCTCGAAGCCGAGGCGGGAACGGAACCCGTCCCAGACGGCGGTGAATTCTTCGAGGGTGGCGGGGATGGCCATGCTTCTCCTTAGGAAGGCTCAGGTGGGGGCGCGGTAAGGCTTGCGTTCACCGTAACGGGGTCGGCGCCGGCCCCGGGAGGGCGGGTGCCGTCAGGCAGCACGGGCGGCCACCCACCGCCGGGCAACTGCCACCAGGCGACCAAGGGCCCCGGCGGTGGGTGCCCCGCGAACGGTGCCACTGGTCTCAGGCGAACGGATCGTCGAGGTGCATGGCCGGAGGCGGTTCGGAGTAGCTTTGGGATACCCGGCCCCACACGAGGCGTTACTCCAGAGAGGACCCGCGATGCGCAAGAATCCGGCAGGCAGGAACCTGGCAGGCAGGAACCAAACAGGCAAGCACCAGGCAACCGCGCCCCAGGCAAGCAGGTTTACCAAACTCCTTTACCGCCCCTTCGGGCTGCTGTCGGGCGTGCTCGGCGGCCTGATCGCCAGCCTGGTCTTCCGCCAGGGGTGGAAGCACGCCACTCCCTACGGGCAGGTGCAGGAGGATCCGCCCAAGGCGCTCAGCACGGCCTACTCGCTGAAGGAGATCCTCATCGTCAGCGTCATCCAAGGCGCGATTTTCGCCCTCGTCAAGACCCTCGTCGACCGCGGCGGGGCCCGCGTTTTCGAGCGCCTCGTCGGCAAGTGGCCGGGCGACTAGCCTGTGCCCGGCCGCAGGTGGACCGGCCGGTCCGCCGGTCTGCCTAGACCGGGCGTCTCCTGAGGAGGAACCGGCAATGTTTGAAGCTCCGAGTATCGTGTTTGCGGCAGCGGGAGCGGCTGTCTTCGCCGCGGCGGTTCTGCCCCGGCTCCTGAGCCGGGCTCCGGTGTCGATGCCGATGGTGTTCCTGGCGGCCGGGGCGCTCACGTTTGGCCTCCTTGGGCATCTGCCGGACCCCGACCCTCTCGCGTTCCCGGAATTCACGACGCACCTGACCGAGGTCTGCGTGATCATCTCGCTGATGGGTGCCGGGCTCGCGCTCGACCGCCCGATCGGGTGGCGCCGGTGGGCCACGACATGGCGCATGCTCGGGGTGGCCATGCCGCTGTGCATCCTGGGGCTCACGCTGCTGGGTTTAGGGGTGCTCGGCCTCGGTCTTGCCGCTGCGCTGCTGGTCGCGGCGGCACTCGCGCCGACGGACCCCGTGCTGGCCTCCGAGGTGCAGGTCGGAGAGCCTGCGGACGAGGAGGAAGGAACCGACCGGGAGGACGAGATCCGCTTCGGACTCACCTCCGAGGCAGGATTGAACGACGGGCTCGCGTTCCCGTTCGTCTATCTGGCCATCTCCATCAGCCTGGTGGGGGTCGAGCCCGCCGCCTGGTTCCGGGAGTGGTTCGCCGTCGACGTCCTCTGGAGGATCGGGACAGGCGTGCTGGTGGGCGTGTGCATGGGTAAGCTCCTGGCCTTGGTGTTCTTCTCCTCGAGGCACAAGAGCATCCGTCTGGCCGAACACTCCGAAGGTTTCGTTGCCCTGGCGGCGACGTTTCTGGCCTATGGCACCACGGAGCTCATTGAGGGATATGGCTTTGTCGCCGTCTTCGTGTGTGCGGTGACAATCCGGGCCGCAGAGCATACGCATGGCTACCACCGCGTGCTGCACAGCTATGTCGAGCAGTTGGAGCGCCTGATGACCGTCATCATCCTGGTGTTGTTCGGCGGCGCGATCGCCCGTGGCCTGCTTTCCGGAATCGGCTGGCCCGAGGTCGCCGTTGCCCTGGCGTTCCTGCTGGTTGTCCGTCCCCTGGCCGGCTGGATCGGCCTGGCCGGCGGCAAGACCGGACCGCGGGAACGCATCGCCATAGCCTTCTTCGGCATCCGTGGGATCGGTTCGCTCTACTACCTGGCGTACGCCTTGGGCGAGGGAGGGTTCGGCGGCCAGGCCGAGCGTCTGTGGGCCATTGTGGGGCTGGTGGTTGCCTCGTCCATTGTGCTTCACGGGGTGACCACCGCGCCGGTCATGAACCGGCTGGACAGGCTCCGTGAACGCGAGGCGGTTCGGAAGTTCGGTGACGAGGGCCAAGCCCCCAAAACTGCCATCTAGGACCATCCGAAAACGCCCAACGCCTGAAACAGGACAGGCCCCCGGCAGCCAACAAACCGGGGACCTGCTCCTGCACCACAGCCCAATCAGGGCTTATTCATCTAGACGGCGGAGGCGGCGCGCTCGGCGTCGGCCGTGGCCTTGCGGGCGGCGCGGCCGCGGGTTTCCTTAGACAGGAAGACCGACAGGGCGGCGACGGCGATCAGGATGATGAAGTAGACCGCGATGTTGCCGGTGCCGTGGCCGTTCTCCAGGCCGACCAGCCAGGTGGCCATCAGCGGGGCGGTGCCGGCGCCGAGGACGGAGCCGAGCTGGAAGGTCAGCGAGACGCCGGTGTAGCGGTCCTGGGTCTCGAACTTCTCGGCCAGGAAGGCACCGATCGGCCCGTACATGGAGGCCTGGATGATCGGGTTGCCGACGATGAAGGCCAGGGCGATCATCCAGAAGTTGCCGGAGTTGAACAGGGCGAACATCGGGAAGACCAAGACCACGGAGATGCCCGCGCCGAACAGCATCACCGGGCGGCGGCCGAAGCGGTCGGAGAGCCAGGCGAAGAACGGGATCGCGAAGATGTGCAGGAAGGAGGAGAAGGTCAGCATCATCAGCGCGGTCTGGCGGTCCATGGCACCGGTGGCGACCACGTAGGGGACCATGAACACGGCCAGCAGGGCCTGCATGAACAGCGGGCCGGCGGCGGCCAGGATGCCGTAGAGGCTGGAGAGCGGGTACTTCTTGAGCACGCGCAGGATCGGCACGCCGGTGTGCACCTCGCCCGCGGCCTGGGCCTTGACGAAGTCCGGGGACTCGGTGACGCGGTAGCGCATGTACAGGCCGATCACCACGAGTGCGGCGGAGAGCAGGAACGGGATGCGCCAGCCCCAGGCCAGGAACTGGTCCTCCGGCAGGCCGGCGAAGAGGCCGAGCACCAGGGTGGCCAGCACGGAACCGGTGGGCCCGCCCGTGACGGCGATCGAGGCCGCGAAGCCGCGGTTCTTCTCCTTGACGTGCTCGGCGGCCATCAGCGTGGCGCCTGCCCATTCGCCGCCGACGGCCAGGCCCTGGATGACGCGCAGGAACACCAGCGTCAGCGGGGCCGCGATGCCGATCGTCGCGTAGGTCGGCATCAGGCCGATGCACACCGAGACCATGCCCATCATCATCAGGGTGATGAAGAGCATGTTCTTGCGGCCGAACTTGTCGCCGAAGTGGCCGAAGAGGATGCCGCCGACCGGACGGGAGATGTAACCGGCGAGCAGGATGACGAAGGACAGCGTGGTGCCCAGCGTGGGATCCATGGTCTTCGGGAAGAAGAGCAGCGGGAACACCAGCCCGGCGGCCGCGCCGTAGAGCAGGAAGTCGTAGTACTCGACGGTGGAGCCGAGGAAGCTGGAAACCAGCGCCCGGCGGCTGTCTTTCTGGGTCGGCTCGGTTGCCGGCACTGCAGGGGTGGACTGTGCCATGACTACTCCAAAAGGTGCACTGCGGTGTGCGCTAAGTGAAAACGGGTTCCCCACGAGTGTGGATCGTGTGACGCCCGCCACCAATCCGGCGTGCCGTTGTATGGAACGGGAAATCCGCCCCGGCCACGCTTTTCCTCCAGTGGCGCCCCGCTCCCGGAGGTGCGCCCCGGGCCTACTTCAGCCCCAGCCGCAGCGCCCCGTCCAGCCGCACCACCTCGCCGTTGACCATCGGGTTCGAGGCCAGCGCCACCACCAGGTCCGCGTATTCGGAGGGCTTGCCCAGCCGGTTCGGGAACGGCACGGAGGCGCCGATGCCGGCCTTCGCCTCCGCGGAGAGGATGTCCATGAACGGGGTGTCGAACACGCCCGGGGCCACGCCCAGCACGCGGATCCCGTGGCGGGACAGGTCGCGGGCCGCCGGCAGGACCATCGAGTTGATGCCGCCCTTCGCGGCCGCGTAGGCGACCTGGCCCATCTGCCCTTCATACCCGGCGACGGAGGAGGTCAGTACCACCACGCCCCGTCCGCCGTCCGGGTCCGGTTCGTTGGCGTCCATGGCGGCGGCGCCCAGCCGCAGCACGTTGAACGCGCCGACGAGGTTCGTCTCCAGCTGGGCGCGGAAGGTATCCACCGGGTGCGGCCCGGAGCGGCCCAGCGTCTTGGCGACCGTGGCGCTGCCGGCGGCCGAGACCACCGCGCGCAGCCCGCGCGGGGCCTGCGCGGCCAGTGCGACGGCGGCACGCACCTGCTCCTCGTCCGTGACGTCGGTCGCGGCGAACCGGCCGCCGATCTGGGAGGCCACGGCTGCGCCCTTGCCGGCGCTGCGGCCGGCCACCACGACGTGCGCGCCGAGCGCGGCAAAGGCCCGCGCGGCCTCGGCGCCGAGCCCGGAGGTGCCGCCGGTAACCAAGACGCCGGAATCATTGAAAGGGGAGGTTTTTGTCATGCGTTCATCTTCCCCGGGGCCGCCGCCCGCGTCCCGTCCCGGTTCCGGCGTTCGGCACGCGAAGTGCCGGGCTCGGTGCGGCGGGCGGTTCCGCGCGCAGGCGGCCCGCTCCGCCGTCGTCCTCAACGGAGTCGTCCTCGCCGGGCCGGCGCTCGCGGAGCGGGGCCCTCGGCCACTAGTCTGCGGAACGGGGATTTGACAAACGCCCCGTCCCAAGGTTCGGCACGGGGGCTGGCGGCGCGAGGCCGCGGTGGTGTGCTATGGATGCAGACACCCCCCCACATCACTGAGTCCAATGGAGGATTGATCGGGATGACCACCACGGATTCCTGCGAACCGACGGCGAACGCGGCCATCGGGCGCATGCCCCGGCCCGAGGAACTGGCCACGAACCTTGACGTCTCGACGCTGGTCGATTCCGACGGCGGCCTGATCGACCGCTCCATCTACACGGACGAGGGCCTGTACAAGCAGGAGATGCGCCGCATCTTCGCCCGCAGCTGGCTGTTCCTGGCCCACACCAGCCAGTTCAAGAAGCCCGGCGACTTCTTCACCACCTTCATGGGCGAGGACCCCATCATCGTCACGATGGACAAGAAGAAGAGCATCCGGGCGTACCTGAACTCCTGCCGCCACCGCGGCGTGCGCGTCTGCCGCGCCGACGCCGGGGCCACCAAGATGTTCACCTGCACCTACCACGGCTGGTCCTTCGACCTGGAGGGCGCGCTGCAGTCCGTGCCGAACGAGCAGGCCTACCCGGAGGACTTCGACAAGAAGGACTGGGGCCTGATCGAGGTTCCGAACGTGGCCATCTACAAGGGCCTGATCTTCGCCAACTGGGACCCGAAGGCCGAGCCGCTCGAGGACGCCCTGGGCGACATGCGCTACTACATGGACGCCATGCTGGACCGCGACCCCGAGGGCACCGAGGTCATCGGCGGCGTCATGAAGTGGGTCCTGGAGGGCAACTGGAAGCTCGCCGCCGAGCAGTTCGCCACCGACTGGTACCACGTGAACATGTCCCACGCCTCCGCGCTGATGGTCCTCTCGCCCACCGGCAAGGGTCCCAAAGCCGATATTGCCGCGACGCCGGGACGCCAGTTCGTGTCCCCCAAGGGCCACGGCGCCGGCTTCCCGACGCACCCGAAGTCCCGCTTCGACGCGAAGGCGGTGCACGAGCACTACGACTACGCCGCGCTGCGCGAGCGCCTCGGCGACGCGGCCGTCGAGGGCCCGATGACCACCGGCCACGCCACGGTCTTCCCGTCCTTCTCCTACCTGCCGGTGAACGGCTCCATCCGCGTATGGCACCCGAAGGGCCCGGACAAGATGGAGGTGTGGGCCTGGATCCTGGTCGACAAGTCCATGCCGGACGAGGTCAAGGACGCCCAGCGCCTGTACAACCTGCGCACCTTCGGTCCCTCCGGTATCTTCGAGGCCGATGACGGAGAGAACTGGTCCGAGGTCCAGGCGATCTCGCACGGCTTCGTGACCAACAACGTCCCGCTGAACTTCCAGATGGGCATCGGCAGCGAGCGCGAGGACGGCACCTACCCGGGCCAGACCTCCGAGCTCTACTCCGACGCCGCGGGGCGCGGGTTCTACCGTCATTGGGCGACGCTCATGAACGAGCCCGCCTGGCACGAAAACAAGAACAAATAGCCCACTAACACCCCAAGGAGAAATCCAGTGAGCGACGCCATCAACATCGGCTCCGTCGACGACATCGACGAAGGCGAAGCGAAGGTCATCCCCGCCGACGAGAACGGCACCGGCGAGGACATCGCGGTCTTCCACGCGGAGGACGGCAACTTCTACGCCCTCAACGACACCTGCACGCACGAGACCGCTTCCCTGGCGGACGGCTGGATCGAAGGCGTCGAGGTGGAGTGCCCGGTGCACTCGGCCAAGTTCTGCCTCAAGACCGGCGAGGCGCTGTGCATGCCGGCGACCATCGCCGCGCGCACCCACAAGGTGGAGGTCCAGGACGGAGAGGTCCTGCTCTACCCGAACGTCCCCGTCGAGGCCTAACCGGCACGACGCCGGGAGGCGGTCCGGCTGACCGACCCGCCTCCCGGCATCCCACCACGCGATACCCCTAAGGATTTTTGAGATGTCCCTGAACTCCGTCACCATCGTCGGCGGCGGCATGGCCGGCTTCACCGTCGCGAAGGAACTGCGCTCGCGCGGCTTCGAGGGCGTGCTGACCGTCGTCGACCCGGCCGGGCTGCCCTACGACCGCCCGCCGCTGAGCAAGGACTACCTCCTCGGCAAGCGCGGTGCCGAGGACATCCGGTTCTCCCCGGCCGCGTGGTTCGAGGAGCACAAGGTCGACGTCGTCACCGGCACCGCCACCGCGCTCCGTCCGGACGAGGGGACCGTGGTCCTGGCCGACGGCGCGGAGCTCGCCGCGGACAGGATCGTCCTGGCCACCGGCGGCCACGCCCGCCGCCTGGCGATTCCGGGTGGGGACCTCGAGTCCGTCCTGGAGCTGCGCACCCGCGAGGACGCCGACCGCCTGCGCTCCCTGCTGACCCCGGGCACCCGCCTGGCGATCGTCGGCGCCGGCCTGATCGGGGCCGAGGTGGCCTCCTCCGCGCTGGCCTTCGGCGCCGAGGTCGTGCTCATCGACCCGGTCGACCCGCCGCTGGTTCCCGCCGTGGGACCCGAGCTGGCCCGCCGCCTGCACGACATGCATGCCGAGTACGGCATCAAGGTCGTCACCGGCATCCCCACCGCCATCACGGCCGACGAAGCCGGCCACCACATCCGGATGGGCGAGCACGGAAGCATCGACGCCGACGTCGTGCTGGTGGGCATCGGGATCGTTCCCGAAACCGCGCTGGCCGAGTCCGCGGGGCTGGACACCGACAACGGAACCCTGGTCGACGAGTCCCAGCGCACCAGCCACCCGCGCGTCTACGCGGCCGGCGACTCCGCCCGCACGCGCCTGGCGGACGGCACGCTGCTGCGCCGCGCCGAGCACTGGGAGCACGCGATGTTCGCCGGCGAGACCGCCGCGGCGGCCCTGTTGGAGCAGGACCTGCCGGTCCACGGAGCCTCCTGGTTCTGGTCCGACCGCCACGGCGTGCACGTCGAAGGCGTCGGCTCCATGGCCGCCGAAGGCACCACGATCATCCGCGAGGCCGCCGGCAAGCCGGCGATCGCGCTGCGCGTGGACCCGGAAGGCTACCTGGTCGGCTGCGCCGCGATCGACGGGGGCCTGGCCGTCCGCGCCGCCCGCCGCATCATCGACCGCCGGATCCTGGTGGACCGGGACAAGCTGGCCGACCCGTCCATCGACCTGAAGAAGCTGGCCCGCTAAGGCCACCAGCGGCAACCAAGGAAGCGTGAAAACCATGACCGAGAACGCAGTTCCGGGCGCCGTCCCCACGGCGACGGACGAGCTTGACGGCCGCCTGGCCGACGCCGAGCTGGCCTACCGCGTCCAGCAGTTCCTCTTCCACGAAGCGGAACTGCTCGACGACGGCCGGTTCGCCGACTGGCTGGAAATCTTCGACGAGGACCTGGCCTACTGGGCCCCGCTGCGCACCAACCGCCTGCGCCGCCAGGCCGCGCTGTCCATCGGCGTTCCGGGAGAGGCCGCGTACTTCGACGAAACGAAGGAATCGCTGGCCTGGCGCATCCGCCGCTACGACTCCGGCATGGCCTGGGCCGAGGACCCGCCCTCGCGCACCCGCCACCTGATCTCCAACATCACGGTCCGCCATCAGGGCGCGAACGCCGAAGGGGAGCAGGAACTGAAGGTCCGCTCGGCCTTCCTGGTGTACCGCAACCGCCTGCAGACCGAGACCGACCTGTATTCCGGCGGCCGCACGGACACCATCCGCATCAAGGCGGACGGCAGCTTCAAGGTCGCGCGCCGCGAGCTGCTGTTCGACGTGAACGTGCTTATGGCCAAGAACCTGAGCACCTTCTTCTAGGAACACCAAACCTCGGGGACATCCCCGGCCGGTGCCCGGCCCGCAACAGCGGCCCGGGCGATCGGCGAATACAGAGAGGTAGACATGACCGGGATTTCGGGAGGCGGCTGGCTCGAGGGCGACGTCGCTTTCATCACCGGCGGAGGGTCCGGCATCGGCCGTGCCGTGGCCGACCGGTACCTGGCCGAGGGCGCGTCCGTCGCGATCTTCGGCCGCGGACAGGAGAAGCTCCAGGAAGTGGTCGACGCGTCGATCGCACCGGAGCGCATGCTGGCGATCGCCGGCGACGTCCGCGACACCGCCTCCCTGCACAGCGCCGTGCAGCGGACCGTGGAGAAGTTCGGAAAGCTGGACATCCTGGTGCCGAACGCCGGCATCTGGGACTTCAACCGTTCCGTGACCCGCCTGGGCGGCGAGGAGCTGGGCGCCACGTTCGACGAACTGTTCGCGATCAACGTCAAGGGTTACCTGCTGACCGTCGAGGCGGCCTGGCGCGAACTGGTCAAGACCCGCGGCAGCATCGTCATGACGCTCTCCAACGCCTCCTTCCACACCGCCGGAGGCGGCCCGATCTACACGGCCTCCAAGTTCGCCAGCCGCGGCCTGGTCAACCAGTTCGCCTACGAGCTGGCCCCGAAGATCCGCGTCAACGGCGTCGCCGTGGGCGGCATGAACACCGACCTGCGCGGGCCCGAGTCGCTCGGCCTGAAGGAACGCTCCATCGGCGCGTCCTTCGCCCGCTCGGAGATCACCGGCAACAACCCGCTGATCCCGCTGCACGACGCCTCGGTGGACCCGAGGGACTTCACCGGCTCCTACGTGCTGCTGGCCTCGCGCAGGAACTCCGGAAACATCACCGGCCAGATCATTCAGGCGGACGGCGGCATCGGCGTCCGTGGCTTCGGCGAGCGCGCCGCAGGAGGGGACGACCTATGACCACCGTTGACCGCAACCCCGTGCTCGGGTTCTCCCGCCAGGCGCGGTACTTCCCGAAGAACCCGGTCCTCGTGTACGAGGGCCAGGAACTGGACTACGGCCAGTTCCACGGGCAGGTCCGCCGGATGGCGACCGCGCTGGAGGACTTCGGGATCGAGCGCGGGGACCGGGTGGCCTACCTGGGCCTGAACTCCGCGACCTTCCTGACCACCATGCTGGCCGCCTGGTGGGTCGGGGCGGTGTTCGAGCCGTTCAACTTCCGGCTGGCCCCGCGCGAGGTCGAGGGCCTGCTAGCCCAGTCGAACCCGTCCATCCTGGTCACCGAGCCCTGCCACCAGGACGTCGTGGAGGCGCTGGCCGAGTTCGACGAGTTCGACGAGGACGCGATCGAACTGGTCCTGGTCGACAACGACCCGGCCGTGCCAGTCAAGGCCGAGATCCAAGGCCACTGGACGCTGCTGAGCGACTTCCTGGCCCGCGCGGACGGTGCGGACGGCGAGAAGCCGGCCCCCGCCGTCGTGCCGGCCGCCGAGGACGACCTGGCGATCCTGATGTTCACCTCCGGCACCACCGGCAAGCCCAAGGGCGTGCAGCTGACCTACGGGAACGTGTGGTGGAACTCCGTGAACGTCGACTCGCTGGTGGACACCCGGCGGGGGGACACCAACCTGGCCGTCGCGCCGCTGTTCCACATCGGCGGGCTGAACGCGCTGACCATCCGGTCGATCGTGCGCGGGGGCCGGACCGTGCTCCGGCGCACCTTCGATCCGCGCCAGACCCTGCGCGACATCCAGGACTTTCGCGTCAACCAGGCCTTCCTGGTCCCGGCGATGCTCTCGGCGATGCAGCAGACGGACGAGTTCAGCGAGGTGGAGATCTCCAGCCTGCGCGCCCTGATCTGCGCCGGCGCCCCGGTCCCTCCGGTGCTGCTCAAGCAGTACGAGGTCAAGGGTGTGCCGGTCCAGCAGGCCTGGGGACTGACCGAGACCGCCCCGTTCGCCACCTACCTGCCCACCGAACTGACCTACCAGAAGCCCGGATCCTGCGGCCTGCCCATGCCGTACACGGACGTCCGCATCGTGGACCCGGCCACCGGGCAGGACGCCCCGGCCGGGGCCACCGGCGAGATGTGGGTCCGCGGGCCCAACGTCACCGGCGGCTACTGGAACAACCCGGAGGCCACCGACGCGGCATTCTCCGAAGGCTGGTTCCGCTCCGGGGACATCGGCTACGAGGACGAGGACGGGTTCCTCTTCATCGTGGACCGGCTCAAGGACATGATCATCACCGGCGGCGAGAACGTCTACCCGGCCGAGGTCGAGCGCGCGCTGATGGAGTTCCCCGGAGTGGTGGACGTGGCCGTGGTCGGCGTGCAGGATGAGAAGTGGGGCGAATCCGTGGTGGCTGTCATGAGCTGCCAGGGCGGCAAGGTCCCCACCATCGAAGAGGTCCGCGACTTCAGCGCCAGGTATCTGGCCCGCTACAAGCTGCCCAAGCACCTGGTGCTCACCGGCACCGTGCCGCGCAACGGCGCCGGAAAGCTGGACAAGCCGGCCATCCGCGCATTGGTGAACAAGGAAAGGTAGGGTCCATGTCCGCTGACGAGGTCGACCTGCTCAAGTGGCCGGACCCGCTGCCATCCTCCTGGACGGCCGCGGAGATCCCCGCCCCCGACGGATGGCTCAAGGCCTGGTCCGTGACCCAGGACGGGGCCCCGCGGGGCGAGGTCAAGGCGGCGTTCGTCGCCGCGACCCGGCTGGCAGCCACCTATCCCGTGGGCGTGCGGGACCGCTTCGTCGAGCCCAGCGCCGACGCCACGGCCGAGGCACTGCAGCTGGTTTCCGAAAGGATCATGGCCGAGGATCCGGCCTGCCGCCGGCTGGTGCTGGCCACGGCCGAGGGGGACCTGGACGCGATCGCCCGCGGCGAGGCCGCCGGGTACCGCTACGTCGTCGACGTGGACGTGCCCGGCGAGTCGCTCTCGCTGCTCGCCGCCGAGCCGGACTGGGTGCTGGAGGAATCCCGGCACTTGGACGACGTCCCGACGCACTGACGCGCGGGGCAGGCCCTCTCGTGTCGACTTCGTCGCCACGAAGGGGACCCTGCTGCCCCGCGCTTACCGCCGCAAAGGCCCGGTGAGGGGGCCGCGGCGGCCAGCGGCAGGGGCGGGAGCCGGTTGCTAGGCGCCCTGCACCAGCCGCAGCTGGTGCTGCTGGCGCGCATTGACGGCGGCCATCGCCCGGGAGGCGGCGTAGCAGACCTTGCGCAGCACGTTGGCCTGGGAGGCCGGGTCGAACTTGCCGGCCGGGCCGGACACGGACAGCGCGGCGATCGGGCGGCCGTTGGGGCCCATCACCGGGGCAGCGATGCAGTTCAGGCCGGTGAGGATCTCCTCACGGTCGTAGGCCAGGTTGCTGCGGCGGACCTGATCCAGTTCGCGCCGGAACGCCTCCGGGTCGGTGATGGTGGCCGGGGTCCAGGCGGACAGCTCGCCGCGCAGCACCTCCTCGGCGGTCTCCGAGTCGTAGGCCAGCAGGACCTTGCCCACGGCGGTGCAGTAGGCCGGGGCGCGTCCGCCGATCCGGGAGGGGCTGCGCACCTGCAGGTGCCCGTACAGCTTGTTGAGGTAGACGACGTCGGTGCCCTGCAGCACGGCCAGGTGCACGGTCTGCTTGCTCAGTTCGTAGAGGTCGGCCAGGTACGGGGTCAGCGCATCGCGGATGCGTCCGTGGGAGGTGGTCTCCTGGCTGACTCCGAGGTTCTGGATCATCTTGCCCAGGCGGTACGCATTGCCCGCGCGCTCGACGGCGCCGTTGCGCTGGAGCATGCCCAGCAGGCGGAAGGCGGTGGACTTGGACAGGTCAGCGCGGCGGGCCAGCTCGCTGACTCCGACGCCGGTGAGCGCGTCGTTGCCGAAGGCGTTCAGCAGTGCCATGGCCTTGTCGACGGCGGCGCGGTCGTCGCGTGCGGCGTTCACGGTGGTGCGGCTCATGGTTTTTTCCTGCACAGCGGTTCTCCCGGGATTCAGCGGTTCTCTGCCTAATGGGCGTTCCGGTCACCGGAACGAATTCTCGCTATTCCAGTGTGATCCGCCCCCGAATGGATGTCAAACGTGACAGATGGTCACTTATAAGTGACACTTTTGCCGTGACCATGAACGACCTAGTCTCCCGCAACATTCGCCGCTTCCGTGCCGAGCGCGACCTTTCCCTCGGGGAACTGGCCCGCCGGGCGGAGGTCTCCAAGCAGACCCTGTCCAAAATCGAACAGGGCCAGGGCAACCCCACGGTGGAGACGGTCGAAAGCATCGGCCGGGCCCTCGGCGTGAGCTTCCGCCGGCTGGTGACCGAGTGGGGAACCCGCTCCCACGTCTCGCGTGCGGCGGAGGCGCAGTGGGTCTCCACCCCCACGGGGCAGAGCCGCCACCTGGACCAGATCTACGGGTCCGGCTACGTGCGCACGCAGATGGTCGTCGTCGAGGGCGGGCAGTCCCACGCCGTTCCGGCGCACGGGCCGGGCACGCTGCACCAGATCTACGTGGTGGAGGGGCAGGTGGAGGCCGGTCCGCGGAACGAGCTGCGGATCCTGGACGTCGGCGACTTCATGCGTTTCCCTGGGGACGTCGAGCACGTCTACCGCTGCACCGGAGGCCGTGCGGTGGCGCACCTGACCACCACCGCGCCGCAGGTGCCGCAGTTCTCACCCGACTTCGGCCAGGGGCCCGACGCCGGGTGGCCCGCCTAGGGCGTTCCCGGCGGAGCAGTGCCCAGGTCGGGATCATTTGGTGCGGGCGGCCGGTTGCGGGGGCTCGGCGGAAGGTTCCGGGTGGCCGGACCTTCCAGCAGGCACCCGTCCGGGGCGAACCGGGAACCGTGCAATGGGCAGTCCCAGCTCCGTTCCACGGCGTTCCAGTGCAGCCGCCCGCCCAGATGGGTGCAGCGCGGGGTGGCCCTCTGCACCGATTCGGCGATCAACCGGGAGACCACCCCGGCATTCAGCCGCGCCGTATCCGCCGCCCCCTCCATGTCCGGGTGCCTGCCATAGAGCCTTTCGGCCCACTCCAAGGAGGGGGCGGTGTCCTCCGTGGCGCGCCCGGCGCACAGCCGGGCCAGGTGCATCGCCGCCGCCACCCCGTTGGTCATGCCCCACTTGGCGAATCCGCTGGCGAACAGCACCGGGCTTGCGCCCAGGCCCGCCACCCTCAGCGGGCCCGCCATCGGCAGGCCGCCGACGGGGGAGTAGTCCTGGGCGGACCACGCATGGGTCTCCGCCAGGTCCGGAAACATCCTGTTGGCCCAGGCCCGGAGGTTGGCCAGGGGGACCGTTCCCGGGTCCCGCCCCACCACGTGGGAGGCCCCGCCGACCAGGAGCCGTTCGGTCCCGTCGGGGGAGGTGGTGGTGCGCAGCGACCGCCGCGGCCCGTCCAGGGAAATGAGCATGTCACCGGGCAGGTCCCCGGCGCCGGGATGCACCCTCCGGTAGGCCAGGATGTAGGAGCGTTCCGGATGGACCCGGGTGAAGACCAGGCCCCGGAGCAGTGTGGGGGTTCCAGTGGCCATGACCACCCGGCGGGCGCCCAGCCGGACCGGAGCCCGCCGCTCCGCCGGATGCCCGGGCCCGATGCGCACCGTGGGGGTGCCCGTGGCGGACACCCCAAGCACTCGGGCTCCCGCGACCACGGTTCCGCCGAGCCGGCGCACCTCCGCCACGGCCGCGGAGACGAAGTCCATGGGATCGAATTGGCGCTGGCCTTCCAGCCCCACCGCGCCGGCGAAGGGGAACGGCACCTCCAGACTGCCCGGACGGAGATCGAGTGCGGGCAGGCCGGCCGTTTCCAGCACCCTCAGGTCGTCTTCGAGCCTGGCCCGGCCGGTGGTGGTTTGGGCATAGGTGACGGCCCTGCGGGTCTGCATGTCCACGCCGAGGCCGCCGCACAGGCGCGCCAGCCAGTCCAGGGCGTCGGCGTTTGCGCGCACGTAGGCGTGGGCCACCTCGGCGCCGTGGCGGCGCAGGATGGTCCCGGCGCGGCCGGCGTGCAGGGCGGTGACCTTGGCGGTGGTGCGGCCGGTGGTCACCGCGCCGGGATGGCGTGCCTCCAGCACCACGACCCGCTGCCCGGCACGGAGCAGCATCAGGGCGGTGCACAGTCCGGTGATGCCCGCGCCGACGACGATCGTGTCGATCGTTCCGTCGGTGCCGCGGGGCAGGACGTCGCAGTCAGGGGGCACGCGCCCCTCCATCCAGAGCGGACCCGTCATGTCCCGTCCTTTCGTGGGTTCCCACAGTGAACCAACCCCTGCCGCCCCCCGCAAGGGATCCCGGGGCCGCCGGATACTCGGGTGCGACGCCTTCCCGTGCCGGTCCGGCTGTGCTTGACTGGGCTGCAACGGCCCCCAATCCGAGGAGGTCCGCCGTGAAGGCGTTGACCTGGCAGGGAAAACGGAAGATCGCCTATGAGGACGTGCCGGATCCCGTGATCCAAGAACCCGGGGATGCGATCATCCAAATCACTTCCACCGCGATCTGCGGTTCGGACCTGCACCTGTACGAACTCCTGGGTCCGTACATGAATCCCGGGGACGTCCTTGGTCACGAGCCCATGGGGACGGTGGTGCAGGTCGGATCCGGCGTCGAGCGGCTGAAGATCGGGGACCGGGTGGTGGTTCCCTTCAACATCGCCTGCGGGAACTGCTGGATGTGCGACCACGGGCTCCAGTCCCAATGCGAGACCACCCAAGTGGTCGCCCACGGAAAGGGCGCTGCCCTCTACGGCTATTCCCAACTCTACGGCAGCGTCCCCGGCGGCCAGGCGGAATTCCTGCGGGTCCCCTTCGCCGACTACGGGCCCCTCGTGGTCGGGCAGGACCTGCCCGACCACCGCTACCTTTTCCTCAGCGACATCCTGCCCACCGCCTGGCAGGCTGTGGAGTATGCGGCCGTCCCCGAGCGCGGGACGGTGGCGGTATACGGGCTGGGCCCCGTCGGGCAGTTGTGCGCCCGCATCGCCGCCTACCGCGGCTACCGCGTCTTCGGGATCGATCCGGTGCCCGAGCGGCGCGCCATGGCCGAACGGAACGGGACCGAATCCATGGATTTCACTCCCGACGCGCTGGCCAAGATCCGCGAAGCGACCGGGCGCGGTCCGGACGCCGTCGTGGATGCCGTCGGGATGGAGGCCCACGGTTCTCCCTTCGGAACCTTCCTCCAGGAAGGCGTGGGGCTGCTGCCTGACGCGATGGCCCGCAAGGCCATGGAAACCGTGTCGATCGACAGGACCGCCGTGCTGCACAGCGCGGTGGACTTGGTGCGCCGCGGCGGGACGATCTCGCTTAGCGGCGTCTATGCCGGCAAGGCCACCCCCATGCCGTTGCAGGACCTGTTCGACAAACAGATTCAGGTGCGCCAGGGCCAATGCAACGTCCGGCGGTGGATCGACCGGCTGCTTCCCCTGGCCGAGGATGACAGCGATCCGTTGGGCCTGGACGACCTGGTCACCCACACGGCCCCTCTGTCCGAGGGCCCCGGCCTGTACGAAATGTTTCAAAAGAAACAGGAGGGCTGCATCAAGGTGGTCCTCAAACCCTGAAATTGGCACCAAGGAAGGAACGCCATGGGTACCGTAGGAGTACCAGCTACCGGTGCAACCGGCCGCACCACCGTGCAGAAGGTGGCAATGGCTATAGGCGCCGTCTTCGTCCTCGTGGGCCTGCTGGGTTTCATTCCCGGCGTCACCACTAACTACGATCAACTCGCGTTCATCGGACACCACTCCACGGCCCTGCTGCTGGGGATCTTCCAGGTGTCTATCCTGCACAACATCGTTCACATCCTGATCGGTGTCGCCGGCCTGGCGCTCGCGCGCACCCCCGCAGGGGCCCGGAACTACCTCATTTGGGGCGGGGTGGTCTACCTGGTCCTGTGGCTCTACGGCCTGGTCATCGGCCACGACAGCGCAGCGAACTTCGTCCCCGTGAATATGGCGGATAACTGGCTGCACCTGTTCCTGGGGGCTGGCATGGTGGTCCTGGGGCTGCTCTTGGGCCGTCACGAGCGCACGGACGTCAGGCACGCATAAGGCAGGCCCGAAGCACGTCTGAAACGGGTAGGAGGGGCCGTCCACGGGGCGGTTCCTCCTCCTGCATGCGGGTGGCTAGCCGCGCTGGTCGGCGGTGGCGTAGGCGCTCGGAACCTCCAGGACGGCGAGCGTGCAGCGCGAGATGCACACCAGCTTGCCCGCCTCGTTGGTGAGCCTGACTTCCCACACGTGGGCACGGCGGCCGATGTTCGCCGCAGTGGCCTCTCCGTAGACCCAGTTGCCCGGGGCGACCGGGCGGATGTGGTTCGCGTTGATTTCCTGGCCCACCACGTGGAAGCGGGAGCGGTCGACCGCCAGGTACCCGGCCCAGGACGCCAGGGTCTCGGCGAAGGCCACCGAGGCCCCGCCGTGCAGGACCCCGGCGGGTTGGATGGTGCGCGCGTCGACGGGCATGCGGCCCTTAAGGGACGTGGGGGTCACCTCGGTGATTTCGATGCCCAAAGTCTCGTTGAGGCAGCCGAGGTTCTTCTCATTGAGCTCCTCGATGCCGACCTCGTCGTGCCAAATGCCCATGTCCGCCGCTCCTTTCGCGCGTCTGTCCGGTGCTGCGGGGCCGGTCGCCCCGGATGCCCAGTCCACCCTACGAGCGCCCCGCGCCCCGTTCCCGCCACCATGCCGTCCCACGGCACGAATGCGGCCCCGCGCGCTAGCCGTGCCCCGCGAGCCGGCGCAGGGCCGCGGGGGTGCCGAGTTCGGGCCGGTCGTCCGGATGGGTGAGGTAGTGTTCGACGGCGTTGAGCAGCAGGTTGGGGTCGGCGGTGAGGTACTGGACCGGAACCACCACGCGCTTGTGGCGCCGTTCCTGCAGGAAGTCCCGCCGCGCCGCCCGCCTGCTGTCCAGGCCGTCCCCGCCGGAGCGCCGCCGGACGGTGATGTAGGCCGGGCCGCGGTCCCCGAGCGGGACCCGGCCGCGCGGGTTCTCCGCCGCGACGGACTCGACGTCCTTCCAATAGACCTCGTTCATGCCGTCGGGGCCGGAGACCACGATCCGGCTGCGGGTCAGGTACACCCCCGGGGGATGGTCCGTGGCGGCGACGCGCGCCAGCCGCAGCCCCTCGCGCAGGATCCCGAAGCCGACCACCAGCAGCACCGCGGAGCCCAGCATTTGCAGCAGGCGGGGCTGGTCCCCGTGCAGCAGCAGGTACCGGGCCTCGAGCGCGAGCGCGGCGACCATGGTCACCACTCCCAGCCCCACCGTGACCGCGGACCCGACGGCGGTGGCGCCGGCCATCGCGAAGCGGGTGGCCGCGCGGCGCCCCGAGGAGGTCACCACCGAGGCGCTCTCCGGGGTGGGCACCGAGCCGTGCCGGCGGAACTCGCGAAGGATGGACACGGCCGCGGCGGCGCCCAGGGCGAGCATGGAGACAGCGAAGAGAAGGTGGTCCATCAGGAGGGCGGCCACGGCCAGGGCCAGCAGGAAGGAGGCGACGACGAACGCCGGCACCAGGTGGTGTGCCAGCTTCCGGCCCCGGTGGCGGGGCAGCCAAATCGCGGGGCGAAGGTCGGCCATGGCCCCAGCCTAACCGCCGAGGGCCCCGCGTCGAGCGAAGCGAGGCGTGGGAGGCGTGGGAGGCGGTAACCCGGGTGGACCGGAGCATCCGGAATCAACCCGTGGTTGTACGGGCAGGGGTTTTCCCGATGCCCGGGTCCCACCGCGTCCGGGCCGGATACGGCGGCGCCGGCGTGCAGCCTTCGGCCCGCAGTTCATGGCGTGTTCGCCCGGCCGTCGAGACCCGGCCTTTTTCGGCGTCTAGCATCGCGGGCATGGCAGGGCGGTTCGTCGCGATCGGCGACTCCTTCACCGAGGGCGTGGGCGACTGGGACGTGAGGTTCCCCAACGGCGTGCGCGGATGGGCGGACCGGGTCGCGAAGCAACTCTCCAAAGCGGACCCCGAATGGGAGTACGCCAACTTGGCGATCCGCAGCAGGCGGCTGGCCCGGATTGTCGACGAGCAGATCGGCCCCGCGCTGGCGTGCGAGCCGACGCTGGTGTCCTTCTACGCCGGAGGCAACGACTTGCTGGAGCTGCGCCAGGACATGGGGGCCCTGCTGGCGCTCTACGGGGAGGCGGTCGCCCGGCTCTGCGCCTCTGGGGCGCAGGTCCTGCTCTTCACCGGGTTCGACGTTCCGCTCAGCCCGATGCTGGAACGCATGAGGCGGCGCAACCACGTCTTCAATGCGGAGGTGCGCCGCCTCGCCGCGGAACACGGGGCCACCCTGGTGGACTATTGGGCGTGGGACGCCTACCGGGACCGGCGCATGTGGGACACCGACCGGCTGCACATGAACCGGGCCGGGCACCGCTACCTGGCCATCCGCGTGCTGGACCTGCTAGGCGTGCGCCACCGGCTGGCGTTCGAGCCGTTCGGCCCTGCCGAGCGCCTCGGCCCCGGCGCCGCGGCGCTGCGCGAGGCCGAATGGCTGCGCCAGTGGGTGCTCCCCATGTTCGGGCGCCGGATGCGGGGGATCACGCTGGGGGATGCCCTCTCACCGCGCTGGCCGGAGCCTGTCCGCCCGGCCGAGGGCCTGAAGAAGCTGTACCGGGCGCAGCTGCTTGACCGGCCTAAAATGGACGAACCATGAACTCACTCCGCAAATACACCAAGCCCCTGACATGGGCACTGATCGTTGCGATGGTTGCCTCTGCAGGTGCCGGACTGATCTCGAGCCTCATCTGATGGACGGCGCCGGGGAAGCGTCCGGACAACCTGGCATCGCGAGCCCGGGCGCGCCCGTCCCGGAGGCGCTGGCCGAACCGGTCCGGCGCGTGGGCCCCGGCTGGGTCACCGGCCTGGTCCTGGTCAACGTCGGGATCAACACGGCGTTTTTCGCGCCCCTGAACGTGCTGCTCGGTCTGCAGGCCACCGCGCTGGACCCGGGACACAAGGAGGCCATCCTCTCCTTGGTGACCGCCTGCGGGGCCGCCGTCGCGCTGGTAGCCAACCCGCTGTTCGGCGCGCTTTCCGACCGCACCACCTCCCGGATGGGCCGGCGCTCGCCGTGGATCCTGGCCGGGGCCGTCCTGGGCGTCGCGGGCCTGCTGTCGCTGTCCGGAGCCGGGGCAGTCGCCGCGCTGCTGCTCTTCTGGTGCCTGGTCCAGGCCGGGGCGAACGCGGCCTACGCGGCCATCACCGCAGCCATCCCGGACCGCGTGCCGGTGCCCCAGCGCGGGCGGGTCGGCGGCTTGGCCGCGATGGGGCAGACCGCCGGCATCATGCTCGGCTCCGTCATCGGCTTCGTGATCTCCGGGAACGTCGCGCTCGGCTACTGGATCTGCGCAGCCGCGCTGGCCGTATCCGTGGTGCCTTACCTGCTCCGTCCCGACGACCCCGCGCTGCCGCGCCGGCTGCGCGGGCCCTTCCGCTGGGGCAGCTTCCTCGGTGGTTTCTGGATCAATCCGCTCCGGCACCGCGACTTCGGCTGGGCCTGGCTGACGCGCTTCATGATGAACGTCGGCAACCAGTTGACCATCGTCTACCTGCTCTTTTTCCTCACCGACGTGATCGGGCATCCGGACCCGGCCCTCGGCGTGCTGGTGCTCACCGGCATCTATGCGGTCCTGGTGATCGTCGGGGCGGTGCTGGCCGGCCCGTGGAGCGACCGCACCGGCAAGCGCCGGATCTTCGTCACCGTGTCCTCGGTGGTGATCGCCTGCTCGGCGCTGACCATGGCGCTCTTCCCGGTCTGGCCCGGCGCGGTCGCGGGAGCGGCGCTGCTGGGGCTGGGCTTCGGCACCTACCTTGCGGTGGATTTCGCCCTGCTCACCCAGGTGCTGCCCTCGGCTGCGGCGCGGGGCAAGGACATGGGGGTGATCAACGTGGCCAACGCCCTGCCGCAGGTCATCGCCCCGGCGATCGCCCTGGTTGCGGTGAAGTTCCTTGGCGGGTACACCGCGCTGTTCGTCGTCGCGGCCCTGATCGGACTCGGCGGGGCGGCCCTGGTGCGCAACATCAAGTCGGTGCCCTAGGTTTAGGTGCCCCAGGAGGCACGCGCAGCACGACGCCGGGGCCGCCCTCCGTGCGGAAGGCGGCCCCGGCGTCGTGCTGTTCGAGTCGTGCTGTCAGATCAGCCAGCGAGGGCGGGCTCGGCGAGCACCGCGGAGACGGGCGTGTACTCGAGGCCGTGGGCCTCTGCCACCGGCGCGAAGGTGACGTGTCCGGCGTGCACGTTCAGGCCCGCGGCCAGGCCGGCATCCTCGCGCAGCGCGGCGCGCCAGCCCTTGGAGGCGATCTTCAGGGCGTAGGGAAGCGTCGCGTTGGTCAGCGCAGCGGTGGAGGTCTGTGGGACCGCACCGGGCATGTTGGCCACGCAGTAGTAGACGGCGTCGTGGACCTTGAAGGTCGGCTCGGCGTGCGTCGTCGGGCGGGAACCCTCGAAGCAGCCGCCCTGGTCGATGGCGATGTCCACCAGCACCGAGCCCGGGCGCATCCTGGAGACCATCTCCAGGGTGACCAGCTTCGGGGCCGCCGCGCCCGGAATCAGCACGGAGCCGATGACCAGGTCCGCGGCGGCGACCTCTGCGGCGATCGTGAACTGGGAGGAGGCAAGGGTCTTGATGCGGCCGTTGTGGGCCGTGTCGATCTCCTTCAGGCGCGCCAAGCTGATGTCGATGATGGTGACATCGGCTCCCATGCCGGCGGCGATGACCGCCGCGTTCTCCCCGGCGACGCCGCCACCGATGACGACGACCTTGGCGGGACGGGTGCCCGGCACGCCGCCCATGAGGATTCCGGCTCCGCCGTTGGGCTGCTGCAGGTGCACCGCGCCGATCTGGGCGGCCAGCCGGCCGGCGACCTCGGACATCGGGGCCAGCAGCGGCAGGGCGCGGCCGGCGGTGACGGTCTCGTAGGCGATCGCCGTGGTGCCGGCGGCGAGCAGGGCCTCGGTGCATTCGCGGGAGGCGGCCAGATGCAGGTAGGTGAAGAGGATCTGGTCCTTGCGCATCCGGTGGTACTCGGCGGCGATGGGTTCCTTGACCTTGAGCACCAGGTCCGCGGCCGCCCAGGTCTCGTCCGCCGTGGCGGCGATCCGGGCGCCAGCGGCGACGTAGGTCTCGTCCGGGATGCCGGAGCCGACGCCCGCGCCGGTCTCGACCACCACCAGGTGGCCGCGGGCGACGAACTCAGAGACGCCCGCGGGGGTGATGGCCACGCGGAACTCGTTGTTCTTGATTTCCTTGGGGATGCCGATAATCACTTCAGGACTCCTTCTTGCGGTGCCGCAATGCGTACGTGGGGTGTTGGCCGGACCGGGGTCCGCCGACGCGGTTATTGGTTCCAGTATTAGGCTTTCTGCGGCCCTTATGATCTTGTGCGGAATTTTCTGCGGCAAGTATGCTGGAACCTGCAAATAAGTGCGGAATCAAGAGGTGTGACTGTGGCCACAACGAAAGATGTTCGGGGCCGTGAGGTCGTCGAACTGGATGAGATCGACCGCCGCCTGCTCGGCCTCCTGCTGGACGACGCGCGGCGGCCCAACAATGCCCTCGCGGCCGATCTGGGCATAGCCCCCTCCACGTGCCTGGCCCGCCTGAACGCCCTGCAGAAGACCGGCGTGATCCGCAAATTCACGCTGGATATCGACCCCGAGGTGCTCGGGCACGCCCTGGAGGCCCTGATCTCCGTGCGCATCAGGGCCGGCGCCCGCCACCTCATGGCGGCGTTCGCGGAGGAGATTCGTTCGCTGCCCGGCGTGACCCAGTTGTTCTTCCTGGGCGGCACCGACGACTTCCTGATCCACGTGGCGGTCAAGGATTCCAACGACGTGCGACAGTTCGTGCTGGACCACCT
Source organism: Arthrobacter ginkgonis (assembly GCF_039540195.1). NCBI lineage: Bacteria > Bacillati > Actinomycetota > Actinomycetes > Micrococcales > Micrococcaceae > Arthrobacter > Arthrobacter ginkgonis. The sequence goes on along the minus strand of NZ_BAABEO010000011.1, from coordinate 88,708 downwards.
CTCCGCCAACCCGGCGGTGGCCTCCACGCAGACCTCGCTGGTGTTCGAGCACAACCGCGGCACGGTTCCTTGGGTCTGAACGCGGGCCCCGATCCTGAACATGGCCCGCGGTCCGGACCCCGGGGAGCTGGGGTCGGGCCAGCCGTTGTCCCCGGCTCGGGGCGGGGCTAGTCTCGGTCCGGGGACGGCCGAAGGGGACTGCCATGGACATCGGGGTCATTGGGACGGGAATCGTTGGGCGCACGCTGGCCTCCGGGTTGGCGGCCGTCGGGCACCGGGTGGCCGTGGGCACCCGCGACGTGCAGGCCACGGTGAACAGGCATGGGCCGGAATCGGACTTCCAGGACTGGCTGTCCGCCCACCCCGGCATCCGCCTGCAGCGATTCATTGACGCGGCGGCCGGCGCGGAGTTGGTGGTGAACGCGACCGCCGGGCGCCATTCGCTCGAGGCCCTCCAGGCCGCCGGTGCGGCGAATCTGGACGGCAAGGTGCTGCTGGATGTGGCCAACCCGCTGGACCCCTCCCAGGGTTTCCCGCCCCGGTTGGATCCCGTGGACGTGGACAGCCTCGGCGAGCGGATCCAGCGCGCCTTCCCGAACGCGCGGGTGGTCAAGTCCCTGAACACGATGAGCGCGCCCCTGATGGTGGACCCTGACCAGGCCCGGCCGGCGCATACCGCCTTCGTTTCCGGCAACGATGCCGGGGCCAAGGAAATCGTCCTCGGGCTGGTGCGCGGACTGGGGCACGCGGACGTGATCGACCTGGGTGGCATCGAAACCGCGCGCGGCCCGGAAATGTACCTGGGGCTATGGGTGCGCCTGTTCGGCGCGCTGGGGACGCCCGAGTTCAACCTCCGGATCATTCGGTAGGCGGATGGGGCGCGGGCGGCTCGGACCCGGCAGACCACAAAGAGGAAACGACAAAGAAACGGGTGGGGCCCGGACCGATCGGTCCGGGCCCCACCCGCTTATCACGGACCCTCTGCGGTAGTGGCGGCGGCCGGACCCCAACGGGGCTCAGGCGCCGGGTCCGGCCGCCGGGACTTGGGAGTGGGATGGGGAAAAGGGGTCAGGCCCTCTTGCGGGTGAAGAAGCCCCACACGACGAGCACCAAGAGGGATCCCAAGATGGCCACGATCCAAGTCTGGAGGGACCAGAAGTTCTCGAGGCCGACATTGAAGACAACGCTGCCGATCCATCCGCCGATCAGCGCGCCGACGACGCCGAGCAACATGGTGACGAGCCAACCGCCACCTTGCTCGCCCGGCTTGATGGCCTTAGCGATCGCGCCGGCGATCAGGCCCAGAATGATCCAACCGATGATTCCCATGGGGTTCTCCTTGGGGTTTGGGATTCTTGGTTTGTACGGGGCATTCCACTTAGCTGTAAGCTACCTCACATTGTCCCTCTTTGTTCCCTAATCTCCCAGAAATTTTTGTCGGACCTTGGGCGGGTTCCACGGGTGGCGGGCCCCACCCTTGGCACCAAGGCCACTGGACTTGCCACGCGATGGCACCTAGGTTGAGGAACGAGCCGCCGACCAGCGGTGGCGTAACGTGAGGAGAACTTGATGGCCGCCACAAACGGCACGACAGCAGGATTCACGGTTCCGGGCCTGGAACTCAAGGAAGGCCGCGAGGTGGCCAGGATCCTTCAAAACCGGCTCTATGCGCTCAACGATCTGCAGTTGACGCTCAAGCATGCGCACTGGAACGTCGTGGGCCGTGACTTCATCGGCGTCCACGAAATGCTGGATCCGCAAATCACCTTGGTACGTGCCATGGTGGACGCGACCGCCGAGCGCATTGCGACCCTCGGTGTGTCTCCGAACGGCCTACCCGGGCAGTTGGTGTCCGAGAGGGAGTGGGACGACTACGCGATTGGCCGGGCCGGTACCGCAGAGCATTTGGCCGCCTTGGACGTGGTCTACAACGGGGTCGTGTCCAGTCACCGCGAGGCCATTGAAAAGGTCGGGGAAATCGACCCGGTCACCGAGGACATGTTGATTGGGCAGACCGCCGAGCTGGAACAGTTCCAGTGGTTCCTGCGCGCCCATCTGGAGGACCCCTCAGGCAAGCTCGAGCACAAGGAGGCGAAGACGGAGAAGTCGGCGGCCGCCCATACGAAGAAGTAACGGCGGCGCCAAACCGCATATCCGACCGACGGCGGCCGTGCCGGCCGCACTGACGAAAGGAGCTCCCGATGGGACTGGGAGACAAGATGCAGAACAAGGGCGAGGAGCTCGCCGGCAAGGCCAAGGAAGCCGTGGGCGACGCCACCGACAACCCGCGCCTCGAGGCCGAGGGCCAGGCCGACCAGGCTTCGGCCAAGGTCAAGCAGGCGGGTGAAGACGTCAAGGATGCGGCCAAGGACGTCAAGAGGGACCTGACCGACTGACCCTGACGCAGCGGAGGGTGGCCCGGGCTGATCCTCGGCCACCCTCCGGTCATGAGCCGGGGTCCTAGGGCGAAAGGAGCCGCGTGGAGCAAACGACGCTGAGCCGCGCTGCACTGGTGGTCATCGACCTGCAGAACGGTTTTTTCGAGGATCCCGTGCTTGCGCGGGAGCGGCCCCGCATCGTGGACGCCACCAACGCCCTTGCCGAGCGGGCCCGGGCGGCCGGTGCGCCCGTGTTCACCGTCGTCACGGAGCACGCCCGGGACCGATCCACGTGGACGCTTAACATGCGCGACGATGATCAGGGGTTCAACTTCGAGGGAACCACCCAGGCTTCACTGCTGTCCGACCTCCACCTGCCGGGCAGCCACTGCGTCGTCAAACTGCGCGACAGCGCGTTCCTGAACACCGACCTGGCACAGCGCCTCCGTCTGGCCGGGGTCGGGAGGGTGCTGCTGACAGGGGTATCGACGCAAAGCTGCGTGGCGCAGACCGGCGCGGACGCCTTTGCCCATGATTTCCGGGTGGCGTACGCGACGGACGCGATCGGCTCGCCGCAGCCGCAGCTGGGGTCCCAGATCCTGAACTTCATCTGTGAGGAGTACCGGCAGGATTGCCTCGCCGGCGCGGCCGCGGAGCATTGGTTGCGCGGCCGGAGCTGAGCGCCGCGGGCATAGGCCTCTACCCATGGCACCCTCCACCCGCGGCTGTGCTCCGGCAGCCTGCGAAGCTGCCGGAACGCCGCCGTGAAGGCCGAGTCGCGAAGCGTCAGCGGTGGTGCGAGATGATCTCCACCAGCTCGCCGACCTTGTCCTTCGTGTAGCAGAGGGCGATGTCGGCCTGGCTGAGGAAGCCGACCAGCCGGTGCTCTTCGACCACCGGCAGCCGGCGGATCATGTGCTCCTCCATGAGAGCGATAGCCTTGTCGACCGAGTCGTCGGGGCCCACCACCACGGGCTTGCCCTGGGCCAGGTCCCTAGCCAGGGTGTCGCGCGGATCGTTGCCAAGGGCCACGCACTTCGCCACGATGTCGCGGTCGGTCAGCATCCCCTTGAGCCTCTGGTCCTGGCCGCAGATGGGCAGCGAGCCCACATCCAGCTGGACCATCTTGCGGGCGGCCGCCTCGAGGGTTTCGTTCTCCCCGATACATTCGGCGTGCCCGGTCATGATTTCCCGTACCGTGGACATTTCCAGATCATCTCCTTGGACTAGCGGGTTGTGCGGGCACACAAGCGCCCGCGTGGATGCGCATCTGGTGTCTTTGACGCTAGACCTCCCGATACCCGACCTCAAGGGCTCGCGGGCACAACATTTGGGGTGGGGAACCGTGCCGATCAGGGGCCGCGGCCCGGAAGCCGCGGATCGTACCGGCGGGCGTCCTGCCGCAGCACCACCTCCGGCCCCACGCTCTCCACGTCCGGCCAGAGCACCAGGAAGCTTCCCCGGGCCCGGTCAGCGCGACCCGCACGTCCGCGACCAAACCCAGCTTGGGGCCGTCGTGCGCGTGGACCGGCCGGCCCAGTATCTCAGTCAGGAGCATGGCGCCCTCCCGGGATCCGGGCGATCACGTGGTCCCGCAGCCAGTGCTCCACCCACCGCACCGAAAGTCCGGCTCCGCGGGTGCGCAGCCGCAGCACGGTGCCGACCTCGCCGAGGTCTGTCCACGGGATCCGTTCCAGCCGATCGGTTGGGGGGTGCCCCCCGAACAGGCGCGTGGCGAGGACCGGCCCGGCGAGCAGGTCGGTAACCGCCGGCGGTGCTGACCCCGGCGGAATCGGCCGGCCGTCGCCGGGCAGGTCGATCCACAGATCGTCCACCGTGCACACCGGGACCCCCTCGGTGTCGAGGATCTGGCGGTCAAGGAGGTGCAGCGTGGCGTCCAGGGCTGCGCCGGCCGGCCGTGGGGCGGTGGGCAGGGGCGCGGCGGGCAGGGACGGGCGGGGCCGGCTCATGCCCCGGCCCCCGTGACGATCATGAATGGGATGGCAGCGAAGGCGGCCAGCAGGATCACCCCCAGGTAGAAGGTTCCAAGGGCGTTGAGGAAGCGCCCGTTGACGGCTGCGCCCATGTACTCGGGGTCGTTGGCCACAACAAGGATGGGGATGTAGGTCAGCGGCAGGGCGACGGCGGAGAAGACCACGGACAGCTCCGTCACCAGTACCGGGTCGACGCCGGTGGCGAGGATGCCGAGACCGGCCAGCAGGGTCGCGACCATCGCGACGTGGAAGCGCGCGGCGTCCACGGGGCGGCGGTACTTGCCCCAGGACCAGCCGAAGTATTGGGCCAGGGTGTAGCCGCTGGACAACGTGGTTTCCAGCGCCGCGCCGAAGGTGGCCGCGAGGATGCCCACCAGGACGACCACCAGCCCGATGCGTCCGGCGGCTTCGGCCACCGGCAGGACCACCTGGGACAGCGGTTCGACGCCGATCTGCCGCGGCAGCAGCACGACGGCGGCGCAGGCGGCGATGGAACGGGAGAGCAGGCCGCCGAGGGGAAAGCCCGCGAGCACGTTGATCCGCGATTGGACGACGTCCTTCGGTGACCACTTTTCCTCGACGGCGCCGGAGGAGAAGAAGAAGACCTCGTAGGGGGTCATGGCCGCCCCGAACAGGGCCACCGCGTAGTACCAGTACGTCCACGTGCTTTCCCCCTCCGGAACGATGGGGGACAGCGCCGCACTCGCCAGATGACCAGCCACACCAGGAAAGCGGCCACGGGGATCCACGCGAGGTAGTGGATTCCGGAGGCCAGCTGCAGGACCAAGGCGATGCCGCCGACCTCCGCAGCGACGGTCATCAGGTTGATCAGGAAGGACGCCGCCAGGTTGGTTGCCGCGGTGCGGGCGCCGAGGCATTCGCGGATGATTTCGAACGTGGCCCGGCCGCTGACGGCGGCCACCTTCCCGGCCATGTGGGCGTAGGCGCAGATCCCGACGACGCCGACCACCACCCAGGCCAGCCCGAGCCCGAACCGGGCTCCGACGACGGCGTTCGTGACCAGGTCGCCGATGTCGACGAAGCCGCCGATCGCCGTGAGGATGCCGAGGGCTACGCCCAGCAGACGATTCACGGGGACCATTCGGCGGCCTGGGCGGCCTGGGCGGCCTGGGCGGCCTGGGCGGCCAGCTCGGCGGCCTGCTCGGCCAAGAGGTCAGCGATGGCCGGTCCGGGTTCCCCGGTGGAGCCCTCGCCGCCGTCGAGCAGGGCTGGATCGAAGCTGCCCTCGAGGTAGGCCCGGGTGGCCGCCAGGGCCAGTACCGCATCGTCAATGAGGTCCAGCGCCCGCGCTTGGTCGGCAGCCTCCCCCGGTGTGTCGGGGGAAGCCGTGGCGATCCCGGCGGAGGCCTCCGTCGCTTGGTCCATGCTGTCGGAGACCAGCGTGTCCACCGCGGTCCGCAGCGTTCAGGCGGCGAGGTACTGGCGCAGTCCCAGTTCCGCGGAGGACAGGTCCGAGGCCGCGTCCTCAAGGGAGTGCCCAAGGGAGGCGGTGATGCCGCCCTGGGACGTGAGGCAGCCCGCCAGCAGGGGACCGGCGAGCACCAGGCTCATCGCCACCCGCCACGGCCTGCGCACCGCCGGGGACCCGCGGGGACCGGCGGTCCTGGTCACGGCGAGGCCTTACCGCCATTGACATTGAGGGTTTCGCCCACGACGTAGCTGGATTCCGGGGAGGCGAGGAAAACGTAGGCGGGGGCCAGTTCCACCGGCTGTCCGGCGCGGCCCAGCGCGGTGTTGTGGCCGAACTTGGGCAGCTTCTCCTTCGGCTGGCCATCGGAGACCTGCAGGGGCGTCCAGATGGGGCCCGGCGCCACGGCGTTCACGCGGATCCCGCGGGGAGCCAGCTGTACCGCCAGCCCCTTGGTGAAGTTGTTGATGGCGGCCTTGGTCGAGGCATAGTCGAGCAGGTTCGGCGACGGGTCGTAGGCCTGGATGGACGTCGTGTTGATGATGCTGGCGCCGGCGGGCAGGTGGGCCAGTGCCTCGCGCGTGATGGTGAACATCGCCAGGATGTTCACCTCGAACGTGGTGCGCACCTGATCGTCGTCGAGGTCCTCGAACCGATCGACGCTCAGCTGCTTGCCGGCGTTGTTGACCAGGATGTCCAGCCCGCCCAGGGCCTCCGCCGCGTCGTGAGCCAGCTGACGACGGTACTCGGGATCCGTCAGATCCCCGGGCAGGGTGATCGCCGTCCGACCCGCCGCTTCAATGGTGGCGGCCACGTCCCTGGCATCCTCTTCCTCGGCCGGAAGGTAGGCAATGGCGACATCGGCGCCCTCCTTGGCGAAGGCGATGGCCACGGCCGCGCCGATGCCTGAATCGCCGCCGGTGACCAAGGCCTTGCGCCCCTTCAGCCGCCCGGTGCCAGTGTAGGACTCCTCGCCGTGGTCGGCGTGCGGTTCGAGCCGGGCATCAAGGCCCGGTTCGGGCTGGTCCTGTTTCGGCGGGCTGATCTTCGGATGGCGGGTGGTGGGGTCGTCGAGGGACAGCTGGTCCTTTTCCGACGCGGAGCCCTGCGGTTGGGTCTCGCCGCTGCCGCTGTTCGGGGAGTTGCTCATGGGTGCTTCCTCCAAGTTCCTGGAACCCTGGCCGCCCCCAGGTGGTGGATGGGCAGGCCGGTTGGGCTGGCGGGCCGCTCCGCGGATTCGGCGGCGCGTACCCCGCTCCGTCGTGGATTGCCGTGTTTCGTGAAGCCAACCACGAGGTCCCGCACCTTTCAAGGGGAGGTGAGGCGGAGCCACCGCGGGCACCGGACGCCAGGCCAGGCGTAGCCGGCCGGTCCCCGAAAGGCTGGAACCCGCCGTCGGAGGCTGGTTGACTAAGGGGCGGTCGGGATCCGGCCTTCCCCACCGGAGGGGGCGGGGATTCAGCGAGGGGCGTATGGACATTGTGCAGGTGAAACCGGGCCGCGGAGGCATCCGGAGGGACAGCGGCAAGGACGGATTCGAATACCGGACGTCCACCGGCCGGCTGATCCGGGCTGCCGCGACGCTGCGGCGGATCGACCTGCTGGCCATTCCACCGGCGTGGGAGCAGGTGTGGATCGCCTCCTCGCCCGGGGCCCATGTGCAGGCCACGGGCGAGGACGCGGCCGGCAGGACGCAGTACATCTACCATCCGCTGTGGCGCGAAGCCCGTGACGTGGAGAAATTTGCCCGTGCTCAGGCCTTTGCCGAGAGGCTGCCGCAGCTGCGCCGGGCAGTGACCCGGGACCTGGGCAGCGACTCGTCCCCCCGGCGCGCGGTGGCCGCGGCAGTGCGTTTGATCGACCAGGCCGGCCTGCGGGTGGGGGCCGAAGACTACGCGCGGAAGAACGGATCCTTCGGAGCAACCACGCTGCGGCGCCGCCACGTGCGGGTCGAGGAAGACGAAGTGCTGCTCGATTTTCCGGGCAAGTCGGGCCAGCGCTGGGAAATCCGGTTGCGGGACCCGCTCCTGGCGTCATACCTGGCTTCGTTGCCCCGACGCCCCGCCACCGCCCCGGCCTTGTGCCGGCCGGTGCGGGGAGGCAGGAGGATCCGGTGGCAGGCGCCGACGCCGGGAGAGGTGAACGCCTACATTGCGCAGGCGGCTGGGCAGGGGTTCACCGCCAAGGATTTCCGCACCTGGCAGGGGACGGTCACCGCGGCCCTGACCTTGTCCGAGGCATCGCAGAAGGGCACCGATCTGGCGGCCGCCGTGACGGCCGCGGTGCGGGCGACGGCGGAACGCCTGCACAACACACCGGCGGTGGCCCGTTCGGCCTACATCGACCCCCGCGTTATCGAACTGTTCGAGCAGGGGCGGGTCGCCGACCGCGCCCTTCAGCCGGACCGTGCAGTCCTGCAGCTATTGGACTAAGTAGCTAACGGACTGTGGCGCTCCGCGCCGTGAGCAAGCGGCTCCCGGGCTGGTCCGGCTTGGAGGGCTCCTCGGGATCCCTGGGCAGAGGCGTTGTGGTGCCGGGCCGGCGGTAGGGGTCCAGCGGATCCGGCATTGGGAACGGTGGCTCCGGGGCAGGAGTGGGCTCCGGCTGCGGGGGTGTGGAGGGATCGGGCCGCGAGGGTGGAGCGGGGCCAGGTTCCGGGGGAGCGGTCGGGTCGGGCCGCGAGGGCGGAGTGGGCTCCGGTGGCGGAGGCGTGGTGGGATCGGGCTGCGGGGGGACGCTGGGATCGCGGGGAGGAGTGGGACCGGGCTGCGGGGGAGCGCTGGGGTCCGGCAGCGGGGGGACGCTGGGGTCCGGTACCGGGGGAGTGGGCCCGGGTTGGGGAGGGCCTATCGGGCCGGGTTGCGGGGGAACGCTGGGGTCGACCAGCCGGGGGGTACTCCAGGCTTCGCGTCCCCAGGCCGCGGGGTGGGGCTGCCGGCCGATCCTGCCGGTGGGGTGCATGTCCATTGGTTCCCTTCCTACGGTTGGTGCCATTTCCAACGCCGCTTCCGCCGCGCGCTACGAATTCCGCAGGGCATCGATCAGTTCGGCCTTGCGGAGCTTCGAGTAGCCCTTGAGTCCGATTTCCCGGGCCCGGCCCTTCAGCTCATCGACGGTCCAGTCCTCGTAGCTGCCGGCTTCTCCGCCCCGCTCGCCCACTGCGGAGCGTCCGTAGCGGGCGGCCGCATTGGCGATCCGCGCAGCCTTGCGGGCCGAGTTTCCCTCGTCCAAGAGCTTCTGGTAGAGCTCCTCGTCCTTGATCCGTGGATTCCTGTTCTGGGTTGAATTCCTGTTTGGGGCCATCCCGATGCCTCCTGCATTCCGCGCGGCTTCTTTCCACGCGCCGTAACTCACCTGTCCCGTCTTCCGTACGTTTCCGTCTTCCCTGCACCGCTGTCCTCCGGTCCCCGTCGCCAGCGAAGCCCCACTGCGGAACGGGCGGCACTGGTCCGTCCGTCCGGCGGTGGGGCTTCGCTGGCGGTCACCGGTCTTCCACGCCCGGGCGCCAGGGCCCGGAAGAGGATTCGGTTACAGCACTTCGTCCCTGCGCGGCGGCGTTCCGCCCTCCTTCACGGAGTCGACTCCGCTTTGAGCCTCGCCGCGCACGGTTTCGAAGGATTCGGTTGCCGACTCCTTGACGGCGGCGGCAGCCTCCTGGGCCGGTTCCTGAAGGTCATGGGCGACTTCGGAAACCGCCGCCTTGACTTCCTCGGTCACGGGTTCGACCTTCTCCTTCAGGAGCGTAGCCGCCTCCCTTTCCTTCGCGGTCGGCGGGATCAGGGAGGAGACGATTGCCCCGACGCCGAAGGCAATCAGGCCCGCCGCGAGCGGATTGCCGCGGGTGGCCCGGGCCGCCTGCTGCGGGGCTTCCCTGACCGTTTCGCCGGCCCGGTGGGCGACGTCGTGGGCCGTGTCGCCCACAGAGGTCCCGACGTCGTCGGCGGCCCCCATGATGTTCTCGCGGAAACGGTGGAGTCCGTGCCGGACCCGCGTCTTTTGGCGGTCCACGGCGGCCGAGGGGCTGACCTTCTGGGCCAAGGCGTCCACGTCCCCGCCCACCTCGCGACGGGTGCGCTCGATGTCTGCCCGGATTTCTTCTGGTGTCTGGCTCATGGTGTCTCCTCACCGGGTTTCAGGGTGGGCGGGATCTCCTTGACCGTCGCCGCGGTCTGGGGCATGCCCCGCACGGATTCGAGTTGCTTCTTGCCACGCGAGGCCAGCACTGCGCCAATGATGGCCCAGATGACCGCCACGATCAGGGATGCCCAGCCCAGGCCGATCCATACGGACAGCGCCACGGCGATGGCCAGCGAGAGGAAGCCGAGGGCGAAATGCCCGGCCACCCCCGCTCCGGCCAACAGTCCCACGCCTTTGCCTGCGGTTTTCGCCGACTGCTGGATTTCCGCCTTGGCCAGCTGGACTTCCTGCCGCATCAGCGTGGACACGTCCTCTGTCAGCTCCCGGAACAGGTCTCCCAAGGAATTGTCGGCGGCACGCGCTCCCGGGTCGTCCGGGGCCGGGAACCCGGGTGACTCACGGTAGTCGCTCATGGATAGGTCTCCGTGCTTCCCGCGGCGGGATTCGCGGGCGGGCGGACGCTTGATCCCTCATCAATCCCCACGGATCCGGGAAGGGTCGTCCCCACCGAACCTGGGGGAGTCAGCCCGGCGCCGCCGGCGGGACTCGTCCCCACGGCCCCCGAGGGGGTGGTGTCGGCGGGCCACGCGGAGGGGGCAGCCGAGGGCCGCACGGGGCCGGGGGCAAGGTGGCTGGGGCGTTGCGAGGATTCGCTTCCCGCCTCCGCGGCCAGGTTGCGGGCCAGCCGCCCGGCCACCAGGCCGGCTCCGGCGGCTATGGCCAGGAAGGCTCCCGGGCGCCGCCGGGCGAACCGCCGCACTTCGTCGAGCATCGTCCCCGGATCCCGGTTCTCGAGCCATGAGGCGACCTGGTCGACCCGCTGGCCGGCCATTTGGACCAGGTCGGACCCCTGGCCACCCGAGGAGGCGCCGAGCATCGTGTTGAATTCTTCGCTCATGGAGCGAAGGTTCCCGGCAATCTTTTCCTGCTGCTTCCCGGCTTGGTCGCGCAGGTCCGTCTGGAGATCGGAGAGCAAGGATTTCGCCTGGGTCTTAGCCTCGCCCGCGACCTTTCGCGCCTCCTCGGAGGCCGTTTCGCCGACGTGTTGGGCGGCTTCCTTCCCGGCGGCCACCTTGCCCGTCTCCTGCTCCGAAGTCGTGGAGGTTGCGCCTGCCGTGGTCCCTCCGGGGTACGGCTCTCCGGCCGCGCTGCCTTCCGTGTCCCATCCGGTGGCCGGTGGAACACCGGTGGGCGGGACGTCCGTTGGCGGCCTGTTGAGGGGGTTGGTGGGATCTACGGGATCCCTGCGTGGGTTGGCGGAAAAATCCTCTGTGCTCATCTGATCCTCCATTGTTTGGGTCCTGCTTGCACACGTCCCAAGGGTTGGGCAGCACCGCGCGGATGCTGCGCCGGGTATCCGGCCCTCTCCCTCGGGGGCCACGGGGCCCCGAGGCCGGTTCACATGAGGCAACCGGCGCGAGGAGCGGACCGGATATCGATGCCGATAAGGAGTCTTGATCTATTGGTTGCTGTCCAACGGTCCATGCCACCGAACCTGCCCTCTCCGTTGCGGGGAAGGCGCCGGACGGGAAACCCCGGGTGAAGCAGCTGCGGCACCCGAGCCATCGGTGAGAACCGGTGGGTCTGGCACTCCGTTTCTCGCCGGCTGCGTACAGCCAAGCACGGACGCGCCGGGGAAACAAGGCCTCCAAAAACACGGTTGCGGCCGCGGGTCGCCGCCGTGTTTCCGACGCCGGGTCGACCGCCGGCCCGGCGGGTTTTCGGTGGGCGCGGTCCGTCGGAAGAGCCCTCTTTCCGAACCGTTCCGGAGGGCTGTCAGCCCAGCGGACCCGTGGGGTCGATGCTCCCTCTCCATGCCCCGGTTTCGGACCCGCGCTCCTCGATGAATTCGCGGAAACGGTGCAGATCTCTCTTGACCTGTGCCGAGTCGAAGCCCAGGGCGGCGCCCGCCTTCTCCATGAAGGTTTCGTCGTCCCACGTGAAGTCCACCGTCACGCGGGTCCGCGCCCCGGCCGGCACGGTGGCATAGGGATCGGCGGTACCTGTCGGCCGGGTTTGCATGTCCGGGTCCAGCGCGATCGGCGAGCCGGCCATGTCGTCGCCGGGCATCCCGACCCGCGGCAGTCCGGGGTCGACCCCTGGCGTTTCCTCGGCGACGCCGGGCGCAGGCCGGGTGGCGGCGTCGGCAGCCAACGGTTCGAAGCGGACAATGCCCTCGATGGCCTTGTTGTCCGTGCTTCTCCAGTGGATCAGCTGGTCCGGGACCTGCTCGACGATGCGGGTGTCGAATTCACGCTGCACTCCGCCCACCCGGGTGACCCAGTGGCTGGTGTCCGCCTCCTGCTGGACAACGCTTTCCACACCGGTCATGAACTCCGGGAACGATTCGAATTGGGTCCACTGGTTGTAAGCGGTCTGGACGGGAACGTCGACTTCGATGCTTTCCTGTACTCGTGCCATGGTGGTCTCTCCTGGCCGTAGATGGATTGTGTGTGCATGCTTCCCGCGGAACCTCCGTCAATCGTGTCCGGCACCCCCGTTCGAACTACGTTCCTGCCAATCCGAAACCATTCACCGGGAGATTCGGCTCTGGGGAACGGCGAGGAGTGGGATAGTGGCGGGGGACGGACTTTGCCGACCGGCCCCTCCCGGCTACCCGGTTCCGGGGAGCGCCTCCACCGTAGGCGTCGGGCCGCGGTGATTGTCAAGGGCTGGGGGACCGCCCCGGCGGAGGGGACATAGGCTGGCCTCACCGCAAAAGAGGCCGAAACCGGCACTAATTGGTTGCGGCAAATCGGACGTACGGTGTATTGGAGGGTTGTCCGGCCCGGGCAGCCACCGAGCAGGGGAGAACGCCATGACCGCTACGGCCAACGTCAGCGACTGCACCGTCGTCAACTGTTCCTTCAATGACCATTCGAATTGCCAGGCCGCCGGCATCACGATCGGCGGGGGCGAGGACCACGCGTCCTGCGCCACCTTCATCGACACCGGCATGCACGGCGGGCTGCGGAAAGTCCTGGCCACCGTCGGGGCCTGCCAGCGGGCCGAATGCGTCCACAACGACCAGCTGATGTGTTCCGCGCCGGAGGTCCATGTGGGCCCGGGGGCGGACAACGCGGACTGCCTCACCTACGAACACGCCGAAGGAAAAACCGCCGGGTTGGCTGGCGGAGCGGCCGACTGACCAAGGAATTGCCCGGCCCCGCGGACCGAGGGCGCGCCGGCCGTACGGCGCGCCCTCGGTCCGCCGCGCGGCCGGAAGGCTAGGGTCCTAGCGCTCGTTGCATCAACCGGACTCGCGGGAGCTGCAACTGCCGCGCCGCGCCAACGAACCGGTTGGCCTAGAGCTCGAAGTCGAACCCGTCGAAGAGCCCGCCGGCTTCCTCGACCATGCCGGTGCCTTCGCCGATCAGGTCGCCGCCGGCCGCCAGCGCCTCTCCGCCGGCGCCCATCAGTTCTTCGCCCGCCCCGGCCAGGCCCTCGCCGATGCCGGAGAACCCGTCCAGCAGCGGACCGGCGATCGCGGTGCCAATGAACGCCCCGGCGACGCCGGCGAGCAGCCCGCCGGCCATGCCCGCGGCCAGGCCGCCGGCGGCGCCGGCACCCACGGCCCGGCCGGTCCCGGACGAACGGGACAGCAGGTTCGGCATGAAGCCGGGCCGGCTGACCTCCGCGCGGGTCGCGGCGCGGGCGAGGTCGAACGGCTCGGCACTGCGCGGACGTTCCGCCGGCGGCAGCCCGTCGGAGAGCTCCTGCTGGAGGAGTGCGCGCTGCTGCGGCGTCAGCCGGGCGAACGCCTCGGCGTGGGCCCGCTCCATGTCCTGCGGCGGAGCCGTCTGCAGCATGTATCGGTACTTCGCGATAGCCGCGCGGTCCTCCGCGGAGGCAGCCGGGGCCCCGGGGGCGGCTTTAGGCTGGCTGGAGCCCGGGTACTGGCCCTGATCGTGGGGAGCGTTGCCATAGGGGGAGTTCCCGTACTGCGCATTTCCGTAGGGCGCCCCGCCCTGCTGCGGCGCGCCGTACTGGCTATTTCCGTACTGGCCGTTTCCGTGCTGCCCCTGCGCGCCCGTCTGGTTCGGCTTCTGCTGGCCCATTTGGTTGCGCAGGTATTCGCCCGCCATCTTCTGGCCTTTTTGGATCAGCTTGTCGAACATGCCCACGGTGTGCTCCTTGCGTTGGATTCCGGCTTGTCTCCCCGTACAACCGACGGGGAGAGGGTTAGGTTCCCGGGACTAGGCACAATGGCTGGCAGACTGGTCGGATGGACACCGAAATCGTCGTGACGGTCATCGCGGGAGTGCTGCTGGCCGTGGCCACCCTGGGCACCGTGTTCCCCGTGCTGCCGGGCAGCCTGCTCACGGTCGGCACCCTCTTGGCGTGGTCCTGGATCCTGGGAAGCACCGCTTCATGGACGATGGGCCTGCTCGGGATAGCCTTCGCCGTCGTCGGCTGGACGGCCTCCACCGTGCTGACCGGGCGCAACCTGAAGCAGCAGCAGATCCCCAAGGGCTCGACGCTCGTGGCCCTGCTCGCCGCGATCGTGGGCATGTTCCTGATCCCCGTAGTGGGACTGTTCGTGGGCTTCGGAGTGGGGCTGCTGGGATCCGAGTTCGTGCGGCGCCGGAACTTTCCCGAGGCGCTGCGGGCCAGCGGATCGGCACTGAAGGCCGCGGGCGCCGGCATCCTCGTCGAGTTCGGGTGCGCCGCGATGGCCGCCTCCCTGTGGGTGGTCGGCGTCGTCTGGCACTTCAGCACCCGCTAGCTGTACTCAGCCAGCAGGCTCCTTCGTCAGCTAGCGCCCAGCTAGGCTGGGCCCAGCATGCCGGTCAGCAAGGCGTCCAGGCCCAACTCGAACGCGGTGTCCGCGGGCCCGGCGCCGGTGGCCCGCTGCGCCTGCAGCGCCCCCGCGAACACGGGCAGCGCGGAGGCGTGCTGGCCCGGATCAAGGATGTCCAGCGGCGCCGTCGCATCCAGCGCGGAGCCAAAGATGAAGGACTCCAGGGCCACGATCGCCGGCACGATCCGCTCCGGATGCCAGCCCTCCGTGGACAGCCCCTCGGCAACGGCCTCGTACATCCGCAGCGTGCGCGGAGACCCGGCCACCGGCAGTACCGCCACCACGGGGATGAGTGGGGCGTGCTCGGCGAACACATCGCGGTAGGAACGCGCCCAGCGGCGCAGGGCTTCGCGCAGCGGCACCTGCCCGAACCCGGTGGAATCGACGCCGGACATCACGTGCTCCTGGACCCACTGCAACACCTCCTGCTTGGAGGATGCGTGGTTGTACAGGGCCGACGGCGAGACGCCCAGTTGGCGGGCCAGTGCGGCCATGGTCAGCGCGGGGTAGCCGCGCTCCGAGACGATCCCGAGCGCCGCCGTCGTAATGTGCGTGCGGTCCAGGACCGCGTTGCTCGGGCGGCCGGCGCGGCGGCGCGGAACAATCGTCCTGCCGTCCGCCATGGGCGGGGCACTCATGGGTTTCCTCTCGGGGCGCGAAGTGCGATCTTTTCAGTGACCGGCTTCACAAACATATGCCGGACGCGTATCGTAAGTCTATAAATGAACGTCATTCATTTATTGTCGAACACGAAGGTAGTGATCTCTATGGCAACGCTGGAACGCGATGTCGTCATCATTGGCGCCGGTCCCACCGGTCTGACCGCCGCCCATGAGCTGCGCAAGGCAGGCAAGACCGTCGCCGTGCTCGAAGCCCGCGACCGTGTCGGCGGTCGCACGTGGACCGATGTGATTGGCGGGGCGACCATCGAGATCGGTGGACAGTGGATCTCCCCGGACCAGACCGGGCTGTACTCGTTGCTGGAAGAGTTCGGCATCGAGACCTACCCGCGCCACAAGGAGGGGACCTCGGTGTTCGTCGGCCCCGATGGCAAGCGCATCGAGTACACCGGCGAAGACTTCCCGATCGCCCCGGAAAAGGTCGCCGAGATGGACAAGCTCATCGCCGTGATGGACGAATTGGCCGCCCAGATCGACCCGGACCGCCCGTGGGAGCACGCGCGCGCCGAGGAACTGGACATGATCTCCTTCCATCACTGGCTTCGCACCCTCACTGACGACGAGGACGCGGCCACAAACATCGGCCTGTTCATTGCCGGCGGCATGCTCACCAAGCCGGCCCACACCTTCTCCGCGTTGCAGGCGCTGCTGATGGCCGCCTCCGCAGGTTCCTTCAGCAATCTGGTCAACGAGGACTTCATCCTGGACCGCCGGATCGTGGGCACCATGCAGGGGGTCTCCAAGACCGTCGCCGCGCATCTGGGCGAGGACGTCGTTTTCCTGAACAACCCGGTGCTGAAGCTGGACTGGTCCGAGGAGGGTGTCACCGCCTACGGGGCCACCGTGACCGTCAGCGCCAAGAAGGCCATCGTGGCGGTACCGCCGAACCTGTACTCGCGCATCTCCTACAACCCGCCGCTGCCGCGCAAGAAGCACATCACCCACCAGCACCAGTCCATGGGCCTGGTCATCAAGGTGCACGCGGTCTACGACACCCCGTTCTGGCGCGCCAAGGGCCTCTCCGGCACCGGCTTCGCCCCGACCCAGATCGTTTCCGAGGTCTACGACAACACCTTCTACGAGGACACCCGCGGCACCCTGGTCGGCTTCATCTCCGACGTGCACGCCGATGCGATGTTCGAGCTGTCCGAGGAGGAGCGCAAGGCCCGCATCCTGGCCGACCTGGCCAACTTCCTCGGCGACGAGGCGCTGACCCCGGAGGTCTTCTACCTCTCCGATTTCGGCTCTGAGGAGTGGACCCGCGGCGCGTACGCCACCAGCTACGACCTGGGCGGGCTCTTCCGCTTCGGTCCGGACCAGTCGGTCCCGACCGGTGCGATCCACTGGGCCTCCTCGGACCTGGCGGGCGAGGGCTACCAGCACGTGGACGGCGCGGTCCGTATGGGCCGGCGCACTGCGGCACTGATCATCGCCGCGCTGGATGGAACCGCCCACGACCCGGCCTACGACGGCTCGGTCCCGGTGCCGGACACCGCTCATGCCTAGCGTCGCCCGCTACGTCGTCGGCTACACGGCCGACGAACGGGGCGCCGAGGCGCTGCAGCTGGGGGCGCGGCTGGCGGGCACCGACGGGTCCACCGAGCTGGACCTGGTCATGGCCCTGCCCGAGCACACGCCGTTCGAGGCCGTGTACAAGGGCGGGGCCCACAGCACCGACACGGTCCTGGGCGAAACCGTCAAGAAGTGGGCGGAGGAGGCCCTGGCGATGGTTCCGGAGGGGATCCCGGCCACCGTGCTGGCCCGCTCCGGGCCGTCCGAGGCCGAGGTCCTGATGGACGTCGCCAAGGAACGCGAGGCGCTGCTGATCGTCGTGGGCGCGCACCGGCGGGGGATCGCCGGCCGGTTCACCGTCGGGTCGGTGGCCTCGGCGCTGCTGCATAGCTCGCCGGTGCCCCTGGCGCTGGCCACGGCGGCGCCGGAGGCGGAAGCGGCACCGACCGCCGGGCTGAGCCGGGTCACCGCGTTCATCGGCACCCGGGCCGGTGCGCAGGCCGTCGTGGCCACCGCCGCGCTTGCCGCGGCGCGCCGCGGCTGCCCGCTGCGTCTGGTCTCGCTGATCCCGAGGGAGCTGGACGACCAGGCGGCTATCGCGGAGGCGAGCGCCGCCGCGATGGCCGAGCTCGACGCCGTCGTCGCCGAGACCGGGGTGAAGGCCGACGTCGTCGTGGCCCATGGCAGCGACATCGAAACCGCGGTCGAGGGCCTGGACTGGCGGCACGACGAAACCGCCGTGGTGGGCTCGTCGCGGCTGGGCCGCAAGCGCCGGATCTTCCTCGGCGCCACCGCGCACCGCATGCTGCGCACCCTGCCGGTCCCGCTGATCGTCGTCCCGCGGGACTACAAGCCGGGCATCGCAAAATAACCAATCACCACATCAGCTGGGCTCCCCGGCGCCGCAGCGCCGGGGAGCCCCACAAGGGACAGCCGTCCGGAGTCGATACTCACGTAAAGCAGGAACCATGACTTACACCGTTGCCGGCTCTGGGCCGGATAACACCGAAACCGGCGGAGGTTTGGGCGAAAAGGGCCTGAACAAGGGCGCCGTCGGTCTGCTGGGGGCCGTCGTCATCGGCGTCTCCTGCATCGCGCCGGCCTACACGCTCACCGCCGCGCTGGGTCCCACCGTGGCCGAGGTCGGAACGCACCTGCCGGCGATCTTCATCGCGGGCTTCCTGCCGATGCTGCTGGTGGCGCTGGGCTACCGCGAGCTGAACAACGCGATGCCGGACTCCGGAACCTCGTTCACCTGGGCCACCCGCGCCTTCGGCCCGTGGATCGGCTGGATGGGCGGCTGGGGCCTGATCGCCGCCACCATCATCGTGCTGTCCAACCTTGCGGCGGTCGCGGTGGACTTCTTCTACCTGATGCTCTCCCAGATCACCGGCAACGAGGCGCTCGCCGACCTGACGACCAACCTGTGGATCAACATCCCCACCACGCTCGTCTTCATCGCTGGCGCCTGTTGGATCTCCTACCGGGGCCTGCAGACCACCAAGGCATTCCAGTACGTCCTGGTGGGCTTCCAGTTGCTGGTGCTTGGATGGTTCGCCATCGCCGCATTCATGCACGTCGCCAACGGCACCGCGTTCGACGCCACTCCCATTTCCCTGGAGTGGTTCAACCCGTTCGGCGTGGAATCCTTCTCCGCCTTCGCCGCCGGCGTCTCCCTGTCCATCTTCATCTTCTGGGGCTGGGACGTCACCCTGACCATGAATGAGGAAACCAAGGATCCGGACAAGATCCCCGGCCGCGCCGCAACCCTCACGATCCTAATCATCATGGGCATCTACATGCTGGTCTCGCTGGCAGTGATCAGCTACGCCGGCACCGGCGACACCGGCCTGGGCGCCGGCAACCCGGAGAACCAGGAGTCCATCTTTGCCGTGCTGGCCGGACCCATCATGGGGCCCTTCGCGATCCTGATGTCGCTGGCCATCCTCTCCAGCTCAGCGGCCTCGCTGCAGTCCACCTTCGTCTCCCCGGCCCGCACCCTGCTGGCCATGGGCTACTACAAGGCCCTGCCGCCGCGCTTCGGCCGGGTCAGCCCCCGGTTCCTCTCCCCGTCGACGGCGACCATCGCGTCCGGCGTTGCCGCCGCCGCGTTCTACGTGGTTACCCGGCTGGTGAGCGAGAACGCCCTCTGGGACACCATCACCGCCCTGGGCATGATGATCTGTTTCTACTACGGCATCACCGCGCTGGCCTGCGTCTGGTACTTCCGCCGCGAGCTGTTCGCCGGCTGGAAGAGCGTGGTCTTCAAGTTCCTGGCGCCGCTGATCGGCGGCACCATCCTGCTGGTCATGTTCGTGAAGACCGCCATCGACTCCATGGACCCGGACTACGGTTCCGGAAGCTCGCTGTTCGGGATCGGCACGGTGTTCATCCTGGGCATGGCCGTGCTGCTGATCGGCGTCGTGCTGATGTTCGTGATGCGGCTCAGGCACCCCGCCTTCTTCCGCGGCGAGATCCTGCGGACACGCAAGTAGGCGTCCGCCCCGTCCCTCCCGGTCCATCCTGGACGGACGGGGCCACGGGCCTGTCCGGCGTCTATTCGCCGAGCAGGCCCGTTGTGCGGTACGGGATGACCTCGCGCAGGAACATGGAGGTGGAGGTGCGCTTGATGCCGGGGCAGAGGCGGATGACTTCGCTGACCCGGTAGAGGTCGTCGGGGTCCTTCGCGGCCACGCGGATCAGCAGGTCGGTGTCCCCGGCCGGGGCAACGCAGTCCAGCACCTCCGGAATCTCCCGCAGCGCCGCGATGGCCTCGTTGAGCAGGGACTGGTCCACTTCGGCGCTGACGGCGGCGGACACCCCGCGGCCGAGCGCGGCCGGGCTGACGCGGATGCTGTTAGGGCGCAGGGCGCCGGACGCGGCGAGCTTCTCCAGGCGGGCCTGGACGGTGCCGCGGGCAAGCCCCAGGATCTGGGCCAGCATCATCACGGGGATGCGGGGATCCGGGTCCATGGCCAGCAGGATCCGCTTGTCCGTCTCGTCCAGCTGGTGGATCTCGGGGGTCATGGAATGGCTCCTGGAAAGTAGCTGGCACGGCCCGCCGGGGTGCCGTTGAGGGCGGAAGGGGTGGGAGGGTTGAAGGCGTCCCAAACGCTCGCCCCAACGGAACAAGACTAGTCAAAATGCCCGGCCGGTCCCAACCGTGTTGCGCGGTATGGGCGATGTGCGTCGCGGCTCCGGCGCGCGCTTTTCCACAGGCCGGGGGAGGGAGTGGAAAGCGGTGGGGCGGCGCGCTACTTTCGTTGCATGAGATTCATGCGTCTGGAAGACGTGGCCGAGGAGCTGAACGTGAATATGCCCCAGGTCCGTTCGCTGGTGCGCAGCGGGGAACTTCCGGCGATCCAAATCGGCGGGCGCGGCGTGTGGCGCGTGGAGCGCACCGAACTGGAGGCCTACATCCAGCGCCAATACGCGGCCGCCCGGGAGAACGCCAACCAGCACGAAACGCTGTAGGCGCGCCGTTTTGGCCGGAACGCGAGGGACGCGTTATCCTTACAGGGTTGCAATTCCGGATGGAACTGCGGCACGGGGCTTTAGCTCAGTTGGTAGAGCGTTTCGTTCGCAATGAAAAGGTCAGGGGTTCGATTCCCCTAAGCTCCACAAAAGTTACGGACCGCCGATTCCTTTACAAGGGGATCGGCGGTCCTTTTTTGTGGGCCCCTGGGCCCGGCTGCGACGTGGCACCCCTCCCTGGAACCGGCCGTATCGGTTGCCGCCCGCCCGGCGGTAGATTTGTTGTGGGGCGCGGGCGCCATGCAGCGGGCTCGGGATCCCGCGGAGTATGGGGAGCTTAGGGAGTGTCGGCCATGAGCAATTCGGCCCGGAACGATTCAGCCCAGGGCAAGGAGTCCATCCTCGCTGTCGCCGGGCCTATGCTGCAACGCATTGCGGCAGCGGCGGGTCAGGTGGTGCCAAGGCTGGTTGTTATCAACCGCTGGGGCCGGAAGCCGCGTGCGGCAAGTGCCATTGCGAAAACGCGCGTGCGGGGCGGGGCCCGGTCGGTGATCGCGTTGTCGCCGGAGGCGGTGTCGAGTCTCAGCACGGCGGCCTTGGAGTTTCTCCTTGCCCACGAATATGGCCATATTGCCCTGCGCCGGTCCCTGTGGGCGCGAGCGCGGTGGGCTTGCGGGATTGTGCTCCTTGTGTTGGGGTTCCTGAGCCTCGTGGCCGCCGTGTTCCTGCCGGTTCTGGGCGCGCTGGTGGTGGCCGTGCTGATGGCTGGCATCTTCGCGACCTTGGGTGCGGGGCTGTTCGCGTCGCGCCGGCACGAGGAGGAGGCGGACGATTACGCGGCTGCCTACCAAGGCAGCCTGGGCGGTGCGGACGAGCTGTTCCGGTGGCTGGCGGTGCGTCGGGCGAAGGCGCGGGCGGCGGGGCTCCTGGGCGGGCTGACGGCAACGCATCCACATCCGCTCGACCGGCTGGAGCGGCTCACCAAGAAGCGAAAAGGTCCAGTTCGGGACGGTCTTGCCTGAGGCGAATCCCTGACCGGGGCCGTATCGCGCCACGTTGGTAGCGGGGCTCAGGGTTGATGCTTGCGCCCAAAAGGGGCCTGCCCTCAACGTCCGGCGGGCCCCTTCCCTGCGCGGAGCCCAAGGAAACGAACCCGCAACGCGGGAGTGACATGAACGTAAACCTTTAATACTAAATTCTATTGCCTAGGGTGATCGACTCGCCTTACAGTTGTGGAAATCGCAGAAACGTGGCCGGCGTCACACCCCGGCCCATGCAGGAAAATCCCACGGAGGTTGATGATGAATGCCTTGTCCCTAGCTGGCCAAGTGGCCATGGTTACCGGCGCTGGCCACGGAATCGGTCGTGCCAGCGCCTTGGCCCTTGCCGAGGCAGGCGCCCTGGTGGTGGCCACGGACGTCGATTTCGCGGGAGCGTCCGAAACCGAGCAGCTCATCAAGAACGCCGGCTATGCCGCGGTCGCCGCCACCGCCGACGTGACGGATGCCGAGGCGATGGTCGCGGCGGTCGATGACATCGTCCGCACACACGGCCGGCTGGACATCGTCCACGCCAACGCCGGTGTGCTCATGGCAGGAACCGCCCTGACCCAGACCCTGGACGAGTGGGACAAGACCTTTACGGTCAACGTGCGCGGCACGTTCCTCACGGTGCGGGCGGCACTGCCCCAGATGGTGCAGCAAAAGTCGGGCGCCATCATCATCACCGCGTCCGTGTCCGGGCTGATCGGGGAACCTGACCTGGTCGCCTACAACTCCTCCAAGGGCGCCCTCGTGAACCTCACGCGGCAGCTTGCGATCGAGTACGCCGAGCACGGCATCCGCGTCAACGGCATCTGCCCCGGATGGATCGAAACGGGATTCAACGACCCGGTGCTCGGCCATCTGGAGACGGAGGAACTGGAC
Organism: Arthrobacter ginkgonis; assembly: GCF_039540195.1. Lineage (NCBI taxonomy): Bacteria > Bacillati > Actinomycetota > Actinomycetes > Micrococcales > Micrococcaceae > Arthrobacter > Arthrobacter ginkgonis. The sequence continues at coordinate 66,378 of NZ_BAABEO010000011.1, read as the reverse complement.
CAGCTCGTGGGACGGCAGGTACCCCTGGGGCGCCAGGGGACGCCGGAGGACATCGCCCCCTCGGTGGTGTTCCTCGCATCGGACTGGGCCCGGTACATCACCGGACAGCTGCTTCCGATCGACGGGGGACTGACGTCGATGTAGCCGCCCTTACATGCGGACGCCACCCAGTGGCAGCGTCCAGGGAACCTGTTGCGAAAAGCCTCACTGGCTAACACATCCCCTTATCACCAGCCCACCACCACAAGGATTGACTCCCATGTCTGTCTCCGAATCACGTCGCTCCGACGACGACGTTCTTGCCAATCTGGGCTACAAGCCCGAGCTGAAACGGTCCTGGTCCGGTTTTTCCAACTTCGCCATCTCCTTCTCCGTCATCTCCATCCTCAGCGGCCCCTTCATCAGCTTCTTCATCGGATGGAACAACGGCGGTCCCGCGGCGATCAGCTGGGGCTGGCCGATCGTGTGCGCGCTGATCCTCGTGGTCGGCCTGTGCATGGGCGAACTCGTCTCGGCGATGCCCACCTCCGGCGGCATGTACTACTGGGCCGCCAAGCTGGGCAGCCTCCGGTCCAGCTACTTCACCGGCTGGCTCGACTTCCTCGGGCTGCTGGCCATCGTCGCCGCGGTCTCCTACGGCTGCGCGACCTTCATCGACATCACCCTGTCCTCGTTCAGCCAGGCCTGGGCCGACGGCTACTCGCTGACCCGCGTGTTCCTGATCTTCATCGGGGTGCTGGCCGTGGTCACCCTGCTATCGATCTTCTCCAGCCACCTGCTGGCTATCTTCAACAACATCTCGGTGTGGTGGCACGTCATCGGCACGGTCGCCATCATCGCCATCATCATCTTCGTGCCGCAACACCACGCCAGCGTGGCGGACGTGTTCACCCAGCGGATCAACAACACCGGCATGTTCGACGGCGCCACCACCGGACTCGGGTTCGTGTTCCTGGTGCTGCCGCTGGCGGTGATCCTGCCCCAGTTCACCGTCACCGGCTACGACGCCTCCTGCCACATGTCCGAAGAGACCAAGGGAGCCTCCAACTCCGCCGCCAACGGCATCTGGCAGGCCATTCTCTACTCGGCGATCGGCGGCTGGATCCTGCTGCTGGGCATCCTCTTCGCCGTGCAGGACGCAGATGCCGTATCCGCCAGCGGCGGCAGCGTGGTCACCATCCTGAACCAGGCGCTCAGCGGCCCCTGGGTCAGCGCCGTGCTGGTGATCTCCACCGTGGGACAGTGCTTCTGCGCCCTGGCTTGCATGACCTCCACCACCCGCATGCTGTTCGCCTTCAGCCGCGACGGCGCGGTTCCCGGCGCCCGCTTCTGGACCCGGCTCAACAAGAGCGGGGTGCCCCTCTACAGCGTGGCCCTGGTCGCCGTGCTCGCGATCGTCCTGACCCTGCCGGCCCTGGTGCCGGTGGACATCAACGGCGCTCCCGTACCCGTGGCGTTCAACGCCGTCGTGTCCATCGGCGTGGTGGGGCTGTACCTGGCCTTTGGGATTCCGATCTTCCAGCGCCTGCGCAAGGGCTCGGCCTTCCAGAAGGGATCCTGGACCCTGGGCCGCCACTACAAGTGGCTGAGCGTTGTCGCCGTCGTCGAGATTGCCGTGACCACCGTCATCGCGATCCTGCCGACCTCCCCCGGCGGGGTCCCCTGGAGCCCGGAGTTCGAGTGGAAGTATTTCAACTACACGCCCTTGGTGGTCGGCGGCACTTTGCTGACGCTGTGGCTGGCCTGGCAGATCCGGGTGAAGCACACCTATACCGGTCCCCGCTCCACCGTTGACCTGCCCGCAGGGCTCACCTCGGCTGACGAGCTGGAGGTCGAGTACGAGGAGCACCACCCCGGCCATCACCACCATGCACCGAACGAGGGTGGCGGGCAGGACCGGTCGAACAGCACTAGCCCCGGCCGCTGAACCCCGCTGCTAAACCCTGCCGCTGGGTCCCGGGCACCTTGAACCCCGGGCACCTGCGCCGGCATCCGCGCCGCCGGCGCTGGCTATCCCCTTAGGGGAAAGCCTGCGCCGGCGGTGCGTTTGCATGGCCACCCGGTCGGATTGCGACGGCGCACCGCTTGGGCGGGCGGGGAGCAGCCGGCGACGAGGGTCAGTCGGCGACGATGAGGTGCCAGGGGGGAGACGCGAGGTCCGCCACCGGCACAGTCACTGAACCGACAACGGCTCGCGATCCCTCGAAGCGGGTGCCCGGGGCGAACCGGGCGCTGTTGGAGGCAACCACTTTCCCGGTTTCGGTGATGAGGGCGACGTGCTCGTCCCTGCGGCCGAGGTTGCGCAGAAAGGCGCGTTCGATGAAGTCCATCGAGAGATCGGCTCCTGCCACGGCAACGGTGTGCGATCCGCGCAGCACCGGCCTCGACGCGGTGACGATCTTCATGTCGGCGCCGCCGAAGTCCAAATACGGGCCGATGAGTTCGGGGTGACCGGACGCCAAGGGACGCTCGAACCACGTCATTTCGGTGTAGTCGTAGTAGTTGAGCGAGGCGGGATTGAGATTGTGGGGGATGAAGACCAGCTGTCCCCTGATGAGGCTCCACCATTGGTGCCAGGTTTCAGCGTCCTTGAGCAGCCCCGGGACGACCGAGACTCCAGCGCTGTCGACGAGGCCGCCCTGCTTCATGACGATGCCCTCGACGACCGGCCTCAGGGCCTCCAACGTGCTTCGTGACGGTCCCGAAGCGTCAATGATCCTCGTGGTCTCTCCGGAGAGGACCGCCAGGTCGGCGAAGACCCGCTCAAGGCACTGGCCCAGGGCGCCTGCGGTCGCGCGCAGGACCTCATCGAGGGACTTCATGGCGTGTCCGCCAGATCCAAGGTCAGGAGCGCCAGGTGCTGGTCGATGATGAGGGCGCCTTCCCGTTCGAAGTGGGCGATCGCGATGTCTTCGGCCGCGGCGGGGTCTCCCTGCCCGATCGCGTCGAGGAGGGCCGCATGTCCCTGCCTGGCGGTTGCGTGCTCGTCCAGCCACACCTGTCCCCACGTCAGGGGGGACAGCTCGGCATGGATCTGGATGAGGAGCGAGGTCAGGCGGCGAGACTGTGCCGCCACGCCGAGGCCGATGTGAATCCGTGCATCCGTCTGGCGAAGCATGTGCGGCTCGGAACTCGTTGCGAACCGCTGGGCGAGGCTGCGGAGGCGTCGGAGATCCTGCTCGTCGGATCGCCGGGAGGCCAGCCGTGCCGCGGAACCTGCCGTTGAGGCCGCCAGGTCGATGAGGTCGCGCAGGTCGTCGCTCTTGTATCTGCGCAGTTCACGCGCAATGTCCGTCTCGTGTACCGGAAGCGTTCCGGTGACGTAGCTTCCGCCTCCGCGCCCTCGATGGGTCTCCAGGAGGCCCTTGCTTCTGAGGACGGCGAGGGACTGCCGCAGGGTGAGGGGGGAGACGCCCAGGCGGTCTGCCATCAGCTGTTCCGGAGGGAGCCGTTCGCCGGGGTTGAGCAGGCCCAGGCCGATGGCGGTCTCCAGTTGCAGGGTCACACGCTCCGCGAGCCCTAACGCTTCCGGTCCGTGGGCTCGGATTTGGGCCGCCATGTCGAGGGCGCGGGGGGACACGCTCCCAGCGAAATCCTTCACCGTTGCTCCCATGTGTCCGGGCCGCTCCTAGGTAGCGCTAGACCTCCGACAACGTCAGAGAGTTTTAGAGTAAATCATAAACTTTTGGGTCGGGCTTTTTTCCGCCGCCGGGCTCGGGGCTCGCGTGCAACCGTCTCCGGCTCCGAACGGCGGCGCAGGTAGAGGCGGACCATGGCGGCGGCGGAGATGATGGACCAGCAGACGTTGATGGTCAGGGTTGGCCAGGATCCGATGTGGAAGGCGTGGAAGGCCAGGGCCGTGGACCCGCCCCAGTTGGCCAGCTGGAAGAGGTACCCGTTCGGGATCCATCCGAGGGAGAAGAGGGCGTATCCGGCAAGGACCGCCACCGCTCCAACCCAGCCGCTGATTTCGGCCACCTGATCCATTGGGGGAGTCCTCCTTTTCTGATCGCCCTTTCGGGCGACTTTAGGGGAGCGCCGCCACGCCTGCGGCCCGCAGCCGCCGGAAGGCGTGCTGCGGGCCGCATGATTGCTGCCGGAATTCTCTTAGGCCCTACGCGGCGGCAGGGGTGGTGGCCTTTGCGGGGGCCGTGGTGGCTGCTTGGGCGTCGGCTTGGGCGGCTTGGTGTTCCTTCTTGAGGCGGCGGTTGCGGGCCACGAGGCTCAGGGAGCGGGCGCCGCTGGTGACGCGGTCCAGGTAGATGGCCAGGATGACCACGGCCAGGCCGCCCTCGAAGCCGCGGGCCGCGTCGAGCTGGGCGACGCCTTCGACGACGACCCCGCCGAGCCCGCCGGCGCCGACCATGCCGGCGACCACGACCATGGACAGGGCGAGCATGATGACCTGGTTCACCCCGGCCATGATGGAGGAGAACGCCAGGGGCAGCTGCACATCCCTCAGGATCAGGCCCTTGCGGGCCCCGAACGCGGTGGCGGCCTCGTGCAGTTCGGGGTCGAGCTGGCGGATGCCGAGCTCGGTCAGGCGCACCCCGGGCGGGATGGAGAAGACGATGGTCGCCGCGATCCCGGGCACGGTGCCCACGCCGAAGAAGAACACCGCCGGGATCAGGTACACGAACACGGGCATGGCCTGCATCAGGTCAAGGACCGGGCGCAGGATCCGGCTCACCGCCGGGCTCAGCGCGGCCCAGATGCCCAGCGGGATCCCGATGGCCACCGCGATGATGACCGCGACCATCACGATGCCCAGGGTCGCCATGGTCTCCACCCACAAATCCATCGAGACGATGAACCAGAACGCGACCAGGGTGAACACGCTCAGGCCCACGCTGCGGGTCAGCACCGCCGCGGCGGCCACGAGCAGGGCGATGACCAGGACCGGGTGCAGCCCGATCAGGACCGCCTCGACCCCGCCCACGATCAGGTTCACGACGTCGGCGATGCCGTCGAAGAACCAGCCGAAGTATTCCAGCAGCCAGTCGATGGCCGATTCGAACCAGCCTCCGGGATCAAGATTCATTGCCGTACTCCTTCGGTGCCAGTGCCGCGAAAACCTCGGGGGCCGAGACCCGGCCCAGGGAAACGTCGTGCTCGTCGGTGACCTGCACCGCGGGCGCCCCGGCCGCGAACAGGGCCAGGACCTCGTGCAGGGTGGTGCCCGCCGCGACCGACGGGACGCCTTCCCCGGCCGGAACGGCGGCATGGGCGCCGGTGCCGCCGGTGCCGCCGGTGCCGGTGGCGGTGCCGGTGCCGGTGAGCATGCCGATGGTGAGGACGCGGCTGCGGTCGACCTCGGCGACGAATTCCTCGATGTAGGGGTCCGCCGGGGCGTCCAGCAGGTCCACGGCGGTGCCGGTCTGGATCATCCGGCCCTGCTTCATGACCATGATCCGGTCCCCCAGGTGCATGGCCTCGTTCAGGTCGTGGGTGACGAACACGATGGTCTTCTTGAAGTTGCGCTGGAGCTTGATGAGCAGTTCCTGCATGTCCTTGCGGATCAGCGGGTCCAGCGCGGAGAAGGGTTCGTCCATGAGCAGGATCTCCGCGTCCGTGGCCAGGGCCCGGGCCAGGCCCACGCGCTGGCGCATGCCGCCGGAGAGTTCCTCGGGCATCGCGTGGACCCGGTCCCCGAGCCCGACCAGGGCCAGGGCCTCGGTGGCCTTGGCCTCGCGGACGGCCCGGTCCACGCCGCGGACCTTGAGCCCGAACGCGACGTTGTCGATCAGGGACTTGTGCGGGAAGAGCCCGAAGTGCTGGAAGACCATGTTGATCGTCCGGTTCCGGTACGCGCGCAGCTCCGCCGGCGCCAGCCCCAGCACGTCCCGCCCGCCCACCGCGATGGATCCGGAACTGGTCTCCACCAGCCGGTTGAGCATCCGGATGATCGTGGACTTGCCCGACCCGGACAGGCCCATGACCACGAAGATCTGGCCCCGGCCGACCTGGAAGGACACGTCGTCCACCGCCGTGAACCCCGGCCCGCGCTTGCGGCGCAGCCACCCGGTCCCGCGGGACTTGTGGAACACCTTGGTCAGATGCTCGACCCTGATGAAAGGCTCCTCGGCGTCCATGACGGCCTCACTACGGATAGCGGCGGATGGGGTGCTTTGTGTGGATTGTGCGGTCTTCATGCGATTCTCCCGGTCGGGGCGCTAGGGGGCCAGATGTGATGGGGGAAGCTTCTCCGGAAGCTTTCAGCCCCAGATGTCGCCCAAGGTGTACCCCTCGGCGAACGGGTCGTCGGCGTCGAGCACGAACTGGTGGAAGCCGGTAACCCAGCCGCGACCGGACAAGGAGGGCAACACGCCGTCCAGTTCCCCGACCCGGGTGAGCCCGCGCAGGCGGCCCGTAAAGGTGGTGCCGAGCATGCTCTCGTGCACGAACGGCTCGTCCAGCTCCAGCTCGCCGCGGGCGTGCTTGGCGGCCATCCGGCCGCACGTTCCGGTTCCGCAGGGGGACCTGTCCAGCGTCCCCTTGTCCCAGGTCAGGGGATCGGCCAGGTCGGCCCCTCCGGTGGGCAGGACCACCGCATTCCTGCCGCCGACTCCCGGGCTGTCGGAGGGCCCGTAGAGCATGGGCAGGCCGATCTGGTTGATGTTCGGCAGCAGCGGGTGAAGGACCGGAAAGTCGCGCTGGGCCACCAGGTGAAGCACGGTCGCCGCGCGGATGATCTCCTGCGCCGCACTGGACTGCAGTTTCAGGCCCAGAGCTTCGGCAGGGGCCTGGACGTAGAACTGGCCGCCAAAGACGATGTCCACCGGGACCCGCCCGTACTCGGGCAGCTCCAATTCATGGCCGAGCGCAACGACGAACGCGGGTACGTTGTCGACCGTCACGTTGGTGACGCGGCCGTCAGCCACTTCGGCGCGAACCTCGACGAGGCCGGCTGCGGTATCGACGCGCAGGTGGGTCACCGGTTCGGTCACCGCCAGGGTCTTGGTCTCGACGAGGGCGGTCACCGCGCAGATCAGGTTGGCCCCCGACATCGGCGCGAACCCTCCCTGTTCGAGAACGATCATGCCGAAATCGCTGCCGGGATTCACCGGAGGCAGGACCAACACCCCGCAGAGGGCCGGGTAACCGCGCGGTTCCCGAAGCATCAGGCGACGGAGGCCGTCAAGGTTCTCCTGGCAGTACCGCAGCTTCTCCGCCATGTCGGCGCCCTTGACCAGCAGGTGGCTGCCCATGAGCACCCGCCCCGGTTCCCCGGCGGCGTGGACGTCAATCGCGGTGATGGTCTGGCGTGAAGTCATGCTGTTCTCCGTCTGTCTGTAGCGGGAGGGCTGTGCCACGGGCTCCGTGTTGCCGGGAGCCCGTGGCGGGCCGGTCAGTTGGACTGGATGCCTAGTTGAACCACTGGTCGACGGCTGCCTTGTTCTCCGGGATCTCGAGCCAGGTGCGGGCACCCTTGACCTGGTCGTCGGCGTCGTTGACGGCGGCCATCAGGCTGGCGTACTGGTCCGCGGTGAGCTTGCTGTTGCCCATCCACTTGACGATGTCCGGCTGGGCCTCGGCGAACTTCTTGGACAGGCCGACGTAGGAGCCGTCCGGTGCGGGCCAGCCGCCCTTGGGGTCCTCGAGCGCCTTGACCGGCATGTCGGCGAAGACCCAGTGGGGCTGCCAGAGCGAGATCGCCACGTGCTCGTTGTTCTTGGTGGCCTTTTCCAGTTCGGCCAGGGCCGCCGGGGTGCTGCCTTCGACGATGTCGATCTTGTCCTCGGCGCCGTACGTCTTCATGACGTCGGGGAGCAGCTTCATGTTTCCGGAGCCGGCCTCGATGCCGACGATCTTGTTGCCGTACTTGTCGGAGTTCTGGACGAACTCCTCGATGGTGTTTTCCTCGACGAAGTCAGGGACCACCAGGACCTGGCGGTCGTCGTCGAAGAAGGGCTCGTCAAGGATGACCAGGTCGTCGCGGTGCGCGGCGACGGGGGCCTCGTGGGTGGAGGGCAGCCAGAGGTTGAGGTACCCGTCGAGGTCCCCGCGGGCGACGCCGGCGATGCCGGCGGCCAGGTCGACGGCCGTGGAGTCGACCTGGTAGCCGCGGTCCTCGAGCAGGGCCGTCCACAGCGCGGTGACCGCCTCGGTGTCGTCCCAGCCGGCGACGGTGGCGAACTTGATGGTCTCCTCGCCTCCGCCGGAGGTGTCGACGCCGGAACAGGCGGTCAGGGTCGTGGCGAACAGTGCACCGGCAAGGACGGCGCCGATTCTCTTTTTCACAGCAGGTCTCCTCAAAGCGAAATGATGTTGTTTCACGCGGGTGCCGGAATGGCATCGGGTCCTCTGTCCCGGGTGGGACATGGCGAGGGCCAGGGTAGATGGGTAGGCCTAGCGTTCCTTGTTGTGCATGACGTGTTTGGTGCGGGAGTAGTCGTCAAGGGCATAGGTGGAGAGGTCGCGTCCGTAGCCGGATCCCTTGAAGCCGCCCCAGGGCATTTCGGTGGCGAGGACCAGATGGGCGTTGACCCAGACGGTGCCGGCCTCCAGGCGGGCGGCGGCGTCGTGGCTGAGCTGCGCGTTGCGGGTCCAGACCGAGGCGGCCAGGCCGAAGGGGACCTCGTTGGCCCGGTCGAAGGCTTCCTGTTCCCCGGTGAAGGTTTCCACCGTCACGACGGGGCCGAAGATCTCCTCCTGGGTGCACGCGGCCCCGGCGGGGACGTCGGCGAGCACGGTCGGGGCCACGAAGTACCCCGGGCCCTGCAGGGCCCCTCCGCCGACCGCCACGCGGACGCCGTCGGCCTTGGCCCGTTCCAGGTGCGCCAGGACGCGTTCGTAGTGGCCGCGGGAGATCAGCGGGCCGATCTCGACCTCGGGCCCGGCGCCGGGTTCGCCGACCACCAGGTCGGCGACCTCGGCCGCCAGCAGGGAGGTGAACTCCTCGGCCACCGACTCGTGGACCAGGACCCGGCAGGCGGCGCCGCATTCCTGGCCCGAGTTCCAGTACCCGGCGGTGCGCAGCGACTTCGCCGCGGCCGTCAGGTCGGCGTCGGCGAACACCACCACCGGGGCCTTGCCGCCCAGTTCCAGGTGGACCCGCTTGACCGTCTCGGCCGCGGCGCGGGCCACGGAGCGGCCGCTGTTGACCGAACCGGTGAGCGCGATCATCGCCACGTCGGGGTGCTCGGCCAGGCGGGTCCCGACCACGGAGCCGGGGCCGGTCACGACGTTGAACACGCCCGCCGGCAGCAGGTCGGCGGTCAGTTCGGCGAACTTGAGGGTGGTCAGCGGGGTCTGCTCGGAGGGCTTGAGGACCAGGGTGTTTCCGGCGGCCAGGATGGGGGCGATCTTCCAGACGCCCATCAGCAGCGGGTAGTTCCAGGGGGTGACCGCGCCCACCACTCCGAGGGGTTCGCGCAGGATCAGGGACACGTGGTCGCGGGCGTACTCGCCGGCGGCCAGCGAGGTGGTCGCGCGCAGGGCCCCCGCCATGAAGCGGAACGAGTCGATGGCCGAGGCCACGTCATCCTCGGCGACCGCCTGCGGCTTGCCGGTGTTCAGCGACTCCAGGTCTGCCAGGGCCTGCGCGTGTTCGCCCAGCCGGTCTGCGATGGCCAGCAGGACCTCGGCCCGCTCCTTCGGCAGCGTCGCGCCCCAGGCCGGCGCGGCCGCCCGGGCCGCGGCCACCGCGGTGTCCACATCCTCGGCGGTGCCCTGGGCGACCTTGCAGATCTCCGCCTCGGTGCACGGATCCACCACGGACACCGACGCCCCGTCGGATTCGGCCACGAAGGCCCCGGAAATGAAGTGCCGTCCCGGCGGCAGGTCCCCGCCCCCGGCACCGCCGTCCTTCGCCCGCAGCACGTTCCCCGACACGGTCGTAAGAATCGAATCCATCATCTGCCCCTGACTCGTCATTGCCTCGTCGTTCCCTGCTCACCTGCTGGGCTCCCTTCGAAAGAGGGAACCGTGCGAGGGTTCGGCCCTCGAAGTGATGTCTGTCACGTAATGGTGGCACAGGTGATCGGCTAATACAATAAAAAGTGTTTTCAATTTTTATGTGATGTTATGGGTCACGTTCCGCCGTATTGGCGCCGGCGCGTTTCGTGTTGCACGGCGGTAGGGCCGGTCCTGGGTTATGAAGGACTGGGCATAGGATGTTGCGAAGCTCAGCGCGGAGTCTTTCCGCCTCAGGTGCGTTGGCAAGGATTGAATACTGTGGAGATAGGCGCTTTGGCATTGGGCCTCGTCAGACCGCAGGACGACTCTGTCTCAAAACTGGTCGACGGCGTGGTGCAGCAGCTGGAAATGGCCATGGCCGTGGGGGTGCTGACCGACGGGGAACGGCTGCCCAGCGAGGCGGAGCTGGCCAGCAAGCTGGGGGTTTCAACGGTCACCTTGCGGCAGGCGCTGACGGTCCTGCGGGACCGTGGACTGATCGAAACGCGGCGGGGGCGGGGCGGAGGAAGCTACGTCCAGGACTCCAGCGATACCAACCGCGAGCGGGCTGAAGCGCAACTGCGCACCATGAGCACGGGGAAGCTGCGTGACCTGGGGGACCTGGCGGGGGCACTGACGGGCGCGGCCGCTCAGCTTGCCGCGCTGCGCGCCCTGCCCGAGGACGTCGCCCGCCTGGAAGGACTCGCGCAAAATTTCGCCGATGCCACGAGCGCCGGTGCTCGCCGCCGTGCCGACAGCCGCTTCCACATCGAACTCGGCATAGCGGCGCAGTCGTCGCACCTGACCACCTTGATCGTCCAGGCTCAGGGCCAGGTGGCCCCCTTGCTCTGGGTGCCGGAATGGCCGGCATCCGATGAAACCGTAAAGGAACACGCCCTCATCGTGACCGCAATCCGCGACCGGGACCCCGACGCCGCGCAACGGCATGCAGCCGCGCATTGCGCGCGGGAAGTCCGTGTCCTGATCGACCGGCACCTGGCCTTGGCGGCGTCATGAGGGAAGAGGCGTACCCCGGGTCCGCGCGGCTCGACGAGCTGAACGGACTCGCGGAAGAAATCGCGCGGTTCCTCCAAAGGACTCGCGACGACCTGTCCCGTGTCCGACTCGCCATGCAGGCCCTGCTTGACGCCGTCGAGCAGGAGGGGCGCCGCCCCTCCCGGGGTGACCTTGACGGGATCAGCGAGAGTCTGCAGGCGTGCCTGCGGGACCCGAATCCTCCCATGGACCGCCTGGGCGTGGCCACCGCCGTCGACTACCTGGCGGATAGCCCCTATTGGATGGAGTGGTGGGGCACCGACAGTCGGGGAAACCTGGAGTTTGTGGGCCACAGCCTCAACCCCCAGCGGGACAACTTCTATGACTACTCCGCGCGGAGCTGGTTTTCCATTCCCCAGGATTTCGGGGCCGCCGCCGTGATCGGACCGTACGTCGACTTTGGCGGCATCAATTCCTACACGTACACCGTGACAATCTCCGTTCCCGTCGTTACCGCACGGGGCTTCGCCGGCGTCGCCGGAGCCGACATCCTGGCGGACAAGTTCGAACGCTTCCTCTCCAGCGGGCGGCACCAGGAACCCGTCGTTCTCGCCAATGCCGACCTGCGCGTCATCGCGTCCAACACCTCCGCCCACCTGCCCGGGGACCTGCTGCGGGCCGAAGACCTGGCTTCGTGGACCCGACTGGACCTGGCCAGCGACCTCTTCACCCCCGGCAAAAGCTGGCAGCTCGCCACGCCGTCACCCTGACAGCGGCAGCGGGCCGAGGGCGCTGCCCACAAGTGCACACGGTGGCGCGGGACCTGGCTGGTCCCGCGCCACCGTTTGCGTTGGTGCACTCTTTCCGGCGCTCGTTCCTTGGGGCGCTTAGACGTCCTGGCGGGTGCGGCTGACGATCTTGTTGCCGACAGCGGCCGACACCGGCCGACAGCAACAGGATCAGGTATTTTGGAAATGCTATAAACCATGAGGGGTTCCGTAGAACCCCTGCAGTGCTCCACGCTGCAAGCCCCGAATCCCCGGAGGACGCCATGACCGTTGCAGTCGCCCGCACCCGACCCCGAGATGGCGCGGCTGCGATGGCCGCCGCCCTCGTAGGGGCCGCCCGGCAGATCCTGCTTGGGGCCAACGTGCGGGTCGTCGCCGTCAAACCGCGCAGGGGCTGAGGGTGCCGCAGGTCCGACGCCAAGGTGCCTGGCTCTGGCTCCTGGTCGCCGCGGCGTTGCTGTCGCAGACCGCCCTGAATCTCGTGCGGCCGGTCACGACCTACAAGCTGCTCGAACTGGAAGCCAGCGCTTTCACGGTGGGCCTGGTCGCGGCCGCCTATGCGGTGCTGCCTTTGGTGTCCGCCATGTGGCTGGGGCGGTTGGCCAGCCGGGCCGGGGGACTGGGGCGCACGGTGGCGATTGGGGCTGCGGTGCTCGGCATCGGTGCCGCGGGGCTGGCCCTCGCGCCGAACGCGGCGCTGGTGGGCGCGGCCAGTGCCGTCCTGGGCATGGGGCACTTGGTGTTCACGATCGCCGGCCAGTCCGCGGTGGCGCGCTACGCCCCCGACGACCAATTGGACAAGGGATTCGGCTGGTTCACCGCGGCGTACTCCGCGGGCCAAATGGCAGGCCCCCTGGCGGGCGGCCTCATGTTGGGGGCCGGCTCCGGCGGAGGATCCCCGGAATGGTCCTCAAGCATCACGATGGCCCTGTGGGTGGGCGCGGCCATGTCGCTGGCGGCCCTGCCGCTGATGCTGCTGCCGAGCCGCCTGACCGCCGGCGCCCAGCGGGGCGCTGGCGGGGAAGCCAGCGGGTCGGAACGGGCGGCGGCCGGGGAGGCCGCGGGCGAACCCCCGCTGGCGGAGACGTCGACCGGGCGGGCCACCCTGGCCCGGATCCTGCGGGTTCCCGGCGTCGGATCCCACATGGCGGCGTCGCTCGCGCTGCTGGCCATGCTGGACATCCTCATTGCCTTCCTCCCACTGGTGGCTGAGGGCGCCGGCGTCCCGCCGGCGGTCGTGGGTGCGCTGCTGGCCGTCCGCGGCGGGGCTTCCATTCTCTCCCGCGCGTTCCTGCCGTGGCTCTCCCGCCGGCTGGGGCGCCGGGCCCTGTTGCTGGCCAGCCTCTACGGGGCGGCCGCTGCCCTGGTCGCCCCGCCGCTGACCCTCGGCCAACCCCTCCTCGCCGGGGCCTTCCTCTTTGTCGGCGGGTTGTTCCTGGGGCTGGGGCAACCCATCACCATGACGCTCGTGGCCACCGCGGTGCCCGCGCCGTGGCGCGGTCCGGCGCTGGCCGTCCGCCTCATGGGCAACAGGGCCGGCCAAGTGGCGATGCCCTTGGCCGCGGGGGTTGCCGCCTCGGGGCTGGGGCCCGCTGCCGCCATCTGGCTCTGTTGCGGCGCCCTGGCACTCAGCGGGGCCGAGAAGGCCTTCCGCAGGTAGGCCGGGCCCGCTCCTTTCCCGACCCGGCCCGCCGGGCGGTCACTTCGCGTCCGGCGCCGCGGTCTTTTCCGCGCTGACGGTGGTCAGGTGCTCGCGCATGAAGGCCGCGGCCGCTTCGTTGTGCCCCGCCAGCAGCAGGTCGATCAGTTGCACGTGTTCGCGGCACCGCTCCAGGGCCCGGTCCCGGGGGAGGGACTTCTTGTATTCGATCAGCCGGCGCAGGCGGTCCACCTTGCGCAGGCCGTCACTGAAGAACGGGTTGTTGGAGCAGTCCATGACCGCCTCGTGCAGCGCGCTGTTCGAATCGAACAGGGCCGCGTTGGACACCTTCCAGATGGCCCCGTCAATCAGTCGCTGCTGGTCCTCCCGGCACTTCCGCAGGGCCTCCACGTTGAGCGTGAAGGTCGGCTCCAAGATTGCGGCGGGTTCGATCACCAGGCGGAACCGGTAGCTGTCCCGGTAGACGGTAAGGGAGTCGAGCATGGGCAGGAACTCCCAGCCGTAGCCGGGCGTGCGGTCGATCCATCCCTCGTTCGAGATGCGGCGGAGGGTCTCGCTCAGCTCCGTCCGGGTCATCCCGTAGCGGCGCAGCAGGAAGTTCTCCGTGACCCGGTCCGGCAGCAGGCCTTCCAGCCGGTCGGCGGCAATCCGGTGGTACAGCTCGTCATCGGCGGCCTCGGCCGCGAGGGGAAGCTGTTCCGGGAGTTGGGCCACCACGTAGCCGCCCCGATCCGCCCGCCGCACCACCCCCTCTGCCTCCAGGATCTGCAGGGCAAGGCGGACGGGTGAGCGGGAAACCTTCAGGTGCTCCCCGAGCTTCCGCTCCACCAGGCGCGCTCCGGTGGCCTGTCCGGTCCCCCGGATGTACTTCACGATCTCCGAGGCCACGGACGCCACCAGGGGCGATGGTTCAACGACAGGCATCTGCGTTCCTTCCCGCGACTCAACCCGGCCGGCGAACGGTCCTCCACCAGTGCAGTCCAACCCTTTCCCCCAACAGTAGCCGTGGCCACCGGCCGTCTTCGGTGAGGAGGCGTTCGGCCGGTGGCGCGAACTGGTCGACCCCCATTTCGCCGACGCCCCCGAGGTCCACCACACCGCCCACGTCTACACGGGTTTCTAGGGGCTCCGTTCCAGGGGCTCCGGCAGGCGGGCGGCCGCCGTCGTCTAGGCTTAAAGGGAACCCAAAACGCCAGGCCTGGACGCATCCCGGGTCGCCTGCCCCCGGAGTGCCGTGAAAAAACCGTTCCTGTCCGCCCTTGCCCTTGTCGCCTCCCTGTTGCTGGCCGGCTGCGGCCCCGCAGCCGCAACGCCGCAACCCGGCACCGCCGCCTCCGCCACGCAGGGGTCAGCCGCTGACGCAACGGCCGGCACGCCCCTTTCCGGGGCGCCGGCCGCCGAGATCTTGGACACACTCACCGTCAAGGGCAAGGCCGCCGGCACCGGGTTCGACCGGAACAAGCAGTTCGGCAACGGCTGGAAGGACCCGGACGGCAACAAGTGCGACGCCCGCAACGACACCCTCCGCCGTGACCTGACCGCCAAGAAGTACAAGGACGGCAGCACCTGCCAGGTGGCCACGGGCAAGCTCGCGGACCCCTACACCGGCACCGCCATCAAGTTCACGGTCGGCGCGGGCGCGGTGGACATCGACCACGTCGTGGCCCTGAAGAACGTCTGGGTTTCCGGCGGCCAGAAGCTCACCGCAGACCAGCGCGTGGCCATCGCCAACGACCCGCTGAACCTGCTGGCCGTCGATTCGGGCACCAACCGTTCCAAGGGCGACCGCAACGCCGCCGAATGGCTTCCGCCGAACAAGGCCTACCGCTGCGACTACGTCGCCCGGCAGATCACGGTGAAGGACAAGTACGCGCTCTCCGTGACCGCCGCCGAAAAGTCCGCCATGGCCACCGTCCTGGCCGGCTGCCCCGGCCAGCGTGCGGCGGGCACCGCGGCCGCCACCGGCACGACGGCGAACGGCGCGCTTCCGCTGGTGAGCCCGGGCGCGTACTGCTCGCCCTCCGGCGCCGCGGGCGTGGGCGAGGACAACGGCCAGCGCTACACCTGCACCACCAGCGCCACCGACGACCGCAACCGCTGGCGCCAGTAGCCCCGGCCGCCCCAGAGGAACCCGCCATGAACGCACCAGAACCCGTCACCGCCGCATCCGAATCCTCCACCGCCGCGCTGGAGGGGCGCGCCCACCCGGCCCCCGCGACGCAAGTCCGCTCCACCCGCCTGCAGGGCAGGGCCCTGCTGCTGGCCGTCGTCGCGCTGGCCCTGGGCGGGTTCGGCATCGGCACCACGGAGTTCTCCATCATGGGCCTGCTCCAGGAAGGGGCCGCCGACCTGGGCGTGTCCAATCCGGACATGGGCTACCTGATCTCCGCCTACGCGCTGGGCGTGGTGGTGGGCGCGCCCCTGCTGACCGTGCTCGGGGCGCGGGTGCCGCACAAGACGATGGTGCTGTGGCTGACGGTGCTGTTCACGATCGCGAACTTCTCCTCCGTGCTGGCCCCCACCTACGAATGGATGCTGGTCACCCGGTTCGTCTCCGGGCTGCCGCACGGGGCGTACTTCGGCCTCGCCGCGATCCTGGCCGGCACCCTGGTGCCCGCGGGCATGCGCGGACGGGCGATCGCCTGGGTGATCATGGGGCTGAACGTGGCCAACGTGCTCGGCGTGCCGGCCGTGACCTGGCTGGGGCAGCTGTTCGGCTGGCGCTGGATGTTCGTCGCCGTCGCGCTGACCGGCGTGCTGACCTGGGTGGGAATCAAGGTCTTCGTCCCGTTCAACCCCGCCCACGCCGAGGCCAGCATCCGGCGCGAGCTCTCCGCCCTGCGCCGCGGCCAGGTCTGGCTGGCGATGGCGACCGGCATCGTGGGCTTCGGTGGGTTCTTCGCCGTCTATTCCTACATCAGCCCCATCCTCACCGACGTGACCGGCCTGCCGATCGGCGCCGTGCCCCTGGTGCTGGCCGTGTATGGGCTGGGCATGGTGATCGGCGGCATGTTCGGCGGCCGGCTCGCCGACGTGTCCGTGGTCGGCACGATCGTTGGGGCGCTGGCCGGGATCGTGGTGCTCCAGGTGGTGTTCGGGTTCCTGTCCCCGCTGGCGGTGCCCGCCGTGGCGCTGGTGTTCCTGCTGGGCGGTGCCGGTTCCATCCTGGTGCCCTCCCTGCAGGCGCTGCTGATGGACTCCGCGCCGAAGGCCCAGTCGCTGGCCGCGTCCCTGAACCACTCGGCCCTGAACATCGCCAACGCGCTGGGCGCCGCGCTCGGCGCCGCCGTCATCACCGCCGGGCTGGGCTACCAGGCCCCGCCGTTCCTCGGGGCGGGGCTTGCCGCGCTGGGCCTGGGGCTGGCACTGCTGACCGGGTGGCGGTCCCGCCGGCTGTCCGCCTGACAAAGGGAGGAGAGCCGGCCGAGTCCTCGGGAAGCCGCCCCGGACCGGCCCGAAACGGGGCCCGGAGCGGACCCGGAATCGGGACCGCAGGGCCCGATTGGCGTTCCGCGCCGTTCATCGTGTAGAGTCTTAACTCGGTTCGGCGGACGGAAACGAACGGCCGGAACCACCTCCTCGGGGGTATGGCGCAGTTGGTAGCGCGTCTGCATGGCATGCAGAAGGTCAGGGGTTCGAATCCCCTTACCTCCACCGAAAGGGCCCGTTTTCCAGTCTCAGGACCGGAAAACGGGCCCTGTTGTTTTTGGCCCGCGGACGATTCCCGGGCAGGTCCAACAGGGGCAAGTCCACCAGGAGGCCCGCTGGCCCCGGCGCCGGGCGACCCCCGGCTGACCGGGCCGGATGACGGGGTGTCCGCTGCGTCGTGGCGGTCCGCGGCCCAAGGTGTGGGTAGCATGGACAGGCTGTCCCCGCCCGGCCCGACTCACCAAAGGACACCCGTTGCTCAGCACCCCAGCACCTTCTTCCTCCGGGAGCGGCCGGAAGAAACGCCGCAGCCGCCGGTCGCGGCAGGCCCGCCGGCAGAGAATCCTGCGCATCGCCCTTCCCATCGCGGGTGTCCTGGTCCTCCTGGGGGCCGGTGGCGCCTGGATTGGCTATTCCGCCCTGCAGGTCAAGGGCGACCTGGAAGCAGGCGTGGTCCTCATCCCGGAGCTCAAGGAGCACCTTCTGGC
Organism: Arthrobacter ginkgonis; assembly: GCF_039540195.1. NCBI lineage: Bacteria > Bacillati > Actinomycetota > Actinomycetes > Micrococcales > Micrococcaceae > Arthrobacter > Arthrobacter ginkgonis. The sequence goes on along the minus strand of NZ_BAABEO010000011.1, from coordinate 48,901 downwards.
CGGCGACAGCGAGGGCGTCCAATCCAGCTTCGCCAAGCTGCAGCAGCACACCTCGGCGGCGGCCAGCGAAAGCGACGGGCCGCTGTGGCGGGCAGCCGCCATGCTGCCGTGGGCAGGGGCGAACTTTTCCGCCGTCGCCGACGTCGCGGCGTCCGTGGACAAGGTGGTGGGCAGTGCCGCCCCGCTGTTGACGGAGGTGGACATCGACAGCCTGGGCGGACTGGCCCCCAAGGACGGCCGGATGGACATCGCGGCCCTGCAGGAGATGGCCCCCGCCCTCAAGAAGCTCTCCCGTTCCGTGGATTCCTCCTACACCCGGGTGGAGCGCATCGACGAGACCAGGCTCCTTCCGCAGCTGACCGGTCCCGTGGCCCAGGCCTCTGAGATGTTTGGGGAGCTGCGCGGCCCGCTGGAGGCGGCCGCCGCCGCCGCCGAGATCCTGCCGCCGATGCTGGGGGCCGAGGACAAGCGCAACTACCTGCTTCTGATCCAGAACAGCGCCGAGGTGCGGGCAACCGGCGGCATCCCCGGTGCACTGGCCGTCATTCAGGCCAACGACGGCGCCATCAAGCTGGGGGAACAGGGCAGCGCGGTCAAGCTGGGCGTGTTCGATCCCGCCGTGAAGGCCGACGCGGAGCAGGAGCTGATCTACTCGGCCCGGCTCGGCACCTACATGCAGGACGTCAACCTGACGCCGGACTTCCCGACGGCGGCGACCCTCGCCAAAACCATGTGGGAAAAGAAGCACGGCGGCGCGGACATCGACGGCGTCGTGGCACTGGACGCGGTGGTCCTCTCCCACCTGCTGGAGGCGACCGGCCCGATCAGCCTGTCCTCTTCCGCGGAGCTGCCGGCCCTGACCGGGAACCTGCCGACCAAGCTGACCAGCGACAACGTGGTCAAGACGCTGCTTTCCACGGTCTACGCGGAAATCCCGGACCCGGCCCTCCAGGACGCGTACTTCGCCGCCGTCGCGGGCCAGGTGTTCGCCGCACTCACCGAGGGCGGGGTGGACGGCCAGAAGGTGGTCGAGGCGCTGCAGCAAAGCACCGCGGAAAACAGGCTGCTCATTTGGTCCGCGCAGGAGGAAGAACAAAACCTCCTCGCCGGGACACCGCTCGCCGGCGCGGTCTCCGGTCCCTCCGCGGAGGCCGGGGTCGGCGTCTACTTCAATGACGGCACCGGCGCCAAGATGGACTACTACGTCAAGCGGACGGCCCAGGTGCAGCGCCGCTGCGCGGCGGACGGAACGCCCGTGGACACCGTGGAAGTGACGCTGTCCAACACGGCTCCCCGCAATGCGGCGCAGGCCCTGCCCGCCTACGTGACCGGCGGCGGCGTCTACGGCGTCAAGGAAGGTAACGTCAAGACCAACGTGGTCATCTATGGACCGGCCGAGGCCTTGGTCAAGGGGGCCAGCCTCGACGGGGAGGACGCTCCGGTCGGTTCGCACTTCCACGGCAAACGCCCCGTCGCTTCGCGGACTGTCAACCTGGCGCCGGGGGAGTCAACGACGGTGGCGGTGGAGTTCGTGAACTCGACGCGCGCCGTGCCGTCCCTGCAGGTCACTCCCACAATCCAGCCAATGACTAAAGTTGTTAAGTCTTCTACAGTTGATGACAGTTGCGTAACGCAAGATTAACTCTTGTCGCATTCACGCACACTGAATTGTTTGGATCGATGGTTTGTTGCTAGGTTCAATTTCAGAACCAAACACACTGTTTGCAAACGTTGTTAAGACACGCGGGATCGACATTCGCACCACCGGATCCTGTGCAGCCTTGCACCTACCATATGGGGGATACCACATGAAGAAGACTATGGCCGTTGTTGCCCTGGCCGGTTCGCTGACCTTCCTTGGAGCAGGCGCCGCAACTGCCGCTCCCGAATACCCGGGCGGAGACGTTACGATCACGGTTCCGTCCGGCAGCGTGAACCCGGGCGAGTCGGTATCGGTTTCCGGTAGCGGCTACGACCGCTTCGAGACCGTCACCATCAAGGTCTTCCGCGGCGACCGCCTGATCGACACCTTCGAGGTCACTGCCGACGCCGACGGCAACTTCAACTACGAAGTGCCGCTGGGCTACCGCTCCGGCACCTACACCATCCTCGCCGTTGGCGACCAGTCCGGCGTGAGCAGCTCCGTGCAGGTCTCCGTTGCCGACGACGACGACGACGATGACGACTCCGATGACAACGGATCCGATGGCGACGACAACGACGACAACGGTTCCGATGACAACGGTTCCGATGACAACGGATCCGACGACGACAACGACTCCGACGATGAGGGCAACGGCGCCGGCAACGGTAACGGCACCGGCACCGGCACCGGTGTCGGCACCACCGCGGGCGGCCCGGCCTCCCTGGCCAACACCGGCCTGGACTCCGGCGCCCTGATGCTGGGCGGCGCTGGCGTGCTGCTGCTCGGTGCCGGCGCCACCGCCGTCGTGGTTTCCCGCCGCAAGAACGCCTAACTATCCTGGCCGGCCGGCCCGGATCCGGGCCGACAACCGCCGGATAGCGGCGCAGTACAACTAAAGGCGCAGTGCAACTAGCTGCGCAGCACAACGACTCAGGGCCACCCCGCGCGGGGTGGCCCTGAGTCGTTCCGCGGGGCTACCGTGGGTCCACCCGAGCCGAGAATGAAACGGACCTCGGCAAGCCCTCCATCTCCCCGGTGCCCCGGGACACGGGAGCGGACCTCTACGTGAGCGGCGCGCCCGCGCACGGTTTCTCCGCCACGCCGGCGATCCGCAAGGCCGTGGCGCAGATGCCCTTCCTGGACGGCAAGCGGGTGGTCCTGATCGCCACCGAGTTCTTCAAGACGCCGCGCGCCGTGCCGCAATTGCGGGTCACTCGACAGCCAGGGTAATTACAAAAACTGTTAAATTCGCTACAATGGGTGACAACTGCATAACGCAGGGTTGGCTCGTGTCGCATTCGGACGTCCCGGATTGTTGGAGTCAAGGGTTCATTGCTAGGTTCATTTCCAAAATCGAACAAACTGTTTGCAAAAGATGTGAAGCGGCGCGGGGTCGACGAGAGTCGCACACCGGATCCAGCGCCGCCACAGGGCCTTACCTACGGGGGATATCACATGAAGAAGACTTTGACCGCAGTTGCCCTTGCCGGTTCGCTGACTTTCCTGGGGGCGGGCGCCGCGCACGCCGCGCCGTTGCCGTACCCGGGCGAAGAGGTTTCGATCACGGTACCCTCGGGCACCGTGGAGTCGGGCGAGTCGGTGAGGGTTTCGGGCACCGGCTTCACGGCCTTCGAAACCGTCACCATTACGGTCTTCCGCGGAGACCGCGAGCTTAAGAACCTGAAGGTGAAGGTGAAGGCCGACGCCGACGGCAACTTCACCATCAAGGTGAAGCTGGGTCACCGTGAAGGCACCTACACCATCGCCGCCCATGGCAAGCGGTCCGGCGTGTCCGGCTCCGTCCAGATCTCCGTTGTCGACGACGATGATGACGGCAACGGCAACGGCAACGGCAACGGCAACGGCAACGGGAACGGGAACGGCAACGGGAACGGCAACGGGAACGGCAACGGGAACGGGAACGGGAACGGAAAAGGCAACGGCTTCGGAAGCGGAAACAGCTTCAGCGCCAGCACCATCAGCACCAGCACCATCAGCGGCAGCGGCAGCGGCACCACCGCCGGCGGCCCGGCCTCCTTGTCCAACACCGGCCTGGACTCCGGCGCCCTGATGCTGGGCGGCGCCGGCGTGCTGCTGCTCGGTGCCGGCGCTACCGCCGTCGTGGGTTCCCGTCGCAAGAACGCCTAACCATCGCCGACGAGGGATCCGGGCCGGCAACCGCCGGATAGCGGCGCAGTACAACTAAAGGCGCAGTGCAACTAACTGCGCAGCACAACGGCTTAGGGCCATCCCGCACGGGGGTGGCCCTGAGTCGTTCCGCGGGGCTACCGTGGGTCCACCCCGAGCGGAACGGAGCTCCCATGAGCGTCGAGATCCTGGTGCATTCCCAGACCGGTCACTGCTTCTCCGTGGCCGAAACCCTGGCAGGCCTGGCCCGCGCCGCCGGCCACCGGACCTCGCTGACCCGGATCACCCCGAGCGACGAGAAGGAGACGGACCTCGGCAAGCTCTCCATCACCCCGGTGCCGCAGGACGCGGGAGCGGACCTCTACGTGATCGGCGCCCCCGTCCATGGTTTCTCCGCCACGCCGGCGATCCGCAAGGCCGTGGCGCAGATGCCCTTCCTGGACGGCAAACGGGTGGTCCTGTTCACCACCGAATGGTTTCCCCTCGACTGGATGGGCGGCACCCACACCCTCAAGCAGCTCGAGCAGGCCGTCGCCGAGCAGGGCGGCCAGGTGGTCGCGACCCGCGTCATCCACTGGGAGCGCAAGGACCGCGGGGAGCAGATCGAGGCGTTCTCCCGGGACTTCTCCCAACTGCTTCAGGGCGACGCAGGCGGCGAACCCGAAGTCGCGGGCTGAAAACCCGCGGTCACCGGCCGATCCGGCGCCGGTAGCCGGAACGGCCGACCCACTCCGCCACTGACCGCAGCAGGGCCGTGTCCTGGACGTCGCCTTCCGGCGGCAGCCAGAAGAAGGCGATGCGGTCGCGTCCGACGGAGCGGAAAATCCGGTGCACATGGGCGGCACGGCCCGGTTCCGTCACGGCAACGACGGCGGTGGGGCGGGTGCCGCACACGTCCAGGACCAGCGCGGCCCCGTGCATTCGGCCGAACAGGACCGGGCTGAGCAGCACCAGCGCCTCGTAGAAGACGACGTCGTTGGACGCGGCCGCGCGCACCGGCACCAGGTCCGCGGTGTTTCCGTCGGCGCGCAGACGTTCGGCCAGCAGGGCTGCCCAGCGTCCGGTGGTGGGAGGGTGGTAGACGATCGCGGTGCTGACCATCGCTGGCCTCCTTGGGGCGGCGGCGGGGCCGAAAAGCCGCCCAGGACGAAAGCGCAGGGCGCAGGCCGCCGGCCCGGGTGCGGCCTGCCTCCTTACATCGTAGGTCCGCCGGGACCCGCCGAGGCCGGGTGCCGCCGATGTCAGGTGCGGGCAATGTCGGATGCGGCCGATATCGAATGCGGACGATGGCGGATCCGGCGTTTTGGCCAACGCTTGCTGTCCCCGCCTTGCGTTTCGCCGAAGGTAGATGCCGGATTTGGGGCTAAACCCGGCATCTACCTTCGGCGAAACGAGCGGTGGAGACGGCAAGCTTGGGTGAAACGTACAGCGGGGGAGCGACAGGGCTAGACAGGGGCGAAGGCCCCGTCAGCAGGGCAGCGAGGACGGCAGGTACCGCGGGGCGGAACTGATGGGGCCGGTGTTGTCCGATCCCCGGTAGGCCCGGCACAGTTTCAGTCCGCGCTTGCCCAGCCCGGCCTTGATCTGGCGGATCGAGTCCGGGCTGAACCCGTACCACTGCATGTGCATCAGCACCGTAGATCCGGCGGAGGCCCGGTTGATGGCCCGGGAGACGGTCAGGGCCTTGTTCTTGACCTTCCAGTCCTCGGTGTCCACGTTCCAGGTCCAGATGTTCATCCCGGCGGTGGCGTAGGCGCACTCGACGCTGCCGTCCAGGGCCCCGTAGGGCGGGCGGCCGTAGTTGCTGAGCACTCCGGACCCCTGCAGCTGCTTGGCCCCGGCGGCGCAGCTCAACGGACGCAGGTCCACGTGGCTGACGGAGTGGTTGATGACCCACTGTCCCTTGGCCCGGGCCCGGGCGGCGATGTTCACCCCGTACTTGCTCCGGAACGAGGAGATGCAGGCGCCGGTCGGTGCGAGGACCAGGCCGATGTTGTTCGCGTACGCGTACTTCAGCACGGCATCGAACGCGGTCAGGGTCTTTGGGCAGTCGTCGAAGGTCAGGACGACGCGGGAGGATTTGTTGGGTCCCTTGTCCCGGTACGTCAGGCCGCGGGAAATGTACCCCAAGGCGTTGGTCGTGGCCTTCGTGGACAGGGTCAGGTACGCACTGCTGACCCACCCGGTCCTGGTCCCGACGGTGACCTTCCACCAGCCGTTGGACTTCTTGGACACCAGCTTCACCCGTGTGCCCTTGGGCAGCGTGTTGATGACCTTGTACTTCGTCCCGGCGCCGGTGCGCAACCGCAGGTTGGCCGTGGTGATGCCGGTGATCGCCTTGGCCGCGGCCGGCACGATCGCGGGACCGGCCGCCTCGCCCGCGAGAACGGCGGCGTCCGCGGCGCCCGGCGGAGCGGCCGTGGCCGGGGCGGCGAGGGCCGCGGTGGCCAGCAGGAGCAGGGTCATCCCCCGGGCCACAGCCGCCACAGGCCGGATGAAAAACAGACGTGCGGACGGATTCGTGCGTTCCATAGCGTCCCCCTGCGCTTGGACCCCGCCGTCGGTGCGACCGGTGGAGTCAGATCAGAATGGAGCCGATGCCCTGCGCCGTCAAGGCTTGCTCCGCACCCTTGGGCCGGCCCCCGCGGCCGCCACGGCGATCACTGCAGGTCAGCCGCCAAGACGGCCCAGGAATCCAGCCAGGCCGGAGGGCAGCGCCGCACCGCCCACGCGGCGCGGCACTGCCCTCCGGCCGGCCACTACCCGGCGGCCGGTGGCGTGGCTCCGACCAGCGCGGTCAGCGCCTCCAGCTGCGCGGAGCGGCACTGCGGCTTCAGGTACATCATGTGTCCGGCCTCGTGGTATTGGTGGGTGAAGCGGGCCTGCGACTGGGCGGTCAGGTTCATGTGCGCCCACACGTATTCGGCCGCGTAGTGCGGGGTGGCCCCGTCGTGGTAGCCGTAGTCCACGTGAACGCGCAGCTCCGGCAGGTCCACCAGCAGCCGTTCCAGGTCCTGCGTCACGTCCACCGGGGCGCCTTCGAACGTGCGGTAGCTCCACGGCTGGACCCGTCCGGTGAGGACCTCGTAGGGGAGGTCGGACGCGTAGCCCAGCTCGGCGCGCACGTAGTGGTTGATGGCCGCGGAGTAGGGGCCGGCGATGGCGCGCAGCGACGGGTCGTCCCACGTGTGGGACTCCTGCAGCCGCGGCGGCTGTCCGGCGAAGCGCCCGTCGATCCGACCCACCATCAGGCCCTTCTCGCGGAGCAGTTCGGTGGCGAACTCCATGTACTCCCAGCGCAGGTTGGTGCGCCGGATGAACGCCTCGGACAGCGTGGTCAGCTCGGCCAGGTGCTTGACGACGGCGTCGTACTTGCGCTTGGAGAGCCGGTTGCCCAGGTGCAGGGCCACCACGAAGTCCCCGGAGGCGTAGTCCTCGGCGTCGCGGACCACGTCCTCAAGCCGGCGGTTGCCGTGCCGGCCGTGGTAGTGCGCGATCGCCGCATAGGTCGGCAGGTGCAGCGCGTAGGGGGTGTCGTTGCCCGGCCGGAAGTCCAGGGTGGACAGGTTCAGCACCGGGCTGATCAGGCCGAGGCCGTTCACGGCCAGCCCGTGCGACTCGAACAGGCGGCGCGCCACGGCGACGGCGCGCAGCGTCCCGTAGCTTTCGCCGACCAGGTACTTGGGGGAGAGCCAGCGGTTGTTGCGGGTGACCCAGAGCCGGATGACCTCGGCCACGAGGTCCCGGTCCTCGATGAAGGCGTGGAACTCGTCCGCCGGCCCGCCGTGCACCACCCGGGAGAACCCGGTGTTGACCGGGTCGATCATCACCAGGTCGGCGTGCTCCAGCAGCGATTCGGGGTTGTCGACGATCCCGTAAGGGGCCGGGACCATGGCGCCGACGTCGCCCGAATCGACCAGCCGCGGCCCCAAAAGGCCCATGTGCAGCCAGACGCTGGCCGACCCTGGCCCGCCGTTGAAGGCGAACACCACCGGCCGGCGGTTCGGCTCCGGCGGGACGGCCTTCTTCTGCGCCCGGGAGCGGCCGTCGGCGCGGGCGGGGGCGCCGGCGTCGTCCGCGGTGTAGGCGACCAGGAAGATCTCAGCCTTCGGCAGGAATCCGTGGGCGCGGCCGTCCCGGATTTCCTCGCGGCGCAGCACCAGCCGGCCGGTGGTGGTCGTGTAGCGGAGCCCGGAGGGGGCGGTGTGGCGGCGGACGGTGAAGTCGTCGGTCGCCTCGGTGGTGCCGGGGGACGACGCCGGGAGGGAGCCGGTGCCGTTGGGCGGGGTTGCGGGCATGGGTGATTCAGGGACGGTCTGATCGGACATGCACTAGAGGGTACCCGGGGCGGCTGGGTGCATGCTCGGACCCCCTGCCGCAGGGGCCGGGCCAAGATACGGCCGGGCCCCGGACCCGGGGGCAAAGACGGCGGCAGGCACCCCACCCCCGAAAGGTGCCTGCCGTCGCCGGTCTGGTGTGCGCGCTGCCGGTCCGCCCTCCGGGTGGATCGTCCGATTCGGGCACCGTGGGTGCCAGGCTCGATCCGGTGGATGGTCGATCCGGTGCGCGGCCGTGCGCGCGCTAGGTGTACTCGGCTAGGCGGCGTGGCCGATGCCGACGCCGAGGCCCAAGCGGATCCGGAACACCTCGTAGGCGCCGGCGTGGAGCATGACCCGGTTTCCCGTGGCGTCGTCGCGGATCCAGGAGACGCCCAGCCGCGGAGACGTCGCCTCGACGTGGCCACGGTAGTGGACATCGTTGAAGCGGCGGACCTCGACCCTGTCGCCCAGGCACAGGGTGCGCAGGTCGCTGACGCGGGAAGCCGTAAGGTTCATGGCCCATCCTTCGAGACGTTGGGGTGTCGCTGTTGCTGAAACAACCTTCTCGAACCCGTGTTTCTTGGTGATTACGCCGGAGTTAGGCCCGTGTGAGAATTCGCCCGCCGGCGTGAACACTGCGGGTCCAACACTTCGGGCCCAACACCGGGGGCCGGGGCCGGGTTCCCCGTGGGGCCGAAGCCGGGACATACTGGGAGCCGGATCCGCCCTGCCCGGCCGCACCGCCGGAACGCACTGCGGCGGCCGAGGAGGGGGCCGCCGGTGACCGCCCAGTCCACGCCTGTCCACCCGTTCCGCCCGCAGCAACTAGCCCAGGACGCGGTCCAGTTGGCCCGCCATTGGGTGGACCAGGCAGCCACCATTCCCGTCGACGCCTCCGCCGCCCGGCTGGCGGGGGTCCTCCGGGACCCGAAGGGGCTGGCGTTCACCGTGGGCTTCGTCGACGGCGTGGTGCGCCCGGAGGACCTCTCCGTCGCGGCCCGCAACCTGCGCGCGCTGGCTCCGGACGTGCCCGCGTTCCTGCCCTGGCACCTGCGCCGGGCCGTCGCCCTCGGCGGCCTGCTCGCGCCCGCCCTGCCAAGCCTCGTGGTGCCCGCGGCCCGCCGCGCGCTGCGCGGCATGGTGGGGCACCTGGTGGTCGACGCCACCGATGCCCGGCTGGGCGCCGGGCTGGCCCGCCTGCGGCGGGAGGGCATCCGGCTGAACGTGAACCTGCTCGGCGAGGCCATCCTGGGCGAGGCGGAGGCCGCCCGACGGCTGGAGGGCACCCGCCGCCTGCTGGCCCGGGACGACGTCGACTACGTCTCCATCAAGGTCTCCGCCACCGCCGCCCCGCACAACCGGTGGGCCTTCGACGAGGCCGTGGACACCCTCGCGGCCCGGCTGTTGCCGCTGTACCGGCTCGCCGCCGGGTCGGCGCGGCCCAAGTTCATCAACCTGGACATGGAGGAGTACAAGGACCTGGAGCTGACCTTGGCGGTCTTCGCCCGGCTGCTGGAACGCCCGGAACTGCACCGGCTCGAGGCCGGCATCGCCCTGCAGGCCTACCTGCCCGACGCCCTGTCCGTGATGGTCCGGCTGCAGGAATGGGCGGCCGTCCGCGTCGAGGCCGGCGGCGCGCCGATCAAGGTCCGGCTGGTTAAGGGCGCCAACCTGCCGATGGAAACGGTCGATGCCGAGCTGCATGGCTGGCCGCTGGCCACTTGGCACACCAAGCGCGAAACGGACACCAACTACAAGGCGGTCCTGGACTACGCGCTGGATCCGGTCCGCATCGCCAACGTGCGGCTCGGCGTGGCCGGGCACAACCTCTTCGACATCGCCCTGGCCTGGCTCTTGGCCAATGCGCGCGGCGCTGCCGAAGGCATCGAGTTCGAGATGCTCCTGGGCATGGCCGCGGCCCAGGCCGAGGCCGTCCGCCGCGAGGTCGGCTCGCTGCTGCTCTACACGCCGGTGGTGCATCCGGACGAGTTCGACGTCGCCATCGCCTATCTGGTCCGCCGCCTCGAGGAGGGCGCCAGCCGGGATAACTTCATGTCCGCCGTCTTCGGCCTGGGCTCCGACCCGGCCCTCTTCGACCGCGAAAAGGACCGTTTCCTCGCCTCCCTGGCCGCGCTCACCGACCGGGTGCCCGCTCCCCACCGCACCCAGGACCGCGACCGCGAGCACCACAGGTACGACGACGCCGCCGCCGAGGCGGCCAGCCGCGCCGCCCGCACTGGGCTGGAGGAGGCGCCGGCGGGATCGGGCCGCCGGACGGACTTCGTCAGCCCCGCGGCGTACTTCGCCAACACCCCGGACACCGACCCCGACCTGCCGGGCAACCTGGCCTGGGGCCGGGCGATCCTGCGCCGGGTCCCCACCTCCACGTTGGGCGCAGCCACGGCGTCCGCCGGCGTGGCCGGCACCGAGGAGGCCCTGGAGGCGGCGGTCTCGGCCGGCGTCGAACGCGGCACCGCCTGGGGAGCGCTTCCGGCCGCCGAGCGCGCCGCCGTGCTCCACCTGGCCGGGGACCGGCTGGAAGCCCACCGCGCCGACCTGCTGGAGGTCATGGCCGCCGAATGCGGCAAGACGCTGGACCAGGGGGACCCCGAGGTCTCCGAGGCGATCGACTTCGCCCACCACTACGCCGAACTGGCCCGCGAGCTGGAGACAGTGGACGGCGCCCGGTTCATCCCCGCGAAACTCACCGTCGTCGTCCCGCCGTGGAACTTCCCGGTGGCGATCCCCGCCGGGTCCACGCTGGCCGCGCTCGCCGCCGGATCCGCCGTCCTCCTCAAGCCCGCCACGCCGGCCCGGCGCACCGGAGCCGTCCTGGCCGAGGCGCTCTGGGAGGCGTTCGAGGAGGCCGGCGTGGACCGCGGCGTGCTCCAGTACATCCAGCTCGGCGACAGGGGGCTGGGCCGGCGGCTGGTGGCGCACCCCGCGGTGGACCGGGTCATCCTCACCGGCGGGCATGAGACCGCCGAACTGTTCCGCTCCTTCCGCCCGGACCTGCCGCTGCTGGGGGAGACCAGCGGGAAGAACGCGATCATCGTGACCCCGTCCGCGGACCTGGACCAGGCCGCCCGGGACGTGGCCGCGTCGGCGTTCGGGCACGCCGGGCAGAAGTGCTCGGCCGCGTCGCTGGTGGTGCTGGTCGGGTCGGTCGCCCGTTCCCGGCGCTTCCGCGACCAGTTGGTGGATGCGGTGGCGTCGCTGCCGGTCGGCTATCCGTGGGACCCGCGCACCCGCATGGGCCCGCTGATCGGCCCCGCGGAGGGCAAGCTGCTGCGCGGGCTGACCATCCTGGGCGAAGGCGAAAACTGGGTGCTGGAGCCGCGCCAGCTGGACGATTCCGGCAAGCTGTGGAGCCCGGGCATCCGGGCCGGCGTCCAGTCCGGCTCCGAGTTCCACCGCATCGAGTACTTCGGCCCGATCCTGGGGGTGATGGCGGCCTCGACGCTGGAGGAGGCGGTCGCCGCCGCCAACGGCACCGACTACGGACTGACCAGCGGGCTGCACTCGCTGGACCGGGACGAGGTGGCGTACTGGCTGGAGCACGTCCAGGCCGGCAACCTGTACGTGAACCGGGGGACCACCGGCGCGATCGTGCGCCGCCAGCCGTTCGGCGGCTGGAAGAAGTCCGCCGTGGGACCCGGGGCGAAGGCTGGAGGGCCGAACTACCTGGTGGCGCTGGGGTCCTGGGAGGACGCGCCCACGTCCGGCGGGGCCGCGGGCAGGAACGGAGAAGCGAGAGAGGACCGGCCGGCACCGTCCGGACCGGAACCCACCGGGCGGGCCGCTGCGCTGCATGCCGCCGCCCGGGCCTCCCTTGAGGGCGGGGCCGCCCGGCCTGTAGGGGCCTCCCGATCTGACGAGACCTCCCCATCTGAACAGACCGGGACCCTGTCCTCCGCCGACGTCGACTGGCTGGGGAGGGCCCTGGCCTCCGACGCGCTGGCCTGGGCCCGGCTCTTCGGCACCGGGCGCGACGTGTCGGGGCTGCGCGCCGAACGCAACGTGCTGCGCTACCGCCCCGTTCCGGTAACCGTCCGCTTCGGCTCAGCCACCTCCGGGCACGGCATCGCCGAACTGGTGCGCGTGTTGGCCGCCGGCCTCACCGCGGGGAGCAGCCTCGTGGCGAGCACCGCCGTCGTGCTCCCGGACCCCGTCAGCCACGCGCTGGCCGCCGCCGGGGTGCCGGTGCACGTAGAGGACGACGCCGCGTGGCTGGACCGGGCCGCCGCCCTGGCCGCGCGCAGCGGGCCCGAACCCGGGCTGCGCCTGCGCCTGATCGGCGCGGACCCGGCCGCCACCGCCCGTGCGGTGGGCGGCTCGCCCGACGTCGCGATCCACGGCGGCGCCGTGGTGTCCGCCGGCCGCGTGGAACTGCTGCCGTTCCTGCGCGAACAGGCGGTCTCCATCACCGCGCACCGCTTCGGCACCCCCAACGCGCTCGCCGACGGGCTGCTGTAGCCGGGCTCTCTTGCCTCGGGCCCTCGAATGCGATTGGCTCGGTGGATGGCTTCCCCGATCGAGGACTACGCGCTTCTCTCGGATCAACGGACCGCGGCCCTGGTCTCCAAGACGGGCAGCATCGACTGGTTGTGCCTGCCGCGGTTCGACTCGCCGTCGGCCTTCTCCGCCCTGCTGGGCACCGCCGACCACGGGCGCTGGCTGCTGGCCCCGGCGGGCGCCGTCGACGACGTGGACACGGCAGGCTCCGCCGCGCACGAGAGGCCCCGCGGGCTGGGCCACCACGGGGCTGAGCACCAAGGAACTGTGCGCCCAGGGACCGAGCACCACGGAATTGCGCGCCACGGGACTCCCGTGGTGGTGGAGCGGTCCTACGTCGACTCCACGTTCGTGCTGCGCACCCTGTGGCACGGGGCCGCGGGGGAGGTGCTGGTAACCGACTTCATGCCCGTCGAGGACCGCCGCGCCTCGCTGGTGCGGCGGGTGGAGGGCCTGGCCGGGAGCGTCCCGATGCACATGGACCTGCGCATCCGGTTCGGGTACGGGGCCGTGCTGCCATGGGTCCGCCGGCACGCGGAGGAGCGCGGGCTGCGCGCCATCGTGGCGGTGGCCGGCCCCGATGCGGTGGTGCTCCACGGCGACCGGCTGCCGCGGGTCTCGGACCGCATGCCGCAGCCGGTCAGCCACCGGCACCTGGTGGACTTCACGGTGGGTGCGGGCGAGGTCGTGGATTTCGAGCTGTGCTGGTTCCCGTCCCACCGCAAGGTGCCGGAGATGATCGACGTCGGCGCCAGCCTGCACCACACCACCACCTACTGGCAGAGGTGGGCCAGGGACATTCCCCGGCAGGAGTCCTACGACGCGATCGTGCGGCGCTCCCTGCTGGTGCTGTACGCCCTCACGGACGAGGCCACCGGCGGGATCGTCGCCGCACCCACCACCTCGCTGCCGGAGGAGTTCGGCGGCGAGCGCAACTGGGACTACCGCTTCTGCTGGCTGCGCGACGCTGCCCTGACGCTGGAGGCGATGATGACCCACGGCTACGAGAAGGAAGCCCAGCGGTGGCGCAACTGGCTGCTGCGGGCGGTGGCCGGGGACCCCGAGGACCTGCAGATCATGTACGGGGTCTCCGGCGAGCGCGAGCTCCCGGAGCGGGAACTGCCCCACCTGCCCGGGTACCTGGGGTCGCTGCCGGTGCGGATCGGCAACGGCGCGGTGGGCCAGTACCAGGGCGACGTGGTCGGCGAGGTCATGGTGGCGCTGGAGAAGCTGCGCAACATGGGCGGCGAGGAGGACCACTTCTCCTGGCCTCTGCAGACGGCCCTGCTGGGCTACGTCGAACGCCACCTGGACCGGATGGACCACGGGATCTGGGAGATGCGCGGGGACCCGCAGCACTTCACGCATTCGCGGGTGATGATGTGGGCGGCGTTCGACCGCGGCGTGCGGGCGGTGCGGGACCACGGGCTCGACGGCGACGCCGCCCGGTGGGCGCTGCTGCGCGACCGCCTGCGCGCGGAGATCCTCAAGCACGGCTTCAACGAGCAGGAGAACACCTTCACCCAGGCCTACGGCGGTACCGAGGTGGATGCCGCCCTGCTGGTGCTGCCCCAGGTGGGGTTCCTGGCCCACGACGACCCGAAGATGCTGGGCACCGTGGCGCGCCTGGAGCACGATCTGCTCAACGGAGACGGCCTGCTGCTGCGCTACCGCACCCAGGAGGGCATCGACGGGCTGCCGCCGGGGGAGCACCCCTTCCTGGCCTGCTCCTTCTGGCTGGCGGAGCAGTACGCGCGGTCCGGGAGGATCGGGGACGCGCGGACCCTGATGGACCGGCTGGTCGGCTACGCCAACGGGGTGGGGCTGATGGCCGAGGAATACGACGCGCGGGCCGGGAGGATGGCGGGGAACTTCCCGCAGGCCTTTTCCCATCTGGCGCTCATCCGTGCGGCGGACGCCATCAACGGCCACGCCCAGGGCGCGCTGTAGCGGCCCGGCGGCGGCACCCCTAGGCGGGGCGGTCCGGACCCGGCGGCCGGCCCGTGGACAGGGCCGCGGCCTCGGCCGCCAGCGCCGCGCGGACGGCGGCAACGGCCGGATGGCCGGCGCCGGATTCCCGCATCGCGGTGAAGACCGTCCGGTGCGGCTTCCCGGGGAGGTCCACCTGGCGGATGCGCGCCTCGCGGGAGACCCAGACGAGGTCCGGGAGCAGGGCCACGGCATGGCCCGATTCCACCAGACGCACGTGGGCCTGGAGGTCGGCGGTCTCGAAGCGCACGTCCGGTTCGAACCCGGCCGAACGGCACGCCTGCTCCGCCCAGTGCCGCGACGCCGCCCCGCGCGGCTCCATGACCCAGGGCAGCCGGGCCGCCTGCTCCAGCGAGGCCGCCTGGCCGAACTCGGCCGGGGCGTCGGCGGCGGGCAGGCACAGCCGGATGGCATCGTGCGTCAGCGGCTCCCGGTCCAGCCCGGGGTGGTGCGGAGCCGCGTGCCCCGGATACTGCTCGGCGACCACCAGGTCGAAGGTCCGCGCCCACGTCTCCTGCAGCGCCGTTTCGGGCTCATGCTGCACCATCTCCACCCGGACGCCGGGGTGTGCGGAACGCAGGGTGCGCAACACGGCCGGGATCAGGGCCAGCGCCGCCGTCTGGAAGACGGCCAGCCGCACCGTTCCGGTGACGGTCGGCTGGGTGGCGGCCAGGGCCGCTTCGGCACGTTCGAGCGAATCGAGCAGTTCCGCGGCGTGCTCCACCAGCACCTGGCCCTGCGGAGTGAACTGCAGGCGCCGCCCGCTCTTGCGCAGCAGCTCCACTCCTGCCTCCTGCTCCAGCAGGGACAGCTGCTGGGAGACGGAGGAGGCGCTGTAGTTCAGGGCCGCGGCCACGGCCGCAACGGTGCCCCTGATGCTGAGTTCGCGGAGCAGGCGCAGGCGCCGGATGTCGAGCACGGTGGCCTTCCGGAGGGTCGATCGATCATTCAGGCTTTCCGAATATTATCCTGCGGGATTCGTTGCTTTTCCTAATGCAAATGGCGCCACATACTGGGGTGGAGCCCCGCGCCACCGTGCGGCAAGCGCCCCTTCCTTCTCGCATCATCAAGGAGTTCCGCGCAGTGAACGTCATCCCCCCGGCCACCGCCGCCATCCCCGCCCCGGAGGCGGGCACCCCCGTCCGGCCCCAGGACCTCGCCGACGACGCCGTCGCCCTGGTTCGCCGGTGGCTCACCGAAGCGGCACGATTCCCGGTGGACGCCTCGGCCGCACAGCTCGCCGGCGTCCTGAAGGACCCCAACGGCCTGGACTTCACGGTCGGCTTCGTCGACGGCGTCGTGCGCCCCGAGGACCTCTCCGTCGCGGCCCGCAACCTCAGGACCCTCGCGCCGAAGGTCCCCTCCTTCCTGCCGTGGTACATGAAGTCCGCCGTGGCGATGGGCGGGGCGCTCGCCCCGGTGCTGCCCGGCGTCGTCGTGCCCGCGGCCCGCCGCGTGCTGCGCGAGATGGTGGGGCACCTGATCGTCGATGCCACCGACGCCAAGCTGGGCCGGTCCATCGCGAAGATCCGCAGGGACGGCGTCCGCCTGAACGTGAACCTGCTCGGCGAGGCCATCCTGGGACAGGGCGAGGCCGCCCGCCGGCTGGAGGGCACCCGCCGCCTGCTGGCCCGCGACGACGTCGACTACGTCTCCATCAAGGTTTCCTCCACCGTCGCCCCGCACAACCACTGGGCCTTCGACGAGGCCGTCGCCCACATCGAGGAGCAGCTCGTCCCGCTCTACCGCCTCGCCGCCTCCGCCGCGCCGAAGCGCAAGTTCATCAACCTGGACATGGAGGAGTACAAGGACCTGGAGCTGACCATCGCGGTCTTCACCCGGATCCTGGAGCGCCCCGAGTTCCGCGACCTCGAGGCGGGCATCGTCCTGCAGGCCTACCTGCCGGACGCGCTCTCGGCGATGATGCGGCTGCAGGACTGGGCGGCCGCCCGCGTGGAGGCCGGCGGCGCGCCCATCAAGGTCCGCGTGGTCAAGGGCGCCAACCTGCCCATGGAGGGCGTGGACGCCGACCTGCACGGGTGGCCGCTGGCCACGTGGGGCAGCAAGCAGGAATCGGACACCTCCTACAAGGCGGTCCTGGACTACGCGCTGGAGCCGGGCCGGATCCGCAACGTGCGCATCGGCGTGGCCGGACACAACCTCTTCGACATCGCCCTGGCCTGGCTGCTGGCCAAGGCGCGCGGCGTCACGGACGGAATCGAGTTCGAGATGCTCCTGGGCATGGCGACCGGCCAGGCCGAGGCGGTCCGCCGCGAGGTCGGCTCGCTGCTGCTGTACACCCCGGTGGTGCACCCGGGAGAGTTCGACGTCGCCATCGCCTACCTGATCCGCCGCCTCGAGGAGGGCGCCAGCCAGGAGAACTTCATGTCCGCGGTCTTCGAGCTGGAGGCGAACGAGGCGCTCTTCGAGCGCGAGAAGCAGCGCTTCCTCGCCTCGCTGGATGCGCTCACCGCCGAGGTGCCGGGGCCCAACCGCCGCCAGGACCGCTCGGCGTTCGACGCCGCGGCCGCCGAAGCGCGGGTCGCGGACCTGGCCACCGGCCGGGCCGGGTTTGCCAACACCCCGGACACCGACCCCGACCTGCCGGCGAACCGCACGTGGGGTCGGGCGGTCACCGGGCGCATGCGCGGCTCCGACCTCGGCGCCGCGACCGTCCGCGAGCACACCCTCGCCACCTCCGAGGAGCTGGAGCGCGTCATGTCCGCCGGGGTGGCCGCGGCCGCCGGCTGGCAGGCGCTGGGCGCCGACCGCCGGGCCGAGATCCTCCACCGCGCCGGCGTCGTGATGGAGGCCCGCCGCGCCGAACTGCTGGAGGTCATGGGCTCCGAATGCGGCAAGACCCTGGACCAGGGCGATCCCGAGATCTCCGAGGCCATCGACTTCGCCCACTACTAC
Source organism: Arthrobacter ginkgonis (assembly GCF_039540195.1). Classification (NCBI taxonomy): domain Bacteria; kingdom Bacillati; phylum Actinomycetota; class Actinomycetes; order Micrococcales; family Micrococcaceae; genus Arthrobacter; species Arthrobacter ginkgonis. Next base: position 31,369 of record NZ_BAABEO010000011.1, on the reverse strand, counting down.
GCCGGGCTCGGCCAGGAGCTTGAGCGCGTCGACGGCGCCACCTACGTGCCCTCGAAGCTGACGGTGGTGACCCCGCCGTGGAACTTCCCGGTCGCGATCCCCGCCGGTTCGACCCTCTCGGCGCTCGCCGCGGGCTCCGCCGTCGTCATCAAGCCGGCCCACCCGGCCGCGCGCAGCGGCGCCGTGATGGTGGAGGCCCTCTGGGAGGCGGGCGTGCCGCGAGACGTGCTGCAGTACGTCCAGCTCTCCGAGCGGGACCTCGGCACGCAGCTGGTCTCCCACCCGGCCGTGGACCGGCTGATCCTCACCGGCGGGTACGAGACCGCCGAGCTGTTCCGCTCCTTCCGCCCGGACCTGCCGCTGCTGGCCGAGACCAGCGGGAAGAACGCGATCATCGTGACCCCGTCCGCGGACCTGGACCTCGCCGCGCGCGACGTGGCCGCGTCGGCGTTCGGGCACGCCGGGCAGAAGTGCTCGGCCGCCTCGCTGGTGGTGCTGGTCGGCTCCGTCGCCACCTCCCGGCGCTTCCACTCCCAGCTGGTCGACGCCGTCCGCTCGCTGCACGTGGGCTACCCGTGGGACCCGCGCACGCAGATGGGCCCGGTCATCGAGCCGGCGCAGGGCAAGCTGCTGCGCGGGCTGACCACCCTGGGCGAGGGCGAGAACTGGGTGCTGGAGCCGCGCCAGCTGGACGATTCCGGCAAGCTGTGGAGCCCGGGCGTGCGCGCCGGGGTGCGCCGCGGATCCGAGTACCACCTGACCGAGTACTTCGGCCCGATCCTTGGCGTGATGACGGCCGGGACGCTGGAGGAAGCCGTGGGCATCGTCAACGACATCGACTACGGGCTCACCTCCGGCCTACACTCCCTGGCCCCGGAGGAGCTGGGCTACTGGCTGGACAACGTGCAGGCCGGCAACCTCTACGTGAACCGCGGAATCACCGGGGCGATCGTGCGCCGTCAGCCGTTCGGCGGCTGGAAGAAGTCGGCGATCGGCGCCGGCACCAAGGCCGGCGGCCCGAACTACCTGGTTGGGCTCGGGTCCTGGAAGGACGCGCCTGTCCCGGGCTTCGCGCCCCTCCCCGCCGCCGACGTGGCGTCGCCGCTGCTGGAGGCGGCCCGCGCCGCCGGGCTGCCCGACGCCGACACCGCCTGGCTGGAGCGGGCGGTCGCGACCGACGCCGCCGCCTGGCGCGAGGAGTTCGGGACCGCGAAGGACGTCTCCGGGCTGTCCGCCGAGCGCAACGTGTTCCGCTACCGCCCGGTCCCGGTGACCGTGCGCTACGAGGCGGAAACCTCCGGCCACGGCCCCGCCGAACTGCTGCGGGTGGTCGCCGCGGGCCTGCGCGCAGGCTCCGGAAAGCAGGGGTCCGGAAACCAGGGGAGCGGGGCCCACCTGACGGTGAGCAGCGCCGTCGAACTCCCCGCCCCGCTCGGGGCCGCGCTGGCGAAGGCCGGGGCCCCCGTCCGGATCGAGGACGCCGACCAGTGGGCCCGCCGCGCCCAAGGGCTCGCCGAGAACACCGGCCCGGAGTCGGCCGCCCGGATCCGCCTGATCGGAGGCTCGGTGGCCACCACCGCCGCAGCGACCGGAGGCAAGCCGGATGTCGCCGTCTACGCCGGCGACGTGGTCTCCGCCGGCCGGGTGGAACTGCTGACGTTCCTGCACGAGCAGGCCGTGTCCATCACGGCGCACCGCTTCGGAACGCCCAACCCCCTCAGCGACGGGCTGGTCTGACACCTCCCGCGGGCCAACACCCTCCCACCGAACCGGCGGAGGCGCCTAGTGCGCCTTCGCCGGTTCCGTGTCCAGCGGATGTTCGATCTCGTCCCGGTACATCCGTGCGGCGAACCAAGCGATCACCCCCAGCAGCGGCTGCACCGCACCGGCGACCAGGAAGATCGCCCACAACGGAAACACCGTCCCGAGCGGCCCGGCCACCGCCATGGACAGCGGCATCAGCAGCAGCGAGACGAAGAAGTCCAGGCTGGAGATGCGCCCCAGCATGTGCTGGGGGACCCGGCGCTGCAGCAGCGTCCCCCAAATGACCTGGCCCATCCCGCCGGTGGCGCCGATGACGAACAGCACCACCGTCATGCTCCAGAAGTCGAAGAGCCAGCCGACCGCCGCCAGCGGCAGCCCGCCGAAACCCCAGAGCATGATCATCCACGTCAGATACCGGCGCGGCAGCCTCATCGAAGCGACCGCGAAGGACCCCACGGCCCCGCCGATGCCGAACGAGGCCAGGATCAGGCCGAACGTGCCGGCGTCGCCGCCGAGCTGCTCCTCGACCGCGAACGGCAGCAGCACCTCCACCGGGCCGATGAACGCGAACACCGCCACCACCGCGAAGAGCAGCGTCCACAGCAGCCACGGCGTCTTCAGCGTGTATACGAAGCCTTCGCGCAGGTCCGCGAGCACGGAGGGACGCTTGGCGCCGTCCTCGGAATGTTCGTCGTAGTGGGCATCATTGCTGAGCAGGTTCAGGACCAGCACCGCCGCCAGGTGGCAGCCGGCCATGACCGCGATGGCGTGGGCCGGACTGAAGGAGGCGACGATCATGCCGGCCGCGGCGGGCCCGGCCGCCATCTGCAGCACCGGGCGCATGGTGCCTTCCACGCCGTTGGCGGCGAGGAGGTGGTCCGCCGGCAGGATGCGCGGCAGCAGCGCCGAATAGGCGGGGTAGAAGAACGCGGCGCCGGCGCCGATGATGAAGCCGGCGGCGGCCAGGTGCCACAGCTGGATCATCCCCGTGGCGGCCAGCACCGCAGTGGTGGCCGCTGTAGCCAGCGAGGCGGCCTCGACCCAGAGGATGATGCGGCGGCAGGAGAAGCGGTCGGCCGCGATGCCCCCGGCGAGGACGAAGACGATCATGCCCACGCTGGTGGCGGTGGCCACGAAGGACAGCTCCAGCGGACCGCCGCCGAGCTCCTTCACCTGGTACACCATGGCGACCGCCCACAGGCCCTGCCCGAACACGGAGATGGCCAGTGCCACGGCAAGGACGCGGTAGTCGCGGTGCGCGAACGGCAGCAGCGCGCGGGGTGCCATGGGAGTCCTCCTCGGGACGGGAGCGCCGGTTTCCGGCACGCGGCGGCGGCGCACGATGCGGGCGGGGTCCCTCCAGTGTGGACCCAGTGATTGGCATGTGTCAATCACTTTGGGCCAGCCAAATTGCGCTCCGACCGCGCTCGCGTCCCGCCCCCGGTTTGGCTAGGCGTTCCTTGCTACCGCGCGCGATCGGCGGCCGGTAGCGTGGGGCGCATGGCAACTTTCAAGGAACTTCTCAGCGAGCAGATCGGCCACGAGTTCGCGGCCTCCCAGCAGTACATCGCGATCGCGGTGTGGTACGACAACCAGGACCTTCCCCAGCTGGCCCGCCACTTCTACGAGCAGGCCGTCGAGGAGCGCAACCACGCCATGATGCTGGTGCAGTACCAGCTGGACCGCGACCTGCCCACGTCCATCGCCGGCGTCGCCCAGCCGGTCAACGAGTTCGCCGACCACAAGGCGCCGATCGAACTGGCCCTGAAGCAGGAGAAGCAGGTCACCTCCCAGATCGAGGCGCTCTTCGCCGCCGCCCGCGCCGAGGGCGACGCCCTGGGCGAGCAGTTCATGCTCTGGTTCCTGAAGGAGCAGGTGGAGGAGGTCGCGTCGATGAACACCCTGCTGACCATCGCCGAGCGCACCAACAACCTCTTCGACATCGAGAACTTCGTCGCCCGCGAAACCGTTGGCGACAACGGCCACGACGCCTCCGCCCCGACGGCGGCAGGCGGCGCGCTGTAGGCGAAGGCCTTCGGGAACGGCGACGGCGGAAGGGAAACCTTCCGCCGTCGTCTTTTTTGCGCCCCGGCTTCTCGCACCGGTGGAGGGCTCTAGGAGGTGTCGGTCCCAACCGGCTCCAGACCAGTCCAGTGCCGCCGCGAGCGGGATGGGCCCCATGTAGTTCCGGCCTTGGGCTTCCCCGCAATCAGTGGTGCTTTGCTGCTTCCTTGCGCCGCCGAAAGGCAGCGTAAGCGATGAAGGCCAGACCCAGAAGAACGACAGGCGTCCCATAGATGGGCCTGCCGGTGGTTCCGGTCCAAGCGCCAAGAAGGGCGAAGAGAGCCCCAACAACGAACCCTGCCATGGAACCCGTTCCGTTCATCCCGCCAGCCTAGATCACACGCAACCCCTCGCCGATCGAGGACCGACCGCAGCGCCGGCCCGCCTGAAACCCATCAGGCCCTCTAGCAGGAGGAATTGCTCCTGGGCCTGTCGTCTTTCGTCAGCGTCCAAGGTTGCGTCGCCTTCTAGGCGCGCCAGGTCCATGCGCGAGTGCTGGCGCAGGCCGGGCTTGCCTCCCTGCTAGCCGTTCCGGCTTTGCTACTTCGGCCTTGTGACACCCGAACGCCCGACCGTGCGAGGCGCGTCAGGCTCCGAACCAACGGGCGCGTCGCGCCGCACCGAACTCCGCTTTCTCAGCGGCGTACGTCGGCGACGGCCCCAGGAACGGCCCGGTCGGCCCGCCGTCAGCGTGGAAGTCGGCGTCGACGCGACCGACGTCGCCGTGGCCGAACTCCACGTAGCAGAGCCCGGTGCCCCCGGATGCAAGTTCGCCGGCGCCTCGGATGCTGCGAACGATGCCGTCCGCGACGACGTGGGCCGCGCTCTCGGCGAAGGTGCCGGCCTTCGGGATCCCGGTCTCCGCGCAGTCGCCGATCGCGTACACCCCGGCGTACGGCGTCTGCAGCGTCACGCGGTCGACCGCGACCCAGCCATCCTGCGTCAGGCCCGCCTCGACGAGCACGTCGGGCACCTTGTGGGTCGGGATGCCGATGAACAAGTCATACGGCTCGTCGTGGTCCTTGAACTGCGCGACCCGCGCGTCGGGGTCGATCCCGTAGATCCGGTGGTGTTTCGTGTACGCGATCCCACGCGCGGCCATCGCTCGTTCCAGCGCGATCGATGCCCAGGGCGAGACCGGGATGGGCGCCCGCTGCGGACTGACCAAGTGAAGGATGCTGTCCTCGCGGATGCCTCGGGCGACGAGCTGGTCGTGGAGCAGCAGGATCGCCTCGTATGGCGCGGGCGGGCACTTGAACGGAATGGAGAGCACAGCCAGCATCACCCGGCCGCCGCGGAACGCCGCCAGTTCGTCGCGCAGCCGCTCGGCGCCTGCGACCGAATAGAACTCGAACCCTCCGTCGGCGAAGCCGGGTGTTGCGGAGATGTCGTAGTCGGCACCGAGGGCGACGACGACGATGTCCGGATCGTAAACCGCAGCATCGGTGACGACATGCCGCCTCCCCGGGTCGATCGCGAGCACCCGCTCCTGGCGGAACTCCACTCCCGGCATGCGGATCCGGCGGTACGGGATCCGAACCTGTTCCGCGTCCTGGTGCCCGAAGAGGACATCCAGCTTGGAGAAGCCGAACACGAAGGCATCGTGCTGGTCGATGAGGGTGACGTCGACCTCGCCGGCGAGGCGCTCCGACAGTGTGCTCGCGAGTTCCAGCCCTCCGAAGCCGGCGCCGAGGATCATGACGGTTGTTGTCATGCACCTCATCGTGCGCCTTGGACGGCTTGGCGTCCATGCCCGCGGGATGGTGCCCGTCGGGTCTCGATACTCGGCGGCGTTGAGGTCCCTGATCTTTGGAACGCGTTCAAGCGGCCGGCTAGAGCATGTTGCTAAAGCCGTTTCGGCACCGCCCGGGGGAGTCTTGATGCCGTGGCGCGGGATCGCGATGCGCTCAGACAAGACCGCCCGCAACTGCCACGCCGCGACACTCCACTGGCTTTGGCAAGAGGTCCTAGCTCTGCGCGAGCCGGAGAGCCTTCTCAGTGAAGTAGCTCACTTCACCGTTGACATCCTCGACCCCGAAGACGAACTTGCCAGAGGGAGTAGCCCGGACATCGACGACTGCGCCGCGTCCGCGCGTCGTGAATACGTCGGCTCCTGGCGTGAAAATGGTATCGCTCATACTTCAGATTATGCGGGCGCCAAGCAGCGGCCCGCCTCCCCCGTGAGACGGATATGTCTTCCTCATCTCACCGACGATCGACGTGCATGCTCACCCGCACGGCACCGAGACGGGTTTGGCAACGCACCCTAGAGGCATGAGGGCAGGTAGTCTCCCACCACGCTGGCGCTGCTGAGCAGGGCGTCGGCCCCTTCCTGCGTGATCTTCTGGGCGCGCTGCGCCGCGTGGACCTGGTTGGTGAACGTCGTGAGCGTCTGCTCGGCCTTCGCGTCGTTGGCCAGGCTCGCGTCCGTCACGTAGCCGCGGGCCCTGTCCAGCGTGGCCAGTAGCGTCGTGTTCAGGTTGCGGTCCTGGACATGGAGCGCGACGGCCTCTTCGATGCCTCCGATGGCGGCTGCCGGATCGAAGCGGGTCATCGAGAGGACCTTGGTCAGGGTTGACGGCAGGGTGACCCTGGAGCCGTCCGGTCGAGCCAGCTCGATGACGGCTTGCTGGTTCTTGCCCTGAAGGGGCTCGGGGCCTGTGGGCAGGGAGGTTCCATCGAACATGATTTTCTGCGCGTCAATGATGTTGAACAGGGCGCTTTGCACTTGCAGTCCGAGGAGTTTTTCACCGTTGGTGGCGGGGGCCTCGGCCCGGAAGGTGAAGCTGTCCTCGACGGATGTGGTGCCTGCGTCGTTGGAGACCGTGACCGCGGTGCCCTCCCCGGACATCGAAACGCACTCGTTGCCGACCTCGAGGATGAACCGGGACAGGGGCTCGTAGCTGTCAAAGGTGCCGTCCTGCGAGGACCCGGAGGGGCCGGAGCCGGTAGGCAGGTCGAGGTCGTAGCGGAAGAGGACGCGCACGGGCGTGGATTCCTCGCCTCCGACCTGCCGGGCATCCACGTACGTGAAGTAGTCGAACTCCGCGTAGGGTTCGGGCGTTGGCGGCGGCGGGGCCGCTTGGGCGGCCGTTGGCGCCAGGGCAAGGCTTGAGAGGGCGATGCCCGTGGACAGGACAAGGGCTGAGAGGCGGGTGTTCTTCATGGTTCGGGTCCGATCGTGCCGGCGCCGGTTCGGTGGTGCACGTGATGGGCAGGGACTTTGGGACGGGCCCTGACCGTGCTCGTCAAGACCGGATCTGGTGGAGCCGGGTGGCAGCCCCGGCGAATGTGCGCCCATTCTGACCCTCTCCGGGGAGCCGGCGCAACGGGTGCGCATCGGCATTCGGCCGTTCCGCGAAGGCTCTGCTGCTTTCACCGTGATCGATGCCCAGCAGGACCCGGAAGTGCCTTGCAACCGATCTTCACCACATCAATTCCAGGATTGGGTTGCAAGACATGGTGGCAAGACAGTGGGTGCCGCGGACCTCCGAGACGAACCATCTGTCTCGTTCGGCTGTGTTGCATCCCGTCGGTTGCAAGACGGTCAATTTCCACTCGGACTGGAGTTCGCTCGTAGTTGCCATCGGCCAACCGGGGGAGCGTGCCGCCCCTCGGGTCTAGCTGGAGAACGGGTTTCCGAGTATCCCGTCCGGGTCGAGGTACGGCTCCCGGGGCAGGGATGTGCCTGCTTCGTCGTAGCGCTCACCCGGTGCCAGATCAATGGGTGGCACGATCTGGGTGGGGATCGGACTGTCGCGGTAAAGCTCCAGGCGCGGGTAGCCCGTGTCCTCGTTCACGCGGCTGTGGTCAGGGACCCGGATCGTGGGCGGATCGCTTTCCCAGACCGCTTCGACCTTGTGCTCATCGACTCCGGCGGCCGGATGAAGCTTCATGGTCAGCGAGGCGTTGGACATGCCGCCGCTGTCGATCTCGGACCCTTCGTAGGGGAGCGGCACCAGTGTCACGCCGGCGATCCCTTCGCGGGCCAGCATCTGGTCGATGACATCCACGCGGAAGCCGTTCTCTTCTGGTTGGGACGAGATCGCCATGTAGGCGTTTTGGGCGATGACCGCGGCCCGCAATTCGAGGTGGTCGTCTTCGTTTTCCGAGCGCCACGTGCCGATCTCGCGGGCAACCGTCAGGGCGGTATCGGCGTTCCAGGTGCCGATGTCGACGTGGATGAAGACCGACTCGCCGGTCGCCAGGTCCCCGGAGCGGGCCTCGGAGGATGTTGCGGCCACGACTCCCTGCAGGGTCTCGGCGATCCGCGCCCCTTGCGCCCCGATGGCCTCGGCCCGGACGGCCTCCTGCTCCATGCTCCACCCCAGATGGGCGAACAACGCCATTAGAGCCAGGTAACCGAGCGCCGCCAGGACGGCGAGGGCCCCGATCAGGGCGCCTGCCGTGAGAGCGATCCGTTGGACAATCCGTCTGCGTATTAACGGGGCAGGCGTGGCCTGCAGCGGTGGTGTCACGTTCATGTCCTTTCCGGGCGGGAAACCGGTCTGCGGGTAACTGTCTCCACTAGCGGCAGTCGAAGGAATGGGACCCCGGCCAAACCGGATCAGCGCCGCCGTAGAGGGACAGAAGCGCCCCCTCGTCGGTCCACTCGAAGTCGTACGAGCCGGACGCCACGGGCTCGTATCCGTCATCGGCAGCCCAGGAACTGACGGCCCTGCCCAGCCCGCCGAACTCCACGGCGTACAACTCGCCGCTCCCGGCAAACAGGAACGAGGTTTCCTTCACCGCGGCCTGGCAGAAACCTGGCCCGCCGGGCTGCAGGACCGTGTACTTGGCGTCGAAGACGAAGTCACCCATCCCGCCGGCCGCGCTGCAGATCCCGGTCGCCACGGCCAGGGCAACCCACGGTCCGGAACGTCGACGGACCGGGCCTTGCTCTCCCGCGTCCGGTGCCTGGTGCCTGCGCACCCGGGCGCGGGCAATGGCCAGGGCCAGCGACGCCACCAGCAGCGTGGTGCTGATCGCCCACGCCGGCATGACCCGCCCGCCCCATACGAGCAGGAGGCCAAACATGCCGCCCAGCGTGGTTGCCGCCGCCAGCAGCAGGCACAGGCCGAGAGTCTGATCGAGGCGTTGCTCGATGTGTGGTCGCGCTCCGACCGATAGTTCAGTCATGCCGTCTCCCAAGCGGGTCCAGATACGCCGCGTATAGGCGGTACTGGGGTAGCAGGGAGGCAAGGCCCGCCACGGGCCTTCGAGGAACGCCAGCCAGGAAAGCGAGCGCCCGGGGCGAGAGCGTGGAGGACGCGGTCCCCATCCGTTCCCCTCCGACAGCGATGCGCATTCCCGGTGGCCTAGGACAGTCGGCCGTCAGTTTGGGCGCTGTCATCGGAACGGGCACGCTCCAGGTCCTCGAGATCGGAGCTTGAGGTGCGCTGGCCGTTTTGAGTCACGGCCGTGACGCGGGAGACCTCGGGGTGGTCGTCCGCGATCAGGTCGAGAACGCCTAGGGCTATGCGGTCGAGGGCGGAGATGGACTTGATTTCACTGTCGTCCCAGATGATGTTGTTGATGGTGCTGTCGACGTTGACGATTAGCTCGCCCTCCTTGCCCGCCTCGAAGGACTCCACGTAGTAGAACGGGAAGATGGCGGCATCCGGGCAGTCGGCGTTGCGTGCGGCCAGGAAGGAGGAGCCCAGCTCGTTGGCCCAGGCCTGTTGTTTCGAATCGGCCTCAGGCAGGGCCCACACCTGGCAGTGCTCGTCGAACGCCGCCTTGGGCCGTCCTGCCGCGCTGGCACTGGACCTGACCTCTTCCACGTCCACCCCCTGGCTGGGCGTGGCCGCGGGGATGGATCCCTCGCTGGGGGCGGGAGCGGAGGTCGGAATTGACGGGGTCGGCTCGGGCGGTTGGCCCGCGGGGGTGCATCCTCCCAGCGCGAGAGCGGCGACCAGCAGCAGTGCAGCCGCAGCAACGGTTCTCTTCATGGGGGATCCCTCCACTGTTTGGATTTACTCCGAGTCTAGGCGGAGATGCCTCTGGCAAGCGACAACGGCCTTCACCCGGGGGAAATGGCGGAACGGTCCTAGCCGTTCCGTGTCCCTCAGGCGTGCGAAACAAACAGGGGCGCGGAGGCTTTCGCCGTGCTCCTACGGGCACGGGGCCGTCCGTGGAAAAGACAGGAAAGGCGCCGCGGAGTATGTCGGCGATCCCATCGTGAGTTCGAAAAGCGTCCGGATGCCTGAGTGTCTCGACAAACTGTCTTGTATCCCTCCGGTTGCAAGACATTTCCGTTAGAGGGGTCATACTGCGCGCTGGCATCATCTGGTGTGCCGATGGCACCGGGCTTCGTGTGGTTCAGTCCCCGACTGAGTGGACGATGAAGTATTCGGCCGATTCGCATCCCGCGGGGACGTAATCGGCGCCGGCCGCGGAATCGTTGTAACCGCCACCCAGGGAGACGTGGCCAGCCACGGCAAGGGAATGGTCGAAGCCCGTCAAAGTGGAGGTACCTTCGTCCCAGACGAAATCCGTGGGGAAAATCGGTACGGTTCGCCGACCTGACTCGTCCTCAACCACCAGGCAGCCGCGTTGGAGGCGGAGGATGCCCTCCAGCAGCGCGGCGTTCCCCGGCCCCGACTCGGTGGTGCGCACATAGGCGGCCGCCGGCGACTTCGTGTCCGGAGGTGGCGGGCTACTTGAACACCCAACGAGCACGATGCCCAACACCACAACGGGCATTGACGTCCGCACCAGTGCTGCGCCCGGAGGTTTCGTGAGGTCCATGCCCCCACCCTCCCATACGTGCCGGAGCAAGAGTTCGGCATCCAAGTAATGCAATCCAATCGCGACCGCCATCGCGCGGAGCCGCCGATTCACCGTTGCATTGCGCGTGGCATGAGTGTCTCAACGGACCGCCTGGCATCCCACTCGTTGCAAGACTTACTCCCGGCCGCAGGAGTCATCTTCAAAGGTTCTCCGGGACAGCAGACTCCCGTCGTGCCTCAGGAGGCCGCTGCCGGTCTGGCCGTCGGTCGGACCAGGACGGCGCCGGCCGAGGCGAGCAGGGCCGGCAGGTAGAACCAGCCGATGGATGCCGAGCCGATCACGGTGAAGATCGCCAGCAGAACGGTTGCCGCGATGGACAAGCCCCTCCATGGTTTCCCGCGGATCAGGAGGGGAAGCCCTGTCAGGAGTACTGGGATCAGCAGCGGGACGAAGATTGCCGGCCCCGTTTCTTCAAGCAGGGTCAGATGTTCGGTCACCGGCGGGCTATCCGGGATCCCCGGCCCCTCTACGTATGTCTCTGAGGTGACCAGGGGAAGGAATAGGACAGCTAGGGCGACAGCGAGTGTGAGCGCGAACGCCACGCCCTGAAGCACTCGCGCCGGAACGGGTCGGTGATCCATGAGGCCTCCTGCCCAAGCCGTATGGATCAAGGAAACCACGAACCAAGAGCCGTGTTCTTGATTGCATAGGATGCGGGCTTCCCCTGGACCCGTCGTTCCGCGCATTTTCCACGGGCCGTCAGGACGGCTGCCAGTAGGCTTGGAGGCACGGTAGCGCTCAGCCACCGGGGCCCGCACCGGCAGGGGAAGCCGGCGGCCGACTCCTCACCCCCGGAAGGCGCATGGGCGACAAGACACCGAGCACGGACAGCAAGCGACGAGCCCGCCGGTCGTCCGGAAAATGGTTCAAAAGGTGGGACGGATCCTTCGTCGAGCGCATTCTGGACCTGGTCTCCGAACTGTTGGGAAAGTAGAACGCCAGCGGCAGCAGGGGGGACGGAACGCTTCCGGACCTGTCCGCGGGGCCAGGGGAAGAGGTTCCGGGGCGGCAGGCCACGGCCAACTGCGCGGGGCGGGCTTTGGCGTGGGGTGGAGCCGCGGGAAGCGGCGGCGGGCCGTGGGCGCGTGTCGGGTCCCCGGAGTCGTGTCTGCAGGTCCTTAGGCGTGTGGCCGTGCCTATAGTCGGTCCATGGAGACGGACGGAGCCCGCGAACTGGAAGGGCAGACATCGATCGATGAGCTGCTCGACGATCCTGTTGCCTGACCCACCTCCAGATGGTGCTGCCGATCCATGTGAAGCTCGGGCCGGGTGATTTCCGGCGCCTGTCCTGACGTGCAGTTCGGACGTGCAGTTGAACGGGGCGCCTACGGGGTCCGGTCCGGGAAGCGGCCCACGGAGGGTGCCTCTTCCGGGGGAGATGCCCGACCTACGCGGAAACCCTCGTCTGGGCCGCTACCGGTGCCCGTGAATGGGTCGGGCAGAGCACCTCAACGGGCCGGGGACGATGAGCAACGCCGCCGGTCACGTCGTTCCGGTTGAGGACGGTTTCACGTACCGCGATCGTCGGGTCCTGCCCCTCGTTTGGGGCGGCGTTGCCGCCCCGGTTGCACCGGCAACAGAGGGTCTGGCTTCCCTTGGGCGAGAGGTGTCTCGACAAACCGTCTTGCAACCCGTGGGTAGCAAGACTCGTCTCCGGTCGATGGCGACGTCGTAGAAGCCGCTTTCAGCATCCCCCTCATCGGTGACTGGCGGCATCGAGCGCTCAAAGAAATCCGCTATTCCGGCCTAACGGTCACAGGAGGGAATCGAGTCTGTGACAACTCCGAGCAGGCTGACCAGTTCATTCCGGTCAGTTGCATTCATGGTGTTCATGGACCAGGCAAGCGGGGAGAGCCCTGAGTAGATCTTCAGGGCCTGGTCCGTATTGAGGGCACCAATTTGGGCGGCAAGCCCTGCAATAACTGTCTGGGCTGGCCTTCCCGGCAATATTGCTGCTGCGGTTTGGCGGACCTCGGGTTCCGGGTCGGTGAGGGCGGTGAGCAGAGCGGTGGTGACGTTTTCGCCGTCCCGGCCGCCCAGGGCGCGTACGACGGCTTGGCGGACCCAAGGGTTGGGGTCGGTGAGGGCGTTGAGCAGGGCAGTGGTGACGTCGTGGCCGTTCCGGCTGCCCAGGGAGCGTGCGGCGGCTCGGCGCACTTCGGGTTCCGGGTCGGTGAGGGCGTCGAGCAGGGCAGTGGTGACGTCTTGGCTGTCCCGGCCGCCTAGGGCCTGGGCGGCGTCATGGCGGACCCAGGGGTTCGGGTCGGTGAGAGCGTCGAGCAGGGCGGCAGTGACTTCACGGCTGTCCCGGCCGCCCACGGCCTGGGCGGCGTCATGGCGGACCCAGGGATTGGGGTCGGTGGTGAGGGCGTTGAGCAGGGATGCGGTGACGTCTTGGCCGTCCCGGCTGCCCAGGGAGCGTGCGGCGGCCCGGCGCACTTCGGGGTCCGAGTCGTCGGTGAGGGCCTTGCGCAGGGGCGCGGTGACATCGTGGCCGTCCCGGTTGCCCAGGGCCTGTGCGGCGGTCCGGCGCACTTCGGGTTCCGGGTCGGTGAGGGCGTTGAGCAGGGCGGCGGTGACGTTTTCGCCATCTCGGCCATCTCGGCCGTCTAGGGCGTATCCGGCGGCCTGGCGGACTTCGGGGTTCGGGTTGGTGAGGGCGGTGAGGAGGGCGGCGGTGACATCGTGGCCGTCCCGGCTGCCCAGGGCCAGTGCGGCGGCCCGGCGGACTTCGGGGTTTGGGTTGGTGAGGGCGGTGAGCAAGCCCGCGGTGACGTTGTGGCCGTCCCGGTCGCCCAAGGCTTGCATCACCCCATGGCGGACCCAGAAGCTCGAGTCGCCGAGGGCGGTGAGCAGGCCCGCAGTGACGTCTTCGCCGTCCCGGCCACCCAAGGCGTATGCGGCGACCATGCGCACTTCGGGTTCCGGGTCGGCGATGGCGGTCAGCAGGGCTTGAGTGGCGTCGTCGCCGTCCCGGCGGGCGAGAATCCGTATGGCCGCGTCTCTTCCAAAAATGCCGGGGTGGTGCAGCAGCGCGGCAATGTCGCGGGCCCTGCTGTCCGGGATCCTGTCCGCCATCGCCTGCAAACTCTCGGTGGCTTCGGGAAGGTTTACGGCCAGCAGCCTGAGCAGCCGCGAAGAAACCTCGCGTATTTGGTCCTGGACGAGGGATGCTTGGTCGTCGGTGAGTTCGGCGATGACCCGTGCCGCAGTGTGCAGTCCCCGGTGAAGGTAGTCCGGGCGCACTGACAACAACTGCCCCAAGTAGGGCCGGGGATCATGCAGACAGGCACCAATCAGGGGCAGGATCTGGTCCCAGTCCTGATCGAACCACAGATGCTCACGCAGGGCCGTGCTCCAGCCGTCCTCGGTTGCCGCAACCGCGGTGGCCGTGAGGTACTCGGCGAAGGTCCGGTGCAGGAAGAAGTAGGGGGGTCTATCGGACAATCGTTCCACGCCGGCTCGGGTGAGGATTCCCGTGTTCTCGCATTTGCCCAGGACGTCCTTGATCCTAGGCTGCGTGGCGGCTATCGCCTGTTCCAGTTCCGTGGCGGGCATGCGGTCCACCCAGCCCTTGGGTGACGTGGCGAAGTGCAGCGCTATCTGGGGGAGGATCCGACGCAGTTCCTTCTGGTGGGCTTCCTTCAGCCTTTTGCGCGGGGTCGTGTCCTGGCGTTCGCGCAGCCGGTGCTGTTCGCCAAGCAGTTGATCGAGCATCCTGTCGTAGAGGTCCTTGCGGCTGCGGGGCAGTGATTCGGGCTGGCCGGCTACGGCGCAGATGAAGGCCAGCAGCAGGGGAATGCGGGCCAGGCCCATGAAGGAAGGGTTTTCCAGCTGCCGGAGAACCTTTGTGTGGCTCTTCCGGTCCAGTCCCCATGCGTCGACGTAGGCACGTACGTCGTCGGGGGAGAACGGCTGGAGTTCGACTTCGGTCAGGTCCGGTCCCTGGGGACGTTCGTAGCCGGCGATGCGGCTGGTGATGATGAGCCGCCGGCCCGGAGTGGACCGGTCGGTCCAGCGCTCGAGCCTGTGTCCCAGCGGCAGTGATGCGGTGCGTTCCGGGATTTCATCCAGGGCATCGAGCAGGAAGGTATTGGGTGTGCTCTTCAGGTGGCTGAGGAGCCAATCGGCGAACGCGGGGGACTGGTTTTCGGCCACCGCCAGGATTTCGACGCAGGCCTCTTCCAAGGATTCCTTGGGATGTGCATGCAGCTCGTCGCATCGCACCAGAACCGGCAGGTCCAGTTCCTCGGGGGCGAACCCGTTCTCCAGCCCCGAGAGGCCAGCCCGGGCCAGCTGCTGGGCACGGAGGTGAAGCAGGCGGGTCTTGCCCAGGCCCGGGTCCGCCAGGACCACCAGATTCCGACCTTCGGCCTCCACCTCGGTCCACGGCTTGATGTCCACGTCGCCACTGCCGCCAGGCCGGCCGGCAAGCGGGACATAGGGGCCCACAGCTCCCGAAGGCTTCGCGACGTCCCGCCGGACGGCCACCCGGATCCGGGCTTCCTGCTGCAGCCGCTGCTGGTCTGCCCCATCCGGGCCGAAGGAAGGGGCAAGGTGTGTCTGGCAGGTCCTGTCAACGGTCTCGAGGAAGACACGGAGACGGCTGAGCAGGCTGTCCGGTGAGATTCCCTCCGCTGTCCCGGACCGTCCGAGAGCCTCTCGGAGGCCGGAGATCTCGTTGAGGACCGTCGATATTTCATCGGTGAAGTGTGTGCGTGTGGCTTCACCCTCAAAGCGTGCCGCTTGGGACGGAGCCAGACTGTGCACGTAGGCGGTTGCCATGATGGCAAGCAATAGATCCAATTTTTTCGGATCAATTTCCCCGCCCTGTTCGATGCAGTTTCGAAGTGCAGGGGCCAAGTCATCCATGCGCTCGTACGAGGTATTTTTGGGCTCTGATGACGCCTGGCGGAAGAGCTCGAAAATCCGCTGGCGACCGATGCAGCTGCGCAGCGGAAAATACCTGACCCGGATTCCCTCTTTTTTTGCTGCTCCTTTGGTTACGAACGCAACCTTCCAGGGCCTCAAAAGACTGGATGCCGCATCAGCTGCGGGGCGACTGGCAAGCGGTGCCAGTACCTTGCCTACAAGGAGCCACTCCATGGCGCGTCCTCCAGCGTCTCGCAAACAGGATAAGGCCGGTTTGCTTCAGCCAAACCATGCTTACCGCAAGGTCATTGTCGTACTACCGAGGGGCAGTGGCCGAGATTTCTTCCCGGTCGGTTGCGATTATTGACGTGGTGTATTGCGGGCGCTGCGTGGCTATTGGTTTGGTCGATCAGGCTCTGAGGGCCCGGACTGAGTCGCTGTACTCGTGCCCGTCAGGGCTCCACCGGTGTCGCGCGTGGGGGCTCCGCGGGCTTCCGGGAGGGTGCCTTTCTGTTTCGGAATCCGTCTTGCATCCCACGGCTTGCGAGGCGGCAGGACAAGCTGCGGGAAAGCGTTTGCAGGAAAAGGAGGCGGGAACCGAGTGGGCGGTTCCCGCCTCCTTGTACCCGTGGCCTTACTGCATCAAGCAATTGAGGTTGCGCTGCTCATGCTGTGATGCCCTCAGGCTGACTTGGAGCGCGTCCGTGTCTTTTTCTCGCCGCTTGGACAGCTCGGGCACAACAAACCAGCGAATGGTGGTAGGAGCCGAGACGGCTATTCCCTGTACTCGTCATCTCGGATGAGGGTGGCTTCGGGGGTATCAGTCTTGAGGCGGAGCTTGCCGAGGTCGGTCTGGGCAAGCTCGTGCAACTCCTCGGGGACGAGGACCTCGTAGGCTGATTGGCCGTCTGCGATGCCCATTCCCGTCTCGGTGGGTCCGTTCTCGGAGTCCGCGCCCGGCCACATCGCGGCCACGATGTTCCCGGACTCGTCGGCGACGACGAGAAGCTTATCGGTGCGCTGTCGGTGTTCCATGGTGCCTCTCCTCAATCGACCCTGTGACCGCGCAGCACGAAGTTGGTGCCGAAGGGTCCGTAGTTGGTGACGTCCACCCAGTAGGAGGTCAACGGGCTCGCGCCGAATCTCGGAATGCTCTGTATGCCGTATGCCGTCACGTGCAGCCGGGACTGCCCGCCTCTCGGTTCCGCCATCATGTATTGCAATCCCTGCCAAGTGTCGCCCCACGACACCCAGTAGGTGTTGGAGGCTCCAGCGGCGAGGTAATACCAGCCTGATTCCCAAGCGGCCATGACGTGCTCCTTAGGTTGGACTTCAACGCTCTTCCGCTCTGAGACTCTTCCTCGGACAGGTCGTCAATCGTCCGCGTTGGCTCTCAACGATGTCCGCGCGGGAGTGCCAGAAAAATGGTCAGATTGTCGCCCGGCGGGCGGCGACGAGTTCTCCGGCGGCGAAGCCGTAGGCGCTCAGTCTTTGTCCGGGGGCCACGTCCGGGAGGGTCAGGCGGACGTTGCCGTCTGTCACGTCCTGGGAGATCCGGGGTCGGTTGTTCAGATAGAGGTCGATGCGGTCGATCCCGGCCACCGTCAGGCCGATGGTGGCCGTACCTGTGGCAGAAGCTTCGATGACCATGTCCATCCGGCGCACCGGCATGGAGGCGAGCATTTGTCCTGCCGCGGCCAACAGGTCGACGTTTTCGCCGAGCACATCGTTGCGCGTCATCCGATGGAGCGCGTCCGGCTGGACACCGTAATCTTCGACGGGGGTTCCGGCCGCCGCACCGACCCGTAGCGTGCGCCGAATGGCCGTCCGAAGGTTCGCACCGTTGGGAAGCGCACGGTAGGGCGATTCGGCGTCCGCCGGGGCCGGAAGCTGCAGCAGGTTGGCCAGCAGCCCGTGGGTCCAGACGTTGGCCCCGCCGGCGCCGGTGCTGTCATCGACGCCGAGGATCCGTCCGATCCGGTGATCGGCGAATCCGGCGGCGAAGATGTCCGTGGCCGAGTAGCAGCGGGCATCGGTGACCAAGACCACCGGTCCGTGATAGGTCTGGCCGATCTCGTTCGCCCCGGCGGCGGGAGTGATCGGGTGGGCGGCCGAGTGGGTCGCTCCCGTCTCGGCGGCCTGCTCCAGCGATTCGTGCCACGGCCCCAGATCGATCTGGCCCGTCGGATTGTCCTTGTGCCGGCGAACGATCCGCAGATTGAGCGCAGTGTTGATGAACTGCACCGGTTCGGGGGAGATCGTTCTCGGGGTCATGGTCTGCAGGAGGAATTCCGCCGCAAAGATGTGCCCGCCGCCGTTGCTCCGCACATCGACGATCAGCCCGTTTTGGGGCAGCTGTCCGGTCAGGCGCACGAACTCGTCGCGAAAAGCTACCGGATCGTTGACGTTGAAGGTGAAGATCCGCACGTAGCCGAAGGTTCCGCTGGGGGTGTTCACCGCCCGTGCCCGGAACACTCCCGGCATGGTGGTCGCGATGTCGGCGCCCTCCACCGCCACCGGCTCGGCCAGTTCCGCCGAGCTCTGCCCCTCTTCGAGGTCCACGACGTCCGGGCGGTACAGCAGCTTCATCGCGCGCGACTTCTCGTCGGAATCCAGGTCCAGTCCCATGGAGGTCGCCGCCACGGTCACCGCATCGTGGTCGGTCGCCGGCGGCAGGTTGGGCGCGACCTGCCAGTGGGCGCGCACTTCGCGCTTTGCTCCGTCGTTGCCCACGAAGCTCACGGTCACCCATTCCTCGTCCGGAGCAAGCTGGATGAGCAGCGGACGCAACGTGAGCGAATCGAGTCCGCGCGCCAGGTTCGCCGCGGTATTGCTGCCCGCGAAGCGGGCACCGTTCACGGCCACGGCGCGTGCGATCGGTATGCCGTTCCAATGGGTAATCTCCGCCCCCACGTCGAAACCTTCGGCGTGGAACCCGCTGAGGATCTGCGTGACGATGTAGTGGTCGGCGCCGGCGTCGTGCGCTTTCTGGATCCGGAACGGCAGGAAGGCGATCTGGCCTGCGAAAGGCGCCGGAAGCAGGTAGTTGGTATGGAGATCACGGACCGAGTGGAAGATGCTCGACACCTGCCAGTGGAACAGCCACTCCGGCTCCATCGCCGTCGCCGTTTGCCGATCCAGCCTCGTTCGCAGCAGCCGCAGGCGCCGCACCGGGTTCGCCGCGTACATTGCCTCCTTCATCGGCAAGTGCACGTAGTTCGATTCGATCAGGAGCAGCGCCTGGTCCACGATCAGCTTGCGATCCGCCAGCGTCAACGAGCCCGCCGTGGCGAGAAACGCGCCCAAGGCCTGGGAGCCTAGGTTCGGCACGTCCACGCCTTGGCCCTCTCGCGCCGTTGTGGGGTTCGCCAACGAACTCACATTCGGTGCCGGCTGTTCAGGTCGAGGCATGTTCTGACTCCTTGACTGCGACTTCATTTATTGCGACTTCGGGCATTTGCCCGCCGGCTTCCCTAACCTTCCGCGCCGACGCGGACCACGCCCATCGAGGAAACGTTCGGGTCCTCTGGGCAATCCGCCCCTCTTGGTCCTGATGAACGGCGGCAGCGTGTCCAACAGCTTCTTCGTCAAGGCCGGGGCCCGGCCGAACCCTTCCTGGTGGCCCTTGGATGGGTCCCTTCCCTAAAGCCGAAACGGTGCGACGGACGGTGGGCCGAACCCCTCCGGCAAAACGTCCCGGCCGAACCATCAGCCCGACCGAGGGGAAACCCCGCCGACGGCACGGTGTCCAGTCATGAGTGTTCCCTCAGAGCGTTATTTCACCATTACCGCACCTTCACGCCACGCTGTTCACAACCTTCATGGAACCATTTCCTAGCCGTCGTCCGGGTCAAAGACCAAGAAATCCTTCTCCCACGCTTCGACCAGCCAGGGACCGTACCGTCGACGTGATTCTTCGATCTTGCGGCGGCAGTATTGTTCGGCCTCGATCCAGTCGAATGCATCCTGAACAAGGGCCCGGCGCACTCCCTTACGAAGGAAGCGAGGACCTGGTTCGACAAACCGAGGCGAACAGACCCTTAGCTGGAGAACCTCCCCCGCCGGTAGGGAACTCAACGGCCAAAGAAAGCGGAAAACCCCGCGCAGAGGCTTCCACACCCACCTTCCGTACCGCAGGGACACCGTTGCGAGGGTGGCCCAGGAATCGCCGGGCGCGCGCACGAGTGTCTCGACAAACCGTCTTGCATGCCACGGTGGCAAGACTCGCTCTCCATGGATAGCGACGTTGTGGGAGCCGCCGTGAGCATCCTTCATGGGCACTTAACGACAACGAGAAATCAAGGAACGCCGCCACGGATCGCTAAGGTCCGCCCTTTGGCGCCGGCTCGAACAGCGCCAAGAGGCCGGAAACAGGGCTCAAGGAGCGGCGGAATATCCAAGGCGGAGGGCGGGGGAGTGTGCCCCCGCCCTCCGCCCCCATGGCGTTCTGAGGTTAGCCGGACACGGATTCGGTGACCGCGGCCCGTGCAATCGTTGCGTCGCTGCCGGCGACAAGCACGGCGGCGGCCCGCTCGGCAATCATGATGGCGGGGGCGTTGGTGTTGCCGGTGGGCACCAGCGGCATGATCGAGGCGTCGGCGATCCGGAGACCCTGCAAACCGTGGACCGCAAAGGTGCGCGGGTCCACCACCGCAAGATCGTCCTGGCCCATCTTGCAGGTGCCGACCTGGTGGTGGTAGGTCACCGCAGATTCCCGGACGTAGGTCTCCAGATCCTCATCGGCCACGTCCGGCCCCGGGTAGATCTCGGTCGGTTCCCAACCGGCCAGGGCCTGTGTGCGCCCGATCTGCCGGCACTGCCGCACGGAGGCCACCAGCGCATCGACGTCCTGCTGCTCTTCGAGCGCGCCGAGGTCGATGCGGATCGGGTCCTCGGGGTTGGGGCCGGTGAGGGTCAGTTCGCCGCGGCTGGCCGGACGGACGAGTCCGCCGAGCAAGGAGAAGCCGTTGTCCGGGCCGGTCATGTCGCCGGGCTTGTAGTCCTGGGAGTACATCGGCACCGAGAAGAAAATCGGCTGGGTGTCCGGGACGGGCAGTTCGGGGCGGCTCTTGGCGAACAGATGCACCTCGGCCGGGGCGGTCTCGCCCATCGGTACCGGGCGGGCGCCGGTGGTGAAGATGACGGGTGAAAGCAGGTGGTCGTGCAGGTTCTTGCCCACCCCGGGCAGGTCATGCACCGGCTCGACCCCCACTTCACGCAGCTCGGCCGCCGGTCCGATGCCCGAGCGCAGCAGCAGTTCCGGCGAATTCAGCGCCCCGGCGGTCAGGACCGTCTCGGCGGCGCGCAGGGTCTTCCGCTCGCCCTGATGGTCGACTTCGACGCCGGCGACCCGGCCGTTTTCGATCAGCAGCCGGCGGGCATGGGCGCCGGTGAGCAGGGTGAGGTTCGGATGGTCGGCGACCGGTTTCAGATAGGCCCGCCACGTGTTCAGGCGCTTGCCGTCGCGGACATTGAGTTGCATCCGGGAGACGCCCTCGACGCTTCCGCCGTTGTAGTCCTCGTTCAGCGGAAGTCCGGCCTCAAGGGCCCCGGCGAGCATGTCTTCCTGGATCTGGTTGCGCGGGAAATCCTGGACCACGTCGAGCGGGCCGTCCGCGCCGCGGGTTTCCGAGGGGCCGCCGTCGAAGTTCTCGATGGCCTTGAACACCGGAAGAACGTCGTCCCAGGACCAGCCGGGGCAGCCGGCCTGCTCCCAGGCGTCGTAGTCCCACCGGTCCCCGCGGACCCAGATGGTGGCATTGAGCGCGTGGGACCCGCCCATCACCTTGCCGCGGGGCAGGTGCAGGCGCCGTCCGGCGCAGCCTTCCTGCTCAACCGTGTAGTAGTCCCAGTCCTGGTCGCTGTGCCAGAGCAGGCCCAGCGTATTGAGGTGGTCGATGTGCGGGTTGATGTCCTGCTCGCCGGCTTCGAGCACAACGACGCGCTTGCCGGCGTCGAGCAGTCGGCGGGCGATGACGTTTCCGGCCGAGCCGGCGCCGACGACGATGAAATCGAACTCGGAGTTGATCTGCATGGGTGCCTTTCACGTGTCCGTATCGAATGGGATCCAGTGTGATCCACGGCACGCGGCAAGGCTTTGACCATCAGTGCACGCTTATTGACGTCACGCGCCCGTCAGGCCCTTGGGCCGGTGAGTCAGGCAACCCCATCCCCAGCGAACCGAGTCCAAGGAACCGAGACCAAGGAAACGGGTCCAAGCCCGAACGGGGCTTGGACCCGTTTCCTAACGCTGCCGCCGCAGCGCGAGTCCCGCGGACCAGGCGACGGCCAGTTCGAGGCCCGCAATGCCCAGCATCCCCGCACCCTGCATGCCGGCGCTTTGCACTTCGGGGACCGGCACTTCGGTGGCGGGCAGTGAGGGATTCGAAGCCGCCCCGGACGGCAGCGCGTCGGTCGAGACGCCGCCGGAGTGGCCGGCATGGGCGGTGGCGGAAGCGCCGGCATGGCCGGCGTGGTGGGACGCGTGTCCGGCGGCCGTTCCTCCGGCGCCGATGAACAGCGCCAGGTGCAGCACCATCATGGCCAGGGACATGACCAGCAGCGAGGACAGTTCGTGGGCCGAGGACTTCCGCCACGCCTTCACCGCGCAGGCGCCGCAGGCCACGGACATGGCCGCGATCAGCGCCGTCAGCCACGGCCCGTGGTTGTGCGTGACGAGCAGCAGCGCGTGGGCCGCGAGCGCGACGGCGGCAAGGGCCGCGGCCGTGCGGGCCGTCCGCCGCCCGCATGGGACGGCAGCCTTCAGGGGGCGGCTGTGGCCGGCCGGAGCGGCCGGCCACAGCACGTTCTCGGTCATGGCCAGTTACCGGTGGCAGTGCTTGCCGGCTGCCGGGGCCGGGACGTCCAGGACCGGCGAGCGGTCGAAGAAGCCCTCGGGGCGCAGCTTGAACCCGACGTGGTCCACGGGCATGATCGGCCAGTCCTCCACGCGCGGGTAGTGCGTGAGGCCGAAGGTGTGCCAGAGGACGATTTCCTGGCCGTCGATGTCCCGGTCCTGCGCCACGAAGGCGGGCAGGCCGGCGCCGCCGGGGTGCTGGTTGACGAAGTCGCCGGTCGGGTAGTGCTCGTCCTCGCTGTACCGGGTGACCCACAGGGCCTTGGTGGCGAAGGCGGCACGCTGGGCCACGGAGGAGGAGGGGTCCGCGAGCAGGGTCGGGTGGCCCTGCGGGTGCAGCTTGTAGCCCACCGGCTCGCCGAGGCGGTTGAGGGAGTCGGGATTCTGCACGATCCAGGCGCGGCCGACGGCCATGTCGGTGTCCCGCACGGCCTCCGACTCGCGGGCCAGCAGGGTGCGCTTGCGGGTGAACGCGTTCCCGCGCGGGTTTTCGGCCGAGACCGGAACGCGGACCGCTTCCTCCTCGAGGACGCGGTTCGGTCCGCCGTCGAGGGCGAAGTCCAGGCGGGCGCCGAAGAGGTGCTGGTGGAACGGGGCGCCGAGCCCGGGAGCCATCTCCGAGGAGTAGGGGTAGTCCGGGGAGGGCTGGGCGCTGGTGAACACGACGCCGGTGGCCTTGGCCTCGAACTCGATGGTGCCGTCGAGGTAGAGGTACCAGTAGAAGCCGTAGTCGTAGTTGCCGATGGTGGTGAAGAAGCTGATCACCAGGCGGCGGTTGCGGCGGGTGTAGTTGATCCCGCTCCACAGATCCGAGTGCTTGGAGAGGATGGACCAGTCCTCCTCGTGCATGCAGATCCCGTTCTGGATGGTGCGCGGGTTGCCGAAGGCGTCGGAGACCACCGGGGACATGTAGTGGATCTCGCCGAGGCAGTCGCAGCCCAGTTCCAGCGAGTTGGCGTACTGGCCCACCAGGTACTCGCCGGTGTCGAAGTAGTTCTGCCAGCTGCGCACCGGGGACGGGTCGCCGTAGGGGACCACCATTTCGGCGATGGCGGCGCGGTTAAGGATGCGGCGCACGCGCTCGCCGTCCTGGAAGCCGACGTTGTACAGGACCAGGCCCTCGCGGGCGTCGAAGCCCACCTCCAGGCTCCACTTTTCCCACTCGACGTGGTTGCCGCCGGTCACGGTGAAGGACGGGCCCTCGGGCTGGGTGATCTCGATCGGCTTCTGCGTGGTGCGCAGCGGGCCGGTCAGTTCGGGGTCGGTGTAGTTGCCGTGCTCGGCCGGGATCTCAACCGCGCCGAAGTCCAGGATCTGGTCGACCGTGCCGGCCGTGACGTCGACGTAGGCGACGAGCCCGTCGACGGGGTGCGCCCAGGCGGAGTCCTCCGGGTGCTCCTGCACGAAGGCCAGCCCGCGCAGGACGCGGCGGCCCTTCTCCTCCGGGTACTCGAAGACGCCGGCCGAGAGCGGAGCGACGCGGACCTTTTCCACTTCGAGGTTGCGCTTCTCCAGGGCCGCGAGCCACTCGGGGTGGGTGGAGAGGACCCGCTCGACGACCTCGAACTCCTCGTCGATGACGGGCATTTCCCCGTTCACGGCGGTGTCGAGTTCGACGACGGATTCGACCTCGGCGCGGGTGGCCGAGACGACGACGTCCTTGGGCCGGCCACCGGCGGTGTCCATCAGGAACACCCGGAAGCGGCGGTCCACGGCCTCGGGGTCGCCGTCCCGGCGCGGGTCGACGAGGCCCAGGTAGGCGACGCGCATCGACTCGGGGAAGAGGCCGGCCTCCGCCAGTACGGCGCGCACGGCGGTGATCTCCTCGGCCGCAGGCAGCGCATAGGCCCCGGTGGGCGTCATGGTCAGCAGGCCGGCGGCGGTGGAGCCGGCATCCGGGGTGGAATGGCACGAGGTCATGGTGTCTCCAATGTCGGGAACGGGAGGGGAAGTGAGGGAGCGCCGGGTGGGGCGCCGTGGGGGAGGGGAGCGGCCTGGAGATGTGTGCTGCAGCGGGGGTGTTCTGGAGGGTGTGCTCTAGGCCACGTTTTATTTTCTCTGATTGTAGAGATTAGCGAGTCCGGAAAGTTCTGACAAGGGGTTGTTTTTTCACCCCCTCGGCAGTATGGGGCCGCGTGTCCTGCCGGGAAATTCAAGTGGGAGGCGCGCAAAGCCAAGCCGATCGGGCGGTTCGGGAGGCAGGCTGGAGCGAACCATGCCGCCCGCACCGGGGCCGCTCCGGGAGGGCTGCGGTCCCGAAACTTGCCGCGAAACCTCCGAATGGAGAAATTCATCGGAGGCGACCGTTCCCGGGAGGCTCCCTTGTGGAATGTTCCCGACGCACCCTTCCCGAAAGGACCTTGCGAGATGACAGCACCGAGCGCAGACCTCGTCCTCATCAACGGCGTGATCGAAACCCTCGACCCGGAGCTCGCCCGCACCCATGCCCTGGCGGTTTCCGGCGGCCGGGTCCTCGCCGTCGGCGCGGAAGCCGCGGCGCTGGCCGCGGCCGCCATCGAGGTGGTCGACCTGGAGGGCGGCTACGTGATGCCCGGCCTGCTGGACGTGCACAACCACCACATGATCGCCGGACAGATGGACCTGTTCGAGCTCGATGCCCCGCCGACGCTGGCGCTGGACGGACTGCTGGCCGCCGTCGAAAGCCACGCCGCGGGGCTCGGCCCGGACGAATGGGTGGTCGGCGGCAGCTGGGGCTCGGGCCTGCTCGCCGAACTCAATGACCCCCAGGCGCTGGCCCGCTTCGACGCGGCCACCGGTGGCCGCCCCGCGCTGCTGAAGGACGACTCCAAGCACAACCGCTGGGCCAATTCCAAGGCGCTGGAACTGGCGGGCATCGACGCAGCCACCGCGGACCCGGAGGGCGGCCAGATCCTGCGCGACGGCACGGGCCGGGCCACCGGCGTGCTGATCGAGGCCGGCGGCGTCCTGGTGGAGAAGACGCTGGCCCGGCTGCGGCCGACCCGCACCGAGGACCTGGCCCGCGCGGCCGCCCGCGGCATCGAGATCCTGCATTCCCACGGCATCACCGGCTTCCAGGACGCGGCCGCCTCGCTGCAGCTGATGCGCGCGCTGAAGAAGCTGGACGACGACGGCGAGCTGCAGGCCTGGGTGGTCACGTCCATGCAGGCCAACGACTTCATCTTCGGCACCGAGCCGCTGGGGGAGGGGATCATCGCCCACCGTGCGGAAACCCGTTCGGCGCATCACCGGCCGGACTTCATCAAGATCTTCCTCGATGGCGTGCCGCCCTCGGGTACCGCCGCTTTCCTGGAGCCCTACCTGCCCGCGGCCGGTTTCCCGGAGTGCCACTGCGGCGGCACCACCATGGACCCGGCCGAGCTCGAGGGCTGGCTGCTGCGCACCGCCGAACGCGGGATCTCGGCGAAGATCCACTGCACCGGCGACGCCTCGGTGCGCCTGGTGCTGGACACCGTGCGGAAGGTCCGCGCGGCCGGCCACACGGAGGTGAAGTACCACATCGCCCACGGGCAGTTCGTGCACCCGGACGACATCGCCCGCTTCGCCGAACTGGACGTGACCGCCGACATCTCCCCGTCGCTGTGGTTCCCCGGCGTCATCTCCGAGGCCATTGCCACCGTGCTGCCGGCCGAGCGGGCCTCGAAGATGCAGCCGAACCGCTCCCTGCTCGACGCCGGGGCGCGGGTGGCCGGCGGCTCGGACTGGCCGGTCAGCGTGTCCCCGAACGCCTGGGAAGGCATCTACGGGCTGGTCACCCGGAAGGACCCTTCCGGACAGTTCCCGGGAACGCTGTGGCCGGAGCAGGCCATCACCCTGCAGGAGGCCATCCGGATCTACACCACCGCCTGCGCGGAAGCCATGGGCATCGACGACGTGGCCGGATCGCTGGTCCCGGGCAAGTCGGCGGACTTCGTGCTGCTCTCCGACGACCCCTACGCGGTCGGCATCGACCGGGTCCGGTACCTCACCGCCCGCCAGACCTGGTTCGCGGGCAGGAAGGTGTTCGACGCCGCGCGGGTCGCCGAACCTGCGGCGCACCAGCACGCCGTGCTGTCCGCGAACCCGCACGGGAGCGCCCCGGCCTAGGATGGCTGGGGGCGTCGAGCGACGGCCCGGAAAGGGAACATGCCGAAGATCGTTGACCACGAGCACCGCCGGGGAGAGATCGTCGAGACCACTTGGCGGATCATCGCCCGGCGCGGACTGGACGCCGCGACGCTGCGCGACGTGGCCGCCGAGGCGGGGTTCGCCAATGGCGCGATCAAGCCCTACTTCCCGACCAAGGCCAGCCTGATACGCGCCACCTTTGCGCACGTGTTCGAGCGCACCAGCCGGCGCATCGACGCGGTGACGGAGGAGGCGACCGGCTTCGAGGCGCTGCATGCCTTCTGCCTGGAGGTCCTGCCGCTGGACGAGGAGCGCCTCGACGAGGCGCGCGTGGTGATCTCCTTCTGGCAGTCGGCCCTGAACAACCCCGATCAGGCCGAACTCAACGATGCGGTGATGCTCGAATGGCGGCGGAAGATTCGCGCCTGGCTGCGCGAGGCGCGCGCGGCAGGGGCCGCTCCGGCCCGGCTGCCCGTCGACGCGGTGGCCGAAACGCTGCTGACCTTCCTGCTGGGAGCGCAGATCGCCGCGGTGTTCGATGCCGACTTCAACACTCCGGACCACCTCGAAACGCAGTTGGAGGTGCATCTGGGGCTGCTCAGGGCGGACTGAACGGCCCCTCGGTTCACGCCCAGCGGCGGCTCCGACCGGCTTGGCCGGGTCCACTGTTATTCAACGGAGGGAGAAAAAACGTGACTTCCGCCGCGTTTCACCGTACAGTGGTTGAACTGTGACACGCATCACCGGAAGTTCCGTCCCCTCCGGAGGCCCGCCCATGAGCACCGTTCCGTACCAGGTCCAGCACGCCGATTCCTTTGCCGAATGGCGGCGGCTGGTCTCCGACTCCTTCGTGCCGCTGGAAGCCACGGCGGTGCGTCCCGGACCCTTCTCCGGCCAAGTGGGCGGCCGCCAACTCAATGAGGTCGCCATCATGGAGGTCGCAGCGGGCCCGCACGCCGTGGAGCGCACGCCGGGCCTGATCGCAGGGTCCTCCATGCCCTACTACAAGCTGAACCTCCAGGTCAGCGGCCACGCGCTACTGGTCCAGGACGGCCGCGAGACCGTGATGCGTCCGGGGGACCTGGCGATCTATGACACCGGGCGCCCCTACACGCTTTCCTTCGACGGCGACTTCACCACCCTGGTGCTGATGTTCCCGCAGCAGCTGACCGGGCTGCCGGCCGAGGACGTCGCCGAGCTCACCGCCGTGCGGATGGACTCCGGACACCGGCTTGGCTCCGCCGTGGCGCCGTTCCTGAAGCAGATCGGATCCCTGCTGCCCACGCTGGACGGACCGATCGGGCATCGGCTGGCCATGAACGTCGTCGACCTGCTCTCCACCGTCCTCGCCGACGAGGTCTACTCCCGCGCCGGGCAGACCGTGGACTCCAACGTGCGCCTGCTGCGCCGGATCCAGCATTTCATCGGGGCCCAACTCGCCAACCCCGGCCTGGACCCGGCCATGATCGCCGCCGCGCACTTCGTTTCCGTGCGCAGCCTGCACAAGCTGTTCGCCGCCTCAGGGCTCACCGTGGCGGGCTGGGTGCGCGAACGCCGGCTGGAGCACTGCCGGCGGGACCTCTCCGACCCGCTGCACGCCGGCGTGCCCGTCGGGGCCATCGGCGCCCGCTGGGGACTGCCGGACGCGGCCCACTTCAGCCGCGCGTTCCGCACCGCCTACGGTGTCTCGCCGGCCCAGTACCGCAACGGCGTCGGCGCCTTGGCTGTCTAAGGCGACGGGCCGCGGTCCCTGCCGCATCACGACGGCGGGCCGCCGCACCTGAGGGCGCGACGGCGGGAAGCCCCTCGCGGGCGTGCCCGCCCACCGTCGTGCCCTGCCTCCCTCGTCTCCAGCCGGCGTCGTCTCCCGCCGCTGTCTCGGCCGGTGAAGGGCATCGGCGAACGGCAACCTCCCCAAACCGGGCGCCGGAAGGCAAGTGCCGGGCAGGGGATGACAAGCCCGGACGGACCCGTCCCGGGGACAGTTGAGACAAGCACCATTCGATCCCGCGTCCAGCACCGGACGCCAGGCCCCAGGAGCTCCCATGAGCCTCAACCACGCATCCGGGCAGCCTGCCTCGCCCCATCTTGGCCAGCGCCGGCTGGGCGTTCCGGCGCTCGTCTTTATGATCATCGCTGCTTCCGCGCCCCTGACGGTGGTCGCCGGTGGCGTGACCAGCAACTTCGCCGTCACCGGCCTGTTGGGCATCCCGCTCTCCTTCGTGGTGCTGGGGGCCGTCCTGCTCCTCTTCTCCGTGGGCTACTCCGCCATGAGCCAGCACGTCCACAATGCCGGCGCCTTCTATGCCTACATCGCGCGCGGGCTGGGCAAGCCCGCCGGCGTCGGAGCCGCGTGGGTGGCGTTGCTTTCCTACAACGCCATGCAGATCGGCATCTACGGCCTGTTTGGCTTCGCCCTGTCCTCCTTCATCGGCGGCTTCACCGGCGCCGACCTGCCTTGGTGGGCGTGCGCGCTGGTCGGCTGGGTGGTGGTCGGGGTGCTGGGTGTGAACAAGGTCGACCTCTCGGCCAAGGTCCTGGGCCTCCTGGTGGCCCTGGAGTTCCTGGTGGTCATCGTCTACGACGTCTTCGCCCTCGGCACCGCGCCGGAAGGGGTCGGCGGGCAGTCCCTCGCCCCCGGATCCCTGTTTACGGCGGGCGTCGGCGCGGCGCTGGCGTTCAGCATCGCCGCGTTCATGGGCTTCGAGTCCGGCGCCATTTACAACGAGGAAGTCAAGGACCCGCGCACCACCGCCCGCCGCGCCACGCTCATCGCCATCATCGTCATCGCCGCCTTCTACGCCTTCTCCGCCTGGGCCATGGCCGTCGGCGAGGGCCCCGGACAGGTGGTGGCACGCTCGCAGGAATACGGTCCGGACCTGCTGTTCGTCTTCCTGGCCGACCACGCTCCCCAGTGGTTTGTCGACCTGTCCTCGCTCCTGTTCATCACCAGCCTGCTGGCCGCGCTGGTGGCCTTCCACAACGTCGTGGCCAGGTACTTCTTCTCCCTGGGCCGTGAAGGCGTCCTGCCCGCATTCCTGGCCCGGACCAACCCGCGCACCCAGGCCCCGGCGGCCGGTTCCCTGGTCCAGTCGGGCCTGGCGCTGGTGGTGCTCGCCGTGTTCGCCGCCGTTGGCACCGGACACGAGTACGGCCCGCTGTTTCCCGTCCTGACCCTCTTCACGTGGCTGACCAACATGGGGGCATTCGGCCTGGTCCTGCTGATGGCACTGACCTCGGTGGCAGTGGTGGGATACTTCCGCCGCCACCGCGACTGGTACGGCCCCTGGACGCGGACCGTCGCTCCCTCCGTCGCCGCAGCGGCACTCATCGTCCTGCTCGGCATGATCGCCTTGAACTTCGACGTCCTGATCGGACTTGAGGAACCCGGCATCCTTGCCTGGCTGCTCCCGGCGATCATCCTGGCTGCCGGCGCGCTCGGCAGCGCCTGGGCCGGCTGGATCGCCCGGACCCGGCCCGCCGTCTACGCAGGCATCGGCCGCGGCGGGGAACTGGAGGCCGAATCCGGCACGGACCCGGCGCCAGACTCCGTCCACACGCCCTGAACGCACCGGCATCCTTGGCCCCTACGCCACCGCCCACCGATCCACTAGCCATCGACCCGCCAACGCATATCCACCGACGCAAAGGAGCGATCATGACTGCCCAGTCCGACACCCAGACCATCACCCACAAGGACCTGTTGTCCGCCATCGAGCCGGCCGCGGGCGGGCGGGAGATCCCGGACCCTGCCACCGGTGAGGTGGTGGGCCGGGCGCCCGAGCACACGGTCGAGGACCTGGAGGCCGCGATCAACGCGGCCCGCGCCGCGCAGCCGGGCTGGGGCGCGCTGTCCCACGCCGAGCGTTCGGCCTACCTCAACCGGGCCGCGGACGCGGTCGAGGCCAACGCGGAGGCCCTCGCGGTGCTGCTCTCCCGCGAGCAGGGCAAGCCGCTGAACGGCCCGAACGCCCGCTTCGAGGTCGGCGGGTGCGCGGCGTGGCTGCGCGCCACCGCGTCCTTCGAGCTCGAGCCCGAGGTGCTGGTCGATGACGAGGGCGGACGGGCCGAGCTGCACCACCGCCCGATCGGGGTGGTCGGGGCGATCGGGCCGTGGAACTGGCCGATGATGATCGCCGTGTGGCAGCTGGCCCCCTCGCTGCGGATGGGCAACACCGTGGTCATGAAGCCCTCCGAGTACACCCCGCTGTCGGTGCTGGCGCTGGCGCACGTGCTCAACGGCGTGCTGCCGGGCAACGTGCTCCAGGTGGTCTCCGGCGGCCGCGACGTCGGCGCGCGGCTTGCCGAGCACCCGGTGATCGGCAAGGTCATGTTCACCGGCTCCACCGCCACCGGCAAGGCCATCATCCGTTCCAGCGCGGACACGGTGAAGCGCCTGACCCTGGAGCTCGGCGGCAACGACGCCGGCATCGTGCTGCCGGACGCGGACCCGGCCGCGATCGCCGAGGGCCTGTTCTGGGGTGCGTTCATCAACACCGGCCAGACCTGCGCGGCCCTGAAGCGGCTGTACGTGCACGAGGACATCTACGAGGAGACCGTCGCCGCCCTGGCCGAGGTCGCGAAGAAGATGCCCATGGGCCACGGCCTGGACGAGAACAACGTGCTGGGCCCGCTGCAGAACAGGGCCCAGTACGACATCGTCGCGAACCTCGTGGACGCGGCCAGGGACTCCGGGGCCCGGATCGTCACCGGCGGCAACCCGGACGAGTCCCGGCCCGGCCACTTCTACCCGACCACCCTGGTCGCCGACATCGACAACGACAACCCGCTGGTCGCCCAGGAGCAGTTCGGTCCGGCCCTGCCGATCATCAGGTACTCCACCATCGAGGAGGCCGTCGAGAAGGCCAACGCCCTGGACGTGGGCCTGGGCGCCTCGGTCTGGTCCTCCGACAC
>NZ_BAABEO010000010.1:0-31554 GCF_039540195.1 Arthrobacter ginkgonis | reverse complement strand
GGCGGACGAAAGTCCGCCGGCCGCCGCCGTTCTTGTTCGGGCCCCTGCGTGTTCGGGGCGTGTGCCCGGACGGGCTCAGGCGATGGTGAACGCGAACGCGAGCGCGCCGTGGCCGTCCACGGGGCGGGCGATCACGGGGCTTTCGTCGGCGCCGATGAACACGGATTCGCCGCGGGCCACGCGCAGGTCCCCGCGCGGGGAATCGAGCAGCAGTTCCCCCTCGATGCAGACCAGCGCCACCGGCCCGTTCTGGACGATCGGGACGTCGCCGCCGGCCAGGTCCGCCGCGGCCTCCGCGGGGGAGGGTACCGCGACGCGCTGCAGCTGGAACTCGTCGAACGGCGGGCGGTAGAGCTCCTGGCCCAGCTCGGAGACCTCGGGCCCGCACAGCGGCACGCCCAGGTCGGAGAAGTCGACGGTGGCCAGCAGCTCCGGCAGGTCGATGTGCTTGCCGGTCAGCCCGCCGCGCAGCACGTTGTCGGAACTCGCCATGATTTCGATGCCCAGCCCGTGGAGGTAGGCGTGCACGTTTCCGGCCGGAAGGTACATGGCCTGTCCGGCCTCGAGCCGGACGTGGTTGAGCATCAGCGACACCAGCACGCCCGGGTCGCCGGGGTAGTGCCCGGCCAGCGAGGGCAGCTCGGCCAGGCCGGGGTCCGCGGACAGCGCGGGGTCGGTCCCGACCGCGGCCGCGGCCGCGCCCACCAGCGGCACGACGCCGTCCCCGGCCTCGAGCAGGAAGGTGAACGCCGCGCGCCGGTCGCCGGCGCGCAGCAGGCCGGCGGTGTGCCGTGCAGCTTCCAGGGCGTCCTCCCCGGCCCCGGTTCCGTCGCCGGCCAGCGAGCCGGCCAGCGCCTCGAACAGTTTCGCGGCCTCGTCCACCGGGCGGAACCCGCACAGCGCCGCGAAGCCGGTCAGCGCGTAGAGCATCTCCGGCTTGTGGTTGTCGTCCTTGTAGTTGCGCTGGGGCGACTCCGGGGCGATCCCGGCCGCCTGCTCGGCAGCGTAGCCGGCACGGGCCTGCTCCAGCGTGGGGTGGACCTGGAGGGAGAGCGGCTTGGCGGCGGCCAGGACCTTGGCCAGGAACGGCAGGCGGCCGAAGCGCGCGGCCGCCTCGGCCCCGAGCAGGGACTGGGGGGCGGAGGCGAGCAGTTCGTCCAGCGGCGTGCTGGTCCCGTCCGGTCCGATGGCTACCGAGGGTGCCAGGGGGTGCGCCCCGATCCACATCTCCGCTTCGGGTGCGCCCGTCGGCACCCGTCCGAGCAAGTCCGCCAAGGCGTCGTGCGATCCCCACGCGTAGTCACGGACGGTGTTGGACAAGCGGTACATGGTTCTCCTACTCGGCGCTGCATTCGTCGTTGTTGGAGGCGATCGTAGAGATCAAACCTGTCTGGCCGGCCAACTCCAGCTGAACAAGGTAGTCCTCGG
Source organism: Arthrobacter ginkgonis (assembly GCF_039540195.1). Taxonomy (NCBI): domain Bacteria; kingdom Bacillati; phylum Actinomycetota; class Actinomycetes; order Micrococcales; family Micrococcaceae; genus Arthrobacter; species Arthrobacter ginkgonis. Next base: position 30,126 of record NZ_BAABEO010000010.1, on the reverse strand, counting down.
TGATCGGGGACCCGTCCGGCTGGGTGGTGGGGATGTCTTCCTTGGGGACGTTTCCGGCCCCGGAGGAGGAAGCCGACGCGCTGGAGGAGGACGGGCTCGCGGCGGATCCGCCCGAGGGGCTCTCGGAGGAACCCCCGGAGGAGGAAGGGCTCGAGGACTTCGACGGCTTGGCGGCCTTGGTCGGGGCGCTGGCCGAGGCCTCCGCGAGGAGGGTCTTGACCCGGGACCTGATCTGGTCGAAGTCGGGGTAGGTGGAGAACCTGTCCGCCGCGGTGCCGAAGTCGGGGGCGCCGAGGGTCAGCCGCTTGAACGCGTTCTGGCGGGACTTTCCGGCCAGGTTCACGAAGCTGCCGAGCTGGTCCTGCGGGATGTCGGTCTGGAGGATTTCCTTGCCGGCATCCATGATCTGGGAGAACCGGGTCAGGACCGTCTGCGGGTTGAACTGGTTGATCATGGCCTGCTGCAGGCACTGCTGGCGGCGGATGCGGTGGTAGTCGGTGGTGAAGTCGCGCGAACGGGCGAACCACAGCGCCTGCTTGCCGGTGAAGGTGTGCTTGCCCGGTTCGAACCAGTGGGTGCGCACCCGAGTGCCTTCCCAGTATTTGCCGTTGTAGGGCACCCAGCCGCCGGAGGTCACGGTGACCCCGCCCATCGCGTCGATGAAGTCCGCGAAACCCGCCATGTCGATCAGCACGTAGGCCTGGATCTTGATGCCTGTGATGCCCTCGGCGGCATCCATCATGGCCTCGGCCCCGGGGTTCTTGGCGCCGGGGTAGAGGTTGGCGTACTTCTCCTCCACGGTCGGGTAGAGGGCGTTGAGGATGCACTCGTTGCCGCAGTTGAAGCCGTTGGGGAACACCTGCTTGAGCGGGGAATCGGCGGAGAACTGGGCGTTCTGGAAGTTGCGGGGGAGGGAGATCACGGCGGTCTTGCCGGAGGAGGCCTCGACGCTAAAGATCGACATGCTGTCCGGGCGAAGCCCGATGCGGTTCGCGCCCGCGTCCCCGCCCATGACCAGGAAGTTGTAGCGGCCGTCGATGGGGTCGAAGGCCGGCCCGGAGGCGAACACGTTCTCGATGGTCTGGCGTCCGGTGTTCAGCACGTAGGTGCCGTAGCCGAGGACACCGCTGGTGGCCAGCACCAGCAGGACCGTCGCGGTGGAGACGATGACCTGCATGCCCGGGGCGAGCAGGCGAGGACGGATCAGCGCGATCGTGTTGATGAACAGGGCCAGCCAGCCGACGGCGAGCACGCCCAGCACCACGGCCAGGACCAGTTGCACCGTGGGGCGGGCGAGCAGGTCGATCAGCAGGTCGCGGTTGATCAGCGCCAGGACCCCGGCGGCCAGCAGGGCGAACCAGCAGCACAGCGTCACGGTCAGCGCCACGCGGCCCAGCTTCCGGTTGCCGGCCACCACTTGGGCGCCGCCGGGGACGAAAACCGTGAGGAGAAGCAGGAACAGGGCGCGCTTCGAACGCGTCCTGGCCGATGCGCCTTCCGGATTGCGGACGGGGTCGGTCAAGACGGCTGCGCGGTCCGTGCCGCGGCTGTTCCGGTTCTCCACGCCCCGCTACTCGAGTCCGGCCTCGGCGGCGACGATGCGCCGCAGGGCGGCACCCTTGTCGGCTGCCACCTGGCGCAGGTCGCTGGCGAAGTCCAGCAGCCGTGCGCGCAGGTCCGCGGCCAGTTCGTCGGTGCCGGTGGCCAGGATGCGCGCGGCCAGCAGGCCCGCGTTGCGGGCCCCGCCGATGGAGACGGTGGCGACCGGGACGCCGGCCGGCATCTGGACGATTGACAGCAGCGAGTCCATGCCGTCGAGGGTCTTCAGCGGGACCGGAACGCCGATCACCGGCAGCGGGGTCACGGAGGCCAGCATGCCCGGCAGGTGCGCGGCTCCGCCGGCCCCGGCGATGATCACCCGCACGCCGCGCTCGTGGGCCTGCTTGCCGTAGGCGATCATGTCCTCGGGCATGCGGTGGGCGGACACGACGTCGGCCTCGAAGGGGATGCCGAATTCGGCCAGGGCCTCGGCGGCCAGCCGCATGACCGGCCAGTCCGAATCGGATCCCATAACGACGCCGACGAGCGGGGCGGGGGTGGTCATCTAGCGTGCTCCTTCGGTGCTGACGGGTGCGCCGTCGCGGATGATGGCCGCGACGCGTTCGGCACGGGCACGCACCGAATCGGCGTCTTCGCCGGCGGCGCCGACGACGTTGACGTGTCCGATCTTGCGGCCCGGGCGTACGGACTTGCCGTAAGCATGGACCTTGGCGCGCGGCTCGGCGGCCAGCGCCGCGCCGAAGGCCGAGAACAGGTCGATGTTCGCCCCGCCGAGGTAGTTCTTCATGACGCACACCTGGCCGAGGGCGGAGGTGTCGCCCAGCGGCAGGTCCAGCACGGCACGCAGGTGCTGCTCGAACTGGCTGGTCACGGAGCCGTTCATGGTCCAGTGGCCGGTGTTGTGGGGGCGCATGGCGAGTTCGTTGATCACGAAGCCTGCCCCGACGCCGGGGGTCTCGAACAACTCGGCGGCCATCACGCCGGTGACCCCGAATTCCTCCGCGATGCGCAGCGCGGCGTCGCGGGCGGCCGCGGCAACGGCGTCGGACAGTTCCGGGGCGGGGGCGATGACCTCGTCGCAGACGCCGTCGACCTGGATGGTGTGGACCACCGGCCAGGCGCGGGCCTCGCCGCCGGGGGTGCGCGCCACCAGCGCGGAGAGCTCGCGGCTGAACGGCACCTTCTCCTCGGCCAGCAGCGCGGAGCCGTTGAACCAGTCGGCGCAACCGGCCGCGGCCGCGGCGTCGTCGACGATGCGCACGCCCTTGCCGTCGTAGCCGCCGCGCGGGGTCTTCAGCACCACGGGCCAGCCGGTCCGGTCGCCGAAGCCGACGAGCTCCTCGACGGACTCGACGGCCGCCCAGGCGGGGTTCGGCAGCCCCAGCCGCTCGATCGCGGCGCGCATGACCAGCTTGTCCTGGGCATGGATCAGCGCCGCGGGGCGGGGCTGCACGTTCACGCCCTCGCGGATGAGGGTGCGCAGGTGCTCGTTAGGCACGTGCTCGTGGTCGAACGTCATCACGTCCAGACCGCGGGCGAACGCGCGCAGGGTATCGAGGTCCTTGTAGTCGCCGACCGGGGCGTTGGCCACGGCATTGACCGCGGACACGTCCTCGGCCTCGGCCAGGATCCTCAGTTCGAAGCCGAGGTTTACCGCCTCGGGGGCCATCATTCGGGCGAGCTGGCCGCCGCCAACCACGCCAATCACAGGAAACGTCACGGGAACAGACTATCGAACGGGGGACTTGCCCGGGTGCCCGCGGCGCGACGGGGAGGGGCCGTTGTCAGGAAATCCGCAGCGGAGGTGCCTACAATAGGGGGTTGTCCGGGTTTTCAGGAGCCGGCCGGCCGGGTGGGCAAACGCTGTGCGCCCGGTGTTATCGACACCGACCTTGGAGGGTCATGCTCAAGAAGCTGTACGGCAAGGCTCGGGGCCTCGTGTCCGCGCTGTGGCGGGAAGTCGCCAAGTTCGGAACCGTCGGCGGCATCAGTTTCGTCATCGACAACGGTGTCACCCTCTTGCTGATGCACGGCGTGATGTCCGGCAGCGAGGCCAAGGCCCGTTTTGTCGGGGCCACCGTGGCCACGCTGTTCTCTTGGGCCGCGAACCGCTACTGGACCTTCCGCCACCGCCGCCAGGCCAACATGGCGCGCGAGTTCGGCATGTTCTTCCTCATCAACGGCATCGGCATCGGCATCTCCACCGGCTTCACCGCGATCGCCAAGTACGGCCTGGGCATCCAGGACAAAAACCTCCTGTTCGCCGCGGGCGTGGTCGGCATCGTGGTCGCCACGGTGGTGCGTTTCCTGGCCTACCGGTTCTGGGTCTTCACCGCGGAGCACCCGTCCAAGCGTGTTCCCTCCGCCGAGCGCGAACTCGTCCATGCCGCGCCCGGCGCGGCCGAGACGCTGTCCGGGGCCGTGCCGGAAACCGTCCCCGGCGGGTCCCGGGACACGTCCCCCGCCGCCTAAGTCCCGGCAGCCTAGCACCGGCCCGCTTGGCTCCCGAGGTGCGCTAGTCCTGCGCGTTCTCCGCCCCGAGGGTCCGCTGCACCCGTTCGGTCTCCAACAGGTGGTCGGTGGCCTGCACCCCGTCGCCGAGGACCACCAGGGTGTCCTTGGAGGACCACACCGCGATCGCCGCGGCCAGCGCCTCGCCCAGCCCGGTCCCCGCGGGCAGCAGGGCCGTGCCGCCGGGAGCGGAGGCGCCGAATAGTTCCGCGTAGGCGCTGGAGCTGACCTGCGTGCGCAGGGCCGTGGCCTCCGCCGAAACGGGGTCGGCCAGGAAATAGTCGCCGAAGGCGCGCACCTCGGCCGCGTAGTCCACGGCGCCCGCGGGCGCCGCCCCGCCGAAGGACAGGGCCAGCGTGCCCAGCGCCACGCTGATCACCTCCGCGGCCGGTTCCAGCTCCGCGGCCTCGTTGGGGGCATCGGAGGCGACGATGTTGGCCTCGCCGGAGTCCTCCGCGGCCCCGGCGACGGAGACCGTGGCCCCGGTGTGCAGCACGCCCAAGGCCAGCGCCAGCGACTTCCAGTGCAGCGGCAGGCTCAGCCGCACCACGGTCCCCGGGCCGGCGTCGAACTCCTCGGCCAGCAGGTTGGCCGTCTTGGCGACCCAGTTGTCGAAGACGCGGCCGCTCAGTTCCACACGCTCCTGGTTGGGGCCGTGCCAGACCAGCAGCGGCGCCGTGGAGTGGCGGACGGGCTCAAGAAGGCGGTCTACGAAGGGCAGCGGTGTGGCGGGGGCAACCATGGCGGTCTCCTGTTTGGGCTTAGGCGGCGGGCTGGGTGGCGTCGGATCGGGCTGGTCGGAAACGGCGGGTCGCGACTCCCACGTACCGGCTTGGCGGCCGTATGGGAAACGCCACTGAAACAAGAGTTAACACCTACGGTGTGGCGCGGCACGCTTTTTCACTCTTGCATCTATAGAATCACCAACCCCACTTGACGGACCCGGAGTTACACCAGTGTAATTAGTTAGCGAACCGACCCGGACGCGTCCGGCGGCTCCATAGTCACGTCCGAGTCATGTCCCGTGGCACCTTACGCCGCGCACCAAGTCTCAAATAGTGCGGGTTGGTTTGCTGACAGGACACAAGACGAAGGGCTCATCTGATGGGGAATACAGAGCGCGTTCACGATTTTGTTCCGGAGGCGGTGACCGCTCCGGAAGCCTCCGGCGCCAGGGGCGTGCCGTCGGACTGGTTCGTTGATCCGGCCGAGTCGGCGGGACGCTTCGGGGAGCTCGGCTCCCCGGCGCTGGAGGACCAGGCCACGGCCTTCCTCGCGGACCACGACCTGGCGTCCACGGAGGACGAAGCGGGGGAGATCCTGCCGGTCCGGCCACTGGATGCCGGCCTGTCGGCGCAGACCGCCTGGGTGGCCGTGCCCGGCTTCCCGGGGGCCGAGGACGAGGGCGAACTGGGGTGGCAGACGGAAGCGCTGTGCGCCCAGACCGATCCCGAGGCCTTCTTCCCTGAGAAGGGCGGATCCACCCGGGACGCCAAAAAGGTGTGCGGCGCCTGCAACGTGCGCTCCGAATGCCTCGAGTACGCCCTGGCCAACGATGAACGCTTCGGTATTTGGGGCGGCCTGTCCGAGCGCGAGCGCCGCCGATTGCGGAAGCGAGCAGTCTGATTCACTCCCAGGTTCGTGTCACGGCCGTTGTCGCATCGCGCAACGGCGCCAAGTTCCTGCCCCGGACGCTGTCAGCGCTCGCCGGGCAGACCCGTCCGGTGGACGGGTTTGTCGGCGTCGACGCCGACTCGGCGGACGGCTCGGCAGCCCTGCTGCGCTCGGGGCTGCCGGCCGGAACCCCGATCGCCGAGGCACCGGCCCGAGGCTTCGGCGCCTCGGTCCACGTAGCGGCAGCCCTGCTTCCCGAGCCCCTGCAGGGCGTCCAGGACTGGATTTGGCTGATCCATGACGACTCGGCCCCGGCCCCGGACGCCCTGCAGCGGCTGCTCGCCGCCGTCGAAACCGCGCCCTCCGTCACCATCGCGGGCTGCAAGCAGCTGGACCTGGACCGGCCCCGCCGCCTGATCGACGTCGGACTGAGCATCAGCCGCTGGGGCGAGCGGCTCACCCTGATCGACGTCGACGAACTCGACCAGGGGCAGTACGACGGCCGCTCCGACACCTTCGCCGTCAATTCCGCCGGCATGCTGGTGCGCCGCGACGTCTGGGAGGACCTCGGCGGCTTCGATCCGGCGTTGCCTGGCCTGGGCGACGACCTGGACCTGTGCTGGCGCAACCGGATGGCCGGCCACCGCGTCGTCGTGGTTCCCGGCGCCCACATGTTCCACGCGGCGGACGCCGTCCACGACGTCTCCGGACCCGCTGCCGCCCGCACCGCCGAGGTCTACCTGCGGCTGAAGCACGCCCCCTTCCTGGCCCTGCCTTTCCTGGCCGTCGGCGCCGTTCTGGGCGGCATCGTCCGCTTCATTGCCAGCCTGCTGGCCAAGGATCCCGGCCACGCGGTCGGACAGCTCGGGGCCAGCCTCCGGGCCGTGTTCAGCCCCTTCCACCTCCTGCACTCGCGGCGCACCGCCGCCGGCACCCGCAAGGTGTCCCGATCGCTCGTGCGCCCGCTGATGGTCCCGCGCCGCGACGTCTGGTCCCACCGGCGCAGCCTGCTCGAATCCTTCAACGCCGAGCAGGTGGTCGGCGACGGCACCGGCTCGGTCGCGGAAGCCTTCAACCCCTCCGGGGACGCCAACGACGACTTCGCGGCGCTCGCCGGCCCGCAGCGCACCAGCGCCGGGGTGGGGGCCGCCGTCGCCGTCCTCGCCGCGGCCGCCGTGTCCCTGCTGGGGCTGCGCGCGCTGATCGGCGCCCCCGCCCTGGGCGGAGGTTCCGCGCTGCCGCTGTCCGCCTCCCCGGGAGGGGTCTGGGCGAACGCCTTCGGCTGGTGGCAGTCGGCAGGTTCCGGACGGCCCGGGCACGGCGATCCCTTCGACGCCGTGCTCTGGGTCCTTTCCCTGCTGGGCTTCGGCCAGGCCAATGGCGCCGTCGTGGCGCTCGCGCTGGTGGCCATGCCGGTCTCCGCCCTGCTGGCCTGGACCGCGCTGGGCGCGGTCACCGGCAGCCGCGCCGCCCGCCTGCTCGGCGGCCTCGTGTGGGCGGTTGCGCCCACGCTGCAGGTGGCCGTGGCCTCCGGGCGCCTCGGGGCCGTCGTCGCCCACGTGCTCCTGCCCGTCGTGGTGCTCGGAGCCGTCCGCTCCGTGGGAGCGGCGCGCCCGCGCGACAGGTCCGAATCCCGGGTCGGCGACGTCCCTTCCGGCACCACGCCGCCGACCCGGCCCGGCGTCGGGGGAGTGCCCTCCTGGACGGCCGCCGCCGGCGCGTCGCTGGCCCTGGCCGCGGTTACCGCCGGCGCCCCCGTGCTGCTGCCGGTCGCGATCGTGCTAACCGTGCTGGTGGCCCTGCCGCTGCGCCGCCGCGCGAAGGCCCTGTGGTGGGTGCCGGTGCCTGCGCTGGCGCTCGCCCTCCCGCTGGGCCTTTCCGCCCTGGAGAACCCGCGGGCCCTGATCGCCGACCCGGGTGTGCCGCAGGCCTTCGACGCCGCCCCGCTGTGGCAGCAGGCGCTGGGCTTCCCGGTCGCCTTCGAGCCCTTCGCCGGGGTGGCCGGACTCGGCGTCCTCGACGCCTGGAACGCGCCCTGGGCACTGGTTGCGGCCCTGCTGGTCGGCGTTCCGGCGCTGGCGGCGGCCGCCTGCGCGCTGTTCCTGCCCGGCCGTGCCGGCCGGCTGGCCCGCGTCCTTTGGGTCGCCGGGGTGCTGGCGCTGGCGGCGGGCTTCGGTGCCCAGTACGTCCCCACCGCCGTGGCCGGTGCCACCCTGACCACCGCCTTCACCGGACCCACCGTGTCCGTCTTCGCCCTGGCGGTGCTCTTCGGGGCGGCGCTGTGCCACGAGGCGCTGCACGCGGTCTCCCGGAACGCCGGGCGCACCCGCGCGGCAGCGGAAGGGCCCGCCAAGCGCGGGGCCGAGCGGGCCCGCAGGGCCGGAATCGCCGTCCTGGTCACCGGTGCCCTACTCTCCACGGCCACGGCCGGCACGCTGTGGCTTGTCCCGCGGCTGGGCGCGCAGCCGGAGCAGGCCAGCGCCGCCGCGGACTTCGGTGCGTCCCAACAGCTCGTCGCCGCGGCGGCGCGGACGCTGCCGGCGACCGCCACGGACCGCGGCAACGGCCCCTATGCCGAGCGCGTGCTCGTCATCGCCCCCGGCAACGACGGCGGCATGGGCGCGGTGCTGATGTCCGGCTCCGGCACCACCCTGGACCAGCTGTCCCAGGTGGCCGCCTCAGGGCGGCTGCACGGCTCCCTGACCGCGCCCGAGGTCAAGGCCGACGACGACGCCGATGCCGCCCTGCGCGGCACCGTCGCCGCCCTGGTCTCCGGCCAGGGAATCGACCCGCGCCCGGAACTGCAGCAGCTCGGGGTGTCCTTCGTGGTGCTCCAGGAAACCGATTCCTCCTCCGGCCTGCTGGCCAGCCAGCTCGACGCCGTCCCCGGCCTGGCCTCCGTCGGGAGCACCGACTCCGGCTGGCTGTGGCGGGTCGAACCCTCCGGCCGGCTGGACACGGACCCGGGCGTGGCCGCGCCGACGGGCCGGGTCCGCATCGTGGATGCCAACGGGCGGACCAGCGCGCTGGTCCCCGCGGAAGCCGGCACGGTCCGGGACCTCGGCGCCCGGTCCCTGGTGGTGGACGCAGCCACCGTGGAGGCTGGGGCCGCCGGGCGCCTGGTGGTGCTGGCCGAACGTGCCGACGCCGGCTGGAGCGCGACCCTGGACGGCAAGCCGCTGGAGGCGGCCGCCTCCGGCTGGGCCCAGGCCTTCCGGCTGCCCGCCGAGGGCGGCACGCTGGAGGTCCGGCACGCCAACCCGTACGCGCTGCCCGTGGGCCTGCTCCAAGGCATTGTTTTCGGCCTGGCGCTGCTGCTGGTGGTCCCGATCCCGCAACGGCGCCGTTTCGCCCCGCGCCGCGTGGAGGAGTACCGGGCCACCAGCACCGCCCAGTCCATCGAGGAACTGGACACCGGCCGGCCCGCCGGGGAGGGGATCCGGGAAGGGGCAGGCACCGTCCCCGATGGAGCTCCGGATCCTGCGGCGTCGGACCCTGTTGCGTCGGACCCCGCGGTGCCCGAGCAGGAGGAGGCGCACCCGATTGCCGTGCCCGCCGCCGTCGAACGCCGCGGCGCCGAACTCCGGGCTCGCAGCCACCGCGCCGCCCTCGCGGGGGAGACCGGGTCCCGGGATCCGGCTGCCCGCACCACGGCTTCCGGCACCCCGTCCGATGACGCAGGGAACCTGGAGCCCGAACCGAACGGCGAAGAACCGATGGAGGCCGCACGATGAGCGGACGCAAGAACCGCACCGGCGGAAAAAGTGCTGGCCGGAAACGTCCTCGCCAGGACAGTGTCGGCCAGGATAGTGCTGGCCGGAACCGCGCCGGCCGCATCCTCGCCGGGGGACTGGCCGTCCTGCTCCTGGGCGGGACCGCCACCGGAATCGGGGCCGCCGCGTTCGCGCTGGACCGGCCCGCCCAGCGCGGCGTCGACGTGCCGCTGGCCGCCGTCCCGGCCGGCGACTTCGTCGCCCAGTGCCCGGCCACGGCCCGGCTGCCGGAAGGGGCCACCGTCCCCGGAACGGATCCGGCCTTCGCTGCGTCATCGAAGTCGGCCCGGACCGCCGTGCGGGCGGTGGTCCTCAGCGACCTCGCCCAGCGCGTGCCCGGGGCATCGGTGGCGCTGCTGAACGGCAAGAACCTGCGCACGCTCTCCGACGTCCTGCCCGCGGCGGAGGCCGAACGCACCCAGACCATCGGCGAGGAGGGCACGTCCCGGCGCGAGGCCGTCGTGGTGTCCGGGCTGGCCGAAACCGCCGCAACCGCCCTGTCCGTCCAGGCCTTGGGCGGGCGCCAGTCGGTGGCCTCGATGGTCCGTTCCTACACCGCCGACGACGGCGACCTGGCCGGCCTGGCCGTGTCCCGCTGCCAGAGCCCGGCCTCCGACCAGTGGCTGCTCGGGGCCTCCACCACGGTCGGATCCACCGCCGTGCTGGTCCTGGCGAACCCCTCCGGCACCGCGGCGACCGTCAACCTGGAACTGCACGGGGCCGAGGGGCCGATCGACGCCGCAAACACCAGCGGCCTGGTCCTGGCTCCGGGGGAATCGCGTTCGATCGTCCTTGCCGGGCTCGCGGCCGGGGAGGCGGCGCTCTCGGTCCGGGTCCGTTCGGCCGGCGGGCCAGTCACCGCGCTCATCCAGCAAAGCGTGCTGCGCGGGCTCACCCCCGGAGGCGTCGACTACATCGAGCCGGCCGCTGCCCAGTCCCCGACCCAGGCCGTGCCCGGCGTCGCCGTGCAGGACCCCGCCGCGACGCGCAAGGTCGCCGCCCAGGACGGCTACTCCACCGCGGTCCCCGAACTGCGCGTGGTGGTGCCGGGCACCCAGGATGCCACGCTGCGGGTGCGCGCCCTAGGCCCCGACGGGGAGGCCGCGCTTCCCGGCAACGGGACGGTGACGGCCGCCGCGGGCGCCACCACGGCGGTCGCCCTGGACGGGCTGCCCGCCGGAACCTACACGCTGGTCGTCGAATCCGACGTCGCCGTCGTCGCCGGGGCCCGGCTGGTCCGCGGCACCAAGGAGGACGCCCCGGTCGACGCCGCGTGGGCGTCCTCGGCCGAGCGGATCGGCAGCGAGCACCTCCTCGCCGTCGCGCAGCGTGCCGACGCGGCGCTGGCCTTCGGCAGCGCTGAAGGGAGCGGAACGGTTGAACTGCGCCCGGTGGATGCGGATGGCACCATCGGGGCCGCGCAGACAGTGGCCGTGGCCGAGGGGACCACGGCGCTGCGCAAGGTGTCAGAGCTCGGCGGGGACACCGTTGCGGTACTGGTCAGCAGCTCCGGCGCCGCGGTCTACGGCGCCCAGGTCCTGACCCTCGGCAATGCCGGCATCTCCGCCATCACGATTCCGCCGGCGGTCGAGGGCCAGCGCGGAGTCCAGGTGGACATCAGGTACTAGGGGACCGCCGGTAACCGGCGGTGCCGGCGCCGGGAAATTCGATCACCCGGGCCGGCCGCCGGTTCCGGACAGGTTCTCCTGGGCATTCTTTCGGGCGAGGTTCGCCTCGAGGAGCTGCCCGATGCATTCGATGGCCTCGCGCACGACGCCGGCGTCGGCCACGGTCAATTGTTGGATAACGAGTCCGTCCAGCGCCGCGAAAACGGCCCGGGCCAAGGGCTTCGTGTTCGTGTGCCCTTGGCGGATCAACGCCACCTCAAGCGCCTCGATGTAGCCCTCGTAAAGCGCCACGGCTTCTTCACGCAGGTCCGGGCGGCGCCGGGACTCCAGCACGAATTCGTACTGGAAAATCTGCAGCTGGGGCTCCCTGGCCACGAGTTCGACGAGGTTGCGGGCAAAGTCCTCGTTGACGATTTCGGCCGCGGAGAGGTCGCTGAGCCTGATGGACCGGGCGGTGGCCCAGGCAACGGCCTCATGGAGCAGCGCATCCTTCGTCCCGAAATGGTGGCTGATCAGCGTGTTGTTGACTCCCGCCAGCTCGGCCACGGCACGGAAGGTCAGGCCCTGCAGGCCGCGTTCGGCGACCACGCTGACGGTTGCCTCCAAAAGCGCCTCGCGGCCCTTGCCGTACTTGTTGATCCGATCCGTTGCCACACCCAGAGTCTAGCCTCCATCAGGCCCTCTTGACACGTAGAACTAAGCAACTGCATAGTTTTAAGCATGTGACGCGGACCACGCGTTCTCCCTCCGTTTTCAGAGCCCCTCGCTCTTGTCGAAAGGCCGGACCATGGCTGAGTTGACCCACCACACCGACGCGCCGCCGGCGCTGCACCGCACGTTGCGGTGGCAGGACGCGTTCGCCCTGGCGATGGCCGTTTCAGGCGGACTGTTCGTTTCCTTCGGGCCGACGATGGCGGCAATCGGCGCCCTGTCCGCGATGTTCATCTGGGCGCTGGCGGCCGGGATCGGGTGGGCCCAGAACCACCTCTTCGCGGAGATGGCCTCGATGTTCCCGGACAAGCCCGGGGGCGTCCCGGTCTACGCCCACGAGGCCTGGAAGGAGCGCTTTGCCCCCGCCGGCGCCCTGGCGACCTTCGGCTACTGGTTCGGCTGGTCCGCGGTGATCTCGATCGTGAGCCTCACCGCCGGCGCGATCATCCAGGTCCGGTGGTTCCCCGACGCCGCCTGGGCCCTGGACCTCGGCTTCCTGCAGGTCGGCTTGGCGCAGCTGATCGGCATCCTCCTGATCCTGGTGATCATGGTGCCCAACCTCTTCGGCGCCCAGCCGGCCGCATGGGTGAACAAGGTCCTGGGCGCGCTGCTGCTGATTCCGCTGCTGACGTTCGTGGTGGCTCCGCTGGTCAGCGGGCAGTGGGACGCGTCCAACCTGGCCTGGGGGCTCGGCCAGTCCGGGGCCGACCACTGGGGCGGCTGGCAGGACGCGGCCGTGTGGCTCTACCTCGTCGGATGGACGGCCTACGGCACCGAGATGTGCGCGGCGTTCACCCCCGAGTACCGCAGCACCAAGGACGCCCGGCGCGCCCTGTCCTCCTCCGGCGCCTACACCTTCATGATGTTCGCCCTCGTCCCGATTGGCATCGGCGGACTGGTTTCCCAGGCCGACGCCGCCGCGGACCCGACCGCCGTGTTCGTCAGCGGCTTCGCATCCGTCCTGCCCGCCGGCTTCGCCGGCGACGCCGCGCTCGTGATCACCATCGGGGCGCTGCTGATGGGCGTGAACGCGAGCATGGCCGACGGCTCCCGGGCCCTGTACGGGGCGGCCGTCGACGGCCTGGTGCCCCGCCAGTTCGAGGTCCTCAACCGCCATCAGGTTCCCGCCCGGGCGATCGTGGCCGCCGTCGTGATGAACATCCTGCTGGTGCTGTTCGTGTCCAACCCGATCGGCATCCTGGTGGCGGCCAACATCGGCTACCTGCTGGCCATCCTCCTGGCCGTCTCGGGCTTCCTGCTCCTGCGCAAGGACCGCCCGGACGCCCCGCGCAGCTTCAGGCTCGGCGGATGGGCCGTTCCCCTGGCCGCAGTCCTCACCGTCTACGGCGCGGCCGTCCTGGTCATCGGAGCCTCCTCCTCGCAACTGTCCGGCTATGGAGGGCCCGTGGAGCTGGCCATCGGCGTCGGCTTCCTCCTGCTGTCCCTGATCCTGTACGTCATCCGGCGGCGCTTCCAGGACCGGCTCCCGCTGCTGCGCGAACCCCGCTAGCGGCCGCCGCACAGTTTTCGACCTCGCCAAGAAACACCAACAAGAAAGAGAAACCACATCATGTCCCAGGTCTTCCATGCCCAGCACGACGCGACCAAGTTCGAGCCGTTCGAGCTCGGCACCGTCCAGTGGCTTCGCCGCCCCGGCGACAACGGAAACGACACCCTGTCCGGTGGCATCTGGCAGGTGACTCCCGAGGAGGCTCCGGAACCTTTCGACCTGCCCATCCACCAGGACGAAACCGTCTACATCGTCTCCGGGCACCTGCGCATCGAGGTCGAGGGCGGGGACACCTTCGACCTCACCGCAGGCTCCATGGCCTCCCTTTCCCAGGGCGCGATGACCCGCTGGGCCGTCCTCGAGCCCACCGTCGAATTCTTCGTCTACAGCTAAGGATCACCGCAAGCATGGAAACTTCTGACGTCATCGTTGTCGGCGCCGGCTTCGCCGGCCTCGTCGCGGCCCGCGAACTTTCCCGCCGCGGCCACAAGACCACCCTCCTCGAGGCCCGTGACCGGATCGCCGGGCGCACCCACCTCGAAGAGCATCTGGGCCGTAACCTTGAACTGGGCGGCACCTGGGTGCACTGGACCCAGCCTTTCGTCTGGGCCGAAATGGGACGCTACGGCATCAACCCCGTCCCGGGACCCGACTTCACCACGGCCTACTGGACCGCCGGCGGCACCGCCCACCAAGGCCACGCCGACGACCTGCTTGCGCTGCTGGACGCACCCAACCAAGCGCTCCTGGCCGACGCGCGCCGCTACTTCCCCCTGCCGTGGTCGCCTTTGGCGAACCCGGAGGTCGCGGACATCGACGGCATCACCCTTTCCGAGGCCATCGACCGGCTGGACCTGACCGAGGAGCAGCGCCGGATCCTGCGTTCCTTCTGGGCACTGAACTTCAACGGCAAGCTCGACCAGGCCGCCTACACCCAGGCCCTGCGCTGGTGCGCCGTCGCCACCGGATCCTGGCAGACCATGTTCGAGGCCTGCGCGTCCTTCAAGGTCGAGGGCGGCACCCGGCGCCTGGCCGAGGCGATCCTGGCCGACTCCACCGCCGACCTGCGGCTGAACCAGAAGGTCGTCTCCATCGTCCAGGACGGCTCCGGAGTGCTCGTACAGGCCGCGGACGGCAAGCAGTTCTCGGCACGGCAGCTGGTCCTGGCCCTGCCGCTGGGCGTGCTCAACGACATCGACATCCACCCGGCCCTCTCGCCCGCCAAGCGGCAGGCCGCGGCGCGCGGCCAGGCCGGCCGCGGAGCCAAGCTCTGGATCAAGGTCAAGGGCCGGCAGGAACGCTTCGTCGCCATGGGCCCGGAAAACGCACCGCTGAACTTCGTCCAGGCCGAGTACATCGACGAGGACACCACCACCCTGGTCTGCTTCGGCCCCGACGCCGCCGCCATCGACGTCAACGACGCCGAAGCGGCCCAGGGCATCCTCGACACCCTGGTCCCCGGGTTGGAAGTCCTCGAGGTCGCCGGGCACAACTGGGTCGACGACGAGTACTCCCGCTCCACCTGGCCCATGCACTACACCGGCTACCTCACCGGTTCCCTGGCCGAGCTCCAGCGCCCCGAGGGCCGCATCCGGCTGGCCGGATCCGACTTCGCCAACGGGTGGGGCGGCTTCATCGACGGAGCCATCGAAAGCGGCCTCGACGCCGCGCGCGCCGTCAACGCCGCCCTCGATGCCGAGGCCGCCAACTCCGCCAACTCCGCCCAGCCGGTCCTCTCGGCCTAGCGGCCACCTTTCACTTAGGAGAACAAGACATGACCACCGAAGCCACCACCAGTTTTGCCACCTATGAGGACCTGCTGGCCGTGATCGAGCCGGCCGCGGGCGGGCGGGAGATCCTGGATCCGGCCACCGGACAGGTGGTGGGCCGGGCGCCCGAGCACACGGTCGAGGACCTGGAGGCCGCGATCAACGCGGCCCGCGCCGCGCAGCCGGGGTGGGGCGCGCTGTCCCACGCCGAGCGCAGCGGGTTTCTGCTCCGGGCCGCGGACGCGGTCGAGGCCAACGCGGAGGCCCTCGCGGTGCTGCTCTCCCGCGAGCAGGGCAAGCCGCTGAACGGCCCGAACGCCCGCTTCGAGGTCGGCGGGTGCGCGGCGTGGCTGCGCGCCACCGCGTCCTTCGAGCTCGAGCCCGAGGTCCTGGTCGATGACGAGGGCGGACGGGCCGAGCTGCACCACCGCCCGATCGGGGTGGTCGGGGCGATCGGGCCGTGGAACTGGCCGATGATGATCGCCGTGTGGCAGTTGGCCCCCTCGCTGCGGATGGGCAACACCGTGGTCATGAAGCCCTCCGAGTACACCCCGCTGTCGGTGCTGGCGCTGGCGCACGTGCTCAACGGCGTGCTGCCGGGCAACGTGCTCCAGGTGGTCTCCGGCGGCCGCGACGTCGGCGCGCGGCTTGCCGAGCACCCGGTGATCGGCAAGGTCATGTTCACCGGCTCCACCGCCACCGGCAAGGCCATCATCCGCTCCTCCGCGGACACGGTGAAGCGCCTGACCCTGGAGCTCGGCGGCAACGACGCCGGCATCGTGCTGCCGGACGCGGACCCGGCCGCGATCGCCGAGGGCCTGTTCTGGGGTGCGTTCATCAACACCGGCCAGACCTGTGCGGCCCTGAAGCGGCTGTACGTGCACGAGGACATCTACGAGGAGACCGTCGCCGCCCTGGCCGAGGTCGCGAAGAAGATGCCCATGGGCCACGGGCTGGACGAGAACAACGTGCTGGGCCCGCTGCAGAACAGGGCCCAGTACGACATCGTCGCGAACCTCGTGGACGCGGCCAGGGACTCCGGGGCCCGGATCGTCACCGGCGGCAACCCGGACGAGTCCCGGCCCGGCCACTTCTACCCGACCACCCTGGTCGCCGACATCGACAACGACAACCCGCTGGTCGCCCAGGAGCAGTTCGGCCCGGCCCTGCCCATCATCAGGTACTCCACCATTGAGGAGGCCGTCGAGAAGGCCAACGCCCTGGACGTGGGCCTGGGCGCCTCGGTCTGGTCCTCCGACACGGCCGCGGCGCGCGAGGTCGCCTCCCGCATCCAGGCCGGGACCGTGTGGATCAACAAGCACGGCAACGTGGACCCGCGCGTGCCCTTCGGCGGGGCCAAGACCTCCGGCTACGGCCTCGAGTTCGGCGTCGAGGGCCTCAAGCACCTCGGCCAACCCCAGGTCATCAGCTACTAGGGGTTCCAACCACCGAACCCGAGCCACCCTCCGGGCCCCGGCACCTTCGCCGGGGCCCGGAGGGTGGACTCTTCTAGTGGTCCCGGTGCCCGCGCCCGTAGTCCGGGTCCACGTCCTCCGGGGCCATGGCGAGCAGTTCGGCCGCGAGTTCCACGACGACGTCGTGCACCACCTCGGGCAGGTCCATCGAGTTGCCGGCCAGCTCCTCGACCGGACGCCGGTACACCGTGATGCTGGCGTGCCTGCGTGGGGACCCGGTCACGGCCCGGCCGAGCGGGACGCGCTGCCCGGACGCCGCCGCCCGGTCCAGCGCCTTCTTGCCCGGCACCAGATCCACCATGAACTCGATCCGGGAGATCCGTTCTCCCCACAGGTCCTCGAGGCGTTCGGCCGATTCCAGCACCAGATCCTCGAAGCGCTCGTACCGCGTGCGCGACCCGGGCAGTTGGGGCAGCATCAACTGCCCGCGCAGCCCGCGCCCGTGGCGGTTGCGCCGCCGTTCCGCGAAGGAACGCACCCGGCCCTCGCCCGGCGTCCCGTCCGGGGACGTGGGCTCGAGGTCGATGAACAGGTCGTGTGGCATGCATCGAGCCTAGCCCTCTCCGCGCCGGTGCGGGAACGGGCCGTGCCGCGGAGCGGGCGGGTACGGCCGCGCCTGCCGCGCAACGGGGTCGGGGGCGGGTACGCTAGTGGCTCGTGGGATCCATCAGACTCTGTTCACGCTCCGCCTGCCGGCAGCCGGCCGTGGCGACGTTGACATACGTCTACGCCGATTCCACGGCGGTGCTCGGACCGCTGGCAACGTATGCCGAACCGCACTGCTACGACCTTTGCGCCATCCATGCCGGACGCCTGACCGTTCCGCTGGGGTGGAACGTCCTGCGGCTGGAGATGCCGGGCCAGGCCCCGTTGGACCCGGAGGACATCTACGCGCTGGCCGATGCGCTGCGCCAGCCGGCCCCCGCCCGCGAGGCCGTCCCCGCCGAGGATCAGGCCGGCCCGCGCACCTCGCCGGACCCGCTCGAGCCGCCGCCCGGCGGAGAGTTGACCCGCAGGCACCTGCGCATTCTGCGGGACCAGCGCTAAGCCCATAAACTGGGGGCATGGCCAACATTTCCGCGCAGCTCCTGGCTGTCCTGCGCTGCCCGGTGACCGGATCCACGCTCGTCCAGCACGGGGACCAACTGGTCTCCACCGTCGACGGCCCCAACGGCGTGCCCTGCACCTACGGCATCATCGACGGCATCCCCGTACTGCTTCGCCCCTCCGGCGACGCCCCCAGCGACACCCAGGAGTAGTCCCCGCATGACTTTCGAATACAAGATCGCCGACATCAGCCTGCACGAGGCCGGTCGCCACCAGATCCGCCTCGCCGAGCATGAGATGCCCGGCCTGATGTCCCTGCGCCGCGAATTCGGCGAGGCCCAGCCGCTCAAGGGCGCCCGCATCGCCGGCTCCCTGCACATGACGGTCCAGACCGCGGTGCTGATCGAGACCCTCACCGCCCTCGGTGCCGAGGTCCGTTGGGCCTCCTGCAACATCTTCTCCACCCAGGACGAGGCCGCGGCGGCGGTCGTGGTCGGCACGGGCACCCCGGAGGACCCGCAGGGCGTGCCGGTGTTCGCCTGGAAGAACGAATCGCTCGAAGAGTACTGGTGGACCGCCGAGCAGATCCTCACCTGGCCCGGAGCCGC
This sequence comes from Arthrobacter ginkgonis, assembly GCF_039540195.1. NCBI lineage: Bacteria > Bacillati > Actinomycetota > Actinomycetes > Micrococcales > Micrococcaceae > Arthrobacter > Arthrobacter ginkgonis. Next base: position 11,920 of record NZ_BAABEO010000010.1, on the reverse strand, counting down.
CGAGAACCCGGAGCTGGGACCCAACATGATCCTGGACGACGGCGGCGACGCCACCCTCTTGGTGCACAAGGGCGTCGAGTTCGAGGCCGCCGGCGCCGTGCCCGCGGCCACCGAGGAGGACTCCCACGAGTACCGGCTCATCCTCGACGTGCTGCGCGCCTCGGTGGCGGCGGACCCGCAGAAATGGACCCGGACGGCGGCCGGCATCAAGGGCGTCTCGGAGGAGACCACCACCGGCGTGCTGCGCCTGTACCAGCTGGCCGAGCAGGGCAAGCTCCTCTTCCCGGCGATCAACGTCAACGACTCGGTCACCAAGAGCAAGTTCGACAACAAGTACGGCATCCGCCACTCCCTGCCGGACGGCATCAACCGCGCCACCGACGTGCTCATGGGCGGCAAGGTCGCCGTCGTGTGCGGCTACGGCGACGTCGGCAAGGGCGCCGCGGAGGCGCTGCGCGGGCAGGGCGCCCGCGTGATCGTCACCGAAATCGACCCGATCTGCGCCCTGCAGGCCGCCATGGACGGCTACCAGGTCGCCACCCTGCAGTCCGTGCTGGACCAGGGTGACATCTTCATCACCACCACCGGCGGCAAGGACATCATCATGGCCGCGGACATGGTCAGGATGAAGAACAAGGCGATCGTCGGCAACGTGGGCCACTTCGACAACGAGATCGACATGGCCGGCCTGGCCGCGGTCCCGGGCGTCACGAAGGTGGAGATCAAGCCGCAGGTGCACGAGTGGGTCTTCGACGCCGGCACGGACGCGGAGCGATCCATCATCGTCCTGTCCGAGGGCCGCCTGCTCAACCTCGGCAACGCCACCGGGCACCCGTCGTTCGTGATGAGCAACTCGTTCGCGAACCAGACCATCGCGCAGATCGAGCTCTTCACCAAGCACGGCCAGCAGGCCGCCGGCGCGGAGGGCCTCGAGTACGGCAACGAGGTCTACGTGCTGCCGAAGATCCTCGACGAGAAGGTCGCCCGCCTGCACCTGGACGCGCTGGGCGTGGAGCTGACCGAACTGACCAAGGACCAGGCCTCGTACCTGGGCCTGGACGTCGCCGGCCCGTACAAGGCCGAGCACTACCGCTACTGACGCCGCGTCGCAAAGGCCGGGTTCGGCACCCTCCGCGGGTGCCGAACCCGGCCTTTGCGCTTGTGGGCCGCGCTAGGGAGCGGCCGGGCGGCCGACCGCGAAGCAGACCCAGGCGGCGGCGCAGCCGGCGAGCACGACGGCGGCCAGCGGCAGCGCGCTCGATTCGCCGGCCAGTCCCACCAGCGGTGCGACGGCCGCGCCGCCGATGAACTGGCTGAACCCGATGAAGGCGGACCCGGTGCCGGCGGCGCCGCGGGTGTGCTGCATGGCCAGGGCGACCGCGTTGCCGAAGATCAGGCCCATGGAGCCGACCAGCAGCACCAGGGGAATGGGCAGCAGGTAGGCCGGAAGCGAAGCGGCGACCAGCACGCCCAGCAGCACGGCCGCGGCGGTCAGCACCCACAGGCCGCAGAACAGCATGCGCCGGGGGCCGAAGCGGCGCACCAGCCGCGCGTTGAGCGAATTGGCCGAGATCAGGCCCACGGAGTTGAGCGCGAACAGCAGCCCGCTGCCGAGGGGGCCGACGCCGATCATGTTCTGGAAGATGAACGGTGAGGCGGCGATGTAGCCCATGAGGACCATGTAGCCGAACATCTTGATCAGCCCGTGCGCGGCGAAGTGGCGGTTGCGCAGGACGCCGAGGCCGTTCGCCCGCGGCGCGCCGGGAGGAGTTTCCGTCCGTGGGGGCTCTTTGACGAGGAACACCGCCACCAGCAGCATGCCGACGGTCAGGGCGCAGAGCACGCCCATGACGCCGCGCCAGCCTAGCGGGTCGGCGAGGAAGCCGCCGAAGAGCGGTGCGGCGATCGGGCCGATGCCGCCGAGGACGGCGAGCAGGCTGAAGATCCGGGCCGCCTCCGCGCCCTGGAACAGGTCGGCGACGATCGCGCGTCCGATCACGATGCCCGCGGCCCCCGCGAACCCCTGCACCAGGCGCGCCCCCACCAGCACCTCGACGGAGGGGGCCAGCGCGGCGACGGCGGAAGCGGCCACGCAGACCGCCGTGCCCACGAGCAGCGGAGGCTTGCGGCCGAAGCGGTCAGAGAGCGGGCCGAACACCAGTTGGCCCGCGGCGACGCCCACCAGGAAGGACGTCAGGGTCAGCTGGACCGCCGAGGCGGTCACCTCGAATTCGCCGGTGATCTGGGTGAATGCCGGCAGGTACATGTCCGTGGCGAACGGCGAGATCGTGGCCAGGACTGCCAGCGCAAGGAGGAAAACGGGCCGCGCGGAGCCGTCCGAACGAACCGGGCCGCCGGCGTTGCGGGGCCTGCGGGTGGCGGTGCTTCGGGCCTCTGCCCGGGAAACGGTCATGCGTGTGCTCCTGTCGACCCCGATAGCTTGACCGTGGGCCGCGAGCGCGGGCGAGGATGCCGTGCCGGAGCTTGGAACGTGCCCCCGAACCCGCGGATTCGGGCCGGTGGCCTTGGTGGTCCGGGCCTCAGCGATCCGCGAACGGCAGGTGGTGCAGCCGTGCGCCGACGGCCCGCTGGCGTTCCTTGATGGCCAGCAGGCGCCTATAGTCCCTGTTGCGGCGCTCGGACATCACGGCGACGAGGAAGTCCTCGGGTCCTGTGCCCGGCGGGGGAGCGGGGGCCACGTGGCGCTGCAGCTCGGTGGCCAGGTCAGCGGCCATCTGCTGCCGCGAGGCCGGGGCCATCGCCGGGGCCTGGCGGCCGAACCGCGCCACCTTCGCGGCCAAGGCATCGGGGACTCGGCCCAGGTCCGCCAGCTCCACCCACGGCTGCAGGGCCGCGGGCACCGCGGGCAAAGCGGGCGTGAACTTCTTCCTGCGCTCGCGCATCGAGTAGGTGCCGGCCAGCAGGTCGCCCAGCCGCTTTCCGCGCCGGTTGGCGAAGGAAACCATCAGCGCCAGCGAGCCCATCATGGCCAGGATCTCCAGCAGGGCCAGCATCGCCCGGATGAAGGCATGCCGGAAGCGGATGGAGCCGCCGTCGTCGCGCACGATCCGCAGGCCCAGCGCGAGCCGCCCCAGCGACTTGCCGCGGCTGAGCGTCTCGACGGCGACCGGGACGGCGACGAACCAGAACACCGCAAGGCCGATGCCCCAGGCGCGGCCGGCCGCGGCGTCAAGCAGCGCCGTCGTTTCCGAAAGCAGGATCAGCGTGCCCACGAGGCCGAGGGTGTACGCGGCGTAGTCGATCACGCAGCCGGCGGCGCGCGGCACGAAGCTGGCCTCGCGCAGTTCCAGCTCCACGGCCTCGCCGGTGATGACGGTGCTCACGGATCCCCTTCCGATCTCTGCCTTGCCTACATAGGGGCTGTCCGCACCGGGCCGCCCGCACTTCCAATCTAGCCGCACCGGACGAACCGGAGCATCCGGAACATGCCCGGCGTTGTGCGGACGGGTGTTTTCCGGAGACCTAAGCGGGATCGGCGAGGGGCCCCGCTCGCGGCCTGCCCCACACGCTTCGCTCGCCGCGGGGCCCTCGCCCGCTAGCGCCTACCGGGCTCCCACGCCTCGCTTCGCTCGCCGCGGGGCCCTCGCCCGCTAGCGCCTACCGGGCTCCCACGCCTCGCTTCGCTCGCCGCGGGGCCCTCGCCCGCTAGGCTGGGGAGCGTGGACCTCGATGCGTTTGTTGCCGTACACCAGGACGACTGGCGCAGGCTTGACGACCTCGCGCGCCGGCGCCGCCTCAGCGGCGCCGAAACCGACGAGTTCCTCTCCCTGTATGAGAGGGTTTCCACGCATCTGTCGATGGTCCGATCGATCGAACCGGACACGCTGGTCTCGGCGGACCTTTCCGCTCGCGTGTCCCGGGCGCGCACCCGGTTCACCGGCACGCGCGGCAACTTCCTGGAGGACGTCGCGGTGTTCTTCTCCGCCACCCTGCCCGCGGCCTTCTACCGGGTGCGGTGGCTCACCCTCGCCCTCGGGACGGCGTTCTGCGCCCTGGCCGTGGCCTTCGGGCTGTGGACGGCGTCCTCGCCCGAGGTGGTCAAGGCCATGGGGTCCGACGAGATGATCAGGGCCTACGTCGACCACGAATTCGTCGATTACTACTCGGCGAACCCCGCCGCGTCGTTCGCCGGGGCGGTGTGGACCAATAACGCGCTGATCGCGGCGTTGTGCGTCGCGTTCGGGGTAACCGGGCTGTATGTTCCCTTCGTGCTCTACCAGAACGCGGTGGGCGTGGGGATGGCCGGCGGCATCATGGCGGCCTATGGGGAACTGGACACCTTTTTCCTTTACATCCTGCCGCACGGCTTCATGGAACTGACCGCCGTCTTCATCGCCGCGGCCGCGGGCCTGCGGATCTTCTGGGCCTGGGTGTCGCCCGGGAACAGGACGCGCGCCGCGGCCCTGGCAGCCGAGGGGCGGGCGCTGATCACCGTGGCGTTGGGGCTGGTGCTGGTCCTGCTGGTGTCCGGGGTGGTGGAGGCGTTCGTGACGCCCAGCGCGCTGCCGCACTGGGCCCGCATGGGGATCGGGCTGGCCGTGCTGGCCGGCTACTGGACCTACACTCTGGTCCTGGGCCGGCGCGCGGCCGCGGCGGGCGTTACCGGGGATTTGGGACAGTACGACGCCGGGGCAAGCGCCCCGGCCGCGTGAGGCCCCAAGATGACGCGTGAAGACCAGCGTTTGAAGAGCAGGGTTTGAAAACCAGAGTTTGAAGAGCAGGGTTCCGACAAGACGACTTGGGTGCCGGGAAGACCGGTTCCGGGGAAAGAGGAGAAGCGCCGCATGACGGACAAGGACCAGACCGCACCGCAGGGCAACGAAGAGGCTGCGGTGGGAAGGGACGCCGCCGCCGAAAAGGACTGGCGGGCCGTCATCGCCGCCACGGCCGCGGAAACCCCCGCTTCGGAGACCCCGGCAGCGGGCACGGAAGCCGGCAACGACGCGGGTGCCACGGATTCTCCGGCCCCGGCCGTTGCGGAGACGACCGCTGCGGACGCCGAGGGGCCGGATGCGGCAGCTGCGGATTCTTCGATGTCCGCGCAGGCCCGCCGCTCCGCCCCGGCCTGGCTGGACGGCATCGAGGTGGCGGAGGACTCCGTGCCTGCAGAGGTGCAGGCCAAACGCGACAGGATGGCGGAGCTCGCCGGCCAGGCCGAGCAGCTGGAGCGGGCGGCCAAGGCGCGCATGGCGAACCGGAGCCGGCAGGCGCCGTCGGGGGCCCGGAAGCCGGTTGCCGCCGGCTTCTTTGGCCTGCCCGGGGCAGCGGCCGTCGCTGCCGAGGAGCCCGGAGCCGCCGAGCCGGCCGAACAGGCCGATCCTGCCCTCACCGCCTCCTCCAGGCACACGGCCGGGGAGCCGGAGCAGCCGGCGTCGGGCGCCGGGGAAGCGGCGCCGCAGGAGCCCCAAGCAACTCAGGCACCCCAGGCAACTCAGGTACCCCAGGCACCACCGGCGCTCCGGACCAGCGGTCCGGCGGCGTCCGCCGAGCCAGCGAACGGTGAAGCGGCCGAGACCGCCGCATTGAGCGGGCCGGCGGGACAGGCCGATCCTGTCCGCGGCGCGTCCTCCAGAAACGCGGCCGGGGAGCCCGAGGAACCGGCATCGGACGCCGGGCAGGCGGCGCCCCAGGAGCAGCAGGCATCCCCGGAGCCGCAATCCGGCCAGCCGTCGCGCGCCACCGCGGCGCTCGACGCAGCTAACGTGCCCAACGGGGCCAACGCGGCCGGCGCCCCGGCGAACGCTTCCTCGCCCGAGCCGGCCGCAACATCCGCCCTGCCGGTTGTGCCGGCGTCGGCCTCCGGTGCCACGGTGGTCGAGCACACACCGACGCCCCCGCCCGTGGCCGCCTCGACCCCGGACAGCGAAGGGGCGCTCAGGTCGGCCAAGCGCGCGGGCTTCGGGGTGGCCGCGGCCTCCTCCGACTCCGGCGGGGAGGCCCAACGCCGCAGCGAGGCGCGCGAGGCCGCCCTGGCGGCCAAGCCGCTGCTGGCCCGCATCCTGCAGACGGTCCTGGCGATCGCCTACCCGTTCCTGCTGCTGATCGGTGCCATCAAGCTGGTCGCCAGCCCGTGGTTCCTGTGGCTCGAGTACAACCGCCCGGGCTTTCCGGCCGATGCCTACGGCTTCTCGGCCGCAGAGCGCCTCACCTACGGTTCCTACGGCGTGGACTACCTGAACAACACCGCCGGCCCGGAGTACCTGGGCAGCCTGGTGGATGCCAGCGGCAATCCGCTGTTCCTGAACACCGAGGTCGGGCACATGGCCGACGTCAAGGCCGTCATCGCCGCCACCTTCGCCGCCGGCCTCATCCTGCTTGTGGCTGCCGCCCTGATCGCGCTGTATCTGGCCAAGCGGTATGCCGGCGGTATCCGCCGGGGCTTGTTCGCCGGAGCGGTGTCCACGATCGCCCTGATGGTGGTCCTGGCCGTGCTGGGAACCTTGAACTGGCGCGCGTTCTTCACCGGATTCCACAGCCTCTTCTTCGCGGAGGGGACGTGGACGTTCAGCCTCGACGACACGCTGATCCGCCTCTACCCGACGCAATTCTGGGTGGATTCGGCGATCTCGGTGGCCGGCCTGGTGCTGCTGGTCTCCGTGGTCACCCTGATCCTGACGTGGCCGACGGCCCGGCGGCGCGAGCGCTCCCGGCTGCGCCAGGAAGCCCGCGACTTCGGGCTGAACCACTAGGGCTGAACCACTAGGGCTGGACCACTAGGACTGAACCAGTCGGGCTCCACCGGATAGGTCCGAAGCCGCCGCGGCGGCTTCGGCCCTATCCGCGTGCGAAGCCGCGGGCCTATCGTGTCTCGACCTACCGTGCTTCGATCTACCGAGCATGGACCTACCGCGTGTAGAGCCTCTCGATCTGCGCCGCGTGGGTCTCCAGGACCGCCATCCGCTTGAGCTTCAGCGAAGGGGTCAGGTGCCCGGACTCCTCGGTGAAGTCGTGGGCCAGCACCATGAACTTCCGGATGCCCTCCGCGGCGGAAACGGTGGCGTTCGCGGCGTCGACCGCTTCCTGGACCTCGGCAAGCACCGCCGGGTGGACCGCCGCCTGCTCGGCGGTGAGCGCGGGCAGGCCCTTGGACCGCGCCCACCGGCCCACCTCCTCCAGGTCCAGCGTCACCAGCGCCCCCACGAACGGGCGCCCCTCGCCGACCACCATGGCGTGGGAGACCAGCCGCGAGGCGCGCACGATCTCCTCCAGCGGCCCCGGCGCGACGTTCTTCCCGCTTGCGGTCACCAGCAGGTCCTTCTTGCGGCCGGTGATGGTGAGGAACCCGTCCCTGTCCAGCGAGCCCAGGTCGCCGGTCTTGAAGAACCCGTCCTCGAAGGCCTGCGCCGTCGCCTCCGGATTGTTGTGATACCCGGCGAACACGCCGATGCCCTTGACCAGGATCTCCCCGTCCTTGGCGATCCGGACCGTGGTGCCGGGGATCGGGATGCCGACGCTGCCCACCCGCGTGTTGCCGGGCAGGTTCACGGTGGCCGGCGCCGTAGTCTCGGTGAGCCCGTAGCCCTCCAGCAGCGACAGCCCGGCGCCGCGGAAGAAGTGCGTCAGCTCCGGATTGAGCGCGCTGGCGCCGGACACGGTGTAGCGCACGTGTCCGCCCAGCACGGCCCGCAGCTTGGGGTAGACCAGCCGGTCGAAGGCCAGGTGCTTGAGCGCCAGCACGGGGGAGCGGCGGACCCGCTCGCCGCGGGCCCTGGTGTCGCGGGCCTTGGAAACGGCGACCGCCACCGCCTCGGCCTGCACAAACAGCTTGCCCTTGCCGGCCGCCTCCGCCTTGGCCAGGGCCCCGGCCCGGATCTTTTCGAAGATGCGCGGCACGGCCAGCAGGAATGTCGGCTGGACGGCGGCCAGGTCCTCCATCAGGGTCGCGGACCCTTGGCTGTGGCTGACGGTCGTGCCGGCGTGCAGGCACGCGTGCTGCACCGCCCGGGCCAGCACGTGCGCCAGCGGCAGGAACATCAGGTTGCTGGTCGAGGGGCCCACCACCTGCGGCAGGTGCAGGGCCAGGTTCGCCGCGACCAGGCAGAAGTTGGCGTGCGTCATGACGCAGCCCTTGGGCCGGCCCGTGGTGCCGGAGGTGTACACGACCGTCGCGGGGTCGGCCAGGCCGCGGGAGGCTCGCGCCAGTTCGACCTGGGCGTCGGTGACGCCGGAGGCCCGGCCGGCGGCGGCCATTTCGGCGAGCCCGGCCGAGGGCACGGTGTCTGCCGAGGGCACGGTATCGATGGAAGACGCGGTGTCGACGGCGGCCGGCGAGCCGTCGTCGTCCGCGGACGGGACGGCGTCGAACGTCCAGACCGTCACGGGGGCATCGAGCATTGCCGCCGCGGCGCGCACGACGGCGGCACGGGATTCGTTCTCGGCGAAGGCGTGGCGTGCCCGGGAGTCGCGCAGGATCCATTCGACCTGGTGGGCGGAGCTGGTCTCGTAGATGGGGACGGAAACGGCGCCGGCGAACCAGATGGCCTGCTCGGCGACCGCCCACTCATAGCGCGTTCCGGACATGATGGCGACCGAATCGCCCGGCCGCACGCCGGCGTCGATCAGGGATTTGGCGACGGAGCGGACGGTTTCCACGTAGCCGGCGGCGGACACCTCGATCCACGCGTTGCCGCGCTTGACGGTGTACACGGGAGCCTGGCCGCCCCGGGCCAGCCGGTCAAGGAGCAGTTGGCTGGTGCTGTAGCTGCCGGGGAGATCCACAAGCAGGTCGGTGCTCACTTCGTGCACGGGGTCCTCCTGGAGGCATGTAGGGATTCGCGTCCAGTCTATTTGCCCTCATCACTGCGGACGGATCAATGTGCGCCGAGCCAGTGGCGCCCAACCAACCGGCCCGAGCGGGCCACCGGGGCTACCCCCAGCTGGGCATCCAGACCCGCAGCCGGTACAGCTCGTACGGGAGCGTGCCGCCCGTCCACACGGGCAGGAAAAAGGCGGAGACCAGCACGGCGAACGCGACGAACAGCCCGACCGCCAGCAGCCCCGCCCTGCGCCGGTCCGGCGGCGTTCCGGGCCCGCCGGCCACCATTCCCAGGACGTAGGTCAGGGCCAGCACCATGAACGGTCCGAAGGCGATGGTGTAGGTGAAGAACATGGTCCGCTCCGGGTAGGCGAACCAGGGCAGGTACCCGGCCAGCAGCCCGGACAGGATGGCGCCGGCACGCCAGTCGCGCCGCCCGATCCAGAACAGCAGCACCACCGGCAGCGCCAGCGTGGCCGACCACCAGATCACCGGATTGGGCAGGTCGGTGACGACGGCGAAGCAGGAGGAGACGGAGCATCCGGGGTCGCCCTGCGTCGAGGTGTCGATCCAGAACAGCACCGGGCGGCCGGCGAACAGCCAGGACCAGGGGCTGGACTCCCACTGGTGGTCGGAGTGCAGGCCCTGGTGGAAGCTGTAGGCGCTGCGGTGGTATTCGGCCAGGGAGCGCAGCCACGGGGGGAGCCAGCCCCAGACATCGCTCGGGTTGGTGGCCGCCCAGTCGCGGCCGTAGCCGCCGGAGGTCGCCAGCCATCCGGTCCACGTCGCCAGGTAGGTCAGCGCCGCGGCCGGGATGATGGTGAGGAACGCGGGCACGCCCTCACGGAACACCGCCCCGAGGAACCAGTGCCGGACCCCGGCGGCGCGCCGGGCCTGGACGTCCCACAGCACCGTCATCAGCCCGAACACCGCCACGAACGCCAGCGAGGACCACTTCACGCCCAGTGCGCAGCCGAGCAGCACGCCGGCCGCAAGCCGCCACGGCCGCCACGGCATCCAAGGGCCGTAGAGCAGCAGCGACGCCGGGGGCGTGCCTCCGTTGGCGCCCGCGGCCGCCGCCAGTCGGTCGGCCAGCCTCCGCCGGCCGTCGAAGCGGTCCTCCACCAGCGCCCAGAACGCGGCGAGGGCGAAGAACATCACGAACACGTCCAGCAGCGCCGTGCGGGACTGCACCAGATGGTGCCCCTCGATGGCCAGCAGCGCTCCGGCGAGGCCGCCAAGCACCACAGAGGAGAACATCCGCTGCGCCACCAGCGCCAGCAGCAGCACGGACAGCGTGCCGAAGAACGCCGGGGCGAAGCGCCAGCCCAGGCCGTTGTCCGTGCCAAACAACATCATGCCCGTCGCGATCAGCCACTTGCCCAACGGCGGGTGCACGACGTAGGCGGCAGCGTCCAGCGGAGCGGGGTTGCCGGCGGTGAAGGCGTCGTTGGCGCCCTCGGGCCACTGCCGCTCGTAGCCGGACTGCAGGAGGGTGTAGGCGTCCTTGACGTAGTAGGTTTCGTCGAAGATCAGGGCGTGCGGGTGCCCGAGGTTCCAGAAGCGCAGGATCCCGGCCAACAGGGCAACGGCCAGCGGAACGATCCAGCCCCACGCCCCGAAGCGCACGGGCGCGCCGAGCAGCCGTTCGCGCAGCGCCTCGCGGTCGAAGGCGCGCGAGGGATCGCGGACCCATCGGGTCCGCGGTGGCTGGATCGTGGCGCTCACCTGCGCCACTCTACCGGCGGGCACCCCGAGGCGACGGTAGCCGGTCCTCGCTGGCGCTCGGCGCGGGTCCCTCGCCGGGTACCGCTTCCCCGGCTCCCACGCCTCGCTGGCGCTCGGCGCGGGTCCCTCGCCGGGTACGCTGGAGTCCGTGGAAAATCAGAAGACGGGCCGGATCGTGCTGGCTGCAACACCCATCGGCAACCTCGGCGACGCGTCCCCCCGCCTGATTGAGCTGATGACGACGGCGGACATCGTCGCCGCCGAGGATACTCGCCGGTTGATCCACCTGGCCCAGGCGCTGGGAATCCGCGTCCCCGGCCGGCTGATCAGCTATCACGAGCACAACGAGGTGGCCCGGATCTCCGAGCTGCTGGACCTGGTGCGGGCAGGCAACACCCTGCTGGTGGTCAGCGACGCCGGGATGCCCGCCGTCTCCGACCCCGGCTTCCGGCTGGTCCAGGCCGCCGTCGCCGAGGGCGTGGACGTCACGGCGGTCCCCGGCCCCTCCGCGGTGCTCACCGCACTGGCCCTCTCCGGGCTGCCCACCGACCGCTTCACCTTCGAGGGGTTCCTGCCGCGCAAGGCCGGGGATCGCGCCTCCCGGCTGGCCGACCTCGCCGCCGAGCAGCGCACCATGGTGTTCTTCGAGGCCCCGCACCGGCTGGAGCCGATGCTGCGCGCGCTCGCCGACGCCTTCGGCCCCGACCGTCCGGCCGCCGTCGCGCGCGAACTGACCAAGCTGCACGAGGAGGTCCGCCGCGGCACCCTCATGGAGCTGCTCCAATGGGCCGAGGGGGAGGTGCGCGGCGAAATCGCCGTCGTCGTCGGCGGTGCCCCGGAAGGCGAGCCGGCCAGGGCCGTGGACCACGTGGCGCGGGTGCGCGAACTGGTCGATGGCGGGCTGCGGCTGAAGGACGCCGTGGCGGCGGTGGCCGAGCAGGAGCGCGTCTCCAAGCGCGAGCTCTACGCGGCGGTGCTCGAGGCCCGCTGAGGCCCGCAAAAGCACGCGGATCCGGGACGCCGTCCCGTGCGCCAGGAACCGCCCGATGCCGGGTTGTGCGTTCGCATAGCGCGAGGCACGCGTCATAGTGCAAACCGGGATTTACAGTATTCCGGCCGGAGCCCTAACGTTTTTGTGAACCCTACGACCCTGCGTCTTTCCGGAGGTACCACCATGACCATTACGCCCGAACGCGAAGCCGAGCTGCTCGCCAAGGTTCCCACCGGCCTGCTGATTGACGGCGTGTGGCGCGACGCCTCGGACGGGGGCACGTTCGACGTGCAGGACCCGGCCACCGGCAAGGTCATCGCCACCCTGGCCTCGGCCACCAGTCAGGACGCCCTGGCCGCCCTGGACGCGGCGGCCGGCGTGCAGGCCGAGTGGGCCCTGACCGCGCCGCGGCAGCGGGCCGAGAT
>NZ_BAABEO010000009.1:376545-397786 GCF_039540195.1 Arthrobacter ginkgonis | reverse complement strand
TCCGGCGCGAGATAAAACAATACACGCCTTTGCGCCCAACGCCAAATCGGGGAATCCCCACCGCCAAAGCGGTGGGGATTCCCCGATTCAGCGGCCTCCGGCACTCAGCCAGCGACCCTGCGAACAAGCGACCCTAGGAACACCCGCACGATGTTCTCCCGCGGCGGCCGCCACGGGCGCAGCCTTCGGTTGGCTGTTCCCCGGCGGCCGCGGGTTCCTCCGTCACGGCCGGTCGTCGGTCTCCGCCGAGTCCGGCAGAACCGCGCCCGGTTCTCCGGCGCCCATTTCGTCGGCGCCGACTTCGGCCGTGCCGAACTCGACGGTGCCTGTTTCCTCAACGCCCAATTCGTCGGCGCCTTCCCCATCGACTGCGCCCGGGGCGACGCCCTCATCAAGCGCGCCCATTTCATCGGCCCCGACCTCGGCGATGCCGAATTCAGCGGCAACCGCTTCGGCAGCACCGGCGGCGGACACCGCAGCCGCGCCGGTCCCGGCCGGCACCAGATACAGCATCCCCAGCGGCGGAACCGTGAGGACGGCATGGGCCGGCTGGCCGTGCTCCTCTCCTGCCACGGCCTGGATGCTGCCGCCGTTGCCGACCCCGGAGCCGCCGTACTCGGTGTCGTCGGTGTTCACCAGTTCGGTCCACTCCCCCGTGGAGGGCAGGCCCAACCGGAAACCGGTGTGCGGATCGCCGGAGAAGTTCGCGACGCACACCAGCGGGTTCCCGGCCGCGTCCCTCCGGATGAAGCTGAACGTGTTGGCCGCCGCGTTGCCGCCGTCGATCCACTGGAAGCCCGCGGGCTCGTGGTCCTTCTCCCACAGCTGGGGGTAGGCGCGGTAGACGGCGTTCAGCCGGGTGACCAGCTTCCGGACGCCGTCGTGCTGCGGGGTCTCGGCCAGCCACCACTCCAGCCCGTGGCCTTCGTTCCATTCGCCCTCCTGGGCGAACTCGGTGCCCATGAAGATCAGCTGCTTGCCCGGGTGCGCCCACTGGAAGGCCAGGTAGGCGCGCACGTTCGCGAGCTGGCGCCACCGGTCCCCGGGCATCTTGCGCAGCAGCGAACCCTTGCCGTGGACCACCTCGTCGTGGCTGATCGGCAGCAGGAAGCTCTCCGTCCAGGCGTACACCAGCGAGAAGGTCATCTTGTTGTGGTGGTACATGCGGTGGATCGGATCCTCCTCCACGTACTGCAGGGAGTCATGCATCCAGCCCATGTTCCACTTCAGCCCGAAGCCCAGGCCGCCGAAGGCGGTCGGCCGGGTGACGCCGTCGAACGCCGTGGATTCCTCCGCGATCATCATGACGCCCGGCGACTTGCGGTACGCGGTGGCGTTGGCTTCCTGCAGGAAGGAGATCGCCTCGAGGTTTTCGCGCCCGCCGTGGATGTTCGGCCACCAGTTGCCGTCCTCGCGGGAGTAGTCCAGGTACAGCATCGAGGCCACCGCGTCCACGCGCAGCCCGTCGATGTGGAACTCCTCCAGCCAGTACAGGGCATTGGCCACCAGGAAGTTGCGCACCTCGTTGCGCCCGAAGTCGAAGATCAGCGTGCCCCAGTCCGGGTGCTCGCCGCGGCGCGGGTCGGCGTGTTCGTACAGCGGTTCGCCGTCGAACCGGGCCAGCGCCCAGTCGTCCTTCGGGAAGTGCGCCGGCACCCAGTCGACGATCACGCCGATGCCGGCCTGGTGCAGCCTGTCCACGAGGTGGCGGAAGTCGTCCGGGTGCCCGAACCGGGAGGTCGGAGCGTAGTAGCTGGTGACCTGGTAGCCCCAGGATCCGCCGAACGGGTGCTCGGCCACCGGCATGAGCTCCACGTGGGTGAACCCCAGCTCGGAGACGTACTCCACCAGTTCCTCGGCCAGCTCCAGGTAGCTCAGTCCCGGCCGCCAGGATCCCAGGTGCACCTCGTAGATGCTCACCGGACCGGTGTGCGGGTTGCGCGCGGCGCGCGCCTCCATCCACTGCGCGTCGCGGAAGCCGTAGGAGGATTCGACGACGACGGACCCGGTCCGCGGGGGAACCTCGGTGTGCTGGGCCATCGGGTCGGCCTTGTCCCGCCAGTGCCCATCGCGGCACAGGATCTCGTACTTGTACACCGTGCCGGCCCCGACGCCGGGCACGAACAGCTCCCAGATGCCGGCCCGGCCCAGCGAACGCATCGTGTGCCCGGTGCCGTCCCAGCCGTTGAAATCGCCCTTGACCCGGACCGCCTGGGCGTGGGGGGCCCAGACCGCGAACCCGACGCCGCTGGTTTCCCCGAGCACGGAGTGGTAGCGCAGCACGTGCGATCCCAACACGTCCCAGAGCCTCTCGTGCCGGCCCTCGCCGATCAGGTGCAGGTCGATTTCGCCCAGGGTGGGCAGGTACCGGTAGGGATCGTCGACGAGGACGGGGTCGCCTCCCTTGTGGGAGACCTCCAGCCGGTAATCCGGCACGTGTCCCTCGGTTTCGGCCGGCAGCACCGCGACCCAGATGCCCTCATGCTCGTGGGTCATCGGCACCCGGCCGGAGGGGGTGACCACCTCGACGCCGAGCGCGAACCGGCGCAGCGTGCGGATGGTGACGAAACCGGCGTCGTCCAGGTGCGCGCCCAGCACTGCGTGCGGGGCGTGGTAGCGTCCGTGCGCGACGGCGGCAAGCGCCTCGGGCGCCACGGGAAGCGGTGCGTGGGGGGCTGACTGGCTCACGGGTGGTTCCTTATCGACATCGGTGCGGGCGTGGTGGGGCGTGGCGTGGGCGAGTCCGGCCAGGACCTCGTGGACGGCGGACGCCGGAACGCCCACCCACGAGGGCCGGTTCTGCAACTCGTACGCCACCTCGTAGAGCGCCTTGTCCAGCCACAGGGCCAGGAACAGCGGTGAGTCGGTGTCCACCGCCGTCCCCGATTCGGCCGCATAGCCGGACAGGAACGCCTCACGTCCCATCTTGGCCCACGCGTGGGCCGCGGCCGGGGAAGCCCCGCGGCCGGAGTCCGGCCGGGTCGCGACGCCGGCGGCGTAATCGAAGGAGCGCAGCATGCCAACGACGTCGCGCAGGGCCACGTCGGTGGCGGTGCGTTCGGCGGCCGTGCGCAGCGGCTCGCCCTCGAAGTCGAGCACCACCCAGCCGCGCGGTTCCGCGTGCAGCACCTGCCCCAGGTGGTAGTCGCCGTGGATGCGCTGCAGCGTCGGGAGCGCGGAAATCCGCTCCAGCGAGGCGAGCACGGCACGGAACGCCGCCTCGACGTCGGCGTTTTCGGTCCCGGCCGCGCGGAGGCCCGGCGCGGCGGCCACCCAGCCGCGTTCGAGCCGGTCGCGCAGGGTCCCCACGTACTCGGCGATCTCCTCCGGGCCGGCCTCGCTGGCCCCGGCCGCATCGCGCAGCGCGGCGTGCAGGCGGCCGGTGGCGCGACCGACCGCCTCGGCCTCCGCGGTGAAGTCGCGTCCTTCCAGGGCCGCGGTGCTGGCGCTGCGCCAGGCGTCCTGGCTGCCGGCGATGAATTCGCGCAGCACCCCGAGGGCGCCGGTCACGGGTCCGGAAGGTTCCTCCCAGCGGGCGCTGACCACGCCGTAGGTCAGCGGGACCTCGTGCGAGCCGGCGTCGGTCAGGAGCACGCCCAGTTCGACGTCGGGGTTGCTGCCGGGGACGGGCACGCGGAAGAACTTCGTGATGAGGTCCCCGTCCTCCCGTTCGATCACCACGGAGGTGTTGGACTGTTCGCCGCCGAGGACGCCGGCGGCCAGCGAGGGCTCGTAGGGGGCGCGGTCGGCGAACCCCGCCAGCGCGGTTCCGTCGTAGCCGTCCCCGGCGGTCCCGCTGCGCATCAGCTCCAGCCAGGCGGCGACGAAGGCGGGGTCGTGGGTGCCGTCGTAGACGTGCCACCGGTCGTCGCCGTGCCCTCCGCCGGCGGGAAGCGTGCCGATCAGGCCGGCCACCGCTGACCCCGCTTCCTCGGGCTCGGGCAGGGGTTCCTTCCGGAAGGACAGCGGGACGTGCACGACGGCGGGCGCGCTGGCGGCGCCGGTGTCCACCGCGAGCAGCACGGATTCGAGGCCGATGCCGGGGTCCGGGGAATCCAGGGGGACGGACCCGACCCGGCGCAGGCCGAAGCCTGCATGTGCCGCCGCGGGGAACCAGCGCTGCCGGCGCAGCCAGCCGGAGAGCAGGTCCAGCAGCGCTTCGTCGTGGCGCGTTGTCTGGGGCTGTGTCATCAGGCCATCACTCCTTCGGTGGTCAGGATGGGCATCGCGCTGGTGGCCGGGGAGTTCGTGTCGGAGCGGCTCGAGCGCAGCCGCAGCCAGAAGAACCCCTGCGAACCAAGGGTGATCTGCAACGTTCCGTCGGCGGAAACCGGCGGGAACACCGTGCCGCCGAAGACGTCGCGCAACCCGCGCTCGGCGAAGTCCGGCAGGTCCAGGCGGGCGGCCATCGGATGCTGGGAAAGGTTGTAGATGCACAGCACGGCCTCGCCGTCCCTGTCCTCCTCCTCCGGGGGCAGTTCGCGCAGGAAGGCGAGGACGCTGGGTGAGCTGGCGGAGACGTTGCGGTAGCTGCCGAGGCCAAAGACGGGATGCTCGCGGCGCACGCCGAGCACCTGGCGCAGCCAGTGCAGCATCGAGCTGCTGTGGGCCAACTGCTGCTCGACGTTGACGTGGGTGAAGTTGTAGACGAGGGACTGGACCACCGGCAGGTACAGCTTGCCGGGATCCGCCGAGGAGAAGCCGGCGTTGCGGTCGGGGTTCCACTGCATCGGGGTGCGCGACGCGTCGCGGTCGTCAAGCCAGATGTTGTCCCCCATCCCGATCTCGTCGCCGTAGTAGAGGAAGGGGCTGCCCGGCAGGGAGAGCAGGAGCGCGTGGATCAGTTCCAGTTCGGAGCGGGAGTTGTCCAGCAGCGGGGCGAGCCGGCGGCGGATGCCGATGTTGGCGCGCATGCGCGAGTCGGGGGCGTACCAGCCCAGCATCGCCTCGCGCTCGGTGGGGGTGACCATCTCCAGGGTCAGTTCGTCGTGGTTGCGCAGGAACGTGCCCCACTGGGTGCCGGGCGGGATCTGCGGGGTCTGCTCCATGGTGGAGATGATGGGCGCGGCCAGCTGGTCGCGGAGCGCGTAGAAGATCCGCGGCATGATCGGGAAGTGGAAGCACATGTGGCATTCCGGTTCCTCGGGCGTGCCGAAGTACTCGACGACCTCGTGCGGGGGCTGGTTGGCCTCGGCGATGATGATGCGCCCCGGGTACTCGGTGTCCACCATGGCGCGCAGCCGGCGCAGGAACTGGTGGGTGCCGGGCAGGTTCTCGCAGTTGGTGCCGTCCTCCTCGTAGAGGTAGGGGATGGCGTCGGCGCGGAAGCCGTCCACGCCCAGGTCCAGCCAGAAGCGGACGACGTCGTACATGGCCTCGTGGACGCGCGGGTTGTCGAAGTTCAGGTCCGGCTGGTGGTGGAAGAAGCGGTGCCAGAAGAACTGGCGGCGGATCGGATCGAAGGTCCAGTTGGACTCCTCGGTGTCCACGAAGATGATGCGCGCATCCTGGTAGAGCTCGTCGGTGTCGCTCCAGACGTAGAAGTCCCCGTAGGGCCCGTCCGGTTCGCTGCGCGAGGACTTGAACCACGGGTGCTCGTCGGAGGTGTGGTTCAGGGGCAGGTCGATGATCACGCGCAGGCCCCGGGCGTGGGCCTCGGCGACCAGGCGCTTGAAATCGCCGATGGTGCCGAAGTCGTCCAGGACGTCGTAGTAGTCGGAGATGTCGTAGCCGCCGTCGCGCAGCGGGGACTTGAAAAACGGCGGGATCCAGAGGCAGTCCACACCCAGCCACTGCAGGTAGTCCAGGCGGTCGATCAGTCCAAGCAGGTCCCCGCACCCGTCACCGTTCGAGTCCGCAAACGCCCGCACCAGCACCTCGTAGAACACCGCTTTGCGGTGCCAGTTGGGATCGTGGGAGATTCCGGGCGCGTTGAGCTGGTACGGGTTGACCAACGTCAGTTCCTCCTGATGTGCAGGATGTGGGCCGGCTCGACGAAGGGATCGAGCCGGACGTAGTTGTGGGCGCCCCACTTCCACGTCTCCCCAGTGAGCAGGTCGTCGACGGTGAAGCGTCCATCCTCGTCGAGGTCCTCACGGCGCAGTCCCAGCGCAGCCAGATCCAGCGTTACGGTGCCTTCCCGGGTTCCGTGGGAGTCGGTGTTGACCACCACGATCACGGTGTCCGCCGGGGCGCCCGGCGAGGGGACCTTGGACTTGCTGAAGACGACGGTCGCGTCGTCGGTGCTGGCGTGCACCACCAGGTTGCGCAGGTCCCCCAGCGCCGGATGGTCGCGGCGGATTCGGTTCAGCCGGGCCAGGTACGGAGCCAGCGAATGTCCGGCGGCCTCGGCGCCGGCGAAGTCGCGCGGCTTGTACTCGAACTTCTCGTTGTCGATGTACTCCTCGGCGCCGGGGCGGGCGACGTGCTCGAAGAGCTCGTACCCGGCGTAGACGCCCCACAGCGGCGCCGCCATCGAAGCTAGCACGGCGCGGATCCGGAAGGCCGCGGGCCCGCCGAACTGCAGGTACTCGGTGAGGATGTCCGGGGTGTTCACGAAGAAGTTCGGACGGAAGAACGCGTCGCTCTCGCGGCTGACCTCGGTGAAGTACTCCTCCAGCTCCTTCTTGGTGTTGCGCCAGGTGAAGTAGGTGTAGGACTGCTGGAAACCGGCCCGGCCCAGCGCGTGCATCATGGCGGGGCGGGTGAACGCCTCGGCAAGGAACACCACCTGCGGGTGCTCTTCGTTGACCCGGCCAATCAGCCACTCCCAGAACCACAGCGGCTTGGTGTGGGGGTTGTCCACGCGGAAGATGTCCACCCCGCGGGACACCCACAGCAGGACGGTCCGCAGCACCTCCTGGGCCAGGCCCTCGGGGTCGTTGTCGAAGTTCAGCGGGTAGATGTCCTGGTACTTCTTCGGCGGGTTCTCTGCGTAGGCGATGGTCCCGTCGATGCGGGTGGTGAACCATTCCGGGTGGGCGCCGACCCACGGGTGGTCCGGGGAGGCCTGCAGCGCCAGGTCAAGGGCGACCTCCAGACCCAGCTTGCGGGCCCGGTCCACGAATACGGCAAAGTCCTCGACCGTGCCCAGGTCGGGGTGGATGGCGTCGTGCCCGCCCTCGGGCGCGCCGATGGCCCACGGGGAACCGGGGTCGTGGGGTCCGGCGACCAGGGTGTTGTTCGGGCCCTTGCGGTGGGTGCGGCCGATCGGGTGGATCGGGGGCAGGTAGATCACGTCGAAGCCCATTTCGGCGACGGCGCCGAGCCGCTCCGCGGCGGTGCGGAAGTTGCCGCTGGTGTAGGTACCGCTCTCCGGGTGGTAGACGGCTCCCTCGGAGCGCGGGAAGAACTCGTACCAGGCTCCGCGGCCGGCGCGCTCGCGCTCGACCTTGATCGGGAAGCGCCCGCTGCGGGTGACCATGCGGCGGATCGGGCGGCGAACCAGGACGTCGTCCACCTCCGCGGAGATTCCCGCCGCGAGCCGCTCGACCGGGTTCAGCAGGCCGTCGGCCACCACCCACGAGGCCCGGCGGACCGTGTCGGCGTCGTTCCGGGCGGAATCGTTGGCGTTGCCAATCGCGGCTGCCGCATCGGTGAGCAGCTTGGCCCCCTCGGCGAGCATCAGTTCGACGTCGATCCCGGCGCCGACCTTGATCCGCGCGTCGTGCCGCCAGGTGCCGTAGGGGTCGTCCCAGGCCTCGACCTCGAATTCCCAGGCTCCCTCCGACTGCGGTCGCAGCCAGCCCTCCCAGGTGTCGGTCCCCGGAGGGCCCGGGACCATGGGAACGCGTTGGACCTCCAACCCGTCCGGTCCGTAGAGGACAGCGGTTGTTCCCAACCTGTCATGTCCCTCGCGGAAGGCCAGTGCCTCTACCCTGATGTCCTCGCCCGGAATGGCTTTGGCAGGGTAGCGTCCGCCCTCGACCACTGGGTGGAGGGCGGTAACGGGAATCCGGCCGAAGCTGCTCTGCAGTCCTGTGCTCACCCGGTAGACGCTATCCACAATCCACGTCAAAGACCAAGGAAACGGCAACAATGGCGCAGTGTTTACCGTGCCGCAACACACATTGGGGGCATCTGCGCTAGCGTTCACCCTGTGAAGGCCATTCGACGATTTACCGTACGGACAGTCCTGCCCGCCCCGATTGCCGGACTCGCCGCGCTTGCCGCGAACCTGCGTTGGTCCTGGCACGAGCCCACCGCCCGCCTATTCCGCAGCCTCGACCCAGGGGTGTGGGAGGAAGTGCGCGAGGACCCGGTCGCCCTGCTGGGCAGCTTCGACCGGGCCCGGCTGGAAGCCCTTGCCTCGGACCCCGAGGTTGTCGCGGAGGTCCAGCGCCAGGTCGCGGACCTGCAGCGCTACCTCACCGAGCCGCGCTGGTACCAGCAGCAGCTCGGTGCCGAGGCGCCGCGGGCCATCGCCTACTTCTCCCCCGAGTACGGGATCACCGCGGCGCTGCCGCAGTACTCCGGGGGACTGGGCATCCTCGCCGGCGACCACCTCAAGGCCGCCAGCGACCTCGGCGTGCCGATAGTCGGCGTCGGCCTGCTCTACCAGGCCGGCTACTTCAAGCAGTCCCTCTCGCGCGACGCGTGGCAGCAGGAGACCTACCCGGTCCTCGACCCGGACGGGCTGCCGCTGACGCTGCTGCGCGAGGAGGACGGAAGTCCCGCCGTCGTGTCCCTGCCGCTGCCGGACGCGCGGCGGCTGCGCGCGCACATCTGGCGCGCCGACGTGGGCCGTGTCCCGCTGCTGCTGCTTGATTCGAACATCCCCGCCAACGACGACGCCGCGCGCGGCATCACCGACCGCCTCTACGGTGGCGGCGGCGACCATCGCCTGCAGCAGGAACTGCTGCTGGGCATGGGCGGCGTCCAGGCGCTGCGCATCCACGCCCGCCTGACCGGCGGGGCCGCCCCGGAGGTGTTCCACACCAACGAGGGGCACGCCGGCTTCCTCGGCGTCGAGCGCATCCGCGAACTGATGGACCAGGGACTCGCCTGGGACGAGGCCCTGGCCGCCGTCCGTGCCTCCACGGTGTTCACCACCCACACCCCCGTCCCGGCCGGCATCGACCGGTTCGAGGCGCTGCAGGTCGGCCACTTCCTGCGGGCCGGGCTGGCGCCGGGCGTGCCGACGGAAAGCATCCTGAAGCTCGGCGCGGAGGACTACGCGGGCGGCGACCCCGCGACCTTCAACATGGCGGTCATGGGGCTGCGGCTGGCGCAGCGCGCGAACGGCGTGGCCAAGCTGCACGGTCGCGTCTCCCGCCAGATGTTCTCCGGGCTGTGGGCCGGATTCGACGTCGATGAGGTTCCGATCGCCTCGGTCACCAACGGCGTCCACGTGCCCACGTGGGTGGACCCGAAGGTCTCCGCGTTCGCCCGGGAACACTTCGGCGCCAAAGCGGGGACCGGCGACGGGGAGGAGCCGAACTGGTCCCTGGCGGCGGAGGTTCCGGACGAGGACCTCTGGGCGCTGCGGCGCCGCCTGCGCGAGCAGCTGATCGTGGACGTGCGCGAACGGCTGCGTGCCTCCTGGCTCAAGCGCGGCGCCAGCAAGATGGAGCTCAGCTGGACCGACTCCGTCCTGGATCCTGACGTGCTGACCATCGGCTTCGCCCGCCGCGTGCCGACCTACAAGCGGCTGACCCTGATGCTGCGCGACCCCGCCCGGCTGAAGGCGCTGCTGCTGCATCCGACCCGGCCGGTCCAACTGGTCATCGCCGGAAAGTCGCATCCGGCGGACGAGGCCGGCAAGCGGATGATCCAGGACCTGGTCCGGTTCACCGACGACCCGGCGGTCCGCCACCGGATCGTGTTCCTGCCCAACTACGACATGCGCATGGCGCGTACCCTCTTCCCGGGCTGCGACGTGTGGTTGAACAACCCGCTGCGTCCGCTCGAGGCGTGCGGCACCTCCGGCATGAAGGCCGCCCTGAACGGCGGCCTGAACCTGTCGGTGCTGGACGGCTGGTGGGACGAGATGTTCGACGGCGAGAACGGCTGGGCGATCCCGACAGCTCCCGCCGGGTCCTCTTCCGAGCACCGGGACGACATCGAGGCTGCCGCTCTGTATGCGCTGATCGAGAACGAGGTCGCCCCGCGGTTCTACGGCGTTCAGGTCTCCGAGGCGGCCGGCGCGGCCGGTCCGTCCGACGCGGCCGGCGACGGCGTCCCGCACCAGTGGGTGCAGATGATCAAGCACACGCTCTCCCACCTGGGTCCGCAGGTGTCCGCCGAGCGCATGGTCCGCGACTACGTGTCCCGGCTGTACCTGCCGGCAGCCCGGTCCGGCCAGGACGCGGCGAAGGGTTCCTTCGCCGGGGCCAAGGAGCTGGCCGCCTACGCGCGACGGCTCCGCGGCGCCTGGCACGGGCTCGCGGTGGAGCACGTGGACTCGATCGGGCTCGAGGAGGAACCGAGCATCGGCGACAAGTTCCAGGTGGACGCCTACGTGCGCATCGACGGAATCAACCCGGAAGACGTCGCGGTGCAGGCCGTGTACGGCGCGGTATCCGAGGCCGACGAGCTGAGCGAGCCGGCCGTGCACGAGCTCGAGCTCGCCGAGGAGCTCGGCGACGGACGCTACCGGTTCACCGGAGACCTCCGGCTGGAGCGCTCCGGATCCTTCGGCTACGGGGTGCGCGTGGTGCCGCGGCACCACGCGCTCATCTCGGTCCCCGAGCTGGGCCTGATCGCCAGCGCCAGCTAGGGCCTAGCGGGCAGTTCCAGCAAACGACGACGGCGGCGGCACCTCCNGTGCCGCCGCCGTCGTCGTTTGCTGGGCCGGAACTCAGGCCCGGTAGACGGTGACCGAGTGCGCCTCGATGAGTTCGGGCTCGCCGGCCTTCAGCGCGGCGCCGCGCCGGCGCAGGGACCCTTCCGCGGTGCTGAACTGCAGCTTGAACGTGGTTCCTTGGCGGTCCTGGGGGCGCAGCGCCCGCAGGATGTCGGGATCCGGCATGCGGATGCGGACCGGCTCGGTGCCGCCGTTGAAGACCGCCAGGCCATCGATCTTCCCCTCCGGGGATCCGAGCAGCATCTGGACCAGCCGCGTTTCCGGGCGGGTCCACTCTTCCCGCCGCATCGGTACGCCGTCGGCATTGAACCAGTGCATGTAGGAACTGGCGTCCTGCGTCGGGAAGGTGTGGGGCTGCCCGGCCATGAACTCCTTGCGCAGGCGCATGAGCGCCTTCGTGTTCTTGAGCATGGCCCGCTGGTCCTCGGAGAGTGTCCAGTCCAGCCAGGTCCGGTAGTTGTCCTGGCAGTAGGCGTTGTTGTTCCCCTCCTGCGTCTTGCCGAGCTCGTCCCCCGCGGTTAGCATCGGCACGCCCAGCGAGAGCAAGAGCGTCGCCATCACGTTCGAGGCCGTCTGCCGGCGCCGGGCCATCAGCTCCTCGTCCGCGGTGGCGCCCTCCAAGCCGTGGTTGTAGCTGCGGTTGTGGCTGTGCCCGTCGCGGTTGTCCTCGCCGTTGTCCTCGTTGTGCTTGCGGTCGTAGCTGACCAGGTCGCGCAGCGTGAATCCGTCGTGGGCGGTAATGAAGTTGATCGACGACAGCGCCCCGCGGCCGGAGGGGGCAAACAGGTCGCGGGAGCCGGCCAGGCAGGACGCCAGGCGCGCCACCGAGCTGCCCTGGCCACCGGCCAGGAGCGAGCCGTGGTCCGAAACCCAGAACTCGCGGACGATGTCGCGGAAGTGGTCGTTCCAGTCGTGGAAGGGCTGCGGGAAGCGCCCGGTCTGCCAGCCGCCCATGGAGACGTCCCACGGTTCCGCGATCAGTTTGGTGCCGGTCAGCACGGAGTCCGAGGTCAGCGCCACCAGGAACGGGTGCTGGGGGTTGAAGTGGTTGTGGGTGTCGCGGCTGAGCGCGACGGCCAGGTCGAAGCGGAACCCGTCGATGTGGTAGTCCTCCACCCAGTGGCGCAGGGAATCCAAGGCCATGCGGACCACGGTGGGCTGGTTGAAATCCAGCGTGTTGCCGCAGCCGGTGGTGTCGAAGTACCGGCCATCCGCGTCGTGGCGGTAGTACTGGGTGTCCCCGAGCCCGCGCCACGAGTAGGCCTGCTGGCCCCGGCCGCCCTCGGCCGTGTGGTTGAACACAACGTCCATCAGTACCTCGATGCCGGCCGAGTGCAGGGCCTTGACCATGCCCTTGATCTCGTCCTGCACCGCCTTGGGCCCGGCCGCTTGCGCCGCGGCCGTGGCGTACCCGGTGTGGGGGGCGAAGAAGCCCAGCGTGTTGTACCCCCAGTAGTTGGGCAGGCCCAGCTCCTGCAGGTGCGGCTCGTCGAGGTGGAAATGGATGGGAAGCAGCTCCACGGCGGTGACGCCGATGTCCTGCAGGTGCTTCACCATCACCGGGTGCGCCAGCCCGGCGTAGGTCCCGCGCAGCTCCTCCGGGATGTCCGGGTGCAGCATCGTCTGGCCCTTGACGTGGGTCTCGTAGATCACCGTGTCCCGCCACGGCACGTGGGGGCGCACGTCGTCCCCCCAGTCGAAGTCGGACTCGACGTAGACGCTCCAGTACACGCCGGCATCGTCCTGCTCGATCGCCCGTCCCCACGGGTCCAGCAGGAGCTGGCCGTCCTGGGGAAGCTCGGCCCCGCGCTCCCAGAAGGCGTAGCGCGCCCCGGGACGCAGCTGCTCGATGGTGGCGTGGAAGATGTTGTAGGTCTCGTCGAAGAGCGGCACCGAAAGCAGGCGCCCGAACGGGTCGACGAACCAGATGTCCATCTCCTGCAGCCCCGGCGCGTACACCGCCACGTTCACCGTGTCCGGCAGGCCAGGGGCGCCCGGTGCCTGCGCCGACACCCCGAACGGAAATGGGCGCGACAAGTACCCTTTCACGCCCTGCAGGCGCGCGGGGAGGTCACCGGCGGTGGGAGCCATGGGGTTCCCTGACCTACGCGTCCCGCCGGCGCGAGACCTCGTAAAGGGTGATGCCCACGGCCATCGAGGCGTTCAGCGATTCCATGGCCGAGTCGATGGGGATCGAAACGATCTGGTCGCAGGTCTCGCCGACCAGGCGGGAGAGGCCCTTGCCCTCGGAACCGACCACGATGCACAGCGGTTCCGTGGCCACTTCAAGGCCCGGCAGCTGGACGTCGCCGTCGCCGTCGAGGCCGATCACGTAGACGCCCTGATCCTTCATGGCCTTCAACGCGTTGGTCAGGTTGGGCGCGCGCACCACGGGCACCCGCACGGCGGCGCCGGCGCTGGTCTTCCACGCGGAGGCGGTCATGCCCACCGAGCGGCGCTCCGGCACGATCACGGCGTGGCCGCTGAACGCGGAGGCCGCGCGGATGATCGCTCCGAGGTTGCGCGGGTCGGTGATGCCGTCGAGGGCGACGAAGAGCGGCGCGTTGCGGATGTGGCCCTTGCGCCACTTCTCGAGGGTCTCCTCGACCGTGTCCAGGGCGTCGGCGTAGTCGTAGGGCGGGATCTGCAGGACCAGGCCCTGGTGCACGGCGTCGTCGGTCATGCGGTCCAGTTCCGGCTTCCCGGACTCCATCACCGGGATGCCGCGCTCCGCGGCGATCTTCAGCGATTCGCGGACGCGATCGTCCATGTCGATGCGCACCGCAATGTGCAGGGACTTGGCCGGGATGCCCGCGCGCAGGGCCTCCACCACGGAGTTGCGCCCCGTCACCAGCTCCTCGGCGACCTTGCTGCGCCCGCCGGAGCGGCCGCGCTGCTGGCCGCCGTGCTTGGCGGCGGAACGATCGGCGAGCACCTTGGCCTTGTGCGCCTTATGGTAGGTGCGGTCCTCGGCCTTGGGCGTGGGGCCCTTGCCCTCCAGGGCCTTGCGGCCGTGGCCTCCGGTGCCGACCGAAGGGCCCTTCTTGCTCTTGCGGATGGCGCCGGAGCGCTTGGGTGCGGCCATGATGTGGGATTCCTCGATCGGTGGGGTGTGCGGGGGCGGCCCAGCAGGCCACGCCGAACCATTTTACCGTGGATGCGCGGCCGGCGTTCACCGGCCCCGAAAGAACCGGCGGTCCTCCCCCGTCCCCGCCCCGCCGCTCGACCTCATCCGGCCGCGGCGTGCGGGGCTACTTCAGCGACCAGCGGGCCCCGTCGGCGGAGTCCTCCACCACGATCCCGGCCTCGGCGAGCAGGTCGCGGATGGAGTCCGCGCGGGTCCAGTCCTTCGCGGTGCGGGCGGCGGACCGCTCGTCCAGCTGCGCGCGGACCAGCGTGTCCAGGGCGTGGTGCTCGGCGGAGGAGCCGCCGGCGTCGTTGCCTGCCGCGTCGTCCAGGCCCAGCGTGAAGGTCATCGCCATGACCTGCTGCAGCGCGCGGTCGGCCGCTTCGCGGTCGCCGGAATCGAGAGCGGTGTTGCCCCGGCGAACGGTCTCGTGCAGCGCGGCGAGTGCCTGCGGGACGTTGAGGTCGTCATCCATCGCGGCCGCGAACTCGTCGGTGACCTCGAAGTGGTGCAGGTCCAGGTCGAAGTCGCCGCCTGCGCCGATCCCGTGCAGGCGCTCCAGGGCACGCTCGACGAAGGAGTCGATGCGTTCCAGCGCTGCACCGGCCTCCTCCAGGGAGGTGGGGCGGTAGTCCAGCTGGGAGCGGTAGTGTGCCTGGCCCAGGAAGTAGCGGACCACGCGCGGGGCAGCCACTTCCAGCATCTCCTCCGGGGAGACGGTGTTGCCCACGGACTTGGACATCTTCTCCCCCGCGTAGGTGACCATGCCGTTGTGCATCCAGAAGTTGGCGAAGCCGTGCCCGGCCGCGGCCGACTGGGCCAGCTCGTTCTCGTGGTGGGGGAAGCGCAGGTCCAGGCCGCCGCCGTGGATGTCGAAGCTTTCGCCGAGGTACTTGGTGCACATCGCGGAGCACTCCAGGTGCCAGCCCGGGCGGCCGCGGCCCCACGGGCTGGGCCAGGAGGCGGTCTGCGGGTCGGTGTCCTTGTGGCCCTTCCAGAGCGCGAAGTCGCGGGGGTCGCGCTTGCCGCGCGGATCCGCGTCGGGAGCGGCCTGCATGTCGTCGACCTTCTGGCGGGTCAGCGAGCCGTAGCCGGGGAAGGAGCGCACGTCGAAGTAGACGTCGCCGGAGCCGTCGAGGGCCGGGTAGGCGTGGCCGCGTCCGATGAGTTCCTCGATGAGCTGGTGCATCTCCGGGATGTGGCCGGTCGCGCGCGGCTCGTAGGTGGGCCGGCGGACGCCGAGGGTCTCGTAGGCGTTCCGGAACTCCTGCTCGAAGCGGTACGCCAGGGCGAACCACGGCTCTTCCGCCACGTAGGCGCCGTCCTCCTCGAAGTCCTCGGCGAAGGACGCAGCGGACTTCTCCAGGATCTTGTCGTCGATGTCCGTCACGTTGCGGACCACGGTGACCTTGTGGCCGCGGTGCTCCAGCCAGCGGACCAGGATGTCGAAGGCGATGGCCGAGCGGATGTGCCCCACGTGCGGCATCCCTTGGACGGTGGCGCCGCAGTAGTACAGGCCCACCTGACCCGGAACCAGCGGGACGAATTCCCGCACCTGCGCCTGCTTGGTGTCGTAAAAACGGATGCTCACCGGTCTAGGTTAGCCGCCGTTGCGCCGCCGCCGTGCCTGCGCCTTGCCGGAGCTCCCGGCTCAGGCCCCCGGCCGGTAGACCAGGGCGGTCGCGTAGGCCGTGATGCCCTGCCCGGCACCCTCGTAGCCGAGCCGGTCCGACGTCGTCGCGGTCACCGTGACAGGGGCGGCGGCCGCCGCGCTGAGGACGGCGTCCGCCTCCTGCCGGCGCGGGCCGAACTTGGGGCGGTTGCCCACGAACTGCACGGCCACGTTGCCGATCTCGAACCCGGCGGCGCGCACCAGGCGGGCCGCCTCCGCCAGCAGCGTCGTGCCGGCGGCGCCGGCGAACTCCGGGCGGTCGGTTCCGAAGTGGGTGCCCAGGTCCCCGATGCCGGCCGCGGAGAAGAGCGCGTCGCAGGCCGCGTGGGCCACCGCGTCGCCGTCGGAGTGCCCGGAAAGCCCGCGCTCCCCGGGCCAGTGCAGCCCGGCCAGCCACAACTCGCGCGCCTCCTCGTCCGGGGCGAAGGCGTGCACGTCGATGCCGAGGCCGGTGCGGGGAAGGATCGGTGCGTTCACGGCTGCTCCTCGTATCCGTTCGCCACCAGCGCCTCGGCCAGCAGCAGGTCCATGGGGGTGGTGATCTTCAGGGCCTCCACCGCGCCCGGCACCACAAACACCTCGGTGCCGGCCAACTCCATGAGCATCGCGTCGTCGGTGACGGCCGCGGCGCGCTCGCCGGTCCAGGACGCGGCGGACTCGTGGGCCCGCAGCAGCTCCCCCAGACGGAAGCCCTGCGGGGTCTGGACGGCCCGCAGCGCCGCGCGTTCGGGGGTGCCGGTGACGGATTCGGGGGCAATGCCAGGGGCCGCGGCGGGAGCCACGGACTTGATCGTGTCCACCACCGGCACGGCGGGAATGACCGCGCTGGCCCCGGCGCGCAGGGCCCGGAGGACGCCGGTGAAGACCTCGGCCGGGGTGAGGCAGCGGGCGGCGTCGTGGACCAGGACGTAGTCGGTGCCCGGTCCGAGGGCCCGGAGCCCGGCCCGCACCGATTCGTTGCGCGTCGCGCCGCCGGGGACGCAGGTCAGGTGGGCGCCGTCCGTGGCGTAGCCCGCACACAGGGCGGTCAGTTCGGTGTCCCCGGGCGGCACCACCACGACCATGCGGTCCGCGACGCCGGAGCCCAGGGCCCCGTCGATGGCGTGGGCCAGCAGCGGGCGGCCGGCCAGCGGCACCAGGGCCTTGGGGAGCCCGTAGCCGAGCCGGGTTCCGGACCCTGCGGCAACAATGACGACGGCGGCGCGGCCGGAACGTTCTGCGCGCGCCGGAACGGGGGGATGCGGGGGGTGGCTCACGTGCAGAAGCGTACCCCCGGCATCCGTCCGGATGGTGCTCCCGGCCAACCGGCAGCACCATCCGGGAACGCCGAACGGCCCGCCCACTGCTGTGGACGGGCCGCAAAGCCAAAAACCATGAAGCTGAAGGGTCGCCGGGGCGGCCGCCGGCCACAAGGCGCGGGGCTGCCGGAGGTGCCGCCTAGGAGGCGAGAACCTCGTCGAGGACGCTCTCTGCCTTCTCCTCGTCGAGCTTCTTGGCCAGGGCCAGTTCGCTGATCAGGATCTGGCGGGCCTTGGAGAGCATGCGCTTTTCGCCTGCGGAGAGACCACGGTCGTGGTCGCGGCGCCACAGGTCGCGGACGACCTCGGCCACCTTGATGACGTCGCCGGACGCCAGCTTCTCCAGATTGGCCTTGTAACGGCGGGACCAGTTGGTCGGCTCCTCCGTGAACTCGGCACGCAGGACGTCGAACACATGCTCCAGGCCTTCCTGGCCCACCACGTCGCGAACGCCGACCAGGTCGACGTTTTCCGCCGGGACCTCGATGGTGAGATCGCCTTGCGCTACCTTGAGCTTGAGATACATTTTCTCTTCGCCCTTGATGGTGCGCATCTTGATCTCCTCGATCATCGCGGCACCGTGGTGAGGGTAAACAACCGTTTCGCCAACCTCAAAAACCATGTGGATAATCCCCTTTCCCGCAGTCCAGTTTATCACGAAAATGGCCGAAACTCCGGGCCAGTCGGGGTGACGCCCCCTGCCATGGAGCCTCGCCGAACCCCTTCCCAAGACGCCGGCGCGGTGGTACGTGCGCGCGTTGGCCTCCCCCGTTGCTTCCGTCACGCAGGCTGGCCGAAGCAAGCTTTTGGCGCCGAACCCATTAGGCTAAGAGGTGAATTGCCGCCGCGCCCGAGGCATCCAGCCTGCCGCGGCGACCCGTCAGACTCGACCTTGATAGAGGAGCTTGTGCCGTGATCACCGCACAGAAGATCCGTGGACGCCGCGCCGTTGCGGCCGCCGCTCTGGCCGTTATTGCGCTTGGGGCCACCGGCTGCGGTGCCATCAACGAGCAGGCCACCACCCTGCACTACGCGGCCTCCGACGGCATCGTCTTCGATGTGGCCGACCTGAAGGTCCGCAACCTCATGCTGGTCACCGGCTCCGCCACCGAAGAGGCGCGCGCCATCGGCACCGTTGTCAACAACACCGACGCCGCCAAGACCCTGAACCTGTCGATCGGCTCCAACACGGCCTCGGTCAAGGTGCCGGCAAAGACCTCGCTGAAGCTTGAGGACGACGCCAACGAGCTGGTCATCCCGACCGCAACCGTCGAGCCGGGCGCCGACGTGGACGCCGTGGCCTCCGTGGGTTCGGCCCGCACCGACATCTCGATCCCGGTCGTCAACGGCGCCCTCGAGGAGTACCGCCAGTACGTGCCGGGCGGCTACGACCCGACCACCACGGACCACCTCACCAAGTCCGAGGAACCCGCGGCCGAGCACTAGCGCGCGGGGGCAGGCCCTGCGCTTACCCGCCAGGATTCCAGAAAGGGCCCCGGAACCGTTCGGTTCCGGGGCCCTTTCGTGTGCGGCGGGTTCCGGCGAAGCACAAGGGGACGACGGCGGCCGCCGTCGTCCCCTGCCGTCCGGGCCGGTCAGCCCTCGAACTTGTAGCCCAGCCCGCGCACCGTGACCAGGTGCACCGGGTTGGACGGGTCCGGCTCGATCTTGGAACGCAGCCGCTTGACGTGGACATCCAGGGTCTTGGTGTCCCCGACGTAGTCCGAACCCCAAACGCGGTCGATCAGCTGGCCGCGGGTGAGAACGCGCCCGGAGTTGCGCAACAGCATCTCCAGCAGTTCGAACTCCTTCAGCGGCAGCGGAACCTGTTCCCCGCCCACGCTGACCACGTGGCGCTCCACGTCCATGCGCACCGGACCGGCCTGGATCGTCGCGGCGACCAGCTCCTCCGGCTCGCCCTGGCGGCGCAGCACGGCCCGCACGCGGGCAACGAGCTCGCGCGAGGAGTAGGGCTTGGTCACGTAGTCGTCGGCGCCAAGTTCCAGGCCAACGACCTTGTCGATTTCCGAGTCCTTCGCCGTCAGCATGATGACCGGGACGTTGGAGCGCTGGCGCAGCTGCCGGCACACCTCGGTGCCCGGCTGCCCCGGCAGCATGAGGTCCAGCAGCACCAGGTCGGCGCCGGCACGGTCGAATTCGGTCACGGCGTCCAGGCCGTTGTCGACCACCTGGACCTCGAAACCCTCTTTCTCCAGGAGATAGGAGAGCGGGTCGCTCAGCGACTCCTCGTCCTCGACCACCAGAATGCGGGTCAAACCCTGCCTCCTTGTCCCGGGGCGCTCAGCGTCCCCTCGTTCGTTCCGCCGGTTTTCCTGGCGGTTGTTTCTTCCAATTCCGGCAGGCGGACCGTGAAGGTCGACCCTTGGCCGGGTTGCGACCATACGGTCACTTCGCCGCCGTGGTTGGAAATGACGTGCTTGACGATGCTCAACCCCAGGCCGGTGCCGCCGGTCTGGCGCGACCGGGCGGCATCCACCCGGTAGAAGCGCTCGAAGATGCGGTCCTGCTCGTCCTGCGGGATGCCCGGCCCCTGGTCCGTCACCGAGACCTGGACCAGCCCGTCGCGCGAGCGGACGCCGACCCCGACGGTGGTGCCTTCCGGCGAATACCGGATGGCGTTGTCGATCAGGTTCCGGAAGGCCGTCATGAGCAGGTCCGGGTCCCCATGGACCTTGGCGTCGGAATGCCCGCCCAGGGAGATCTTGATGCGTTTGCCCTCGGCGGGAAGCTTGTTGCGGTCCACCGCCTCGGCCAGGACGGCGTTCACGTCCACCGGGCGGCCCTGCATCACGACGTCGGCCCCCTGCAGGCGGGAGAGCTCGATGATGTCCTGGACCAGCGCGGTGAGCCGCGCCGATTCCTTGTGGAGCCGGGCCGCGAAGCGCCTGACGGCGACCTCGTCGTCGGCGGCCTCGTCCACGGCCTCGGCGAGCAGGGAGATGGCCCCCACCGGGGTCTTCAGCTCGTGGGAGACGTTTGCCACGAAGTCGTTGCGGATGGCCTCGGTGCGGGTGATCTCGGTGCGGTCGTCGGCCAGCAGGAGGATGTACTCGTCGCCCAGGGGGGCGACCCGGACGTGCACGATGATCGTGCCCTGCCCCAACGGACCCCGCGGAAGTTCGAACTGGCGCTCCTCGATGACCCCGTCGGCGCGCACCCGGCGGGCCAGCTCCAGCAGTTCCGGATGCACCAGGGTGTGGCCGCGGACCAGGCCGAACGCGTAGGCCGCCGGATTGGCGCGGACCACGCCGTCGACGTCGTCCACCACCACGAAGGCGCGTCCGATGACGGAGAGGATCTCGGCGGATCCTTCAGGAAGGGTCGGTTCGCCGACCTCCATCAGGCCCGTCCGCTGCCGTTGGCTGGCCCGGTAGGCGAGGAGGCCGACCACGCCCAGGGCCAGGCCCACCAGGCCGGAGAGCACTCCGATCAGCACATCGTTCACGCCTCTAGCGTATCCCCCGCTCCGGCGGCGTTCCGGACCGGAACGGGGCAAATGGGGGCGGGTTCATGGAGTGTTCACCCGGCGCCCCACAAGCATTCATCTAGTACTGTCAGCCTGAAGCGGAGAATGAGGGCCGCACCCCAAGGGTTCGGTCCGACGTGTTATGAAAGGACGCCGCCGTGCGTAAGGTATTCCAGGCCGAGCTCCAGTCCATCGGTGACGAGCTGGTCCAAATGTCCCAGCTCGTGGCGCACGCCATGGAGCGCGCATACGCTTCCTTCGAAGCCGCCGACACCGAGGTCGCCCAGGAGGTCATCGCCGCCGACGCGCGCATCGACTTCCTGCAGAACCAGCTGGACGAGCGCGCCATCGACGTCCTGGCCCTGCAGGGGCCGGTGGCCTCCGACCTGCGCATGATCGTCGGCTCCCTGCGCATGAGCGCCTCCCTGGAGCGGATGGGCGACCTGGCCCGGCACATCGCCCAGCTGGCCCGCTTGCGCTTCCCGCAGAACGTGGTTCCGGCGTCGCTGGCCCCGGTCTTCCGCGAAATGGCCCAGGCGGACATCGAGATCGCCCACAAGCTCGGCGAACTGCTGGAGACCCGCGACCTGAAGGTCGCCCAGGAGATCATCCGGCTCAACGCGCACATCGACGAGCTGCACCTGAGCGTCTTCAAGACCGTCGCCGAGCCGGACTGGAACGAGTCCGCCCCGACCACCGCGGACGTCACCCTGGCCAGCCGATTCCTGGAGCGCTACGGCGACCACGGGGTGTCCGTTGCCCGCAAGGTCAACTACCTGGTCACCGGCGAATGGGACCCGCAGTACACCGAGGTCTAGGGACTCTCCCCCACCTACGACGGCGGCGGCGCACC